>NZ_FUYH01000010.1 GCF_900167605.1 Caloramator quimbayensis | reverse complement strand
CCAAAACCCTTAGAACTTTTGGCTGTTTGAGCGCAGCGAGTTCCAAAAGTTCTTGGGTTTTAAGGAAGTGAGGCTTAGAGCTTCAAAATGAGCGGTAAAGATTGGCTGTGCAGCATTATGGTTACATTTAAAATTAATAATATTTCCCTCCTCTTTGGAATAAAATTCTATGGAGGTGATATTTTGTTGATTTTACTATCAATATTTTGGGGAATAATGATATGTTTAATTCTTTGTGCTCCTTACAGCTATTATTTCCTATTCATTCCTATGCTATTATTTACAGTTATATTTTTATTCATTTATAGAAAAAAGATAAAAAAGATAAAAATTTTAGAGTTTATTTTGATTTTTGCATGTTTTATATTTTCCTATTTTATAACCAGCTTTATTATTTTTAAACCTGTAAAATATATGCTCCCCAATATTAGTATCATATCCACTAATAAGGAAGCAGTAATATTCTACTGCGAAGGAGAAATGGAAAAATATACTCCATATTATTCTAATTACTTTTTTAAAGATGCTCCTTACATTTTAAAACCAATATATGCATTTCAAATAAAACAAAAATACAAAATACTTAAAGTCAACCCAAAGATAAATGAACTTACAAAAGTTGCAGAGGATGTTAGAAGTTCGCTTTTAAATTATAAACCTTACTTTTTTTATATAGCATTTTCAGGTTACTACCCAGAAATTAATAGTGCTATAAACTCTGCTATACTTGATGGATGTGGAAGCATAACTATTATTAATTACACTAAAAGCCGCGCAATAGAAGATGTAGTTAAAAATCAAATAGATTTAGAGTATCTATATAAAATGGGAATAAAAATAAAATTTACTGAACCGATTTATAATTCTAATCTTTTTGCTGAATCGATAAGTAATAGAGTAAAAAATATGCCCATTAAATATGACGGCATAATCATAGTTGATGAAGTTACAGATACGAGCAGCAATATTAAATCTTCTTTAATATACTCAGGATATTTTGATGATAATATAATAATAGATATGAATGTCGATTCTTCAATGGAAAAATTTAAAAAATTAAATTCAACAAATATACTATATATAAATCTTTTAGATGCTGGAAGCGGTATAAGAGGGGAAATAGATCTTCCTAATCGATTTAAAAAATACTCTACTGACATGAAAATTACAGGAATGAATTCCTGGGGATATGATAAAAATCTTGTTAAAGCATGCATATATGAATTTTTAAGCTGCAGCTTAAAATAATAAGGCTGCAGCTTAAATTTTTATTCTTCTGAAAGCTTTCTCAATACGTTTCTGCTTGAATTTTCAACATGTATTGTAAGGTATTTAACAGCTGCTTCAGCATCTCTATCTTCAAAGGCTTTTAATATGTCAAGATGTTCCTTCAGCGCTTCTTCTTTTCTTCCGGGGGTAGATAGTGATTCATGTCTTGCCCATTTAACGTAGAACTGAAAATCTCTCAATATGTGCTGTAATATACTACTGTTTGTTGAAGAGAAAATAATATCATGAAATTTAGTGTTAAGATCTGCTATCTGGTCAACATCGTTTTTCATAGTATAAAATTCCATAAGCTCACAAAGGTCTTTCATCTCTTTTATCTTATCATCTGTAATCTGCTCAATAGCCCATCTTGCAGCAAGACCTTCAAGTACAACTCTTATTCTATATATATCTTCCATGTCCTTTTTAGTTATACCCTTAACTATAACTCCTTTATTGGGAATGCTTTCAACAAGGCCTTCAAGCTCAAGCTGCCTTATTGCTTCTCTAACCGGGGTTCTGCTTACATGAAGCTCATTTGCAAGTTTAAGCTCAATCAGGTTCTCACCGGGCTTATATTTACCATCCAAAATATTTTCTCTTAATATATTATATACTCTTCCTCTTAATGAGTATTGGTCTTCGAATACATTATACTCCTTCATAAAATACCCCCTAAAATACAATTATCCATATAAATTATATAATTATATTACAATCAAGTCAATTTAGTATTTGTTATAAAATAGACAATAAAAGTCCTCGATTAATCAATGACTAATAATTAAATTATATAAACTTTTTTTACTCTTAAAAAATATAGAACTTTTGCTTGCTTTATTGTAATGTTTGCAAAAGTTCTATATTTATAAAATAATACTTTATATTCATTTATTCTACTAATAATTTAGGACTTATTAGCAAATTATTTATAAACCTATATTTTTAATATTATACGGCTTTTACTACTTTCGCCTTTTTTAGAGTCTCTGCAATAAATACAGCTATAACTGAATCTACTGCATGATGTATCGCTGTTCCAAGAGCTACGACAACTAAAATTTTATAAAGATTTAAACCATAAAAAGGTATAACTGCAACAGCTTCAAGGAGTGCATGAAAGGGCATTGAAATCGCAAGGGCAGCTTTAAAGCTGTATCCTTTTTTTATTGCTGATGCTCCAACATAGCCTGCAACAGCATGCATAAGTGCTCTAGCTGCAACAACAGGACCTAACTTTATTAAAAATCCGAAAGCAGAAACAAGTCCTACCATAACCGCTGCGAGGGGACTTACAAGCATGGCTAAAAATAGAGGTACATGGGACATAATCGTTGCCGTAAAAGGTGGAATGCTTACCATTAAAAAATTTCCAAAGGCAAGAGGGATAAGCAGAGCCATAGCTGACAATAGAGCACCTACCGTTAATTCTTTCGTTTTCATTTTTACATCCTCCATACATGTGTCTTTACACAAATATTATACTGTATATACACCTGTTTGTCTATTGTTTTTACACATTATTCTTGTATGAAAAAACAAAATATGATATAATAAAAATACCCTATAAGGGTATGGAGGTGATTTCATGAATATAATAATGAATGATAAAACCTATGATTTTATACTAAAAAACGGAGGAAAGTTAATGATAAAATATACTTCTGTATCATGCGGATGAGCTGGAACAACAAAGAGCCTTTGGGCAGAGGCTGTTAAATCCGTAGACAATACAAATTTATTTAATGTCTATAATTATAAAGATATTAAAATCTATATCTACAACAAAATTAAAACTTTAGATACCATTGAGATTAATCTGAAGTTTAATCTTCCTCTGTTAGGTCAAAGTTTTCAAATAAAAGGAATTTCAATATAAGAAGATTTTAGGAAGCACTGTACACTTTTATATAAAAAAAGAACTTTTGGTTATTAAAAATATTAAATACCAAAAGTTCTTTTTTTAAAAAATGTTTAGAGCTTCTTAATTATTAGTGCAATCTCTCCTCATCATCTCTATAAATTTCGTAGGCTCTATCTGTATACATTATACCATCGAGATGATCAATTTCATGGCAAAAAGCTCTGCATAAAAGTTCTTCACCCTTATAGCTTACTTCTTCTCCATTTTCATTAAGGCCTTTTACTATTACCTTTGCAGGTCTTTCAACATATCCATAATATCCTATATAGCTAAGGCAGCTCTCTTCACTTTCCTGTTTCCCAGAATAGCTTACAATCCTTGGATTTATGAGTACAATAGGCTTCATGCCATCTCTCATATCTATTAATATAATTCTTTTGTTTATTCCTATCTGCGGAGCTGCAAGTCCTATACCATTTGAAGTGCTGTATAGTGTATCCTTTAAATCCTGAATTATACCTTTAATCCTATCATCGATTTTAGCAACGCTCGTACTTTTTGCCTTTAGTGCAGGATGTCCCTTTTGAACTATTTCCCTTACTGCCATATTATTCCCTCCTATTTAAATTAAAAACTTCAAAGCTGCTCTTATTTATAATATCATAATATGTATTTTTTATGTACTCCTTCTCTTCTTCTAATAAATAATCAATCTTTTCTGTAGAGCTGTAGTTTATTATTTTATATAAATTTTTACCTTTTTCAATATAATTTTTTCTATAAACAGGTATTACATCGCTGCTTATTAAAGAAACTATTCCTTTATCATCCTTTTTAATATCCAATTTGCATATAAGCCCAATATCAGTATAAGGTTTATTCTGGCTTGATAATAGATTCCCAAGTGAATAGGCTATAAACACTTTTTTCCCATTTATTTCTATGATTTCAACTGTCCTTGGAACATGGGGATGGTTTCCTATGATGCAGTCAGCACCCATAAAAGCTATTTCTTTAAAAAGTTTTTTAACATTAGGTTCAGCATCCATCACATATTCTGTTCCTATATGAATACAAACAATTATATAATCGCTTTTCTTCTTTAATATATCAATATCTTTTTTAATTACATTTTTATCTATTAAATTTACCATACCCTTTGGTACCTTAATCCCATTAGTGCTGAATGTATAGGACAAAATTCCTATCTTTATACCATTTCGTTCAACTACAGCATATTTAAGTTCCTTCGTGTTTCCTGTTCCAACTGGTATCATTCCGCTTTTTTTAATGTTATTAACTGTAGATAGTATACCTTCCCTTCCGCTGTCAGCACAGTGATTATTTGCTGTTGTTAAAACATCAAAGCCGGCATATTTTATCCCCTCAAGTATTTCGATGGGAGAATTAAACCTTGGATAACCTGAAAGTTTTCTTTTAGGATATATTGTTGTTTCAAGATTCCCTATTGCAATATCTGAAGATTCAATTAATGGCTTTATGTCTTCAAAGATATATTTAAAATCATATTTTTTCCCATTATAAGCGCTGTTTACAATTGGCATGTGAAACATTATATCCCCAGTTGCAGCTATGCTTATCTTATCTTCTTTTAAATCTTTTTTTAAAGCTGCTGTTTCTTCTTCTCCTTGCAATACTATTTTTTGTTCTTTAATCGAATCGCTTTCAAAAGTAGAAATACATTCTTCTTCTATTCTCTGATCAATCCCTTCAGTTTTTAAACTGCAAGAACAGAATATAATAAAAGCAAGTAAAAACAAAATAAAATTAAATCTTTTTTTCATATTATAACACCTTAATTCATTATATCGATTGTAAAATTTAACTAAATTTTCTTTATTTCCATTGTAATATTAATTTCATAAAAAAAACAGCAGCATTTATCATAATCGCTGCTGTTTTTTAATTTATCATTTTTGTATCATGGTCTTTACTTTCATGAGCCTTGTCAATGTTCCTCTTTCGTTTTCATCGAGCTTCATGGTTATATATTTAATAGTTTCCTGAAGCTGAGGAATCATTACATACTCGAGAGCATTAACCCTTCTTCTTGTCTTTTCAATTTCATCGGCCATGAGCTGGCAGGATTTTTCAACCTCAGCAAGCTCTAAAAGGTGAGGCATAATATCATACAGCTTTTTTATTGCGCTATCGAGTTCTCCCGTCGTCGCAGCAAAACCATAGGGGTAAATGCTTGCTCCTTCCTTTGCCTCCCTTACAAATTCCATAACAGGAACGTTAACGCTCATCACATTCTTTTTGGATACATTAAGGCTTATCTTTTCCGTCGGCATTATAATCGCTTCTTCAAGGGACTCAGTTGACATTACAGCCTTTGCCATCATAAAATTCTTCAAAGATTCTGTAAGCTCTCCTTCAACGCTTTTCCTTAGCTCATCGTTCTTTTTAATAAGCTCAATGAACTTTTTCATGAGCTCATCCTGCTTATCCTTTAAAAGCTTATGTCCTCTTACTGCAACCTTCAGCCTCTTTTTAAGCCTTGTAAGCTCCATTCTTGTTGGGTTTACATTAAGTCTCATTCCTATTCAACCCCTTTTTTGGGAAGGTACTTTTCTATATATTCATCTCTTATTCTCTTTAATTCTGATTTTGGAAGTATGGATAGAAGCTGCCAGCCTATACTTAATGTTTCTTCTATACTCCTGTTTTCATACTCACCCTGTGATACATATCTTCTTTCAAATTCTTCAGCAAACTTTGCAAAAAGCTTATCAGTATCAGAAAGGGCTGATTCACCAAGAATTACTGCAAGTTCCTTTGCCTGTTTACCTTGGGCATAGGCTGCAAAAAGCTGGTTCATGGTATCTGCATGATCTTCCCTCGTCTTACCTTTTCCAATACCCTTATCCTTGAGTCTTGAAAGTGATGGAAGAACGTCAATAGGAGGCATAACTCCCTTTCTGTATAGCTCTCTGCTTAATATTATCTGTCCCTCTGTAATATATCCTGTAAGGTCAGGTATAGGATGAGTCTTATCATCTTCAGGCATTGTAAGTATCGGTATCTGAGTTATAGATCCTTCCCTGCCCCTTATTCTTCCTGCTCTCTCATAAATAGTAGAAAGGTCAGTATAAAGATATCCAGGGTATCCTCTTCTTCCTGGAACCTCTTTTCTTGCTGCTGAAACCTCTCTTAAAGCCTCAGCATAGTTCGTCATATCAGTCATAATTACAAGAACATGCATTCCTTTTTCATAAGCAAGATATTCTGCACAGGTTAAAGCCATTCTTGGAGTTGCTATTCTTTCTATTGAAGGTTCATCTGCAAGATTTATAAATAGGACGGACCTGTCTATAGCTCCTGTTTTCTTAAAATCAGAGATAAAAAAGTCTGCTTCTTCAAAAGTTATACCCATAGCAGCAAATACAACTGCGAATTTGCTGTCAGCGGATAAAACCTTTGCTTGTCTTGCTATCTGTGCTGCAAGCCTTGCATGTGGAAGACCTGAGCCCGAGAATATCGGAAGCTTTTGTCCTCTAACAAGAGTGTTAAGTCCATCTATTGCAGAAATACCTGTCTGTATAAATTCTGACGGATAATCTCTTGCAACAGGGTTTATAGGTTCTCCGGATATATCAAGCCTTTTTTCAGGAATTATCTTTGGTCCTCCATCCTTAGGCCTTCCAAGTCCATCGAATACCCTTCCGAGCATATCCATTGAAACACCAAGTTCCAATGTCCTTCCAAGAAATCTTACCTTACTGTCTTTTAAGTTTATTCCTGCAGAACTTTCAAAAAGCTGAACGAGTGCCTTATCCTGATTTATTTCAAGAACTCTTCCACGTCTAATTTCACCTTTTTGAGTTTCTATCTCAACAAGTTCATCAAAGGCTACTTTTTCAACATTGTCAACAAGCATAAGCGGCCCTGCAACTTCTCTTATGGTTCTATATTCCTTAAGCATTTACTGCACCTCCCTCATAAAGAGAGTTTATCTGCTGTTTTAATTCATCAAATATAGCATCGATTTTTTCCATTTCATTTTCAGGTATATATTTTGCCCTTGCTATTTTCTCTCTAACAGGGAGAACAGTTAATTTACTAAGATAAACACCATTATCAAGGGCGTTTTGAGCAAGATGATAAAACTCGAGTATAAGCTTTAACATCTTAGATTGTTTATTTAGCGAAGTATAAGTATCTACTTCATGGAAGGCATTCTGATGCAGATAATCTTCCCTTAAGGACTTTGCAGCCTCTAAAGTCAATCTATCCTTTTCTGATAATGCATCTATACCAACGAGCCTTACAATTTCCTGAAGTTCATCCTCTTCCTGAAGTATCTTCATAGCTTCCTTAGTCATATCCTGCCAATCCTTTATTCCCGTTCCCTCTATATATGGACCTATTTTATCAAGGTATAGGGAATAACTTAAAAGCCAGTTTATTGCAGGGAAATGTCTTTTATATGCAAGCTGGGAATCAAGTCCCCAGAAAACCTTAACTATTTTAAGGGTTGCCTGGGTTACCGGCTCTGAAAGGTCTCCTCCAGGAGGTGATACTGCACCTATAACAGTCAGGGCACCAATCCTTCCATCGCTTCCAAGACATTCAACCTTACCTGCTCTTTCATAGAAAGCAGCTGCTCTTGAAGTAAGATATGCTGGATATCCTTCCTCACCAGGCATTTCTTCAAGACGGCCAGACATTTCACGAAGAGCTTCTGCCCATCTTGATGTTGAGTCAGCCATTATTGCAACAGAATATCCCATGTCCCTGAAATATTCAGCAATAGTAATTCCAGTGTAAATTGATGCTTCTCTCGCTGCAACCGGCATATTTGAAGTATTTGCAATAAGTACTGTTCTTTTCATCAAAGGCTCTCCTGATTTAGGATCCTTTAATTCAGGGAATTCCATAAGAACGTCTGTCATCTCATTGCCACGTTCTCCGCATCCTACATATACAACTATTTCAGCGTCTGCCCATTTTGCAAGCTGGTGCTGAACAACTGTCTTACCGCTTCCAAAAGGTCCTGGAACGCATGCCGTTCCACCCTTTGCAACTGGGAAGAAGGTATCGATTATTCTTTGTCCAGTTATCATAGGCTCTTCTGGAGCTATTTTGTTTTTATAAGGCCTTCCTCTTCTTACAGGCCACTTTTGCATCAAAGTAACATTATGAATGCTGCCGTTTTTATCTTTTACGGTAGCAACAACATCCAAAACCGTAAAACTTCCTTCTTTAATTTCAACTATGTTTCCCTCTATTCCATAGGGAATCATAATTCTATGCTGAATTAGAGTTGTTTCCTGAACAAAACCAATAACATCTCCTGCAGTTACAAAATCCCCTGCGTTCTTTAATGGCTTAAAATCCCACTTCTTTTCTCTGTTTAGCGATGGTACATCTACACCTCTTGCAATAAAATCACCTGCAACATCCCTTACAGCATCGAGAGGTCTTTGAATACCATCAAACATGGCCTCTATAAGTCCAGGTCCAAGTTCAACGCTAAGAGGCTCTCCAACAGATTCAACAGGTTCTCCAGGTGCTAAACCCGATGTTTCTTCGTATACCTGAATAGAAGCTCTATCGCCTCTCATTTCTATTATTTCACCGATTAATTTCTTATTGCCTACTCTAACAACGTCGAACATGTTAGTATTTTCCATACCCTCTGCTATTACAAGAGGTCCTGATATTTTTACAATTCTTCCGTTACTCAAGCTATCAACCTTCTTTCTTTGATAAAATATCTACTCCGACAGCTTTTTCTACATTCTCCTTAATTTTAGCCATACCAATTCCAAGGCTTCCCTTGCTTCCTGGAATTAGAATAATTGCCGGAAGCATCTGATTTTTATATCTTTCAATAGTTTCTTCTATGTCCTTTGCTACCGTCTCCGTTACAAATATTATTCCATAGCCCTCCCTTGCCATACCGTCAACTGCCTTCATAGCTTCATCAGGACTTTCAACAGCTTTAACAGTAAGGCCAAGAGCAAGAAAGGCTATAACTGCGTCCTTTTCTCCAACAACTCCTATTTTATACATAAACATCACGCAGCCTTTCCCTTATTATGTCGGGACTTACATCGTTCCTTTTTCCTGTAAGTATTATTCTTATTGCTCTTATTTCATTTTCTCTGGCTAAAATATATGCGATAATAGGATCTGGTCCAAAGCTTACAAGCTTTGCCTTCTTTAGATAATCTATAATGTAGTTATCTCCGTATTTTTCAATACTTCCAAGGTCACCCTTTTTAATATATTCTCCTAAACCTTCCTTTACCCATTTAAAATAATCAGTATGCATTATCTTGTTTGCAAAGCTCTCAAGGGAATCCGTTATGTTATTCAAAAATAAATCCTTATCGAGGTTTCCCTTTGGCAAAAGTACTTTCTGCATAAAATCTCTTCCGCGTTCCTGTATGTTTATCCTGATAAATGATTTAATATTTATTGTATCTATCATGAGTTTAACAATATCAAGTAAATACTCCATCTTACTGCTTTCAGCTATTTCAAGCATATATTCATATATGCCTTTATCGATTGTAATATCAATATCCTGAGGGTCCTGTGAGTTTTTATAATTTTCAAAGGCTTTTTCAACATAATATCTTAAAGTCTTTGGCATATCCCTGAAATTCTCTTCTTTTACCATTATATTGAGTCTATCAACAGGAATTGTGCCGGCATCAACTGTAAGATACAATGTATCTATTCCTGCAAGTTTTCCTTTTATAAGGCTTTTTATGTTATGCGAATCATAACGAAGAGCTAAAATATCAACTACTTCCCTTAAAGGGCAGATTTTGTACATTTCCTTATAAATATCTATAGTTGCAGATTTCAGACCCTCTTCATAGTTTGATGCAGTAATATAGCTTCCATATTGGGTGTCCTGAAGAAATCTTAAGCAGTCGTTAAAATCTCTTGACTCAACCATCGCTTCGATTTTAGCCTTATCTATCATTTTTGTTTCTAAAGATCTTATTCTTGCAATACTTTGTGCAAAAATAGTATTATCCATATCTTGCCCTCCCTTTCTAAGTTCGGAGGTAAATCTCAGAGCCAAGGGCTCTGCTTTCCTTATTCCTTCCGTAATTTTATAATATTATTTGCTAAATAAGAGAGTTGCAATTTCACCCTCAAGGTTTTCTCTAAATGCCCTTATTTGAGAGTCAATCGAGCAGTTAATCTCAAGTCCTCCCCTTTTAAGTATAAAACCTGACAATATGTTTCGTGTATCGCTGCTCAATTTAAGGTTTCCATTTTTACCCTGTCTTTTCAATTCATTATTTACTTCATCGATAACATTTGAATTTATTCTTTCTTTATCATTGTTTGAGAAAATAACTTCTTCCTCTCCAGTTTCAACATTGTTAATTAAAAGTTTTTTGATAAAGTCCTCATATTCAGTCTTATTCATAGAAGATACTCTTTCGATTACAAGGCTGAACACCTTATCAATTGCCTGCTGCTTTGCTTTTAGAATGGAATTTCTTGCATCAAGCTGAGCCCTTGCAATCAGTCTTTCTTTTCTTTCTTTTCCGTCCTTCTCTGCTCTTTGCTTTATATCCTCTAAAATATCCGATGCTTTTAATTTTGCACCATTTATAATCTCATCAGCCTTTACCTTTGCTTCATTTTCTATTTCAGCTGCTCTTTTTTTGTCATCCTCCAAAAGCCTGTTTTTTAAATTATCAATTCCGGCCATTTGTGCCACTCCCTCATATCTTTATGTTAACTATCATAAGTATTGATGTAATAAGCGCAACAACGGCATAGGTTTCAACCATAACTGCATAGATAACACCATTGAAAAACTTTTCAGGTCTCTTTGCAAGAATCTGTATACCTGCTGCAGCTGTCTTACCCTGTGATATTGCTGAGCTGTATCCAACGAAAGCTATTGGAAGGGCAGCCATCAAAAGCAAGAATCCTTGGCTTAAGGATAACTGTGCAAGATTTCCTGATAAAAGCCCTATTCTTGAAAGAATTATAAGAGCTGTTATAAAGCCATAGAAACCCTGTGTACCTGGAATAACCTGAAGAATAAGAGTCTTACCAAATTTTTCTGGCTCCTCAGTAACAAGACCTGCAGCAGCCTGACCTACTATTCCAACTCCCCTTGCTGAACCTATTCCTGCAAGAAGTGCAGCAAGTGCAGCTCCAAGTAATGCAAGTATTGGTCCTCCAAACTGCTTTAAGAAAGCAACAAATGTAGTGAAATCCATAAATATTCCTCCCTTATCTTTCTGTATTTACCCTTATAAATTTTGTATTTATTTTTAAAGGATTGAAGGCTCTGCCTCCACCTTCATAGAACTTGCCGAAAAACTCAAGATATTGTAGCCTGCAGGTGTGAACGAAGGTTCCAAGAGCACCTATCAGGAAATTAAATGTATGCCCTGCTACAAATATAATAGGTCCAAATATTAAGGCTAATGCTCCTTTTCCAAGAAGACCTATCAATAAGTTAAAGGACCATCCTATAAGCCCCGATGCAAGACCTAAAGCTAAAAGTCTTGAGTATGAGAGCGCATCTCCAAGATAGGATGTTACTCCATAAAGGGAATATAAACCTCCAAAGAACTTTCCTACTATGGACTCATTTTCTCTTCCCTGCGTAAAGAGTATTATAAGGGCTCCTGCAATCGCCATAATCTTTGCAATTCCAACTCCTCCAACTCCCACAAGTGAGCCCAAAAGCATCCATATTAGGCCTGAAAGGAATATATACCAAGAGAAAACATCCATAAAAGCATCCAATGCTTTACCTGCTTTTATGAGGCTGTAGGCTTTAACACCAAGCCCAACGTATAGATGTACAATACCTAAAGCTATTGAAACAACAAGAACATCCATAGGTTTATCAACCGGATTAAGCCAAATAGGTTTTAAAGGTATTATACCTCCAAAGAAACTTCCATATAAAACCCCAAAGGCAATGGTTGGTATACCGCAATATACTAAAAGTTTTACTATTTTTTTGCCTTCTTCCTCTAAATCCATCTTTTTGAGCATAAAAAGCCCTACTAAGAGCATAAGTATTCCATAGCCTATATCAGCCATCATCATTCCAAAGAATAGAAGGAAAAACGGCGTTAGAACAGGCGTTGGATCAACCTCCGTAGGCAGAGGAAGTGCATACATTGAGGTTATAACTTCAAAAGGCTCTGCTATCTTATTGTTTTTAAGAAGAACCGGAGGCATATCGTCCTCACTTGGCTCCTCAAAAGCAATATAGCAGTCGCTGAAATTTTTTGACATGGAATTCATAATAAATTCTTCCTTGTCAGATGGTATCCAGCCTTGAAGTATAAATGTTTTTTGAGTCTTTAAAAGATTCAATACTGAATTTTCAAGTTCTAATCTACTCGAAAGATAATCATACATCTTTTCGATATCATCTATTCCCTCTGAGAGCTTTAGTGCTCTTTCATTTAGAGTAATAAATTCTTTATCAAGCTCTGATAATTCATCATTAAATGATTTTATCTGCTCTTTTGGAATCATAGAAAGTTCAAAGTTTATCTTAGTAAATCCATATTTTTTAAGTACTTCAGAAACATTCACGCTGTCATTTTTATGACACAGCATAAACACATTAACATCCTGCTGTTTTTCTGATATTTTTTCAATGTAAATATCCTTAAAATTACTGCTCAGTTCATCTATTATTTTGCTTTCATACTTTTTAGAAATAGTACCTATAAAATAGGAGACGTTTTTTAATATGTTTAACTCTTTGCTGCAAACATCAAGCCCAATCCAATTGCTATATTGCTCTATTTGAGTAATAAGCTTGTTTTTCTTATTTTTAATATGGTTTATGTCATCATCTATTTTTTTGCACTCTAAATATATGTTCTCCCAATTTATAGTTTCTTCTAATTTGTCAAACTCCTCTTTTGATATTACTGTCTTTTTGCTAAACAGTCCCTCTTTTTTTGATTCATGCTGTTTTAAGAAATCATAGCAGAATTTAATTTTGTTATAGTTTATTTCTGTTTGAGATATTGATTTATTTTCTTTAAAATAACCGATGCCCTCTGCTTCTTGCTGAAGATTTTTTAAATCAATAAGCTCAACACAGCCTTTAGACTGAAGAGCATCTAATATATTATCTCTTTGGCTTTGAGGGGCTGCTACGGTTATTTTTTTCATTTTAACTATCGCCATGGCTATTCACTATCCTCTCGATAACCATATTTACAGCCTTGTTCATTATATCCTTTGAAATATCATTCAGCTCTTTTATAGCTTCGTCGCTTTCATCTAAAATACGTTTTACATCTCCTTGAGCATCATTTTCATATTTTTGGATTACTTTCTTATAGTAATCCTCTGCCTCTGATTTTGCCCTATCTATAATATTTTGTACTTCGTTTTTTGCTGTCTTTTGAATTTCAAGGGCATCGCTTTGAGCTTTTTTTATTAGTTCGTCTCCCTCCTTTTCAATTTGTGTTATTTGTTTAACAACTTCAAAGGCCAAACTATCACCACCTTTGTGTATTTAATAACAAGTATTTTAAATAAAAATACACATGCACAAGTTTATTATACAACAGAATAAAAAATTTTTTAAACTGTTTTTCCTTTAAAAATCAGAAAATTTAATGATAATTTTAAATAATCGTGCCATATCTAATTATTAATCTAAATTTCACTCTTTTTTGCTTATTAGTACTTAATCTTAGATATAAAAATATTCTCCATTTTCAAGATTAAAGAATACTAATGCATCTTGATTTTCTATTGTCACTCCTTCATTTTTCAGAATAATTTTGTATTTCACCTTGAAACATATAACTTTTTTAAAATCGGTGCATTTAAAATGAATGTATATATTATCTTTGTTTTGTATAATTATTTCTTTTTTGTTATCACAATATCTATCCGCAAAAAGCTCTACAGCATAGGGTTTTTTAGAAGTTATAATGTAATCATGAAGCAACAAATCCTTTATCAATTCTTTGTCAATCTTTTCTATTAAAAACTCATAAATAAAGTAAAATTTATCCTTTAAGTCAAAATTTTTAGTATAAAAATCCTTGCTATTTAAGAAAATACTAAATTCATTAAAAAAATTAAAGAAAGAAGGTACTATGTCTAATAGATATTCCATTGTAAGTTTAAAATTCCCGCTATTATAGTATATATCGAATACTTTCTCTATTTTATTTAGTTTTTCCATATTTATATAACTCATGTCTTTAGTTGATAGAACTTGATAAGGAGGAAAATCAGCATATTTTATATCATATTTTTTAATCTCTTTTTCAACTGCAGAACCTTTTAAAACTTTTAGAAATCCAAGTTGAAGAACATCAGGTTTTATATCCATACACATATCGAAGGATTTTTTGAATGAATCAATATCCTCCGTTGGAAGACCTGCAATCAAATCAAGATGACAGTGAATATTTTTAAATTTTTTTATCCTTTTTATGTTTTCCTTAACCTTTTCAAAATCCATTCTTCTGTTTATAATTTTTAATACTTCTATGTTCGTTGTCTGCACTCCAATCTCAAATTGAAAAAGATTCTTCGGAGCGCTCTTTAATATTTCAAAGCTTTCTTCATCAAGCAAATCTGCGGATATTTCAAAATGAAAGGTTGTTGATTTAGCGTTTTCTATAAGAAACTGCCATATAGCTTTTGAAAAATTTTTATTTGCATTAAAAGTTCTATCAACAAATTTTACAAGTTTAACTTCATTATCTATAAAAAATTTCAGCTCTTTTTTTACTCTTTCTAAATCAAAGTATCTAACACCTTTTATTGTAGATGACAGGCAATAGCTGCAATTAAAGGGACAGCCTCGGGAGGCTTCATAATAAACTATCTTATCAGGTATTTCATTTCTGTACGGAAAAGGCAGTATATCAAGATTTTCTATTAACTTCCTTTGCTCATTCTTTATTATTTTATCACCATCTTTAAATACAATACCTTTAACACTATACAAATTTTTGTTATTAAATATCGTATCAATAAGTTCTTTAAATGTTACTTCTCCTTCTCCTTCTATTATGTAATCTATATAGTCATATTTTTTTATTATACTTTCCCCATCGAAGGAAACCTCTGGGCCTCCTAATATTATAATTAAATCCTTATTTATTTTTTTTAATGTGCTGCACACCTTTAAAGTGCTTTCTATATTCCATATATAGCAGGAAAAGCCTATAACATCTACTTTTAAATCTATAATCCTTTCAACTATATCTAATATATTTTCGTTTATAGTACCTTCAAAAAGTTTAATATTATATTCACTGCAGTAAGATTTAATATATCTTATTGCAAGATTTGAGTGTATGTATTTTGAGTTAAGGGATGCGAGAACTATATTCATTTTTTATCCTCCATTTTTTTATTTATTATTATAGCTCAAAATAAATTTTTAGTAATAAAAAGATAGATACTATTTTAAAGTATCTGACAATAAATTTCTATCATACTTAGATAAAAGATTTTAACAATAGAACCTATTAAGGTAGTTGGTTAATTGCAGGATACAATACAGCAAATAAAAAAGAAAAAGAAAAGTTCAATGAAAAGAAGTTGTGCAGAGTAATCTTCAATTATATTTAGTTCTCAATATTTTTAAATTATGAACAAAAGGGAACTTATTAGTTCCCTTAATTTTCTAAATATACTATATAATTATTTTTGCTATAATATCTTCAATCTATAAGATTTTCTCCCATACTTATCCTTTTTTATAGCTTCAATTCTCTTTACGTCCCTGTAAAACTTCATCAAAAGGCCTGCTGTTGTTTTTTGTGCAATACTAAGTATTATCGAAGTTATTTTATAATATCTTTGATTTTTGTCCTGAGTGCTTTGATATTTTCTATAGGTATCCATGGCAATTTTTGAATTAAGCTTTGCATATTCCCCTATAGTGCTAAAATATATACCCCCGTTTTTTACCTTAAAATTTTCATGCTCCTTATATGCTCTTATTACCCATTGTTCATACTGCCTGTGTTGATTTAGGAGCTTTACATTAACATGCTGAGGTACTGTAATGTCCTGTATGAGGTGACAAGCTGCTCCAAGGTAAAACATCGCCATTTTTATATTACCGCTGTTATAATATTTGACAGCTTTAGAATAGTAGCGTCTCGATTCTAAAAGAGCATTGCTGCATCCATACATCCCTCTTTTATTATCGGGATTATAGAAGTGATTGCTGCTTTTAAAGTCTTGGTCTGCCCAAACTACCCCTGAATTTATTTCATTAATATAGCGATGCATTAAATTATATGCTTTATCATGTTTATCGTTTTTTAGTATTTCTACTGCCTGATTATTAATAAATTTGTGTACTTCACATTCAGTTTTTATTATTTTCTTTTTAATAGGGTTAACAGCTCTTAGTATATTTTTAAATATATAAGAATATGTGTTTTCTAAAATTTTCATATCACACACCAGATTTTTTATTTTTTATTTTTATTATCTCACAATTTGTGAAAAATAAAATAAATTTTATATAATAAAAAATGTCCCTATTACGGGACATCAAGGGATTAATATGTTAATAAACCTTACGTAACCTGCCTATAACCACACAAATACTATTTTATTTAAAACACAGGCAATTGTAAATAAGAATTTATTCTTTTTGACAAATTTTTTATATTAACCTATGTTTCATTATAAGTATATCCATTTGATGACATATTATACATAATTATTTTGTTTATTTTTGTTGCATATTAATATATATGTTATAATGATTAAGTAAACTATTTATAGGGAGGTAACTTTAATGGTAGATCCAAGAATAAAGGTTCTTGCTAAAAACCTTATAAACTATTCCTGTGAGCTCAAAAAAGGAGAAAAGGTTTTAATTGAAGCTATTGGACTTGAAACTCCTCTTGTAACTGAGCTTGTAAAGGAAGCTTACAATGTTGGAGCATTGCCCTTTGTTACTATTAAGGACAAAGCTGTTGACAGAGCAATTTATATGAACCTTACTGAAGAACATGCAAAGCTTATAGCTAAATATGAAGCTATGAGGATGAGCGAAATGGATGCATACATAGGTGTCCGCTCTGGGAAGAACTCTTCCGAACTTGCTGATGTACCAGGGGATAAAATGGGTATTTATTTTAAAAACATTTGGGATGAAGTTCATGGTAAGATAAGAGTACCAAAAACTAAATGGGTTGTTTTAAGATATCCATCACCTTCAATGGCGCAAATGGCAAATTTAAGTACTGAAGCCTTTGAGGATTTTTATTTCAATGTATGTAACCTCGACTACTCAAAGATGTCAAAGGCTATGGATTCTTTAGTAGCGCTTATGGAAAAAACAGATAAAGTTAGAATAACTGGCCCTAATACAGACCTTACTTTTTCAATTAAAGGACTTCCTGCAATAAAGTGCGATGGAAAGCTCAATATCCCCGATGGAGAGGTTTACTCTGCACCTGTTAAGGATTCAGTAAACGGTTATATTACTTATAACACACCTGCAGAATATCAGGGCTTTACTTTTGAAAACATAAGACTCGAATTTAAGGATGGCAAAATAATAAACGCAACTTCAAACGATACTGAAAGAATAAATAAGATATTCGACACTGACGAAGGTGCAAGATATGTAGGAGAATTTGCAATCGGAGTTAATCCGTACATATTAAAGCCTATGAAAGATACTTTGTTTGATGAAAAGATTGCAGGTTCAATACACTTTACTCCTGGCTCATCCTACGACGACTGCTTTAATGGAAACAAATCAGCAATACATTGGGATTTAGTATACATACAAACTCCAGAATATGGAGGAGGAGAAATATACTTTGATGATGTTCTTATAAGAAAGGACGGAATGTTTGTTATTCCTGAACTTGAATGCTTAAATCCTGAAAACTTAAAATAATTTTTTAAGCTCACAATGCTACATAGCTTTATTATTTTCATTAAAAAGCTCAATAAATGCAGTATTGTGAGCTTTTTACAAATATATATGAAGCTGTTTAATATCAAATTAATAGTTTTGCCGTACTTTTTTTATTTCTGTCTTTATCAATAATGCTATACCTCTTTTATCCCTACATTAACATTTTTTATAGTCATAGCATAATATTTTTTACCATATTAATAAAAAGAAGCATTATTAAACATAAAGGGGTATAGAATGAAGCGTTCTTCTTTTGCTGGTAAGACTTTGATATTAATTTTATCTAATATAATAACTGGAACTTTAGCTTTTGTTTTTTCAATAATTTTATCACGAAAAATAGGTTCTGAGGGAATGGGCTTGTATCAGCTGACAATGCCGGTTTACTCTCTTTTCCTTTGCATTACTGGAGGAGGAATTACTGTATCGATTTCAAAGATAGCAGCCGAAAAAAAAGCTACAGGAAATTTAAAAGAGCTTTATAATACCATAAAAGCAGTATGTATTTTTGAAATAATTTGGTCCATTTTAGTTACAGCTGTTCTTATTATGTCATGCAGTATAATATCTAAAAAACTTTTATATGACGAGAGGACTATGTACGGAATTATTGCATTCTGTCCAGCACTTATAATAATTTCAATATCTTCGGTATATAAGGGAGCATACTACGGTATCCAAAGAGTGTTAGAGCCTGCAATAATAGATATAGTTGAAAAAATAATAAGGATAATTGTAATCTGTACTTTATTATCGGCATTAAAGAGTATGAGCCTTGAAATAAAAACAGCAGCTGCTTTCATAACTTTAAGCTTCGGCGAAATGGTAAGTCTTATTTTATTTGTAATATGTTTTAAAGGATATGTGAGAAAAAATCCTATACATGGTAAATCAGACAACGACTTTCAATTAATATTCAATGTTTTAAGGCTCTCTTTTCCCCTTGCACTAAATGGTATTCTCGGAACCATATTCACTGCTATTATAGCTGTTCTCATACCAAGAAGGCTTCAAGATGCTGGCTTTATCTATGAAGAAGCGCTGTCTCTCTTTGGGAAACTCGAAGGCATGGCATTGACGATTGCCTTTTACCCATCAATAGTAATTAATTCCCTGTGCGTACTTCTTGTTCCCTCTATTTCAGAGGCAGTAACTTTTAAAAAGGAACAGTCTGTTACAAGAAAGATGAATTTATCTTTAAAGATTACTTCCTTAATCGCTTTCTCCTCTGCGGCTATATTTTTTTCAATACCTTTAAGGATTGGATTTTTCTTCTACAACGATGAAACCGTAGGAGAGCTTTTAAAAATGCTATCCATAGGTCTTCCTCTTGTTTATATTGAAATTACTCTCTGCGCTCTTTTAAACGGTATAGGAAAACAGGGTGCACTGCTTTTAAATTCTATAATAATAGCCCTATTCGAGCTTATTGCTTTATATATTTTTATAGGAATTCCAGACATAAATATAAAAGGATATGCCATAGACTTTATTTTATATCCTATAATAGGAATAATATTAAATCTTAAGGAAATTAAAAAATCTTTAAATTACAGCTTCGATTTTACAGGTATTATAATATTTCCATTTTTATGTTCAATACTTCTTTACTTTATAATAAATTCTGTATTTATTAATATAAGCAGTACTCCTTTATTAATACTTATATCCTACCTAACCTATGGAATAATATATTATCCTATAAATAAAATGCAAAATCACAGTAATTTATAAGTTACTGTGATTTATAATGTTCATAAGATTATTTATATCATCAGGTATTTTTGCAACAATCTCAAGAGGTCTATTATCTCTTATGCTTTTAAACTTTAATATATGGGCATGAAGCGCCTGTCTGTTTATAAGATTACTTTCTTTTCCATAAAGGGTGTCTCCTACAATAGGATGCCCTATATGGCTGAAATGAACTCTTATCTGATGAGTTTTACCAGTTTCAAGTTTTATAAGAAGAGCTGACATATCAAAGGATGAGCTAATAACTTCATAGTGAGTTACAGCCCTTTGCCCATTTTCAATAACAGCCCTTTTAACTGAATCGGGAAACTCTCTGTCAATTGGAAGATCAATAGTTCCCCTTCCTTCCATCATTCCTTCAACGATAGATACATAATATTTTTCTATTTCGTTTTTTTCAAGCTTTTTTGCCATAGCCTGATGTGCAAACTGGGATTTTGCAATAACTACTAATCCTGAAGTATCTCTGTCAAGTCTATTTACAAGCCTTACAATAGAATTCTGGTTTGTTTTTTTAAAGTAATGCATAACTGCATTTGATAATGTCCCCTGTGGATGTCCCTTAGTTGGATGAACTACCATAAAAGGAGGCTTATTTACAATTAAAATATCCTCATCCTCATAGCAGATATCGATTGGTATATCCTGAGGTTCAATATCCTGTGTTTCTCCTGTGTCAAGAATAATAATAACCCTGTCATCACATTTTAAAATGCTGTTTGCTTTTCCTGTTATACCGTTTATTTTTACAAACTCTCCTCTTAAAAGTTTTCTTGTAAGGCGTGTTGACATTTTAAGTTCATGTCTTAGAAAATTAATAAGCTTTATTCCTTCTTTATCCTTTTCTATACTATACTCGAGAGTGCTTTTCATATAAATTCTCCTTCGTTATTTTTGTTCATTCTTAATTAAAGTTCCCTTAGCCATACTTTGTGCTATTTTTACTATCTGAATCATATTTTTAGTATCTCCGCTTAAGGCTATTAGTATATTCTCCTGTTTCCACTTAAGGATAACGGTTTCATTTTCTATATCAATTCTGCATGGATACTCTCCTATAATCCCGTTAGGGGGCAAATCAAGACTTCCTTCACTTTCATTTAAATATATTCTATTTCCGCTATCAAAGTATATACAATAAAAGGAGGGATATTTTGCCGGCGGGATTATTCCTATTTCCCAAGGAATAAATCCATCTATAATCTTATCAGGAACAATAATCCTAAAATTTAAATATTTTTGTGCCTCCTCATAGCTCTCAACAGTTTTTGAAAGAACCCCATCATTAATTATATCAGAGGATGGCAAAGATTCAATTTTAAATATATCTTCTTTTAAAGTTTCATTGACTTTTAAATAATCGTAAGTAGTTTTTGATATTACAACATTATCCACAAAATACTCTTCCATATAGGGAAGAGTTATTCCCTTTATTTCTTGAAGCTTAAATTTCTGCATATAATTGTGATCATTCAATTTCCACTTAATACTGATAACCTTCAATCTTTTATTATCTTTTATTTCATACCCTAAAAACTCGTAATTTTTATTGTTTATTGAGTCATTTATGTTTTTTTCTATTTCTAATATGTTTGGTTTATCTATCGGAAAGCATTCTTTAATTTTTATTTTTCCATCATAATGTATATATTTATTACCATTATATATTTCTATATTCTTTATATTATCTAAACTTTCTATTCTAAGTTTGTCAGGATATACATAGGATATCTCGCTCACTGTTTTGTTAATACCACTTTTAACCCCTAACACTTCTTTTTTTTCTATATATTTTATGGATTTTATGCTTTCGTTTTCTAAAGTAACAGTATTAGTACAGGCAGCGCTTCTTGAAATATCAATACTTTTTTTATACCAATATATTCCTGACAGCAATCCTATAATAATTATAAATAATAGATTGTTTATGTTTCTTCTATAAATACTTGGCATATTCCCTCAACCCCATGCCTTTTTTATATTTATATTCAGATTTTTTAATATAAATTTCTTTTATTTTTATGCTTTATATATATAAAGCTATAAAGTATTTATTAATATAATACTCAAATATAAGAATAAGCTAGGCAAAATGCCTAGCTTAAATCTATTTTGTATACTTCTTATAAATATATCCTTTTAATCCATTATAATTTACCTTATACCAATTTCCAACTTCACCTTCAACTACAACCTCTGTTCCATTCTTATAAACCCCAAGAATCTTTGATGATACGTTTGCAGCAGCTCTTATTCTAAGTCCCTTAAGAGCAACAACCTTAACTGTTTTAGCTGGAGATTCTACTATTTGTTCTACATTAGTTGTATATAGTGTCCATGTCTTTGAAATCGTTGGGTTTATTGTTCCCTTATTCTTAATATAATCTATCATCATGCTTCTAACCTGACCGTCATCTCCAAGAAGTTTAGCAGAATCATAAACTACAATGCTCATATCTCCAGGCTTTAATCCTGCTGCAGCCATAAATCCTCCGCCGCCATTAAAACGATAGTTGTTAACTGCAACTGTAAATACATCTGTATCTTTTACTAATCTGCCGTTATACTTAAGATTCTTTATTCTTTGACCTATTGGCTGGGTAAGATCGATATCATAAGTTGCTCCATAAAGCATATCAAGATTATAATCAGGTATATTAAGCTGTGGATCCTTTTCTACTTTATCATCAGGTTTTGAAACCTGCTTATAATATCTTGCAGACCATTCAAGCCAATCTTTAATCTGCTTTCCATTCATCTTTATACCATATAGGAAGTTTTCATAAACATAAACAGACATTATATCTTTAATCTTTATATCTCCGCTTGGTATATAAGCTGAGAGACTAAGCGGCGCTGCTATTGAAAGCTGGGTATTTGCATATGTTCTTTGTACTTCATTAACAAGATCCATAAGAGCTGTAGGTTTCATAGTCTGCTCTTTCCCATAATATTCTCCCGTTGATTTTCCAATTACTGTATCAATATAATTCATAGTTTTATCCTGATAAGACTGCATTGCATCCATTAATTCCTTATCTGCAGCAACTGAATCCATTTTTGCATTTTTACTTGTAATTTGTCCAATATTGCCTTCAGAGTCAACATATATATCAACTTGAGATATATATTGTCCATATTTTCCAGGCTCAGTTACTATTACATTCTTCCCTTCAGGATTTTTGTATATGTTTTGAGCTATATTTTTATGTGTATGTCCGCAAATTATAGCATCAATTCCTGATACACCCTGTGCAACTGCTTTTATCTGATTTTCAGGAATAATATCACTTGCACTTTCTTCTCCACTGTGGATAACAGCTATTACCTTATCAGCACCTTCTGACTTAATAATTGGAACCCATTTCTTTGCTTCATCAACAAGATCATTAAATTTTAATCCTTTATAGTTTGCCTCATTCTCCCAGCTTGGAATAGTCTTTGTTGTTAGTCCAAGTATCGCTATTTTTTGTGTTTTACCATTTATATTAAAGCTTTTAATAATATATGGCTTTACATAATTTGTACCATCGGTTTTATATGTGTTTGCTGAAAGAACAGAAATACCCTCATTGTTTGCATCTTTTATTATTCTATCAAGGTTATCCAGTCCATAATTAAATTCATGATTTCCTAAAGTCCATGTATCATATTTCATTATGCCCATTGCTTTTATCATTGGATATTCTGATTTTGTATCCATCTTATTATAATAGTAAGCTAACGGTGTTCCCTGAATCGTATCACCTGCATCAACAAGCATAACGTTGGGATTTGCTTTCCTTTGATCTTTTACATAGGTTGATACCTTTGCAAGTCCCTGATCTGCTGCTTTTCCTGTATAATAGTCGAGAGGATAAATATTTCCGTGAATATCTGAAGTTCCAATTACTGATATAGCCTTTGAAATATCTGTAAGTCTTGAATTTAATACCGTTTCAATTTTTGATTTTGATTTTACAGCTTCAATCATTGCATCCCTTACAAGTATGAATGTATTAGCTTTTGGATCCTTCCCACCTGCATCAACAAAACCTGTAAATCCATCTCCTCCAGTTGCCATAAAATCGTTAGTAGCAACTTTTAAAATTTCAGTATCACTTATTGGTGCTCCATTTTCTCTAACAATCTCAACAACTCTGTTCATTGAAGGTCTCGCATAGTCATATTTAACTTTAAGTCCTGAAATCTGAATACCTTTGCCTCCATCCATTACCGCCTGTTCAAGTACTTTTTTAATCTGGGCTTTATTCATATCAATTACGCAGATTGTATTGTCAAAGGGCATAATATAGTTAATTGTTCCAACAGTAATATCACCTTTTGGAACATCAATTCTTATTCCTCCATTATTCTGCATTCCTACATCAGCATTAACTTTATTTTTTATTACATCTGTTATCCAATTTCCAAGATACGATTCTCCATAGGGCGACCATTTATTTGTAACTATTTGTTTTCTTGTTAAGTCTGTGTCGGAAGAACCTATTACAACGCCAAATGTTGGTGCTATTTCTTTTTTTGCCTCATCAACAATTGCTTTTACATTTGAATCCATAATTGGGTTTGGCGCTTTATATCCGTTAGGCTTATCAGTATAAATATCAACATAATTTGCAGCAAAGGATACCTTCTTATCTGAACCTATTGTCATTTTAGCATCAATAAATCCTCTTCCTGAATAATATGCTACCATAACAGGAATGCCTTTTGAAGATTTAGTGTTTGCAATAGTATGTGAGTGGCCTCCAAAAACTGCATCTACACCTTCAAGTTTATCTGCTATATCATAAATTGAAGGATATATTTTATCACTTCTGTCTCCTTCGTGTATCAGAGCCAATACAACATCTGCACCTTTATCCTTAACTTCTTTAACAACGCTGTTTATTTCTGAAGCTATATCTTTAAATTCATAATTTTCAACAAACTTTGGAAGAACTATTGTAGGCGTTTCTGTCGATATTGCCCCAATTATTCCAATTTTCACTCCATCTTTTTCAATAATTTTATATGGCTCAAATACTCTTTTGCCCGTTGATTTGTCATATAAATTTGCACAAACTATTGAATATTTCGCATCCTTCATCGTAGTATTAATTATTGTATCAAGTCCCCAGTCAAATTCATGATTCCCAAGTGCAGTAACTTCCATCCCTATATTGCTGAATACCTTTTGTACAGGAACTCCTTTAAAGAAATTTGACATAGGCGATCCTTGATATAAGTCTCCGCCTCCCAATATAAGCGTTCTTTCAGGATTTGTATTTTTTATATCGCCTATATTTTTAGCAAGTACTGCAGCAACCGGATTTCCGCTTGTATCTTCAAGGGTCCCATGAAAGTCAGTAATTTCAATGATGTCAAAAGTCTTAACATTTTTCTCAGCCTTTGCTTTAGTAGTGTTGATTGGTAAAACTATAGTTACCATCAACAAAAAGGCAAGAAATAAACTTGTGATTTTTTTGAAGTTAGATTTTTTCAAAATACTCCCCCCTTGTTTTTTATATATTTTAGAAATTCTTTAAATATTTTATAAATCCTCTAAAAATCGTAAGACTTTTTTCGACACAGCAAAAGCTGTCAAAGCCTAAAGAATACTTTATCTTCAAGCCTTAACAGCTTTTTATATTAAAACTTAAATATATCTTTTTTAATTTTTTTAAAAAGTGGAGGAAGGGGCATTACTATTGTTTTTCCCTCAAGATATTTTAGGTTGTTAGGACAGTCTGTAAATATAAGTTTATAAGCAATAAGAAGCTGATTTGTGAGGCCATATTTATTCAAAAAGAAACTGTTTAATTTTTTATCACCATACTTAGGATCTCCTAATATTGGATTGCCAAGATGGGATAAGTGGGCCCTTATCTGATGACTTCTTCCTGTAATTAAATCTATATCTATATGGGAAAACTGCCCTACGCTTTCTATATTTATAATTCTTGTTTCAATCTCTTTTGAATCTTTTATATAGTCCTTGCTTACATAGGATTTATTTGTCTTGCTGTCCTTTAAAATGTAGGCCTTATAGATACCCTCGGCTATTCTTCCTTTAACTATTGCAGAATAATATTTTTTTATTTTACCATCTCTTATCATTTCATTTACAGCTTTTAAGGTTTCATAGTTCTTAGCAAAGATTACAAGTCCAGATGTATTTCTGTCCAGCCTGTTGCAGGGGGATGGTGAAAAAGTCACCTCTTTTTCAGGGTTATATTCTCCCTTATCATATAAATAGGCCAAAACTGCATCGGTTAAAGTTAGTTCTTTACCCTCATCAGGATGAACAAGGGTATCTGCTCCTTTTACAGCTACTAATATATTTTCATCTTCATAGGCAGTATCGATTTCATAATCTATATCTATAAATCTGAGCTTTTTATCTTCTTTATTAACTTCAATCTTAAAATTAAATTTTATTATATCCCCTTCAGATAATATGTATTTCTCGCTGGACTTGTTTCCATTTACGGTTATTTCTTTTTTTCTTATGGCCTTATAAATGTTTCCAAGGGACATATTCAATAGATACTTTCTTAAAAACCTATCAAGTCTTTGTCCTGCTTCATTTTCTCTGATAACTATTTCCTTCATTCTCATCCCTCTTTATTTATTTTTTCTTTATAATAACTTTAATATTCTTCTCAGTCAATAAAAAAGATAGGTCTGTTTAAAACAGACCTATCTGCAAGAGGCAGTGCTATAAAGCTGGTCGACTGTAAATCTCTTTCCAAAGAAAGAATTTCTATAGTCGATTACAAAACCTTTAGTATATTCAGCCATCTCCTTATCAAAGATAACCTTAATACCTTCTGCTTCATATACATTATCGCTATCTTTAGGCTCATCCAGAGCCAATCCAAGAGTTGGGCCGCCTCATCCTATACCGGCAATATATACCCTAACCCCGTAATTGTCACCTTTTTTACTTAGCTTTTCTTTCAAAATTTCCGCAGCTGAATTTGTTATTTTAATCTCCATATTTATACCTCCATTCATATATACCCCATATAGGTATATATTACTTTAATTTAAATTAAAAATCAATAGAATATTAATGGAGATTATCTTATTATCTTTTTTTCTTATTTTAATATTTTATTCAACTGCTTTATATTTTTATAAATATATTTTCCCCGTTACTTATTTATTTTATTTATTATTTCATCTACAATTGATTTGAAATCTTCCTTCATCTTTCCAAAAAGCTCAACTCTTCCCTCATCCGAAAGCTCCATTAAATCATTATCAAGAGGAAGTTCTCCTAAAAGGTCAATTCCAATTTTCTCCGCTGCCCTTTGAGCTGCGTTTTCACCAAAGACTTCAATTTTTTTATTGCATTCTGGGCAGGTTATGTAGCTCATATTCTCTATAACGCCTAATACTTTAACGTTCATTTTCTTTGCCATATCTACTGCCTTTGAAACTATCATTGATACGAGATTTTGAGGTGTTGATACCATTACAATACCCGTAACAGGTATTGACTGCATGACAGTTAATGGAACATCTCCAGTTCCCGGAGGCATATCAACTATTAAATAATCTAAGTCTCCCCAAACTACATCAGTCCAAAATTGTTTTACTGCTCCAGCAATTAATGGCCCTCTCCAGACAACAGCCTGCTCTTCATATTCCGTTAATAAATTCATCGACATAACGTAAACGCCTGTAACGCTTTGAGGAGGATATATTCCATCTTCAGTTATTTCAACGCTTTTATTTGTCATACCAAAAAGCCTTGGAATGCTCGGTCCTGTAATATCCGCATCAAGAAGCCCTACTCTATATCCTCTGTTTTTAAGTTCGCATGCTATCAATGAAGATATAGTTGATTTTCCAACTCCTCCCTTACCGCTCATAACTGCAATTATATTTTTTACTTGATTTAGTGGGTTGTTTTCAACCATGCAGCTATCGCCTTTATTGCATCCGTCCTTTGATGGACAGCTATCGCAATTTGCCATAATATCATCTCCTTAATTTTATTAACAAGTACATTATAGTAGATATTTTTGTTATTGAAAACATTGTATGAAAATATAAAAAATAAAAAATTTTTAATTGACTTATCCATAAAAAAAATGATATATTATAGATAAGTTTTAAATTTTAATTCCAATCTATAGCCTGTGCTTTAATTGGAATTTATTTTTTACAATTTGCGCAAACGATTGCATATAATAATTATGAGATGGTGATGTTATGGAAAAATATTTTTTAGTGGATGAATGGAATGTTATTGAAGAAGGGTTTAATCCAGATAAAAACAGGCTTACAGAAAGCGTAATGAGCCTTGGGAACGGCTATATGGGTATTAGAGGTAATTTCACTGAATATTATTCTGGTGATTCTCTTAAGGGTACTTATATAGCCGGAGTATATTATCCCGATAAAACAAGGGTTGGCTGGTGGAAAATAGGATATCCTGAATACTTTGCAAAGGTGTTAAATGCCCCAGATTTCACAACTATAGACGTTTATATAGAAGATGAAAGACTCGACCTTGCAAAAGTAAAATTTAAAAAATTCAAAAGAACCCTAAATATGAAAACAGGATGTCTCAATATCGAATTTACAATTTGTGATGGAAAAAATCGTGAAACCGAAATAAAAACAAAAAAATTTATAAGCATGGCAAAGGGTGAAGTTGCCGCAATTTCATATAGCATAACTCCTTTAAATTATGATGGAAAAATAGAACTTATACCTTTAATCGATGGAGATGTTTCGAATGAAGATTCAAATTATGGAGAAAAATTCTGGGATGAGGTTGAAAAGAATGTAGATGGCCTTTATGGTTATATAACAATGAAAACCAAAAAGCTTGACTTTTTCGTATGCACATCTATGAAATATGATGTTTACTGCAGTGGAAATAAAAATAAAACAGAGATTGAACCTATAGTTAAAGAAAAGTATGTTGGAAGCAAGTATAAAACCTATTGTAATATTGGTGAGACAATTACTCTTTATAAATATGCAGCTGTAACATCAAATAGATACTATAAAAACGAAGAACTTGTTTCAAAGGGCAAGGAGATACTTGAAGAAGCATTTTTAAAGGGGTTTGACAATCTATTTGAAGAACACTCTAAAGCCCTTGAACATCAATGGAAAGAAAGCGATATAGTAATTGATGGAGATGTTGAATCACAGCAGGCAATAAGATTTAATATCTTCCATTTGAACCAGACATATAACGGAAAGGATCCGAGGCTTAACATAGGACCTAAAGGCTTTACAGGAGAAAAATACGGAGGAAGTACCTATTGGGACACTGAGGCCTTTTGCTTCCCATTCTATTTGAGTACTCATGATAAAAGCGTTGCAAGAAACCTTTTAATATACAGATACAATCATCTTGAGAAAGCTAAGGAAAATGCAAAAAAATTGGGATTAAAGGGTGCCCTTTATCCTATGGTTACAATGAATGGTGAAGAATGTCATAACGAATGGGAAATAACCTTTGAAGAAATACATAGAAATGCAGCTATATCCTATGCTATATACAGCTATGTAAGATATACAGGAGATGAAGAATATTTATCTGATTATGGGTTTGAAGTTTTAGTAGAAATAAGCCGTTTTTGGGAATCGAGGGTAAATTACAACCCTCTAAAGGATAAATACATGATTCTTGGTGTTACTGGACCTAACGAATATGAAAACAACGTTAACAATAACTGGTATACAAATACAATGGCTGCTTGGAATCTTTCCTACACTTTAAAAGTATGTGAGATTTTAAAGAAAAAATATCCTGAGAAATATAAAGTTCTTAAGGAAAAACTTAAACTACAGGATATAGAGTTTGAAAAATGGCAGGATATAATAAACAAGATGTATTATCCCTATGTTGAATCTCTTAAAATATTTGAGCAGCAGGACGGGTACATGGATAAGGAACAAAAGTTAGTTTCTGAACTTTCAAAGGATGATTTACCTTTAAATCAAAACTGGTCCTGGGATAGAATATTAAGGTCATGCTTTATAAAGCAAGCTGATGTTATTCAAGGAATATACTTTTTAAATGAAAGATATGATTTAGATACCATAAAGCGAAACTTCGACTTCTATGAACCAAGAACAGTGCATGAATCTTCCCTTTCTGCCTGTATTTATTCGATTATTGCAAGCCAAATTGGATATCAAAATAAGGCATATGAGTTGTTTTTAAGAAGCTCGAGGCTCGATCTCGACAACTACAACAACGACACAAATGACGGCCTTCACATAACCAGCATGGCAGGTACTTGGATGACAATTACTCAAGGCTTTGGAGGAATGAAGGTCATAAACGATATGCTCTGCTTTAAGCCCTATGTTCCATCGAAATGGAAATCCTATTCTTTCAAAATACTTTTTAGAGAGCATCTATTAAAGATAGATGTAAAAAAAGATGTTATTACTATATATCAAGAAAGGGGAAATGAATTTATTATTAAGGTTTTTGATGATGAATATACTGTTCCTCAGAACGGTTCAGTAATAATTAAAAAATAAATTATTGGAGGGAAACATCGTGGAATATAACAATCTTCCAAAAGTAGCTTATTTTTCAATGGAATACGGTCTTGATACATGCATGAGAACCTATGCTGGAGGTCTTGGTATTTTAGCAGGAGACTATATTAAAGGGGCAAAGGACTATAATTTCCCTATCATACCAATAGGTATCAAATGGAAACAGGGTTATACGGATCAAATGATTGATGAAAACGGAAAACCCTACGACACATACCACAACTATGAATACGATTTTCTTGAAGATACAGGGGTTAAAGTAACTGTAAATATAAGAAAAAGAGATGTTGTATGTAAAGTGTGGAAAGTTGATAAATTTGGAAATGTTCCTTTATATCTTCTTGATACAGATATACCTGAAAATGAGGACAAATGGATTACAGGACAGCTTTATGGATGGTTTAAGGAAGAAAGAATAGCTCAGGAGATGGTACTTGGTATCGGAGGAATAAAAGCTCTAAGGGCCCTTGGAATGGATGTAGATGTTTATCACTTTAATGAAGGTCATGCAGTGTTTGCAGCATTAGAGTTAATAAGAGAGAAAATGGAAAGAGGATTATCCTTTGAGGATGCATTAAATGAAACAAGAAAGCAGGTTGTTTTTACAACTCATACTCCAATAATTGAGGGAAATGAAAGTCATACTTTAGACAGCCTTATGTATATGGGAGCAAACAACGGCCTTTCTTTAGAACAAATGGTCAAATTAGGCGGAGATCCTTTTAATATGACCGTTGCTTCACTTAGAACATCAAGAATTTCAAATGCTGTTGCAAAACTTCATGAGGTAACCGCAAATAAAATGTGGAAGCATATTGAAGATAAATCTAATATAATAGGTATTACTAACGCTATTCATATACCCACATGGGTTGATGATAATATGATAGATGCAGCAAAGGGGAACGGAGATTTATGGGAGTGCCACATGAAAAATAAAAAAGAACTTATTGATTTTGTATATGAGAGAAATGGAGTTAAACTCGATGCTGATGTGCTTTTAATAGGTTTTTCAAGACGTGCAGCTCCATATAAGAGAAGTAATTTTATATTTTCTGATGTAAACGTTATAGAACCTCTTCTTAAAAATAAGAAGCTTAAAATGGTTTACTCCGGTAAGGCTCATCCTTTAGATGACACCGGTAAAAAAATAATCGAGAACATAGTTTCTATTTCAAAGAAATATCCTGATTCAGTAGTTTTCCTCGAAAATTACGATATGACTATTGGAAAAATGCTCACAAGAGGTTCAGACGTGTGGCTCAATAACCCAAGAAGGCCAAAGGAAGCAAGCGGAACATCTGGAATGAAGGCGGCAATGAACGGAGTTTTAAATTTAAGCACTCTCGACGGATGGTGGCCTGAAGCTTGCAATCATGGAGTAAACGGCTGGCAGTTTGGAAATGGATTTGAAAGCGAAAACGAGCAGGAGCTCGATAAAAACGATATTACTGCTTTATATGAAGTATTATTAAACGAAGTAATACCAACCTACTATAATAACAGAGCAAAATGGGTTGATATGATGAAAAACAGCATATTAAGCACTATGGAATATTTCTCTGTTAAAAGAATGCTTCAGGAATACTTTGAAAAGATGTATATAAGCTAAATCTATATTTACCTGAAACAGCAGTTCTGTTTCAGGTTTTTATATTAAAAAGGGGGGGTAAAATTGAAGAAAAAATTATTCTGTATTTTATTATCTTTTCTAATATTATTTTCAAGCCTTACAGGCTGCAGCTTTAAAGATATTTTTAACAGCAGTAGCTCTAAAAATCGAACCTTTTCAAACAAAGACATAATATATTTTATAATGACAGACAGATTCTGCGATGGAGATACTTCAAACGATTATGATGTAGACAAAAACGACCCTCTATCCTATCATGGAGGAGATTTTAAAGGTATAATATCAAAACTCGATTACATAAAGTCCTTGGGAACAACTGCTATTTGGATAACTCCTGTTGTTGAAAATGAAGATAAAGGTTATCATGGATATTGGGCAAAGGATTTTACAAAGGTAGATCCTCATCTTGGAAGTATGGATGATCTTAAAAATCTGGTTAAAGAAGCACATAAAAGAGATATAAAAGTAATTATAGATTATGTAGTAAATCACACTGGTCCTAATAGTCCTTATCTTACAGATGGAAAGCATGAAGGATGGTTCCATCCTAAAATGGAAATATCAAATTATGATGATCCTACGGAATGTGAAAACGGCTGGCTTGCAGGCCTTCCAGATTTAAATCAGGAAAATCCAAAGGTTAAGGAATTTTTAATCAATAATGCTCTTTGGTGGATTAAAGAAACAGGAATAGATGGTATGAGGCTTGATACTGTAAAGCACGTTCCTAAAAGCTTTTGGAGCGAATTTACAAAGGCAATAAAGGAAAAATATCCAAATTTCTATTTTCTTGGAGAAGTATGGAGTGGAAATCCAACATATCTCGAGCAGTATAAAGAGTGCGGAATAGATGGTTTAATTGATTATCCTCTTTATTATGGTATAAAGTCAACCTTTAAGCCCCTCGGCCTATCCGATGGACTTATAAGCGCAATTCAGCAAAGAGATACTTATACAAAACCAGAGCTTAACGGAATTTTTATAGATAATCACGACAATAAAAGATTTGTTACTGATGTTTCAGAAAACAAAGAAGATTACTTGAAACTTGCTCTGTCCTTTATAATGACATATCCTTCAATACCTGTTGTTTACTATGGTACAGAAATAGCTATGGAGGGTGATTCTGACCCTGATAACAGGCGTGATATGCAGTGGGATAAGACATCAAATTCAAATATACTTAACTTCTATAAAAAACTTACTGAAATTAGAAATAGCAATTCTGCCTTTGCTTCTAATAATTTTAAATTGCTAAGTTATGATTCTAATTTTATATCCTATTCAAGATGGGATGATAAGAGCACTATAATTGTTGTTATTAATGTACAAGATACAAATTATAAGGTTTTAGTTGATACACAGCAAAACGATGGTGAATATACAGATTTACTTACTAATAAAACATATAAATCAGAAAACGGTAAGCTAAATTTTGAATTAAAACCCTTTGAATTTTTAATACTTAAAAAAGCAAATTAAAATATGGGCACCAATAGGTGCCCATTTAATTTTTAAAAATATTTAATTTATAAAACCACATTTTGAAATAGATAGCCCCTGATACTGCTATGGCCAATATAAAGCTAATTTTAGAAGCTCTTGCCGAAGGTGACGCCGAAAATTTTAGAACTTTTGGTTGCTTGAGCGGAGCGAGTTCCCAAAAGTTCTTAATTTTCAAGGAAACAAGGCTTAGAGCTTCTAAATGAGCGAAAAAGATTGGCTGTGCAGTATCAGGGGCTCATATAAATCGCAAAGTAAACTTTTTTGTAATTTTAAATATAATAATCACTATCGTCGCAAAACTATATTTTGAAAAATAGGTATTACAAAGTAGACTCTCTCTCTATAAACTTTGTTTCCACAATATAATGATTTGTAGTTAAAAGCTCATTTTCAAGTTTCCCGATAAGGAGCTTTGCTGCATTATAACCAAGCTCCTCTGCATTAATATCTACCGATGAAAGCGGAGGGTTTTGATAAGCAGCTAAAGGAATATTATTAAAACCTGCAATTGCAATCTTTTGGCATGTCCTTTCATTGATGGCTTTTAAAGCTCCAAAGGCAAGAAGGTCATCCGTTGTTACAACCGCAGATGGTATCTTATAGCTTAAAATTCTATTCATAGCTTCAAAACCGCAGCTTTCAGTAAAATTTGTCTCCTGCTCAATCATTTTATCATCAATATAAACCCCATGAACATCGAGGGCCTTTTTATATCCTTCAAGCCTGTCCTTTGACATGTTAAACTGTTTTGGACCACCTATAAAGGCTATACTGTTATGACCCTTTTGTATAAGCAAATTCACAACCCCATACATAGCTTTAAAATTATCATTATCAACCCATGAAACTTTATTTGTATCCTCCGGCCTCCCTACAACAACAAAGGGATAGTTATTCTTTTTTAAAAATTCTATACATTTATCGTCTTTCTTTGAGGTTAATAATATAAAACCATCAACAAGTTTACTATTTGAATAATTCTTTAAAAACTTAATTTCTTCATTTTCTTTTTTGCTATAACTGTACATTATATAATATCCTTTTTTTTGTGCGTATATGCTAATTCCAGTCATTACCTGAATAAAGAAAGGATTTTTAAAAAGATCTTCTGAAGTATTTGGTATTATAAGCCCTATTATTTTAGTTGACTTATTCGCAAGGCTTCTTGCTATAATGTTGGGATGATAATTAAGCTCTTTAATTGCCTGCTCTACTCTTAATTTAGTTTCCTTGCTTATTCTTGGGCTGTCAGCTATAACTCTTGATACAGTGGATGGAGAAACATTTGCAATCCTTGCTACATCTTTAATTGTTGCAGACACTTAAATCAACTCCCGCTTCTTTTATTTTAACAAATTTATAGATAATGCTTTGTTTTAATGTATTTTAACCTTTAACGCTCCCAAGAGTCAATCCTCCAACAAGGTATTTTGAAAGGCATATGAAAATTATCATTACAGGAACAGCGGTGATTAAAGCTGCTGCTGAATATATTCCCCAATCTGTTGTAAACTGTCCCATCATGTTAGTAAGCCCTATTGGAAGGGTTAGTTTATCAGACGCTGTTATAATAACTCTTGCAACTATATATTCTGACCATGCTCCCATAAAAGAAAAGAGAGCGCTAAGGGCTATCGCAGGAGCTGCAAGAGGCAGGGTAATTTTATAAAAAGAGATTGTAATATTTGCACCATCAACATAGGCACTTTCCTCAAGGGACTTTGGAATAGTATCAAAATAACCTTTTAATATCCATATGTTAAATGGTATTGTAGTTGAAATATATACAATAACAAGTCCTAAAAAGCTGTTCGACAATCTATAATGTATAAGCATTATATAAAGTGGTAAAAGAGTCATTGTTGCCGGAAACATCTGTGTAACAAGAAGCATACTAAGACCGACTTTTTTGCCCAAAAACTCAAATCTTGAAAAAGCATAGCCTGCTGTAACAGAAAGAATTACTCCAAAAAAAGCTGATAGGCTTGAAATTATAAGGCTGTTTAATAGCCATTTTGATAAATCATATTTTAAAAAGGCATTTATATAATTATCAAAGGTTGCATTATCAGGAATTATCTTTAAGGATGTTGAAAAAACAGTACTTGCTGGTCTTAAAGATATCGATAATATGTTTAATACCGGATATACTGAAATAGCGCAAAATATACCGAGAGTTATATAAATTAGTATTATCTTTAATACAGAATCTCCTTTTTCAAATCTTTCACTTCTCATAATAATACAATCCCCCCTAATCTTCAAGCTTTTGGGACTTTATAAATATGGAACTAAAGGACATTAGTATTAAGAAAATAATAACTGAGAGTGCTGCTGAATATCCATATCTAAAGTATGAAAATGCCTTTTTATACACGAGGGAAACAAGTATCTGTGCTTCCTCTGTTTCTGCTCCATAAGTTATAACGTAAATAACGCTAATCATATTAAAAGTCCAAACTGTCCCGAGAACAGCTGCTGGCGTAATTACAGGTTTTAATAAAGGAAGAGTTATATTTTTAAATTTCTGCCATCCAGATGCTCCATCGGTATCAGCTGCCTCATAAAATTCCTGAGGAATGCTCTGAAGTCCTCCAAGACATGTCATCATCATAAATGGGATGCCAAGCCATATATTCGTTATTATTGCTGCAATAAAGGACCATTTAGGATCAGATAACCAAGGAATTGCAGCGTTAGGTCCAAAGAATTTTGTAAGCAGAATATTAATTGCTCCATATTCTATATTAAACATACCTCTCCAAGTAATAGCCCCTATATACTGTGGTATTGCCCAAGGAAGTATTAACAGAACTCTAATAATACTTTTACCAGGTAGTTTTCTATTTAAAAGTATAGCAAGAAAAAGTCCGAAAGTAATATGGAAGAAAACATTTATAGCTGTCCATACTAAAGTTCTTAAAAGCGTCTTATAAAAAAGTGGATCTGTTAGAATCTGAATATAGTTTTGAAATCCAATATAAGGATATTTACCACTTTTTAAGTTTAATAAAGTAACATTTCTGAAGGATATCCAAAATTCATAAAAAAGAGGATAAAGCACGATAAAGCATAATACAATAAGCGAAGGAAGCAAAAAGAAGAAAGGTGTCCATCTTGTTTGAGCCATATTTCTGCTGTGACCAGTTCTATTTTGCTTCTTATTTTGCAAAGTTTTAAGTTCCATTTTTAGCCTCCTCTCTTTAAAAAAAGGGGGATTTTTATCCCCCTATTTATATTTTAAAATCCTAATGCCTTTATTCCTTCCTCAGCTTTCTTTTGAATCTTCTTTGGAGCATCTTCTGGTTTTATCTTTCCAGCAAAGAGTTCCTGCTGAACTGGTTTCATAGCATCCCATACCGCTCTCATCTGAGTTATTATCGGCATTGGAACGCATTTTGACAGCTGCTCCTTTTGTGCTGCTATCATTGGATCGCTTGTAATCTTTGAATCTTGAAGTGCTTCAAGATTTGTTGGAAGCTGTTTATGAGCATCTACCATTTTAAGCTGTGCATCCTTGCTGTTTACAAATTCAAGGAACTTTTTAACTGCAGCTTTCTTGTCAGGATCTGTAACTCCAGCTGAAATACAATAGCCCTTAACTGCTGAATAAGGAGCAGGGTATTTGCCATTGATAGATGGGATTGGAGCTATTCCAAGGTCCATCCCAGCTTTAACGTATGTTCCAAATTCCCATGGTCCGTTTATAAGGAATGCAACTTTTCCTTCTTTAAAGAGATTGCTTGCAACATCATAATCTGCTTCCTTTGGTATTATCTTGTCATTTTGAAGCTTTAACAGGAATTTTGCCCATTCAAGCATAGCTGGAGTATCAAGTGTTGGCTTTGGTGATTGTGCATTAACATCATCAAATACTTGTCCTCCAAATGCCCCAAGGAATGGAACTGTAAAGAAAGGCTCAACTTTATTGAACGCAAGTCCATATTGTACCTTCTTTTCGCTTTGAAGCTTCTTTGAAATATCCATTAATTCTTCAAAAGTCTTTGGAGCTTCTAAAACTAACTTCTTATTATAAAGAAGACAAAGCTCATTACCATTTCTATCAGGAATCATGTACTGTTTTCCATAGTATTTTGCAGCTTCAAGAGCTACAGAATCAAAGTTTTTAAAGAAATCTGCTCCCATAACATCCTCTGCAGATTGTACGAGGTTTCCTGGAACAAATACACCAAGGTTATCATTAGGTCCTAAAACAATATCTGGACCGGTTGTCCCAAGTGAAGCAGAAGTAAAATTCTTTCTCAAATCTTCTGTTTCAAAGTGTGTTCTTTTTACAGTTATATTTGGATTTTGACTTTGGAATTCTGAAATAAGTGCATCAAGAGTATTTCTTGCGTTAGCTTCATCCTGTTCCCAAAAGGCTATTTCAACCTTTTTCTGCTCTGGCGCAGGCTGAGAAGCTTGCTGCTGATCATTTTGATTTGATGCCTCTTTTTTCCCGCAGGCTGCAAAAATACCCGTCAGCAATGCTACAATACAAAGCAAAGTTAAAACTTTTTTGGTATTTTTCATTAACACAACCCCCTTGTTTTTAAAAACGATTTTTTACGACAGCACTTTGTGCAATCGCTTGCATTAATTTAATTATAGAACACATTTTCTGAATTGTCAAACTATATTAAATAGCCAATTTTCAACACAAAATTAATTGTTTAAGCTAAAATTTAAAGTTATTTTGTGCAATCGTTAGCATAAAACAGCATAAAAAATAGAAACCTGTAGTCAGGTTTCTAAATTAAACTTACATATTCTTTACTAACCCATTGGGGCATTTTATTGTTTACAAGATACCAGCCGTTTTTTACATCATAAATCTTTACCTTAGTACCCTTTATAAGTTTTCCATTTATTTTTGAATTCAGTGTTGGCTGTTCTCTACAATTTAATATACTCGCAGTTACTATTCCTATTTTTTCTTTTACAGCAGCTACAGGTTTAGTGCTGCCTTCATCCTTAGGGTAATTATTTAATATCTTATTTACATCATTTTTAAATTTCTGCCATTGATTTTCATCTATAAGCATCTTAGGACAGTCTTTTCCGGTAATATCGTAATGTCTATATAAATCGTTTATACTAAGCTTATGTTTTTTTAAAAGATATGCAGCAAGTTCCACAGTGTTTTCATAGGTTTTATTAAAATTTCCATCGCTGTTTACGCACATTTCAATACCAAGGAGAAAATAATTAGGGCCAAAACTTCCCTCTCTTATTTTCTCTCCTGCAGACCTATATTTATTTGCTCCAACATGAAAGGCTACTTCATCTTCTAAAATACACTGAATTATCTGATGATCATCTACTATGAAATGGGCTGAAGCTGCTCTATCCGTTGAATTAAAATAATTTCTATTTGCTAAAGCATCAGCTCCCTTTCCTGTATTTGCCGTCCAATGAATAACGATTCCTTTTAGTTTTTTCAATTTTATTTTGGGTCTATTTTTATTTGTAAGAAGCATGACTTTAATAGGAAGCATACAAACCCCTCCTTATTTTTCTAATATAATATATAAATTGTATGAGGAGTTTGTTCTTAATATATAGATATAACTAAATTATAAAATATCATCAAATCTATAAATAAGCTAACTTGCCAAAAGACTATTCGATCCTATTTTTCTCATTAACTTATCCCTGTCAATATAGTATTGATTTGACGAACCATAATATGAATATACAATACCTACTTTTAATATACCCTCAAGTATTAAATCGAAAATGCAGTCGTTAATTTGGGATATGTTATTTTTTTTAATGCTGCAGTCTTCACTATTATGAAGAAATTTTAACAATTCATCGTATTCAACTTTTTCTTTATCCTTCAGGTATTTCATTAAAATTTGTATAATTGCTGCGCTTTCCATGACAATTTTCTCCCTTTGTTCTAATTTCTATTATTATATTTGCTGCAGTAGTCAATACTCACCAGCATTTTCCATTTTACTCCTGATTATAAATATATTCAAACATTTCTATAACCTTTTTTGCGACATTTTTTTGTTTATTTTTCAATATAATGAATTTTTGTAGCTGATAGAATATAAACAGATGTTTTACAGACAGTTTAATAAGTATTACAAATAATACATCAAAACAGCTCTTTATTAATTTTTCAGTGCAAAAAAGCCTGTAACATCAATGTTACAGGCTTTTATTGGTCTGGGTGACTGGACTTGAACCAGCGACCTCTTGAACCCCATTCAAGCGCGCTACCATCTGCGCCACACCCAGTCATTTATACTACTAATATTATACTACTTTCTTTTCAAAATACAATAGTATTGTAAAAAATTTTTAACTAATTTCTTTATTTATGTGTACATAGTTTGTAAAAATTGTATAATATTAAAGAGGTGATAATATGCTGAATTTAAATCCAAATGATAGGCTTGAAGGCCAGCCTTTTATAGTAAGACAGATTTGTAAAAAAATGAGTCAGAATAGCAAGGAATACTACCATCTTCAGATAAGTTATGGAATAAAAAATTATGATGCAAAGATTTGGAATAGCAATGAAGAGATTGCAAAAGAAATAACTCCAGGATGCTTTGCTAATGTCTGGGGAACTGTTAAAGAATTTAAAGGAATGCTTCAGATACATATAGATAAAATAATTAAAATAGATTCTCCTGATATCAATTTAATAGAAGAAATAACCCCTTCAAGTGCTCTCGATGAACTAAATCTTGAAAAAGAAATAAAGCAAATTATATCTACAATAAAAAATGAAAAATTAAAACTTCTATTGAATAATATATTTTCTTCATCCCAAGTATGCTCAGATTTTTATAAAAAAGCAGCTGGGTCTGAAATACATCATGCATATATCGGAGGACTTGCTGAGCATACAATAGAGGTTACTAAAACAGTTATTTTCCTTTGCAAACTTTATAGCTATATAAATTATGATATCGCCGTAACAAGCGCTCTTCTTCACGATATAGGAAAGGTTTTTGAACTTTCCACTTTTCCTGAAAATAAATACACAGACAGCGGCAGACTCCTTGGTCACATATATTTAGGTACAGAGCTTATAAGTAAAAGTGCAAAAGAGATAGAAAATTTTCCTGATGAGCTTTTGCTTGAGCTTAAGCATTGTATATTATCCCATCATGGAACCCTCGAGATGGGCTCCCCCGTAGTACCAATGACAATAGAAGCAATAGCTCTCCACAATGCCGACAAAATGAGCGCAGAGGTAAACGGATTTAATCTTATAATACAAAGAGATTGCGGAACAGGATGCTGGACAGAATTTAACAGCACATATAAAAGATATATTAAAAAATAGCTATCCTAATTTTCACCTTTATGTGGCTGAGATTACGAGTATAAATACTTCATTTTATATTTAATTGAAGCATATTTAACAAATGTTAAATACAAAAATTTTAATATTTAAATTTAAAAGTTTTGTACAAAATATAAGTTAAAAAGGCAAAAGCTCCTTACAGCGCCTTTGCCTTTTTCTTAATTCTTTTCTTTTTAACTACTTTAAGTCTGAAGAAGTCCTCTCTATCCTTCTCTTCGAGAGCATCCTGTATATATTTTACCATTTCTGTATATTTGGGTATCTGTATATTTTCAAGGGCATTTGCTCTTTTTTGAGTCTTTTTAATTTCTACAGCAAGCTTATATACAGAGTTTTCAACCTCAGCAAGCTCCATTACAAGATATTTAATCTCTTGAAATTTTTTAAAAGCCACATCTATAGATACATTGGTTTGATAAAAGCTATATACTGGCTGTATATCATTTTCCTCATACTTAATCTTTGGAATTTCAACACCCATTACGCTTTTGAAAAGAATCTCAAACCTGCTGTCCTCCATAGTTGAATCTGCTATATCTTCAACTGAAGCAATGCCCATTGTAAGATTTGCCATCATTAAAGCCTCATAGGCTTCTTTAAAGGTAACACTTACCTTTTCCTGAATTTCTTTTGCTCTGTCAATCAAACTCATCATTTCCCTTATAAGCACATTCCTCTTTTGATCTAAAAGTTCATAACCTTTTTTAGAAAACTCGAGAGTCGCCTTTGCACTCATAAGGTTTGACTTGGTTGGGGCGACATTAATATCCATTCAATCACCCCCTGTAGTGAGCATCTATAGTCTTTGAATCTATTCTATCAAGCTCCGACTTTGGAAGTATGGATAGTATTTCCCACGCAAGCTCAAGGGTTTCATTTATATTTCTGTTTTCATCAAAATCCTGCTTTAAGAATTTTTCTTCAAAAGCTTTTCCAAATTCGAGATATTTTTTATCTATATCAGAAAGCTCATCCTCACCTATAACCTGAGATAGGGCAATAACTTCCTGAACTCTCGAATATGAAGAAAATACTTGGCTTGAGACTGCAGGATGGTCATCCCTTGTGTAGCCTTCCCCTATTCCATCCTTCATAAGTCTTGAAAGTGACGGCAGAATGTTAATTGGAGGATAAATATTTCTTTGGAATATTTCCCTGCTTAAAACTATCTGACCTTCAGTAATGTATCCTGTTAAATCCGGTATTGGATGGGTTATGTCATCATTTGGCATTGTCAATATAGGTATTTGTGTTATTGAACCTGAAGAGTCTTCCATCATCCCAGCGCGCTCATAAAGGCTTGCAAGGTCTGAATATAGATATCCAGGATATCCCTTTCTTCCTGGAACTTCTTCCCTTGCTGAGGATATTTCTCTCAGCGCTTCACAATAGCTTGTAATATCTGTCATAATAACAAGTATGTGCATATTATGATTAAAAGCAAGATATTCCGCTGCTGTCAGTGCACATCTCGGAGTTATAATCCTTTCAACAACAGGGTCATCAGCAAGATTTAAGAACATAACAACTCTTTCCAAAACTCCAGACTCTTCAAAGGCTTTTAAAAAATAATGCGCATCATCATGCTTTACACCCATAGCAGCAAAAACCACTGCAAAGTCCTGTCCTTCTTCCTCCGATATTTTAGCCTGCCTTACAATCTGTGCTGCAATTTGATTATGAGGAAGTCCGTTTCCTGAAAATATAGGAAGTTTCTGTCCTCTAATCAAAGTTGTAAGACCATCGATTGCAGAAATCCCTGTCTGTATGAAATTTCTTGGATATCTTCTTGCAACAGGGTTTATAGGACGTCCATTTACATCCATCTTAACTCCGCCGAAAATTTCCCCACCATCGTCAATAGGTTCTCCAATTCCATTGAATACTCTGCCTAAAATATCCTTTGATAAATTTATTTCAAGGGGACTGCCTGTAAATCTTACTGATACATCCTTAACTGACATTCCAGAGGTTGTTTCAAATACTTGAACTATCGCCTTATCGTTATGGAGCTGAACAACCTTACCATGCTTTGTTCCACTATTTGTTTTTATCTCAACTATTTCATCATAGGCAGCATTATCGACGCCGGATAAAACTATAAGAGGACCTTCTATCTTATCAAGCTGCATGTATTCCTTTATAATGTTCATAAAATCACCCCTCGTATGCTTCAATAAGGCTATCAAAATAGGTTATTATCTGATTTTCAAAATTATCAAATTCGTCTTTATAATCATTTGGAATAGAATACTTCATTTTTAATATATCATTATACAGCTGACTTGATTTTATCTTTGAAATCGGTATTCCCTTTTTGATAACCTCGTTTGCATGCTCATAAAAGAGTTTTATAACTTTAAGCATTCTATACTGTTTATTAAGAGGCACATAGGTATCATCCTTATGATAGGCATTCTGCTGCAGATAGCCTATTTTTATAAGTTTTGCAATTTCAAGTATAAGCCTCTGCTCATCTGGAAGGACATCCTCTCCAACAAGCTTTACTATTTCAAGGAGCTTGCTTTCCTCCTGAAGAACCCTTAGCATCTCTCCCCTTAGATTCATCATATCCTCAGATACATTATTCCTGTACCATGAATTAAGGGATGCTAAATAGCCGCTGTAACTTGAAAGCCAATTTATAGCTGGATAATGTCTTGCATAAGCAAGTTTTTTATCAAGACCTAAAAATGCACCTACAAATCTTTTAGTATTTTGAGTTACAGGCTCAGAAAAGTCTCCTCCTGCCGGTGATACAGCACCAATTATCGTAACCGATGCTTCATCATCTCCTAAAGTTGTAACATATCCTGCCCTTTCATAAAATTCAGCAAGTCTTGATGGAAGATATGCAGGATAACCTTCCTCAGCAGGCATCTCTTCAAGACGTCCTGATATTTCACGCAGAGCCTCCGCCCATCTTGATGTGGAATCTGCCATTATAGCTACGTTATATCCCATATCTCTGAAATATTCTGCAATAGTTATACCTGTATAAATAGATGCTTCTCTCGCTGCAACAGGCATATTAGATGTATTCGCAATAAGAATAGTTCTATTCATAAGAGGAAGATTAGAATTAGGGTCAATAAGTTTTGGAAAATCCTCCAAAACCTCTGTCATCTCATTTCCTCTCTCTCCACATCCTATATAGACAATAATATCCGCATCGCTCCACTTTGCAAGCTGATGCTGAGTCATAGTCTTTCCTGTTCCAAATCCTCCTGGGATTGCAGCCGTTCCTCCCTTTGCAACTGGGAAAAAGGTATCAATTACTCTTTGTCCTGTTATAAGAGGTTTTTCAATAGGCATTCTTTCTTTAACAGGTCTTGGAGTTCTAACCGGCCATTCCTGATACATCTTTATATCATGCACTGTTTTGCCATCGTCAATCTTTAAAAGAACCTCTTCCAAATCATAGGTACCATTTTTTTCAGCATAAACTATCTTCCCGTTTATTCCCGGGGGAATCATCAACTTATGAGTTATAAGGGGTGTTTCCTTAACAGTTGCAAAAACACTTCCCTCCTTTACAGTATCTCCTTCCTTAACTAAAACTGTAACATCCCATTTTTTAGTTAAATCTATAGATGCAAGACCAATACCTTCGCTTATAAATCCTCCGGACTTTTCATATATAAAATTTAGAGGCCTTTGTATTCCATCAAAAATATTTCCTATAATTCCAGGCCCTAATTTTACAGATAGAGGCTTACCTGTGGAATCTATTTTCTCTCCTATTTTTAGTCCGGTGGTTTCTTCATAGACCTGAACTGTTCCAATATCCCCGTCTATTGATATAATTTCACCAATAAGCCTTTTTTCACCTACAGTAACCATTTCTCTCATTTTAAACATTTCCATATTTTTAGCCTTAATAACAGGCCCATTGATGTATGTTATAATACCCTGTATTTTATCCATATAATCACCACCTACTGTAATGCCTCAAAGAGCTTCTCACCGATTATTTCCTTAGAATTTAAAATCCTGTTTTTCATAGACATATCTATTCTTATATTTTTTTCTTTATCAGTTATTATGAAACCGCCTAATAAGTCATCATCTTCATTAAATTCAATATTCTTATCATTAAACATATTTAATATAACATCTTTATATCTTTTATAGTCCTTATAAGTAATTGTAATTTCAAAATTATTTATTGAATCCATTTCTTTTAAAACTTTATTCAAATCATTTAAGAGCATATCTTTATATTCATCATTATTTGTGAAATTTTTGCAGTAAACTATAAGAGAATCTAAAACTTCATCGAATATTTCTTTTCTTTTTTCAAGTATTATCTTTTTCTCTTCTATTTTTGCCTTTGATATTATTTGAAGTTTTTGTTTCTCGATATCTTTTTCATTTTCTTTCCTCAGCTGTTCAGCCTGTTTTTGAAATTCCTTTTTCTTCTCATCTAAAAGATTGCCATATTCTAAATTAAACTTTTTTAGAAGGCTTTCATTTTCCTTTTCAATCTTATCGTATATGAGCTTGGTAAAAAGGTTCAACTTCTCTTCAATAGTTATCATAGTATCACCTCAAATCTTTATACCTATAGAATCTCTTACATAACCTGTTATATAATCTTCATCCTTAATACTTCCATGTCTATCTGGTATTTCTACAATCAAAGGAAGTTTCATTTTTTGTTTTATGTTATTTATTTTATCTCTCATAGCCTCAGCCAATTTTTCTGTAATTATTATAATCATAATATCTTTATCCTTTATAAGGCTGTCGAGAAGCTTTTCAGCCTCTTTTTTATCACTTGTAATTAATCCTTTAATCCCTGCAAGTCTCATTCCAACAAGCGTATCCCTGTTGTCGCTTATAAGATATATATTCATAAAATCACATCCTATAATCTTCCAAGAATCATTATTGATATTATAAGTCCATATATAGCTATACCTTCTGCAAGGCCAACAAATATTAGAGTTTTACCGAGTATCTTAGGATCTTCAGATACCGCACCTAAAGCTGAGGAACCAACAGCTGCAACGGCAATACCAGCACCAACTGCTGCAAGCCCTGTTGAAAGAGCTGCTGCTATAAAGCCAAGTCCTGATGATGAACTTACAGCACCTTCGGCATAGGCAACCTTTGGTATAGAAGTTACAATGATACCGGTTAAAACTGGTAAAAGCGAACAAAGATTAATTCTTAGAGCTCTCTTAACATTCTTTCTATTTGATTCTTTTCCATTATAAAAATCGATAACTCCCTTTGTTATAGTTGCTATTACTATTAATGTTGCAATTAATAAAAATGTATACATTTTACATCCTCCTATTCTATACTAACTAATGTACTTTGTTTCTTTGTTATTTTACTTAAAATACCTTTTTTAATATCATCCAAATAAGATGTTATACAGCAGGGATTATATTCATAACCTGTACCTGAAAAATATTTGCTGAAAAGCTCATAGTATTCAAGCCTTAAGCCTTGAATAAACACTATAAGTCCTTCAAGTCCAATTATGATTATATTTCCAAGCACCATAGTTGCAGCGCTTTCAACATTATTTGCCATCATCTTTGCAAGAGTTGCAAAGGCTATGAAAAGCCCTACATGGTTTATGGCAAAAGCACCAACCCTTATAAAAGATAACGTGTTGCTTAAAAGGCTTAAAAGGGTTTCAAGTATTCCAAAGCCTCCCTCTATATAATAATCTGAAACTGATTCACTATATAAAGGTCTCACTCCCTTTACCAAGTTAGACAGAGGCTCTTTTAGCACCATTACAATTAAAAGGATTATTAATATAATAGTAATTACTCCCGATGGAAGGAATGTTTCTTTATCTAAAACCTTTGCTGCAATATAATACAAAATAAGCCAGTAGAAGGATAATCCTACAACTCCATTTCTGCTGAATATTCCATTTTCAACATCTCTTCTTTTATAGGAATTTATAAAGTTATAAAGATACCCAATTGATAGAAGCACTATTCCAAGAACAATTGCTGCAATAAGCATTAAATTTATATCTTCCATAGGTCTTACTACCAATGCATTTATAATATCTTCATATCCAAATACGCTTCCATACAAAAATCCAAAAATCGTAGAACTTATACCAAGCCTTGCAAGCACTCCTCCAAGGTTAGGCCTTCTTTTAAACCGGTTTAAAATCTCTCCTATTAAAAATAGAACAAGGCCCTGTCCTACATCTCCAAACATAGCCCCAAACAGGAGCATATAGCTGATTCCAACAAAGGCTGTGGGATCAAGTTCATTGTAAGATGGTATACCATACATCTTTACAATAGATTGGAAAGGAGTTAAAAGATAACCATTTCTAAGGCAGGTTGGAGGATTTAATCCTTCCCTTAAATCCTTAGTTTCTTTAAATATTACAATAAGGTTTTTATGATTCTTCTCTAATCTTTTCATTAAATTTCTCTTTTTGAAAAACGGAACCCATCCTGTTAAATAGAAGAATTCATTAGTACATGCAATATAGTTTTTAAGTTCTTCAATTTTAAACTCCATAATCAATCTTGAATAATACATCTCTATTTTTTTAAAGCTTTTAGTTTTGATTTCTGAAAGCTCACTTCGTATGGAATGAATTTCTCTTTTTATTTCTTCTTTTCTTTGGCTTAACATATCTATCCAGTTTGATGGAGTACCTTTAAACTTAACATTTATATTTATTTCATCAAAATTTAATGACATCAATACCCTGTCCACTTCAATCTCAACAGGCTTTGGCACAAAAGCCATAACAACTGCCATATCTATGTCACTGAATACTTTAAAAACTATAGCTGAAATGTTTTCATAATTCTTTTTCAGTTTATCAACATTATACTTTGGAATTATTCCAAGCTTCATTTTTATATACTTCATATCCAATACTTCATCAAGATTAACGTTTATATGCCTTAAATATCTTAAATACTGCTCAAGTTTTTCTATATTTTTGCTTTCATCATATAAACTGCTTACTTTTTCATGTTTTTCCCTTACAACTTCATAAAGCTCATTTATCTCTCTTATATCTTCCTTAAAATCGTATTCCTCATTTAAATATTTAAACTTTACTCTTCTTTTAATCTCAAAAATATCTAAAAGGCCTTCCACCTTACGCTCAATTTCCTGCAGATTTTTTTGGCTGTTATATTGTTTAATATAATTAAAATCCAAGAGAGCATCTACATTATCCTGAGCCTTTAGTATTGGAAAGTTATTTTGATTTATTTCAGTTATAGCATTTACCATATGAACAGATGAAGATAAAATTATATTTTTAGCAACATCATCAACCTCATCCATCTGCCCTATTATATTAATCATTTCCATCTTTTCAACAGCCATCTTACCACCCCAAGCTTTTAACTTTAATTTAAATCACAATAATCAATAATAAGCCTGCTGCTATATGGTTTTAGCAGCTTTTCAATAATCTCTCTCTTCTTCTTAGGAAAATACCCTGCTATAAAAAAGAACTGGCTTATCCACGCTACATTTGATTTATATCTTGAAATATACAATTCCAAATCAAGATGTGTTTTATATTTCATAATATCATTAGTATAATTCTTTTTAATATTAAGCAGCTCTTTATCTAAACTTTCTATTTTTGTTTTTAAAGATTCCATTTTATTATTAAGCTCATTAAAATAATCCGATTCATCATTGCAGCATGATATATCAATCTTGTATTCCTCAAAATTCAACGAATTTAGTGCTCTATTTACTTCTATCTCCATAGCATCAGGTACTAAAACCAAAATAAATGCTTCATTCTTATTTTCATAAATCTTAAACACAATTGCAGGAATATTTTCATAGTTCTTTTTAATTTTATCCATGTTATATTTTATTAGTTTACCAGCTTTTAGTTTTATATATCTCATATTTATCAATTCTTTTAATTTTTTATCTGTATCTTTTAAATTCAATAAATAATCATTAAGTTTCTTTAAATCTTCATACTCATTATTTATCTTTTGAAGAGCATTATGTTTCTCAATAACTTCATCATATATTTTATTTATTTTTTCAGCTTCAATTTTAAATTCATACTCCTCATCTTCTGACATTTTATACTCTTTATTTTTTAAATCAAATAACTTTATAATTGCATCAAGCTTTCGCTTAATATCATCGAGGTCATAACCGCTACTTTGGCTGTTTATTGCAGACGCATTAACATTATCTAAATGAAGCTTTATTCTTTCTTTTAATTCTTTATTAGCATCTGCTAAATCAAAATATTCATTTTTAATTAAATTTCTAAGCACACCATCGATATCATCCATATATCCAACAATGTTTACTGCCTGTTTTTTCTTAAGCAACATATTATCACCTCAGTTATATAGCCTTAATTAAATATTTCTTTGTTTCTTCAAAGTTCATACCGTATCTTACATTTTCTATCATTGAAATGATATCTTTTATTTCAAATTCTATTAAGTCCATATAAGCTATAACTACAGATAAATCCAATTTAAATCTTTGTTTTGCATATTTTGTTTTAAAATACATATATCTATTCATTCTTCTTTCCATAAAAATTTCCTGTGTTTCATTTTCTTTAAACATAAAAGAATAAGGAGTATCTTTTGTTTTGTTTATAAAATCTTGTATATTATTGGAGTAGCAGAATTCTTTTATTTTAACATAATTAAATTTTAAGCCTCGGTTTATAGTATAGTTAAAAAGTTCTTCAGGAGTAAGGTTATAATATTTTTTACCTCTATATATCCATTGAAGATTTAGCATATCGATGTAGCTGCCATAAAGTTCAAAAAAAGCACTCTGATCTCTTTTATCAAGTTTTTTAACGTTCTCCTCCATAACGCTGAAAAACGCCCTGTCAAGAGCCATCTCAAACCTAAAGAGGCTCTCCTTTTCATTTCCGTCTATAAGGTTTTTCAAAAAAGGCTCATATACAGTATCCTTTAGAGCATATATTATTTCTGCAATGCTTTTAGCCTTTATAATAGCTTCAACATCTATATACCTGTACTTACCAGCAAAAACTAAATTTTCCCTGAGATTTGAATAGGATTTATCAATGTGTATCATTCTTGCAGCCTTTTTCAAATCATATATCTCATATTTCATATAAAAGCATTTAAAAAAGCTCCTATAATTTCCGTTAAAATAATGTATAAGCTTATCCATATGGCTTATAAGTCCTTGTTTTAAATGCCTTTCAAGCTCATCCCTGTGGATATCTGATAAATCAATATCTTTAAAAAATTCTCCATAAAATGTATTGTCTCTTAAATAAGCTGCTATTTCCCTCGTTGATTTTAAAGCTATTATTTTTTTATAATCTTCTTCTTTAAGAAGTTTTCCAGACATGCTTTGTATTTTTGTATTTACAGCTGAAAACTTAACAACATTATTCATATAATCACCTGTCTTTAACTCTTTTAAGCTGATTGATTAAAAATGTGATTAAAAATATCTTGAATTAACTTATCCTTTTGAAGCTGAAATTTTATTTTCATTTCTTCGCAGTCTTTATAGGCTGCTTCCTTCATAACCTTTGTATTTTTTAATGTTTCTTCTATTTCGTTCTCCTGCTGCCTTTTAATCCTTTCAAGTTCCTTGTCTACAATTTCACACTTTAAACTTTCAATTTCTTCCTTAACCTTTTTTTTCCTATCTTCAATTTCTTTATCGAAGTTTCTCTTCAATTCAGCTGCATTTTTATCGATATGAATTATATTTTTTATTACTTCTTCCATTGATACATCCATAATCATCGCCTCCTAAAATCATAATTCATATTTTATTACTCTAAAATGATTAATACAAATTGAACAATCTAAAAATAATCTCATTTTTAAGGTTATAGCATTGTATTATCCAGATTTTTGAACAAAATATATGTAAATATTCAAAAATCTTTATTAAGCGCAAAAAATGTAATATATGTAGAAAATTAAATTCACTTTAACATTTATTTAATGTTTTTATTATACAATTGTAATATATTAAATATATTAAAAATGGTATAATAAGTATCAATGTTAGTACTTTTGTAAGGAGGTGAATTTATGTATAAGAAACAGATATTTATTATATCTAAAGAAGTCATAGAACAATGTCTTGAAGAATCTATTGAAAAAATTGAAAGCAGAAAAAAAATAAGCCCTGTCAAAAACAAATAACAGGACTTATTTTTTATTTTAAGCCTCATAATCAACTACTATTCTATCTTCTCTTATCTTTCCAATAAATTCAGCTATTTTAACATGTTCAGGATGTTTTTGATACTTCTCTAAATCATTTAGAGTCTCAAATTCAGAATATAGAACAACATCATAGGCAGAACTTGAATCATTGATGTTAATCCCTACTTCTATATTTTTAATTTCAGTTATAATGTTCCTTAATGCTTCGAGCCTTTCCTTAATTATTTTTGCATTTTCACATTTCTTATTTCCTTCTGCTTCGTCTTTAAGTTTCCATGCAACAATATGTTTTATCATAGTAATATCACCTCCAAAATTATTTTAACCTTTGTTTATTATTCTTACAATATATATAAATTTTACTTAGATATGTTTTTTTGATTTTGATAAATTCTATCCACGCTTCCAAGAAGGTCATGCAGAAAATTAGAACCCCTGCTTACAATAAATCCAGTAAGAATATATCCTAAATACTCTATACTGAGATTAACCCCAAAGAGCTTAAATAAATCTACCTTTGCCAATACGCATATTAAAATTCCTACTACTATAGCTCCTATTCTATCAGTATTGATTCCCTTTTCCTTTTTTATTAGTTTAATAGTCTCCCAGATGGACTCTGTAAAAAGTGCAATTATTAATAATTTATCCATATAAATCTTCCTATTAATGCTCTATTTAAAATATATTCTATATAAATAATTTTTATTTCTTAAATTATTTAACAATTAAATTAAAAAATTATTTATTAATATTTGCTATATTTATTGACTTAATATATAAAATATGTTAGCCTATGTTTTGGCACATATTCACGTTATTTAATTCCCCATATCCGGATTAATATAATCCGGATTTTATTTTATTATTTAAGTTTGAAAATCTAATATAAAGAAATTATAATTAAATTATAAACAATTAATAAAACACGATTTGGAGGATTATATGAAAATTGCGGTTATAGATGGTCAAGGCGGAGGCCTTGGAAAGACAATAATAGAAAGAATAAGAAAATCTTTAGACGGCAGCATCGAAATAATCGCCTTAGGTACAAACGCTTATGCAACAGCAAACATGGTAAAATCAGGTGCAAGCGAAGGTGCAAGCGGTGAAAACGCAATATGCTTTTGCTGCAAAAACGCAAAGCTTGACTGTATAATTGGACCGATAGGAATCGTATGCCCAAACAGCATGCTTGGAGAAGTAACACCTGTTATTGCTGAAGCTGTATTTAGTGCAGAATGCCGAAAATACCTTATTCCCTTTAACAAACACGGCCTTTACATACCAGGAGTTAAAGATATGCAGATAAACGATTTTATTGAGGAAATTATAAATGAAATAAAGTCATCATAAAGGGCTTTTCATACAATACAACGAAAAGCCCTTTAATTTATATTACCAAGCTTTCTATTCCAATATCTATTGTTTCAACAAGATTTATTTCGTAGGGGGATATTTTCCTGCCCTTTTCATCATATAAAATTCTAACTGTAGGCCTATCAGGGAATCCCTTGTTATGACCAACGACAAAGCCCTCAATCCCATTAGAAAGCCTAACGCATGCTCCTAAAGGATAGAGAGAAAAATTGTTTCTAAATATATTAACAAGCTCAATATCAAAAAAAGTACCGCCATTAGCAAGTATAAATTCATAGGCTTCGTTTGCTGCAAATCCCTTCCTATATACCCTGTCACTTACTATTGCATCATATACATCACTAATGCAGGCTATTCTCCCATATTTTGATATTTTATCTCCCTTGAGTCCAAAGGGATAACCCCTCCCGTCTATCCTTTCATGGTGTTCAAGTACTATAGTTTTTCCTCTCTCGTTTATATAATCAATATTCTTTACCATTTCATATCCAAGCTCTGGGTGGGTTTTCATTATATCATATTCGTTATCAGTAAGTTTTCCGTTTTTGTTTATAATCTCAACAGGTATTTTTGTCTTTCCAATATCATGCAAAAGCGCACCTGCCCCCAAATCCATAAGCATAGGCTTTGAATAGGACATTTGAACTCCATAGAAAAGGGAAAGCACACATGTATTTAAAGAATGAATATATGTATAATTATCAAAGGTTTTTAGTTCAAGAAGGTATGTAGAATTGATTTCTTTGTTCTCTATTAAATATTCAACTATGTCAGTAATTGCGCTTAATGTATTTTTTATGTCAACTGAACCTGTATGCTGAATCTTTGAAAACACCTTAGATAAGGATTTAATAGCCTCAGTTTTCACTTCAAGAAACTCTGGATCTAAAGGTTTTATATCTTCAAGATTCCCATCTTCAATATAGACATATACGATACCTAAGTCAATAAGCTTGTTTATATATTTGTTATTTAAAGCGACACCTTCTCTTAGCAGCAAGCATCCATCTACTCCAAATATTCTCTGTGCAAGGATATCCCCTGCCTTTGCTCTCTCCAAACTTATAAGCCGCATCTTTGCACCTCTTTAGCCAAATTTAAACAATCTCACCTATAATTTTATGATTTTTTTATTAACATTTCAAGTACAATTCAAAAAATAAACAAAATTCGATTGGAATTAACAAATATTTATTAATTAAGGTATTTTCTATAAATGATATGTTTTTTGACTTGATGGTAAGGGATACATCATTGGCGGCTTCTCAGAATTTATTTTATGATTTATAAAAATTGGACATTATGAAAAGCAAAATAAGCTCAAAAAATAAAATGGAGCAGGTGACGGGAATCGAACCCGCGTAGCTGGCTTGGGAAGCCAGAACTCTACCATTGAGTTACACCTGCACTACATAAATTATTATAATACAAATTCAAAAAAATTCAATAGCCACTATCTGTTATTTACATAATTATTTTGATGTTTTATTCCACTACAGAATAAAACATCAAAAAGGCTGTTTAAAATATGCTAAGATCAAGCTCCCTTGAAAGCTCTTCTAATACTTTTACTCCCCCAATTGAATTTCCCTTTTTATCAAGGGAAGGACCTACAACTCCTATACCCATCCTTTTAGGAACAGCTGTTAATATGCCTCCTCCAACCCCGCTTTTTGCAGGTATTCCTACGTTTACTGCAAACTCTCCAGAAGCATCATACATGCCGCAGGTAACCATTATTGTCTTTACAATCCTTGCAACGTTTCTTGGTATAACCCTCTCTCCCGTCCATGGAAGTATACCATCGTTTGCAAGCATTGCCCCTATTCTTGCAATATCCCTGCAGGTTGCTTCTATAGAGCATTGCTTAAAATATACATCTAAAACCTCTTCTACATCCTGCTCTATTACTTTAGTGCTTTTCATAAAATAAGCAAGAGACCTGTTTCTATGACCTGTTGCCTTTTCTGACAGATATACATCCTCATTTAGATTTAAAGAAGGATTCCCAGTTATTTTTCTTGCAAATTTAAGTATCCTTCCAAACATCTCATTAGAATCCTGTCCTGAAATCATTGAAACCGTTGCAATTGCACCGGAATTAATCATTGGATTTAAAGGTTTATGAGGGTTCCTTGTTTCAAGATTGCTTATTGAGTTAAAGGTCTCTGCTGTTGGTTCCATGCCAACTTTAGAAAAAACATATTCCCTTCCATTGTCAAGAAGCGCAAGCATAAGCGAGATTACCTTTGATATGCTCTGTATAGTAAATTTTGTTTCATAATCCCCTGCAAAGTATTCCTCTCCGTCGAGAGTTACGACGCAGATACCTAAAGCGTTTTTATCTGCTTTTTCAAGTTCAGGTATATAGCTTGCAACGCTTCCCTCTTCAGTATAGTGCCTGTTGTTTTGAATTATAACATCAAGAAGCTTCTTCATACTATTCCTCCATATTTTCAAGCTGATATATAAAGTGTGCAGCTGCAAGTAAATCTGCCGCACCTCCGGGGCTTATATTTTCTTTTACAAAAACATCCTCCATATATTTTACAAATTCTCTTCCTTCTTTGCTTTTCATTCCTCCAAGCTCTAATGCCTTTTTAGATAAGTTTCTCATGGTATAAATCCCTTGCATTTTGCATCTATTTATAACAGTAGTATCCTCTACACAGCTCATTATACTTATAAGGGTATGGCTCAGGGCATCATTAATATTAAGCCCATAATTTAAAGCATCCTCAAGGGATGGGAGAGCAGTATTAATAACCGTTGGAAGCCCCTTTTCAACCTCTCCCCTTATTCCTGTAACTTTATATTCTAAATACAGTCTTTCTCCATTGGTAAGCTTTTTTGTTCTGTCTATATTTAAAAGCTCATTTTTAACTATATCTTTGCAGATTATGGAGCACTGCTCCGATAGGTTATATCTGTTAAAGGCGAGGGATTTTTTAATGCAAACTCCAGCAGCACCACATAAAACTCCTATTAAAAACAAAAGCCCCCTTTGGGTGTTAACTCCTTCCGTTTCCCTAAGCATTTCCTCTTCAGCTTGCTTTCCCACTTCTCTTATACTTTTTAAAACATCATCTTCACATTTAATACCTATTTCTATAAATAAAGGTAAATAGTAGGCAATAGAGGATGTGCTTATTAAAAAGGTAAAATAATCCATATCGTTATGGCAGCCCTTTGATACAGGAGATACAAGCCCCGGAGAGGGGCTTGTGCTAACCTCATAAAGCATACTGCAAAGAGCTTTTTGTGCAATTTTTGCTGATATAGGAGAAAAACTATAAAAATTATGCATTTTCATTATCACCTTTAAAATAGTTTATTATAATTTTGTCAGTTTTTTTAATAACTTCTTCGAAGCTGTGTTTTTTTAAAGCTATGCACTCCCTCGCATCATCTGTGCATATTATGCATGGTCTGCTCCTGCCAAACTCCCTCCTGCTTAAGGGAACTTTGTTTAAATCATAAATATCTATATCGAAAATTCTTCCTAAGGGATGACTATCCTCAATAGAAATTGAAAGCTTTTTTGCATTAATAGGCGAAATATTCAAAGCCATTATAACCGCTTTACCATCATATCCTTCTAAAATTTTCTCATAAAGCATGTATTCTTTAAAATTATCTTTTAAAAGATTTAAAAGAACTTTAAAGGCCTTTTGTGACAATTCATTATTTTTATTTTCTCCTGCATAATTTAATTTGCCGCACAGTACAGGTTTTTTATATTTTTCAATTATCTCACATATCAAATCATATCTTTTTTCTCTATCTGTTAATATAAGCTCCCATAGCTTCTCATTTTTCATTTTCAATCCTCTCTATAACACCCTTTGCCTTTTCTGATACTAAATAATTAAAGGTTACATCCGGTATAAAATTTCTTATACTATTAAAATCACCTTTTTTTATAAGATTTCTTACAAAGGAAGCGCTAACTATATTTCCTGAATTTTTTATCCTTTCAACGAGCTCTACTTCAACATTATAACTTGGAAGAATTTTTAAAAGGGCATTATTATATTTCTCTGTTACTTTACAAAAAGGTTCTGTGCCCACATACCTTTTCACTATGTTAAATACAGGAGCTATATATTTCCCGAATATATGAGCATCAAGATTAGTATAGGCATCGATTCTATCATCCAATTGCTTTATAAAATAAGAAGGAAAAGTTGCAGAAGATATTATATAATCCCCGCCTGAAATTACCTTTACATTTTTTAAATCCGAAACCCCTTCCTTAACAAGGCTGTATCTTATATCAAAGGGAAATACGGATTTATCCTCCTTTACGATAAATACAACAACGCTTTCACTTTCCTTTGATGCCTTTTCTATAATATATCTGTGGCCTAAAGTAAAGGGATTGCAATTCATAACTAAGGCTGATTTTTTTTCATATCCTAAGCCGCTTTTTTTGAACATTTCATCAATGCTTTTATTTATATCAGATTTTCCTCCTTCAAGAAGGCAAACCTTATAAGCAGAATGTACAATCTTAAAGCCCATGGATTTAAAAATATTTATATTCTCAGGTTTTGTAAAAACAAAATATTCATATATTCCTCTTTCAAACATCTCATCAATTATATGTGTTACAAGTTTTAAAGATAAGCCTTCTCCCTTGTAATCTTCCCTTACGGCAAAGCATTTTATAATCTTTCCGGAAAAGGAGCAGGTGCCAATAATATCCTCATTAAGTTTGGCTATTGCAGTATATTCTGCATCTTCAAGAGTCAGATCATTATCAGCTAAAAGCCTTTTTACATCATCAAATTCTTCATACTCTGCCCTTCTTATTAAAACATCGTACATATAATCTACTGCACCTGCCTTATAACATCTATAACGGTACCATCCCTGTATTCTACTACTCCAACAATCTTACCATTGTTTTCATACCTTTGAGGAATACCAGTAATTTTTACGGCTAAATTTTTAAGTTCCTCAATGCTCATAATAGGAAGTTTGCTCCCTTTAAGCTTTTCTATTAAATCCTTTCTTTTAGGATTTATAGCGATACCTCTTTCAGTAACTATTGCATCTATTGTCTCTCCTGGGGTTGTAACTGTAGTTACTCTGTCTGCAACTATAGGAAGCCTTCCCTTTATAAGCTGGGTTGTAACTATGGAAAGTTTAGCACCTGCTGCTGTATCGCTGTGCCCTCCTGAACCTCCCATAATAAACCCATCAGAACCTGTTGTAACATTAACATTAAAGTCAGTATCCACCTCTGTTGCACCAAGTATCATAACATCGAGCATATTTACAACGGCACCTTTATTGTGGGGATTTCCGTACATAGATGCGGACATCCCCTGATGATTTTTATTATCCCTGTAAGACTGTACGGCTTTTAAATCAAAGCACTGAACATCAAATAAAGAGGTAAAAAGCCCCTCCTCAAGCATTTCAACTATATATCCCGTAATTCCGCCTGCTGCAAAACTTCCCTTTATATTTTTTCTTTTCATTATCTCTTTAACATAGGCTGCAACAGCAAGGGTAGTTCCTCCTGCTCCTGTTTGAAAGGAAAATCCATCTTTTAAAAGCCCGCTCTCTTCTATAAGGCTTGATGCAAGTTTTGCTATTTTAAGACCAACAGGATCCTTTGTAATCTTTGTAGTTCCTGAAACTATTCCCTTAGGATCTCCGATTTCTTCAACTGCTACAATATAATCCACATACTCCTGTGAAATCTCAATAGGGCACAGTGGATAAGGAAGAAGGTTGTCAGTTATTGCCACAACCCTGTCGGCATACATAGCATCGGGTATTGCATAGCCTAAGGAACCGCATGCAGCCCTTCCTTCAACACCGTTTATATTTCCGTAGGTATCACAGGCTGGGGATGCAATAAAGGCAATATCTATGTGCAAATCCCCTGATTCTATTGCCCTTGCCCTGCCACCGTGTGTGTGCATTATTGCAGGATATTTTAAATATCCAAGGGATACAGCCTGCGCAACAGGACCTGACATATAATTTGTATAAATCCCTGTCACAACCCCGCTTTTAATTAGTTCCACAAGGGGTTCATGAATGGGGAATATGGAACTTGCAGCAACTTTAATATCCTTTATTCCAAGCCTTGCAACTTCTTCCATCACCATATTAAGAACATAATCCCCATTCCTTAAATGATGATGAAAGGATAAAGTCATTCCATCCCTTATTCCGCATTTTTTTAATACTTCTTCAATTGAAGATACAACTTTATCATCATTAGAGGATTTACAATTTAAAGATACATTAGCCTTTTGAGCCTTATTTATATTTTTAAAAGCACCTTCGAAGGGTTTTACCTTTCCATAACCTTTTATATATTCTGGTATTTCTCTTAATGCCGCATTAATCATCTAATCACCCCCTATAAAAGTCCTGACAGCTTAGCCTTTTCGAGTATAGTATCAGCCCTTTGAATTATTGGAGCATCAACCATCTTACCATCGAGAGAGAAAACACCTTTGCCCTCTCTTTTAGCATCCTCCTGAGCCTTCATAACCCTTTTTGCATATTCTATTTCTTCCTTAGATGGTGCAAAGACGTCATGTATGGTATCTATCTGCCTTGGATTTATAGCAGCCTTTCCCGTCATACCTATAGATTTTGCCTTTTTAATATCTTCCACAAATCCATCATAATCATTAAGGTCAGTAAAGGGGGTATCAATAGCATCTACTCTAAAGGCCCTACATGCTGATGCAACCTTGCATCTTGCATAGAATATTTCCTCACCTTCCCTCGTCCTTTTAATTCCAAGGTCTGCTGTCAAATCCTCAGCCCCAAGGAGAACTCCTTCAACTCTATCTGAGGCTTTAATAATGTTATACACGTTTTCAAGGCCATAGGCAGTTTCAATTAGAGGAAAAAGCTTTATATGGTTATTCTCAAATCTCTCATACTCTTCAATCCTTTTTAGAATATCATCACAAGCCTTTATGTCCTCCTCAGTAGCCTTTGGAATCAAAAGGGCATGGGGTTTTACCTTTGCAATCTCCTTTATATCTTCAAATCCGAAATCCGTTGAAAGAGGATTAATTCTTACAACTATCTCACTGTTATAAAAATCCAAAGTTTTAATCGCATTTCTAACAAGAATCCTCGCCGAATCCTTTTCGGTTACAGCAACAGCATCCTCCAAATCGAGAATTATGCTGTCTGCCCCAAGAACCCCAGCGTTTTGTATCATCCCAGGATTATTTCCCGGAATAAATAGCATACTCCTTCTTAATTTCAAAATCTCACCCCCTAAAGCGCCCTTTTAATGGCAGTTTCAACCCTCGATTTTATTGTATAGTCAAGAGCCCCTCTGTCCTTTGCGGTTATTTTTATGCTTTTTATCCCAAAGGATTTTACTGTCTCATCAATAGTCTTTTTTATCTGTTCCCCAAACTGTTTCATAACTATGCTCTCAAGATTTATCTCAACACCTCCATCGCTGTTTGGTTCGACTATTACATATATATCATTCGATTCAAAGGTCCCGCATTTTGCAATCCTTTTAATCTCCATTTTATCACCTACTTTATAATACTATACAGCTAAAGACAGCCATTCTTTACCCTGAATGTCAATAGCCTCTAAAACAGACATCTGTGCTGTAATGTCTATATTCCCTATAAGAGTCTTAATTCTACCTAATTCTTTTTCATTAACAATGCAATATATAACTTTTCTTTCTGAACCTATATAAGCATTTTCACCATAAAGAAGAATGGTTTCTTTGCCTATACACTTAGAAACACATAGCGATATTTCCTTTTCATTTGATGTTAATATCATCAATACTTTCTTTTTATTATATAAATTAACTATCTTATCGATTACAATTGCCTTTATATACATAGCAACAATTGTATATAAAGTAAGTTTAATATTTACAATAAACATTTCAGAAATTACAATCGCACCATTTAAAATAAAATATAGTGTTGATAATTTTATTCCATTATTTTTTTTAATTATAAAGGCTATTATATCTGTTCCACCCTGAGATGCTCCTTCTTTGAAAATAATACCCATACCTATTCCGCTTATAACGGCCCCGAATATCGTTGATATAATTAAATCATCAATACTTACTAAAAAAGAAATATTTTTAGTAAGTATTAAAAAAAATGACATAGACAACATCCCTACAAAGCTTAATAAAATAAATTTCTTATTTATGAGCCTGTATCCTATAATAAATAAGGGTAAATTAATTATAAAAACCCAATATCCAGATGGTATGCATGTTATATACTGCATAATAAGAGATATACCTGCTATTCCTCCGCTTAAAAGCCTATGTGGAACAATAAATATATTTATTGCAGCAGCATAAATAAAACTTCCAAAAGTTATCTTTAAGATTTTATAAAGTTTATTTTGAAATTCCATATTATCCTTCCCTCCGAAAGATTTTTCTAAGATTATTGGCAGGTTTCCTGACTTAGGCATCATTCTCCTCTAACCTTCCCAGCAAATGCCAGTGGCATATTAGATTCGTCCTCCATTACAGTAGCGGGGGCTGTAGCGGATTTTCACCGCTTTCCCTTTTACCTCCACAAAGCAGAGCACCAATAATCTATTTATTTTATTTTGTTGAATTTAGATATTCTCTTTGTCCTATTTCATAATAGTTATTTCCATCGCTGTCTATAACAACAATTAATGGCAAATCCTCAACATAAAGCCTTCTTATAGCCTCTGCTCCTAAATCCTCATAAGCTATAAGCTCTGATGATTTTACGCATTTTGCAGTAAGAGCTGCTGCACCGCCTATTGCTGCAAAATAAACACCATTATATTTTTTAATAGCATTTATTACCTCATCATTTCTTGAGCCCTTACCTATCATTCCCTTAAGTCCAATCTCCAAAAGCTTTGGTGCATAAGGATCCATCCTGTAGCTTGTTGTTGGTCCTGCAGAACCTATGGGCATCCCCTCTTTTGCTGGTGTTGGTCCTACATAATAAATAACCTGACCATTTATATCAAAAGGCAGATTTTTACCTTCCTTCAAAAGTTCAACAAGCCTTTTATGAGCTGCATCCCTTGCAGTATATATATATCCTGTTAAAAGTACGCTATCTCCGGCCTTCAATTCCTTTACTGCATCATCAGTAAGGGGTGTTGTAATCTTCTTTTTCATATAATAGTCCTCCTTATAAAACAGCTTCTGAATGTCTTGTAGCATGGCAGTTTATATTAACTGCAACGGGAAGCCCTGCAATATGAGTAGCATATGTTTCAATATTGACTGAAAGAGCCGTAGTCCTCCCTCCAAAGCCCTGAGGCCCTATCCCAAGGGAATTTATTTTCTCTAAAAGTTCTTCTTCAAGCTTTGCGTAATAAGGATTAGAGTTTTTAACATTTACAGGTCTTAAAAGAGCTTTTTTAGCAAGAAATGCTGCTTTTTCAAAGGTTCCTCCTATTCCAATCCCGACTACTATTGGAGGGCATGGATTAGGTCCTGCCTCCTTTACAGCCTTTAAAACAAAATCCTTAACACCTTCTATACCATCAGCAGGCTTTAACATCTTAAGCTGACTCATGTTTTCGCTTCCAAAACCCTTTGGAGCAACTGTTATTTTTAGTTTATCTCCAGGCACTATACTGTAATGAATTATCGCTGGAGTATTGTCCTTTGTATTTATTCTCTCTATAGGGTCCCCTACCACAGATTTTCTTAAATATCCTTCACTGTAACCCTCTCTTACCCCTTCATTTACAGCATCCTCAAGGCTTCCTCCTGTAATATGTACATCCTGACCTATTTCAAGAAATACAACAGCCATTCCTGTATCCTGACACATAGGCATATTTTCATTTTTTGCAATATCAGCGTTTTCAAGTATTATATCGAGTATATTCTGTGCAAGTGAAAAGGTTTCTTTTTCCTTAGCTTTAAAGAGGCTATCTTTAATATCATCATTTAAATAATAATTTGCATCTATGCAGAGCTTTTTTACAGTTTCAACTATCTTAGAAACGTGTATTTCCTTCATCATGCCGCCCTCCAATAATTTAATTATACTGTTTCTTTATACTGTTTTTCGTAATCTCTTTTCATGTTTTTATTAAATTTTTCATAATATTTTTCAGCAAATTCATTGGGAGTAATTTTAAATCTATTTAATACATCAGAATAATACATCATAACATCGCACAATTCTTCTATAAATCTTTCCCTTACCTCAGGACTTTGCATAATCTCCTCTTCGCCTTTTTTCTTAATAATCTGTATTACCTCTCCTATTTCTTCAATCATATATAAAATGAAATTCTTGCCGTACTGCGGCTCCATTGGCGACCATCTTTCTTTATTCTTCTCCCATAACACTCTCGACATCTCAAGCATCTCAGAAAGACTTATATCTTTATTTTCTTCCATTATTCATTCTCCTTTGTAATTAACATATGGGTATGTAATTTTCATTACATACCCAGCTTAAACCTTATTTAATAGCTTTGTTTATTCTTTCTCTGTTCTTTGCAAGAGTTAAAACTCTTTGCATCTCGTTATAAACTATCATAAATCCTTCATCAACGCCCATACCAGGCTTTGCAAGGCACTGGTCAGCGCCGCAGGCTATTGCTATATTCGTGCAGACCTGAGCTGAGCGGTCTGTTTCATTGCAGGTTCCTCCGCAGTAAGCACCAACGCCGTGTTTTTTACAATACAATATAGCTTCAACTATATTATTTACTCCTCCAAGATCAGGAGTTTTAATCTGTATCATGTCAGCTGCCTGCTCATCAGTAAAGTATTTTATATCTTCCCATGTGTTGCACCATTCATCTGCAACTATTTCAACCCCAATATTCCTATCCTTTAATGCATTTCTCAGCTTTTTAAGTTCAAGCATCTGACCTTCCCTGTTTTCAACATCCATTGGTCCTTCTATTCTAAGCTTTAACGGATGGGCTGCCTTTTCAAGCTCTGAAAGGTAATCTGCCATCTTTTCAATATCATTATTAAAAGCTATTCCGATTGTTCCATACACATCTATATGTAAAACAGGATTATAATCCTTTGAAGTTCTAAGATGCATTATTCTATCCCTAAGCCACACAACATACTCCTTTAGAAGTTCTCCTCTCTCTCCAAGTTTCTCCTTTACGTTGTTTATAAGACCGTGGGGAAGTACATCAGCGCCCTTTATAATCATCTTATCAACATTATTATATCTATCGTCTCCAGATTGAGTAAATATTGGAACTTCCTTAAGCTCAACCCCTGTATTGTATTCATCCCTTATAACCTCAGCCATTGTAAGCTTCTTAGACTTTGCAACCCCATCAAGTATTGCCTGGGTAATACCGTATCTTATTGCTGTATGAAGCCTTTTGCCATCAACAAGCATAGTATCGATTTCTTCTGCTATACTTTTAAAGTTTTCAAGCTCTCTTCCAATAAGTTTTGGGGCTATATGTTTTTCTATTATCGGTATAAAATCCTTTGATAGGAATAGTGGATCTCTTCCGCCTGCTCCTGAATACTGAACTGCTGCACAATCTCCATAGGCAACCTGCCCATCCTCGAGAATTAACATAACAGATATTGATTCACCTGCAACTCTGATTTTTTTAAATCCTTCTGTAACAGGCTCACCTACATAGGTAAATCCATCATGCTCTGCTCCTTTTTTTATAGCCCTTTGGTCATCGAAGAAAAAACCTGTTCTTCCTGCACTGCATAAAACATCTACTACTTTCATTTTAAATCCTCCTTTATTTTTCAGGCCTTCCTATAAGAACGCCTCTGCCCACTGCAAATATATCATCAACAACCATTTGGAAGCTGACGTCTCTTCCTTCATATTTTGCTCTTTCCTCAAGAAGCTTTCTATTATAATCTCTTATCTCTTTATTCATTGGGACGTTGCCAAATTCAAGATATCTAACCGCTCCGTTGTTATCCCTCGCTGGAAGCATCTTTCCTGCATTGTATCTGCTTGGTGCAAAGGGAATATCTAAAACTCCTGCTTCAAAAGCCTTTACAGTTCCAACTGCAATATCTCCCTTGCCGAGTTTTAAAACTTCATCAATTATACATTTAGTTTCTGCCTTAATAAGCTCTATCTCATCCTTTAATTCCTTTGAAAGCGGAAGTCTCTGTCCTCTTAAAAGGTTTAATGTCTGCTTTGTAGCCTTAATTCCTGCAGCATTTGCCTCCTTTGTAGGTATTCCAACCGCTTCGTGGGGAGTTTTTACTATAACCTTTGTAGCACCTGCAAGAGCTGCTGCTGCTGAACCTGTACATATTACCCCAAAGGCCTTTGATTCATCTGCTGGGAATCCTCCCATCCACTGATGGAAAACTGTTGTAAGCTCTATATCATATCCATATTCTTTAAAATATTCTTCAGCCTGCTCAACTAAAGCTCTAATTGCCGCAACATCCTGAATTAAATTTCCGCACTGTCCGTAACCTAATGTAAGGTTTTTAACTCCCTGCTCTGCTGCAAGAAGGCCTTCAATTATTGCAACAGCATTGGACATACTCGGCGGCACCAATGTTCCTGTCAAAGGTCCAAAGGGCTCCCTGTTTATATGAATTCCCATTTCTTCATATATTCCAACAAGCCTGTCGCAGTACTGCCAATCTGTTAAGGATTTTTCAACGCTTACGCTTTTTGCATAGGGAATGTTGTAGGATATGCCTCCTCCTTCATTAGATGTCCATCCTGATGCGTGTATTATTTCAGATAAAAGTCTCGAATCGGGTGTCCCATGCCTTGCCTGAAGAGGAAGCTCTAAAGATTCGTAAACTCTTCTGCATTCTTTAACGCCATAGTTTACAGCTGGAAAGCCATTGAGCATTGAACGCCCTGCCTTTTTGCTCTCCTCAATCCCAACTTCGCACTCGCTGTATCTGTTCTGCCTCGTATAACTGTCTATCGTTGATGGTAAAAGGTCAGCACCGCCCTCATTTTGAAGATACTTTAAAAGTTCGATGTGGGCATCAACAAGGGCAACCCCAGCCCTTGGCTGGGCAAGAGTTATTCCTTCATCCTTTGCTTTTTTAAGTTTTACACAGAAATTTTTGTAATCTGGAACACTCTTGAGATACTGCGCAGCTTCTTCTAAATCAACATCTCTTCCCGTTGGCCACTGATTTAAAACTTCTTCTCTAATCTTAAGAAATTCATCCCTGCTCAATTTTTTATTTTTAAGTTCCATAACATTTTCCTCCCATTACATTTTAACCATATACTTTTTCATAATTCTTATAGCCTTATCAGGATATTTTTCTGATAAAAGCCCCATCGCAGAAAGTATATAGGTTTTATCTATTAAAATATCCGGACTTTGGGGCTTTAAATAGTTTGGAGATTCCATACTGAAAAGTCCTGCACTTAAAATCTTTTTAGGATTGCTGCTGTGAACTAATATACCACCTGTTCCTATTAAGTATTTTACATTTAAAAGGTCTTTTCCCACCTGTGAATATATAATACCCATCGGAGTATATACGCTCTCTATAACTCCAACATGCCTTTCCATAGCCATTTCCGTTGCAACCATTCCAAGAGCTTCGTCGAATTCAACTTCTTCTGCTGAGTTTGGCACTATGTTTACGTTTCTCTGGAGAAATCTGCATCTTTCCTCAACATCAAAGGGAGTATCAGGAACAAATTTTTTAATCCTTCTTGTACCTGCTGCCTCAAATAATGATACAGCGCTTACCCTCATACCAAGGTCTCCTTCAACAGTACGCTTAGCATAGGGCTCCTGAAGACCTCTTAATGTAACTCCGGGCTTTGAGGGTTCTCCCTTTGCAATAGAATGTACATCTGTAGTAGCGCCTCCTATATCGATTACAACAAGTTCCCCTATTCCTTCTTCTTTATCAGTACCATCAGCGAGTATTCTTGCAGCTTTAAGTACTGCTGCAGGCGTTGGCATAAGTATTCCATTTATAAAACTCTCTGCCTTTTTCATACCCTTTGCTTCAATTATTTTTTCCATGAATATTTCCCTTATTACTTCCCTTGCAGGCTCAACATTTATCACATTAAGGCGTGGCATTACGTTTTCAGTAGCTTTATAGTAAATTCCTTCTGCTTTAAATATTTCTTCGATTTCATCCCTGCTATTTTTGTTCCCTGCAACAACAACAGGGACATTCTTTATATTTTTAGCTAACAGATTTGCATTGTGTATTATACAATCTTTGTTTCCCCCATCGGTCCCTCCTGCAAGAAGTATTATATCGGGATTTTTAGATTTTATATCATCTATTTCACTTTTTGAGAGTTCATAGCTGTATACCCCAAGTATTCTTGCACCAGCGCCGAGGGCTGCCCTCTTCGCTGCCTCAGCAGTAAGTTCTGGTACAAGCCCTATTGCTATCATCTTAAGTCCTCCTGCTGCACTGCTGCAGGCAAGCTTATCAGTAAAGTTTACATCTTCTTTTTTTAAATTATCCTTAAGTATCTTAAAGGCATTATTAAATCCTATCATTATATCTTCATTTACTGTCGTTAAAGCTTTTGCTGTGCCTATAATCTCTTCATTTTCTATATCAACTGCTGTAAGTTTTGTATAGGTACTCCCAAAGTCAATTAAAAGTATGGCATCCATATTATCTACCTCTCAATTATTCAACTCCAAGGTCATGCTTTAAATCATTAATTGCTGTATCTGGTGAAGTTCCTGGAGGATATACCCTGTTAAAGCCCATATCCTTAAATCTTTGCTCAACAGAATTCCAATCCTGCTTCCCAACCACAAGATTTCCTCCAACATAAAGAAGTATATCCTTAAGCCCTGCTTCATCACATTTTTCACGAAGTCCTCTGCAATCTATCTCTCCATGTCCATAAAGAGATGACACAAGTATAGCCTCTGCGTTTGTTTCAATAGCAGCGTTTATAAAATCCTCCTGAGGGCTTAAAACTCCTATGTTAATAACATTAAATCCTGCCTGCGTAAAGGCATGCTCTAAAATCTTGTTGCCGACTGCATGGCAGTCAGCGCCTATAACTCCAAGTACAATGGTTTTTTTCATAAAAAAGTCCTCCCTCATACCCTTTATATATTTTTTTTGATTTCCATAATTTTTACTATAACAGCCTTAACCGAATCCTGGTCAAGGTTATAATCAAACCTTATAACTTCCTTTTCTTCCTTTGAAAGCTTTAACACCTCGCTTTTTCTTCCTGGGGATACTATAAGAACATCACAGGTATCTATAATATATTGAACGTCCTCTATTCTCCTGCTTGTCGTTGCATTTATAATTATATTGTCGAGTCCTGCTGATTTTAAAGCATTTTCAACCTTAAAATGGAACTCCTTAGATAAGCATACAAGTCCAAACTTTGTTTCCTTTGGATATCTTGCTATTTTAACTATAGTTTCAAGGGAAGGATTTATTGCAACTCCGAATACATCCTTATTAAAATCTAAAGTTAAATTTTTTACTTCATTTACATGGTTAAAGGTTGTTATTATAAGCTGCGTCTGCTCAAGTATTTTTTTAGTTTTATCTGTCATATTGTTAAGTTCTGATATAGTCATAGGAATAACATTAAAATCTATTGCCTCCGAGAGCTGTTTTGAAAAATCCTTTGCCTGTTCTATATTACACTCAATAAATACTGCATTAATTTTCTTTATAAATTCTTCCCTTTCCTTTATCCTTTCCTGGATTATTGCAAAAAACTCGCGACTATCTATTCCCATTTCGAGAGCCTCTTCAAGGGCTATATCTATTATCTTTAAAAGTTTATCTTTAATATCATGCTGCTTCCAGGTTTTAGCCTCCTCAGCAACGAAAGTTCCTCGTCCCTGATAGGATGTCAAAACTCCTTCCTGCTCTAAAAGGTTATAAGCAGCACTTACAGTGTTTCTGCTTGTATTTATCGCTTTAGCAAGCTCCCTTTCTGTAGGCATTTTATCTCCTATTTTAAGATTCCCATTTTTTATCTCTTCCATTATTTGATTTTTTATTTGAATATAAATTGGTATCCCATTTTTCTTATCTATAACGATATTCATATTCCACCTCATTGAGCCAATTTATAATTGGCTTAATCCACTTTTATTTTATATCATTATTATGTTTTTAACTAATTGAACTTTATACCAAATATCATCAAAATATTCATTCATTTCTGATATAGACAGATTATATATTAAAGAGCTGCTTTTTTCTGTATTTATCTAATAAAAGGTAATAAAAAAAGAGCCTTTGGCTCTTATAAATATAATTATGCAAAAGTACTTGTATACATTTTAATTTTATATTAACATCTATTTGTATACATTAATCCATTAAGCCATTTTGTATACATTACGAGTCCAATTTACATATAGCTGCATCACTCTTTTTAGATGCTTTAAAATCATTATAGAATATCACCTTTTCTCTTATGGCACTTTTGGGTTTTATTAATAGACTTTGCTTTTTAAAATTTGCATCTTCGAATATATATCCTATGTTTTTATAATTTTTTCTTATTTCTTTTATATACTCAAAGGTTATAATATCTGCCTTAACACTTATATCCCTCGTTAAAAAGGCTGCTCTTACAGATATATTAAGTCCGTTTAAAAGCGCTTTTTCTATGGCACTTTTTATAGTTAAAATATCAATAAATGCGGAATGAAAATAGTCATATTCAATTATTATTCCATAAAGGCCCATTTCTTTTAAATCACTGAGAGAATAAAGATATGTATCCATTTTACCCCAAAAACCATTTGTTATAATATATTTTTTGGAGTCTATGTTTTTAATCTTTTTCAAATATTTATATATAGTTCCAATATGCAGAAAGGGTTCTCCTCCTTCTATTATAAGATAATCCTTATATCCTTCTTCATATAATTTAAGAGCTTTATTTCTAAAAATATTTGAATCCATAACTCCCTTTTTATACGGTCCGCACTTATATCTGCAGCTGCTGCAGGAAAAATTGCAGTTATAGGTAACTATAAAACGCATACCGTTCATCCCAACACCTCTACCATATATTAACATATTTTATACATATTCTCAATATCCGCGAATTGAATATTAATTTAATAAAGCGGAAAAATAAACTCAAGGAGGTATTGTGATGGTTGAAAATTTAAAATGTACCGTATCAAACTGCGTCTATAACAGCAACAATCTTTGTACAGCAAATCATGTAGACATAAACCCTGTAGGAGATGGATTCGCAAACAGCAGCGAAGGAACGAGCTGCAAAACCTTCAAACCCAAGGATGAGCATCCATTTCTTGTATACAAATAATTTATAAACTTCTCATAATCAGTTTAAAATGCTTTCAGAGAAGTTTCTTTATCAAAAAAGACTGTAAACTAATTACTTAGTTACAGCCTTTTTTTATTTGTTTTATTTTCTTTTAGCAGCCCAAGCTATTGCTGCCTGATGTCTTGCATCTTCTTTTCCATCCTTATGTCTCGTGCTGTTTAAAAAGTGCACGTCAAAATGGCCGTTCATTCCATTGTTTTTAACAACATCAAGGTTTTCTCCTCTGCTGTATCCCCCTGAGCGGTTGCTTACTACCTTATATGCTGGTGCAGCATCCACTCCGGCATGGGGCATAGCACTCATAGAGGCTACTAAGTTCCTGCCTCTTACACTAATAATTACAGGCCTAACATCCCATGTAAAACCGCCCCATATGCTTTTTATAATCTGTGTATCCTTACTTGTTAAGGCCTCACAATCTGCATGGTTTGAACCCATAGTTCTTTTTATTTTAAATGTTTTCCCGGTCTTGATATCCGTAACCTTTGCTACATCTCCTATTCTAAAGGTATACCTCGCAGATTTCCACCAGTCGAGAACTTCTCCCTTAGTAACTGGTTTTAATTTATTAGATGATACCTTTGTAGTTGATGTTTTTGTTTTAGAAACTGTACTCTTTGCTTTAGCAGATACGTTTTTATTCTCTGATGTACTCTCTTTGGCAGCTGTTTGATTCTCTGCTGCTATTTTTGCTGTATATGTCAGCCTTGTCATAGCAACTGGTTCACTGACCGTTTCCTTAATTGAATTATTATTTATAGCAGCAGTTTTTGATGAGCTTTTCTCTTCAAAGCTGTATGCTGACAGCGTGCTTAAAAACAAGCCAAACAGTATGCCAAGAAGGATTGGTAAGTTTTTTTTCATAATAAACACCTCTCTTTTGCCTACGAGGTTAGTTGACGGGTTCGGGAAGAGAGAGTCCCTACCATAAAGGATTCACCCCAAAGTTTATCCCCCGCTGCATAATGCATTCGGCTTTTTAATAACTTGTCTACTATATTATACATAAAGAATCGAGAAAATGGAACAGGTTTTTTTTGTTACATTATATCATAAAATGCAATAAATTCAATTTTATTATCTTTGTACAATTCCGTTCATTGCAATATCCACGAAAAGATCTGAAATCTCTGATACCTTAATATCGCTATGCAAAAGGCTGTAAACGATAACCGATGACATAATACCAAAAAAGTTATAGGGAATAAGGTCGATTTTTTCTTTATCTATATATCCTTCCTTTGAGGCCTCTCTAAAATACTCGCTTATAACATTAAAATACTTAGATAGTGCTTCTCTTAGCTGATTCTGTCTTTCTTCATCTCCCCACATCTGGCTGTACATGGTTTTAAAAAATTCAAAATAATCCGTAATTAGTTCAAGCTGTACCCTGCATATTGCCTCAATTTTTTCTAATGGATTAGAAAGATGTTCAGTCCTGTCCCTTACTTCGTCTGCAATAAGCCTTATCCCTTCATCTATTATAAATTTAAAAATATCTTCTTTGCTTTTAAAATGGTAGTATAATGTACCCTTTGCAACTCCTGCAATTTCAGCAATCTCATCCATTGTTGATTTATGGAATCCCTTCCTTGAAAAAGCTTTTATAGAAGCATCAAATATAAGTTTCTTAGTTTTATTCATCTACACCACCCCTATATCAATATAATTTGATTATTACACAAAATTGGAGTTTGTACAACATAGTACAATAAATTTAATTATTTATAATTTATTTTTTCTATTTTTCAAATTTCGATTTTATAAAAATAATTTGTAACCTTATTACTCCAAGTTCATACACTATTATTAGAAAAGTTAACATTATTCGACAGAAAAAATATAGGTAATGAAGGGGGGCTGTAGACTTGGATACTTTTAGAAACCTTTTAAATCAAGATAATTTAAATACAAACACGATAATTGTTGTTTTACTTGTGCTTGTAATTATATTCGGCTACGGAAATACAAGTGTATGTGGTTTTAACTTTGGATGCTTTAACCCTGCAAACCTCTCACCTTCAGGAGTAAGCCCCGAAAGTACAGATAAATGCGGCTGCTGCAACCCTTGCTACTATCCTCAAGGCGGAGGAAATTCATTTTTCTGGATACTTTTAATAGCATTATTCATACTTTGTTTCTATAAAAAAGATAATAAAGATTGTTGCTGTGACTAATAAATATCTATCGTTATTAAGGAGGGAAATATAATGTCACGTTCATGCTGTGGATACTATAAATGCTGCCCGCCTAATCAGTTTAATCCCTGCAGCCCATGCTTTAATCCTGGCGCAATTGGAAGCTGCAATACCTTTGGATCTGGCAGCAATTTATGGATATGGATTTTAGTAATACTTTTCTTCCTCTGCTTCTGCAATAAGCCCGATCATCATGACTGCTGCGATGATTAATAAGTGGGGGATTCCCCCCATTACATAGTGCAAAATGGGGTGAAATATATGAAGGAAAATGAAGTACATCAATTTTTAAAGTTAATATCAAGCCTTAATATAAATCCCTATGCAGAAAATCTAAGATTAAGACAAAACGATGAAAGGATAAAAATATTAAATGTCCTAAAGGACTTTCTACCTGATGATAAGCAGATTATAATCGATGATATTATAAAAACCTTCAGTACTATAGATGAAGAAGACAATTCAAAAATAAACGATGATATAGAAACTTTGCATCAGGATGGAAATTTAGAATCTTAAATCTAATTGAAATTGCTCACAGATATAAAATAAAGTGAGGTGTAAGTATGGATTTTAATAATATCTTTGGAAAAAACTTCGGAAAAGGAAATAACTTTATTTTAATACTCCTGCTGCTATTATTAGTTATTCCTGCTCTTGGCGGTTCTAGTAGCAATCCTTCTGGAGGAAACCTCGTATATTTTAATCCAGGAGTAGCAGGAGCATCAACTGGCTCAGATGGCTGTAACCAATTCGGTTTCTTTAACAAGTATTCATCTCAGAGCGGCCTTGGAGGAAATGTTTTATTCATTATATTAATACTTGCTCTACTGCTTCTCCTTGGTTCACAAAATACCCGCGATGAGGATTAACTAAAATTTTATTGAAAGTGAGGAGATAAAATGTCAAGAAGACATAGATTTACAAGATGCTGCTGTGAATATAAAAAGCCTTCGGATATGTATGAATGTTATGGTGAAAGTTTTAATATCTACAGCCTGTGTATATTGATTTTAGTAATTCTCCAATTTGGAAGTAATGGCAGGCATAAAGATAAGCAGATAATAGATAACAGCATCCTTTATATTATAACTTTATTCCTTCTTATAAACTGCAGCTGTAAAAAATATTAAAATTTATATGTTTTTAAGGAGGTATCAATATGTCAAAGAAACATTATGAATATTGCTGCTATCCTCAAACCGGATGCGGATGTAACTATAATAATATATGGCCCCTAATAATCCTTATATTAATAGTATTAAAATTCTCTAATAAGAAAGACCATGATTGTGATGATGAGGGCTTCTTCGGAGGCTTAATAGACAATGGCATACTCTTTATAATAACTCTTTTTCTTCTTGTATACTGCGGCTGTGGAAAGTACTAATGATAAAAGATAGAGAAGTTAAAAAAAATAATATCATTAAGAAGTAAAGGAGGATTTTATATGTCAAAGAAGCATTATTCTTGCTGCCAGCCTGCATGCTCATATCCATCATACGGTGGAGGCATGGGCTGCGGATGCAACTACAGCAACCCATGGACATTAATCATACTGATACTCGTTGTTCTCCAATTTTCAAACAAGAAAGGTCATGACTGGTGCGGAGGATTAATAGACAACGGCATACTCTTTATAATCGCTCTCTTCCTTCTTATGTACTGCGGATGCGGCAAAGGCCTTATGAAATACGACTGCTAATGTAAGGGGAATTTTTCCCCTTACAAATAGCCCTACATTATATTTTAAAAATATATTATTTAAGAAGTAAAGGGGGATTTTAAAATGTCAAAGAAACATTATGCTTGCTGCCAGCCTGTATACTCATATCCATCATACGGTGGAGGTATGGGCTGCGGATGCAACTACAGCAATCCATGGACTCTAATCATCCTTATACTTGTAGTACTTCAATTTTCTAAGAAAAAATCCCATGACTGCGATGACGATGATGACGACGGCGGGTTCTTTGGAGGATTAATAGACAATGGCATACTCTTTATAATTGCTCTCTTCCTTCTTGTATACTGCGGATGCGGTAAAGGCATAATGGGAGGATGCTAAAAAATAAAGGAGGATTTATTCCTCCTTTATTTTTTTGTAACAGATTTTTGAATTTAGAATACATTATTATTAGAATCTATAGCTTTTAAGAGGGATAGCATGAATTACAGCGATTTATTAAGCAATTTTAATATTGATGAAAACTATATAGACATAATTTTATTGATACTTATCATCTCTTCCCTATACAGTTTCAATAATAATACCTATAGTACATGTCCATATTATAGCCCCTGCTGTGAATGGGATAAAAATAGAAAAAAACATAAGAAACACTCAAAAAATATCAAAGCAGAATCTTTAAATAAGGATTGCTGTCAAAATAATAATTGCGCCGAAAACACCTTTGGATTTTTTAACAGCTATTCTTCAAACTCGCAAGACAACATATTATTTACAGTATTAATCATTGCACTTTTATTTCTTATTCAAAAATTAAATAAAAATGAAGACTTAGAAACTGAAAACAAAGAAGAATAAAACGATGTTATCCTTTGAAAGGGGTGAAATAATGGGACATCATCATAAAAGTAAAAAAGAAAGTCCTAATCAAAATCAGCAGTATAATCAATATCCAAATGCTAATCAAAACAATATGCCAAATCTGCCTATGAATTTCGACTTATCATCCCTGCTTGGAATGCTGAATAACGTTGACATAAATCAGCTGTCTTCAATGCTTTCTAATCTTACAGGAAAAAATAGCAGCGATATAAAACAATCTGTGGAAAATCTAACAAAAGGCAATCCTCAATCCATATCTGAAATGCTTAATAATGTAGATATGAATCAGGTTTCATCTATGCTTCAAAGCATGGGTATTAATCCTCAAGATATTTCGATGCCGTCAAACAAAAAGGGAGATATAAGGGTTGAGGTTCTTAATTCCTTAAAACCCTTCCTCCCTGAGGATAAGTGCAAGATGATTGATGATATAATAAATTTTTTGAGGCTAAAGGGAGTCCTTGATAAAGCTACACCTAAAAAGAAACGTTAAAGTTCTAAAAACAATCAAATTTATATAAAGCCCATAGACTGCTTAATTTAAGCAATCCATGGGCCTTTTTACAAATATAAGCCCTATCTTAAAACTTCTTGATGCATTAAATAAGATTGTCTGTACAGATTTATGGTCTGATTACCTTTTTCCATTATTTTTAAGAGCATAAATCTGCTAAAGACAATATAAAGCAAGTTTTAGAAGCTTTTGCCTTGATGACGCAGAAAATAATAGAACTTTTGGTTGTTTGAGCGCAGCGAGTTCCAAAAGTTCTTAATTTTCAAGGAAGCAAGGCTTAAAGCTTCTTAACAAGCGAATAAGATTGGCTGTGCAGATTTATGCTCTACTATACCACGTTAGGCAGCTTAAAAGCCTTCATAAGAATAATCATAAGCACAGAAATGAAATTAAATACAAAATGGTTTATAACCGCTGCCCTATATCCATACTTTTCATATAGATAACAGTTAAAAATACCTACGGCAAAATATGAAATCGAACCTGCAATGTTAAAATGTAAAAGCGTAAACAATAAGCTGCTTAAAATAGCAGAAAATACATTTCCTATCTTCTTTTTAAATCCTCTGTATAATATATGCCTGAAAACAAACTCTTCAACTATTGGAGCAGTAACAACTGTCATAATAACAAGGAGTATGGTTTGACCCCAGCCTGACTTTAGAAATATATTATATATATCCTGTTCCTTAGCTTTTATTCCAAATTTATAAAGCAGCATGACAAAAAAAATATTTATAATCATCGTAAAAAACTTAAACGCAAAGGAATACAATATAATTTCTTCTTTCTTGCTTTCAAGAGGTCTTAAATAATAAAGCATTTCATCGTTATCTTTCATTTTTACCGCAAAATAAAAGGTTAATATTACAGCAATAAAAGGAATTACATTTTGAGTAAAAATTGTAGCTGCAATATACGCAATAAAAGTGATAATAAGAAGTGCTCTGCTTATATAATTTTTTAAATACTTCCTCATGGCAAACCATGGAGGAAGAGCAAGAAAAATTACTATTGAAACTGCTTTAAGGATTTCTATATAATTTAAATTCCTGCCCATGGAAAACTCCCATATAATTATAATTTAATAGACTCTATTAAATCTAAAATTTCTTCTCTATTTTGTTTTGTTTGTGAAGAAAAAGGTATTAAAAAATCTTCATCGCTTAGCATTAAAGACTTTTTTATAATATTTATATTCTTTATCATCTGATTTTTTGACAGTTTATCGCTTTTTGTTGCTATGACTGCAAATTTATGATTGCTGGATTTTATCCACTCGAGCATAAGCTTATCATCTTCAGTTGGTTCATGCCTGATATCAACGAGTAAAAATATAATCTTAAGCTCATTTCTATTAAAAAGATATCCTTCAATAATACCTGCCCATTTTTTCTTTTCTTCCTTTGAAACCTTAGCATAACCGTATCCTGGGAGATCAACAAAGTAATATTCATCATTAATGTTATAAAAGTTTATTGTCCTCGTTTTCCCCGGTACGCTGCTAATCCTTGCAAGGGATTTTCTATTTAAGAGGGAATTAATTAGGGATGACTTCCCAACATTAGACCTTCCTACAAAGGCTGCTTCTGGATATCCTTCTTTGGGGTATTGAGATGCTGCCACTGCTGTGGCAGCAAGTTCAGCTTTTTTAATAATCATTTTTCCTCACCCTTTAATGCAGCATCTAATACTTCTTCTATTCTTTCTGCAAATATAAATTTAATCTTCTTTTTTATGTTTTCAGGTATTTTTTCAATATCCTTCTTATTCTCTGCTGGAAGTATTATATTTGTAATACCTGCTCTATAGGCCGAAAGAGACTTTTCCTTAACTCCACCTATAGCAAGAACCCTTCCTGTAAGCGTAATTTCCCCTGTCATAGCTATATCACTTCTTACAGGTTTTTTAGAAAGGGCTGATACCATAGCAGTTACCATTGTAACCCCTGCAGATGGTCCATCCTTTGGAACTGCTCCCTCAGGAACATGTATATGTATATCAGTATTCTTATAGAACTCCTCATCTATACCAAATTTCGAGGCGTTTGCACGTATATAGCTGTATCCTGCTTTTGCAGATTCCTTCATAACATCTCCAAGCTGTCCTGTAAGCTCGAGTTTACCATTTCCCGCCATAGGAACTACCTCAACAGGAAGAGTATCTCCTCCGTATGCCGTCCATGCAAGGCCCATAACAACTCCTATTTGATCTTTTTTAGCCTTTTCTTCATATTTATAGCGAGGTACTCCTAAATATTTTTGCAAATTGCTCTGATTTATTTTTACAGTTTTATTTGGGTTCTCGACTATTTCCATAGCTGCTTTCCTGCAAATCGTGCCTATCTTTCTTTCGAGATTTCTAACCCCTGATTCTCTTGTATAAAAGCTTATAACATCTTTTACAGCCTTATCGCTTAATGATATATTATCTTCCTTAAGACCGTTTTCCTTTATCTGCCTTGGTATTAGATATCTTGTGCAGATATTAAATTTCTCCTCATCTGTGTAACCTGAAATCTGAATGATTTCCATTCTGTCTAAAAGAGGCCTTGGTATAGTATCGGTTGTGTTTGCAGTGGTTATGAAAAGAACCTTTGACAAATCAAAGGGAATCTCGAGGTAATGATCCCTAAAGCTGTGGTTTTGTTCAGCATCGAGAACTTCTAAAAGAGCATCAGCAGGATCTCCTCTAAAATCTGAACTCATTTTATCTATTTCATCGAAAAGAAAAACTGGATTTTTAGTTCCTGCAAGCTTTATATTATAAATTATCCTTCCAGGAATAGCTCCTATATAGGTCCTTCTGTGGCCTCTTATTTCAGCCTCATCCCTTACTCCTCCGAGGGACATTCTTACGAATTTTCTATTCATTGCATTAGCAATTGAACGTGCTATAGAAGTTTTACCAACTCCTGGAGGGCCTACAAGACAAAGTATTGGACCCTTCATACTCTTATTCAGTTTTCTTACAGCAAAATATTCAAGTATTCTTTGCTTAACATCTTCAAGACCATAATGCTCCTTTTCAAGGACTTCCCTAACCTTCCCTATATCATCTATATCCTTAGTTTCCTTTGCCCAAGGGAGCTCAACAAGCCAGTCAAGATACGTTCTTATTATTCCTCCTTCTGGAGATCCCACTGTAAGCTTTTCATATCTTGAAAGCTCATATAAAGCTTTATCCTTTGCTTCCTTAGGGAGCTTAGCTTTGTTTATTTTATTTTTATATTCCTCAACCTCAGCTTCAATACTATCCCTGTCTCCGAGTTCCTCTTGAATTACCTTTAGCTGTTCTCTCAGATAATATTCCTTTTGCATCTTATCAATCTTACGTTTTACCTTCATTCCTATCTTTTTTTCCATTTTTAATATATCAATTTCTCTAAACATTATTTCAATTAATTTTTTAAGCCTTAATACAGGATCTACAGCCTCTAAAAGCTCCTGCCTTTGTTCTAAGCTTATTATAAGATAGGATGTTATAACATCTGAAAGTTTTCCAGGTTCTTTAATGTCAGTTATGGTTGATAATATTTCATCGGGTATTGAATTGCTTTGATTTACATATTCCTCAAAATGAGAAATAGCCTGTCTCATTAGTGCCTCAACTTCTACTGTTTTTTCATTTTCCTTTTCGGTATGTATATAAAGTCTACACTCAAAATAGGGTTCTTCTTTAGTAATCTCTTCAATTTCAGCTCTGTAAAGTCCCTCAACTAATACTCTTATCATGTCTCCTGGGAGCTTTAATATCTGCTTTATCTTTGATACACATCCAATTCTATATATATCATCTTCTCTTGGATTTTCCTCCTTGACATCCTTCTGTGCTACAAGAAAAATCATTTGATCCTTAACCATAGCTTCTTCAAGGGCAAGTATAGATTTTGTTCTTCCAACATCAAAATGAAGTACCATATGGGGGAAAATAGTCATTCCTCTTAAAGGCAATAAAGGGTAAATATTATTTTTAATTTCGTCCATAATTTCATCTCCTCTCTAAAGAGATATTAAGGTTAGCTTATAATATTATATATTATAAAGAGAATTTTTCCAACTAAATAAAAAAAATTGCAGCCAGCATTCACTTTAGCTGCTTAATTTTTGTTCCATTCCCTGTGCTGAAAGCACTCCAATGCTTGACTCGGCATTAATATTTGTTATCATAGTTTTCTTATTGTTATTAATTAAAGCTAAATTTATAACATCTTCAATCCTAAGAACGGGGATAATCTCTATATCCATATCTTTAAAACTTTCCTGCCAGTTCTCATTGGGGATTATAACTTTTTTTACACCTGCTTTTCTTGCAGCTTCAATTTTAGCCATAATACCTCCTATTGGTTTTACATATCCCCTGATAGAGATTTCACCAGTCATAGCTATGCTGTTGTCAACTGGAATCCCTGAAATAGCACTATAAATTGCAGTTGTGATAGCTATTCCTGCTGACGGGCCATCAACAGGTATTCCTCCTATAAAATTAATATGTATATCATATTTTCTCGGATCCACATTCAAATATTTTCTTATAACTGTAAGCACATTATCTACTGAACCTCTTGATGTACTTTTTCTTCTAAATTTTTTCTCATAGGTTCCCGTTTCTTCCTCATCCACGATACCAGTGACCATTATTTTGCCATTTGAATTTTCAAGAGGTATTGCGGTAGCTTCAATTTCAAGAATCATACCCATATTGGGTCCATAAACTGCAAGCCCGTTTACATATCCAATTTGAGGTTGTGGTTCTATCTTCTTTTCTGGTCTTGGATTATAATGTCCGCTTTCTATTACCCACTCAACATCTTCAACTGTTATATTTCTTCTATTCTCGTTTATAGCTATGCCTCCTGCAAGCTGAACTATGTTAATCGCATCTCTTCCGTTAGTAGCATAGCGGCTAACCATTTTGGCTGCACTATCATCTATAGAAAATCCGCCTTTTTTAGCACCATTTTTTGCAATTATCTCTATTTCATCGTTTGTTAATTCTCTAAAGAAAATTTCAACGCATCTTGAACGAATTGCAGGCGAGATATCTTCTGGATTTTTAGTCGTAGCACCAACAAGCCTGAAATCTGCTGGAAGCCCATTTTCAAATATATCTTTTATATGAGTTGGAATGTTAGGATCTTCTGAGCTGAAATATACGCTGTCTAAAAATACTTTTCTATCCTCAAGAACTTTTAAAAGCTTATTCATCTGAATTGGATGAAGTTCTCCAATTTCATCGAGAAAAAGTATTCCTCCATGGGCCTTTGTAACTGCTCCGGGCTTGGGCTGAGGTATTCCTGCAACTCCTAAGGGACCTGCCCCTTGATATATAGGATCATGTACCGAACCTATTAGAGGATCGGCAATTCCTCTATCATCAAACCTTACAGTGGTAGCATCCACCTCAACAAATTTAGCTTCACTTTTAAAGGGCGATATAGGATTTTTCTTAGCTTCTTCGAGTACAAGCCTTGCCGCAGCAGTTTTACCAACACCTGGAGGTCCATAAACTATAACATGCTGAGGATTAGGACCGCATAGGGCTGCCTTCAATGCTTTAATTCCCCTCTCTTGACCTATTATCTCCTCAAAGGATGCAGGTCTTGTTTTTTCAGAAAGCGGTACTGTAAGGGCCATCCTTCGCATCTTTTCAAGTTTATCAAGCTCTTTTTTGCTTTCCTTTTCTATGTATACCTTTGAGCTTTGCTGTCCCTTTAAAAGGTTATAAAAATAAATGCCAATTATGGCGGTAAAGATTAAATTCAAAATTACTAATACCTGACTAGCGTACATTACAACCCCTCCTTTTTTTTTCAATCTTAGTATGCTCAAAGATTGGAATTATATTCAAAAAAAAGGGGCTATATAAAAATAATAGAAAACACTTTTATAAAATAAAAGCCCGCATACTGCAGAAGGTTAAAGTCCTAATCTAAAAACAGCTGCAGTATGCAGGCTCAGTCTAATTCAAAATAATTTTATTTTAACTATGAAACGCTTTCACTCTTTAATTTTTTCTTAACATTAGAAGGTTTCTTTACGCCTTTTCTATTGCCTTCTCCTATAATTATAGTCGGAGGCTGCTTATTTACGACTGTATCCTTTGTTATAAGGCACTTTTCTATATCGTTTCTTGACGGAATCTCATACATAACATCGAGCATTAGCTCTTCCATTATTGCTCTAAGACCCCTTGCTCCTGTCCTTCTCTTTAAAGCTTCATCAGCAATTGCCTCGAGAGCTTCTTTTTCAAAATCAAGTTCTACTCCATCCATTTCGAAAAGCTTCCTATATTGTTTTGCAATAGCATTTTTAGGTTCTGTAAGTATGTTAATAAGAGCTTCTTTATCCAGTTGTGAAAGGGTTACAACAATTGGCACTCTTCCAACAAACTCTGGTATCATTCCATATTTTAAAAGATCTTCAGGCAGTATATTCTTTAAAATCTCCCCAATGTCTTTATCCTGTTTGCCCTTTACATCAGCACCAAATCCCATAGAACTTTGATACATTCTCTTTTCAATTATTTTCTCTATTCCATCAAAAGCTCCACCGCAAATAAACAGTATATTTGTAGTGTCTATCTGTAAAAACTCCTGATGGGGGTGCTTACGTCCTCCCTGTGGAGGAACATTGGCAACAGTTCCTTCAAGAATCTTTAAAAGTGCCTGTTGTACTCCTTCGCCCGAAACATCTCTCGTTATAGACGGATTTTCTGATTTTCTGGCTATTTTATCTATTTCATCGATATAAACTATACCTCTTTCTGCTCTTTCTATATCATAGTCAGCGTTTTGTATAAGCTTTAAAAGTATGTTTTCAACATCCTCCCCAACATACCCTGCCTCAGTTAATGTTGTTGCATCTGCAATTGCAAAAGGTACGTTTAAAAGCTTTGCAAGAGTTTGAGCAAGAAGAGTTTTTCCTGAACCAGTAGGTCCAAGAAGGAGAATGTTGCTCTTTTGAAGCTCAACGTCATCATTTTTTTGTTTAGGATTGTTTATCCTCTTATAGTGGTTGTAAACAGCAACAGAAAGAGATTTCTTTGCCTGATGCTGACCTATAACATATTGATCAAGAAAATCCTTTATTTCCTTCGGCTTTGGAAGATCCGTCAAATCAAGTTCCTGATCTATTTCAAGTTCTTCTTCAATTATTTCTGAACACAGTTCTATACACTCATCACAAATATATACCCCTGGGCCAGCTATCAGCCTTCTGACCTGATCCTGAGTTTTACCGCAGAAGGAACATTTTAACTGCTTCTTGTCATCAATTTTTGGCATCTTTACACCCCTCAATTTACTTACTCTTCTTAATAATTATCTCGTCGATTAAGCCATACGCCTTTGCTTCCTCTGCAGTCATAAAGTTATCCCTTTCTGTGTCTCTTTCAATTTTTTCAAGAGGCTGCCCTGTTCTTTCGCTTAATATTTCATTAAGCTTCTTCTTTATTCTAAGAAGATGTTCGGCATGTATTGCAACATCTGTTGCCTGACCTCTTGCACCACCTAATGGCTGATGTATCATTATTTCACTGTTTGGGAGGGCAAACCTCTTGCCCTTTGTACCTGCAGCAAGAAGGAAAGCTCCCATAGATGCAGCCATACCAATGCAGATAGTTGAAACATCGCATTTAATATACTGCATCGTGTCATATATTGCCATTCCTGCAGTAATAGAACCTCCAGGACTGTTTATATATAATGATATATCCTTATCAGGATCCTCCGCTTCAAGGAATAACAGCTGAGCTACAACAAGGCTTGCAGTTACATCATTAACTTCATCACCGAGGAAAACAATTCTGTCTTTTAATAACCTTGAATAGATATCGTATGAACGCTCCCCTCTATTTGTCTGCTCAACAACTATCGGCACTAAACTCATAAAAATCCCTCCCTAATTACCAATAAAGTTAAATAATTATTCTATAGTTTTACTATGTTCAACAAGAAAGTCAATAACCTTATTATTTACAATTTCCTCTTCTATTATAGATTTTTCTGTCTTTAATATAGCTTCCTTCATTTTTTCAAGGTCTTTGCTTCCATAGTATTTTGCTATTTCTTCGGCTCTCTTTTCAATTTCTTCATCCTCAGCCTTTATTCCTTCAGCCTTTGCGATTGCTTCAAGAACAAGGTTGTTTTTAACTCTGTACTCTGCAGTTCCTTTAAATTCTTTTCTCATATCTTGAGCAGTTGTTCCCATAAGCTGAGCATATTGATTTATATCAAGTCCTTGATATTTTAATCTATAATTAAGATCATTCATCATATAATCTATTTCTTTTTCAACCATAACATCAGGGATTTCAACCTCTGATGCATCAACAACCTTCTTTACAACCTCATCTTCATATTCTCTTTTTGCTCTGTTTGCGTTAGTTTCTTCCTGTTTCTTTCTAATATCCTGCTTTAATTCTTCTAAAGTATCGAATTCAGATACATCCTTTGCAAATTCATCATCAAGCTCTGGAAGTTCCTTAAATTTAATTTCCTTTATTGTTACCTTAAATAAAGCTGGTTTGCCTTTAAGAGTTTCTTCATGATATTCCTCTGGGAAAGTAACATTTACATCAACAGTATCTCCCTTTGAAGCACCTATAAGCTGTTCTTCAAATCCTGGAATGAAAGTTCCTGAACCGATTGTAAGTTCATAGTTTTCTCCCTTTCCGCCTTCAAAGGGTACTCCATCTATAAAACCTTCAAAATCAATAACTGCTATATCGTTATTTTCTACTTTTCCTGATTCCTTTGTTACAATTCTTGCATTCTTATCCCTCATTAAATTAAGCTGAGAAGCAACATCCTCTTCAGTTACAGGATATTCTGCCTTCTTCGCTTCAACACCTTTATATTCTGAAAGTTTAACCTCTGGTTTTACAGTAACCTTTGCAGTATATATAAAATCAGTATCCTTACCTATTTGTACTATATCTATTTCTGGATAATCTACTGGTGTTATGTCGTTTTCTTCTATAGCCTTTGGATATGTTTCATCGCATACAAATTGTACAGCATCTTCATAGAAAACACCAACTCCATAGTACTTTTCAATAACTGCCATAGGTGCCTTTCCTTTTCTAAAACCAGGAATATTATACTTACCTACGTTTTTATTGTATGATTTTTTTAAAGCTTCTTGAAAGTTTTCAGCTGGAACAGTTATTTCCAATTTAACCGTGTTCTTTTCTAATTTTTCTACTTTTGTATTCATTTATTTTCCTCCTATCCGTAACCCTGGGTATTACCTTAAAACCCATATTATATAATAGTAATTCTAATTTCATACAATACAACATTGTAATAATACCATAGTAAAAATACATATTCAAGTATTAGACATTTATTGAAATAAATTATTCTTAACTATTTCAGATTTAAGATGCTTTATATCAAAATATATGCTTTAAATATAACTTTTGTTATTAAATATTTATTTAATATTGATTATACCCTTATTACTACATAATTTAAACATTTGAAATCTATTTATTGGTTAATACTTTTATATTTTCTCCATCAGTACTAAAAATTATTGTTCCATCCATATCAGTTCTTAAAATATTTACTTTAAAATCGTTAAGAAGCTTTATAGTTTCCCTGTGGGGATGCCCATAATCATTATCCTTCCCGCAGGATATTACTGCATATTTTGGTGATACAGCGCTTATAAAAGATTTAGCTGATGATGAACTGCTGCCGTGATGTCCTATTTTAATTACATCCGCTTTTAAATTTTCATTATTTTTTAGAATTTCTCCTTCTGATAACTTTTCAGCATCACCCATAAGCATAAATGATTTGTTTGCATAGGTAATTTTAAGTACTGCACTATAATTATTAAGGTCATCGTACCTTGAATTGTTTGGAGCTAAAAATTCAAACTTAACTCCATCTAAATCAAAATTTACACCATTATATGCGTTTTTTATTTTAAGACTTTTATCCTTAACGGCTTCCATAAGGCTGCGAAATGTAGCTGTATTAGATGTTACCTTTGGCATGTATATATTTAAAACTTTATAATTAGAAACTATTTCATCCATATTTCCAATATGATCCTCATGGGGATGTGTTGCAATTAATGCATCAAAAATTTCTATATTCTGCCTTGATATAAATTTAAAAAATTTTTCCTTTTCATTCTGTGATCCTGAATCTACAAGCACAAATTTTCCATTAGGCGTTTTTATAAGTATTGCATCACCTTGGTCAACATCTATAAAAGAAATGGTTAAAACTCCTCTTTGGTTCTCCTTAGGAGAAGAAGGAGAATCTGAAATGTTGTTAATATCATTGCTGTCAAGGCAGGAAGAAAACAATACAACGAATATTATAGATAAAACAAGCAGAAACCTTTTCACTATTTTTCCTCCAATCCTTCAATATATTTTTTAGCTTTTTTAAGATCATCATAGGTATCATAATTTTCTCTATAAAGCTCAATTATTAAAGGAATATCTTCATTAATGCTGCTGACATGTTGTATTATTCCCTTCAAATCCATCTGCCCTTTTCCTGGAAGAAGGCAGCTGTTTCCATATCCAGCATCATTAATATGAACGTTAATCAGTTTGTTATTATATACATTCAAATATTCAACAGGATTTTTTCCGCTTCTTACAGCTTGTTTAATATCCAATGTATAATATACATCATTTTTCATATTTCTTGAAACTTCATTTATAAAGGATGGATCGCTTGTTCTGCACCAAGCAACGTTTTCCCAGGCAATTTTAATCCCATATTCTTCAGATATACTGCATAAATAATCCATATTCTCTGAGATTTCCTCATAATCAATTTTTTCATTAGTCTTTCTAAGTCCATGGAATACATAACACTTTGCATTAAATATCTGTGCTGCACTGCACATAGCTCTGAACCTTTTTTCCATCTCTAACTTTCTTCTTCTATATTTATCAAACAGATAAGGCTCAAAGGCTGCAGAAAATCCATGAACCGAATAAATCTCTATTCCAAGATTATCTGCCTTATTCTTTAAATTCATACAAAAATCAAAATCTGTTTCACATTCTGCTTCAAGAAATACTTCACATAAATCAAATCCAATATCCTTTATTATTTTTAGAGTATCTTCTGTATTTACAGAAGGATAAAAACAGGCAGTAGAAATTCCAACTTTCATTTATTTCCTCCAAAAATTCTCAGTATTTTTTATTAAAAAATTCTTTTTTTATAGTATAAAATTATTCATAATGGATAACATAATAATCGAAGTTCAAAATATTATCTTAGTTTAAAAGGCAATCCCTTCTTTACTCCTGTTTGTTCCTGTTTCTGTGCTGCCGTATAAAAATTACATATTGTTCCATGGGGATTGCCTTTTTTATTTATTTATTTATACTTTTCTTTGATTTATATTTTGAGCACGCTTTGTTTTGATTTACATATAAATTATATCTACTACATTTAAAATCTTCAAAATAAGAACATGTTCCGCAATAACCATATCTTAAATTATCATACTGGTTATCTAAAAGTTTATAATATTCCTTCAAATACATCTGAAAAGCCCTATATGGCATCCCTTTTCTCTCTATTTCTTGTGCCTTTTTAAAAGCATCCAAATCATATATTCCAAAACCGCCCTTATAAAGTGCAGCTTTTTTTATTATTTTATTGGCTAAAGCTGCATCCCTTTTCCTCATTTCAACTGCCATAAGCTCTAAGCAGCTGTAAGTACATCTATCATAAACTATGCTCTCACCTGTTTCTATTTGGGCATCCTTAAAAAGTTCAAATCTGCTGTTCAGTATTCTATCAGTTGTTATTTCAAAATTTTCTCTATCTCCTATAAGAAGATATATCTCCGCCTTTTTAAGCCAAATCTGTTCAATCCATGAAACGTGATATACTCCAATATCATCTCCAAGTATTACATCACGAGACCAATTTTTTTCAGCCCTGTCAAGCATCCTTTGGGCATTATCATACAATTCATCATCTATACTCTCATCTGATAGAATATATAAATTCCAAATAAGTACATTTCTTTCCTCTAAGTTTAATGTATCATCTTTAATAGAATTTACTATTTCTAAAGATAATGCAGTACCCTCATTTCTAAAACCATAGGATCTGTAAAATCCTGCTATAATAGAAGCTATCGTCCTATTACACATCTTGTAGTCATTAATAAACACAGATATCTTTTCCTTAATGCTGCAGCTGTCATAACTACTTAACATCAAATATTCCTCCGAGCAGTTCTTTATATAATTATATGAATTATCTGCGCTTATTTTGTATGTTTGGAGAAAATAGGACAGGGCATATTTATTTACTTAAAGAATATGCCCCTTTTTTAAGATAATATATAGCATTTTGGGACTTAATCCTAATATTGCCTTCCGAGTCATATCCATCATAGGTTATTCCGTTTAAATCATTTCCTATGAGACCAACTTTTTTATGGCCGCTTCCATCAAACTTAACTACCCACAGATAAAATTCTCCCTGTCTTCTAAAATAGGGCAGCTGCGATATATAAACTATCCTTCCATCTTTAGTAAAGTGAGGCTTCCTTGACCATACATATTGAGGATTTGATGAAAGTATCTTATCTTTTTCATAGGTCTGATTGGTTGAAGTTGATTTATAGTTCGTCTTAGTAAGCTTTTTAAAATTACCATTAATATCAGCTAATATTATGTCATTTGATGTTATATCATCAAATATAATATATTTTTTATCTTCAGAAATATCATAGAAAGTCTGAGATGATGCATCCTCTAACTTTAAAAATTCCTTCAAATCACCTTTTACTTTATAATCTATTTTTAATACTAAGCCATTGGCAGTTTTATATTCATAACTTAATATTTTTTCATTTTCTAATGAGGTATTCGTATTTTTATTGGGAACTTCAGTATTCTTTGTATTGTCTATATTAACATTGCTCTTTTGATTCTCTGCTTTTTTCTCTGTAGTCTTCCTATTTTTAAAGATGTTTATATTTATATTGATATTGTTTTTATTCAAATAATATTTTCCTCCAAAATAAGCAGCACTTATTAAGATGAGTATTATAAGTATTATATTGATTCTTCTTCTTTTCATCTGCTGTTCATATTTGCTGCTGAATATACTTGGCTTTCCCATATCTACTCCTCCCAAATAATACTATAAATTATTATACCCCAATATTAAAATTAAAAAAAGGAGGATAAACCTCCTTTTAATGAAATATTAATACTTATATTTAAAGTATTTAAAAACAATACTAATTTTATATTAAAGGAAAGCCCTTAATGCTGCTAAGGCAATCTTCTTAGCTCGTTTAGAAGTTCTAAGCCTCACTTAGCATGATTTCTATAATTTTATTATCAACTCCGGATAAACCCTCAATGCATAATCTTCCAAGATTTTTAATTGTATTTTCGGCTTCTTTTGATACTATTCCATCGTAGTCAGATATTATAACATTATTCTTAGCAAGATATGCCTGAATAACTGCCTCTGAGGATGCAGTTGAAAGTTTAAAAGCACATCCTCCCTTTGCACCGTCGCATAAAAGTCCTGCAAGATTTCCTATCATATTCTTTATTGCTCCTGCAATTTGGTTATCGTCGCATCCTATAAGCCATGCAACAGAAGCACAGGCACCAACTCCTGCAGCAATACCACAGCCGCATACCGGCGATAATCTTCCTGTGTATTCTTTAATATAAACAGTAATCAGATGACTAAGTGCAAGGGCTCTTGAGAGTTTTTCATCGTCATATCCTAAATAGCGGCACACAATGGAAGCAGGAATTATAGCCGTAATTCCGTGGTTTCCGCTTCCTGCACTGCTCATAACAGGCATATTAACACCTGCCATTCTTGCATCGGAAGCTGCTGCTGTATAAAACCTTACCGTATTTGCTATGTCCTTATTTATCATTCCGCTCTCTATCAGATTTTTAATTCCTCGCCCGAGGCCAAGGCCAACTCCTTCTTCTAATCCTTTTGCCGCTATTTCCATATTAATTTTTTCACCCTCAAGAAGAAACTTTATATCTTCATAGGGGATGTTTTCTATTATATCTATAAGTTCATTTATAGTTAAATTCCCTATTTTCTCCAGTTCCTCTTTTCTGCTGCAATCTTCATAATCTTTTTTATAAATAACGCTGCCGTTTGCCTCAACAAAGGTTATATTAGTATGAAAGCCTTGAATTATACATACTCCATAACCTCTATCTGTTTTTACATGGGCATTAATATAAAAGTTATCCTTTGAGTCGTCAACTCCTATATCCACTACTCCCTTGCATAAAAGTTTTTCTGCATTTCTTTCATCTTCTAAAGTAACATTCTTAAAAACTTCAAGTCCTAAATCGGAATCCCCACAAACAGCTGATAGGGCTATTGCAAAGGGTATTCCGCTATGGCTTGTACCAGGTATTCCAACCCTCATACCATTTTTAAATATGTTAGGGCTAAGATTTACAGTTATTTTCTCAATTTCTCCCTTGACCTCTTTATAAGCTCTTGCAACTGCAATTCCAACAGCAACAGGCTCTGTGCAGCCTAATGCAGGTTTTACCTGCTGATTTAATACTTTTATTATTTTATTAAAATCCATAATATCCTCTCCCTTCGCCTTTATATAGTGCAAATGCTGTGCCAATACTCCCTTTTAATATTACAGGAGAGAATATGAAAATGTTTTTATTAAAACTGCATAAAAATCTTATATTACAATTAAAATTTAATAACCATTACATTAAATTTTTAATGTTCAATACTTTTTGGGTAATATTTAATTTCTCATCTTTGATAAATATTTCTTAATATTGAGAATTAAAGTTCTAAATCATCAAGCTTTCTATATAAAGTAGCAAGGCTTATACCAAGCTCCTTTGCTATTTGTTTTTTTCCTTTTGTTGAATTTCCATATTTATCAATATAGTACTTTAAGATTTTTCTCTGATACTCCTTTGTACTCTCATCAAGCGAACATTCTAAAACATCCTTACAGTCAATATTATCTATTGATTTTTCGTAAAAATATTCAGGTAAATCTTCCAGCCGTATTTCACTGCTTGATGAGAGCGTTGCTGCATACTCAAGTACATTTTCAAGTTCCCTTACATTTCCCGGCCAGTCATATGTTTTAAATTTTTCTTCAACTTCCTTTGATAAAAACTTCCTACTTATTCCAAGTTTTATGCTTAGTTTATTTAAAATATATTCAGAGCATATCAGAACATCATTTTCTCTATCCTTAAGTGGAGGTATATAAAGAGGAATTACATTAAGTCTGTAAAATAAGTCTTTCCTAAATCCCTTTTCCCTCACAAGCTGTTCTAAATTTCTATGGGTTGCACATATTATTCTAACGTCAACTTTTATCGGGGTGTTGCCCCCAACTTTTATTATCTCCCTATCCTGTAAAACTCGAAGAAGCTTTGGCTGAAGGTGAAGAGGCAAATCTCCAATTTCATCAAGAAATAATGTTCCATTATTAGCAAGTTCAAATTTACCAATTCGTCCCTTAGTACTTGCTCCTGTAAAAGCACCCTTTTCATAGCCAAAAAGCTCCGATTCAAGTAAATTTTCAGGTATGCTGGCACAATTTATTGCAACAAACGCTTCATTTTTTCTTCTGCTTTCAGCATGTATAGCCCTTGCAAAAAGTTCCTTCCCCGTACCGCTGTCCCCTTGAAGAAGTATAGTGGAGTCAGATTTAGCAGCAATTTTTGCCTTTTCAACAACTTTAGTAAGGCTCTTGCTGTTTCCAATTATACAAGAAAAATCAATATTGTCAGATTTAGTATAATTCATGGCTATGTTAATTATTTCTTTAATCTCATCAAACCCAATAAGTGTTGAAATCTTCTGTTTATTTAGCATAAGTTCCTTTATTTGATATATAACCTTTACATTTTTTTCTGTAACATTCCAAGTATCAATAAGTTCCTTATTCTGGGTATCTGCAATATCAAGATTATTAACTATAGATTTTATACTCTTACCTATTATTCTATCCTTAGAGAAGTTTATCCCAAGAATTTTAATTGCCTTTGAATTTATATGGGTTATCTTCTCCTCTGAGTTAATGATTATTATTCCTTTATTTATTGAATTTATTATCTCATTAATCTCAGCCATCTCAATATTCAGCCTGTTTGTAATCTTCATGTTCATTAGTTCATTTTCTATAATAAGTGCAGCTCTTTTAAGCATCTTTTGGTATTCAATATACTTTTGTTCCATAAGTTTTCTCTGGTTCATATCAAAGGCTATAAATCCAATTACCCCAACCACATTATCGTCTATTTTAATAGGGCATGCCATGTTGCCTGTTTCTTTGCAGCTTTTATAACTTGAGCAGTTTTTGCATTTATCACCCTTTATATTCTCTATATTTATTTCCATATTCCCAGTTTCAAGTACTCTATGAAAAAGAGAATTTTCTGGACAGCACTTGTTTATTTCATAGGCATATTTCCCCGTTCCGCCTATTCTTATAAAGTTTTCATCTACAACCGTTACATCTATACTTAGGGCTGAGCTCAAATCCTCTGATATCTGCTGTATTCTGTCCTGCAAAATCTTTAAATAGGACATTTAATCTCCTCCTAATTATACCTGTGATTTAAATTTCCTTTGATTAATTTATTATATCATTTTAGAAGGCAAAAATAAAAGGACCATCTTACGATGATCCTTATTTGGTGGGCTATCGGGGACTCGAACCCAGGACACCCTGATTAAGAGTCAGGTGCTCTACCAACTGAGCTAATAGCCCGTATTTATTTGGTGGGCCATCGGGGACTCGAACCCAGGACACCCTGATTAAGAGTCAGGTGCTCTACCAACTGAGCTAATGGCCCGCATTCACTTTTCTGGCGCGCCCAGTAGGATTCGAACCTACGACCTTCAGATTCGAAGTCTGCAACTCTATCCAGCTGAGCTATGGGCGCCCTCTCTGGCCTTTATTATGGTGCGCCCAGAGGGATTCGAACCCCCGGCACACGGCTTAGAAGGCCGTTGCTCTATCCAACTGAGCTATGGGCGCAAATGGAGCGGGTGATGGGAATCGAACCCACGTTACCAGCTTGGAAGGCTGGCACTCTACCATTGAGTTACACCCGCACATTTGGAGCGGAAGACGGGACTCGAACCCGCGACGTTCACCTTGGCAAGGTGACGCTCTACCAACTGAGCCACTCCCGCGCATTTTTTATTTAAATAGTGGTGCGGGCAGAGGGACTTGAACCCCCACGCACGCGGCGCTAGATCCTAAGTCTAGTGCGTCTGCCAATTCCGCCATGCCCGCATGTTAATATTAAATTGGTGAGCCACCGGGGAATCGAACCCCGGACACCATGATTAAAAGTCATGTGCTCTGCCGACTGAGCTAGTGGCTCGAATGGCTGGGCAGGCAGGACTCGAACCTACGCATGCGGGAGTCAAAGTCCCGTGCCTTACCGACTTGGCTACTGCCCAACGTTTTATATGGGGTGGATAGTGGGGCTCGAACCCACGGCCTCCAGAGCCACAATCTGGCGCTCTAGCCAACTGAACTATATCCACCATTATTGGTGCGCCCAGAGGGATTCGAACCCCCGGCACACGGCTTAGAAGGCCGTTGCTCTATCCAACTGAGCTATGGGCGCATATGTGGAGCGGGTGATGGGAATCGAACCCACGTTACCAGCTTGGAAGGCTGGCACTCTACCATTGAGTTACACCCGCATATTCAAGCTTAAACATAATAACATATTTCGTCGTCCTTGTCAACAACTTTTTTAATGGTCGGGGTGACAGGGATTGAACCTGCGACCTCATGGTCCCAAACCACGCGCGCTCCCATCTGCGCTACACCCCGAAACCTTTTTTTAAGTCATTTCTTCCGGCGACAATATAGAGTATACAGGATATTATGTTAATCGTCAATACCTTTTTTAAAAAATTTATTACCAATTATCAAAAGCCTTTATAGATACTAATACTCAAGCCTTATGAGCTTAAAATCAATATCGCCCCTATTGTCTATCTCAACTACTGCACATCCGGGTTTTGTGTCCCTTGGTCTTGATACACTACCCGGATTTAAAAGAATTATATCACCTTTGCTTTTTATATCCTGAACATGAGTATGACCATATAAAACAAGCTCTGCATCTGTTTCAAGAGCTTTAAAATAAAGGCTTTCAAGTCCAAAATAAACATTATATCTATGTCCATGAGTTATAAATATTTTCTTCCCACTAATACTTAAGATTTTTTCTGGAATTCTTTCTGCTCCAAAGTCATTGTTGCCGCTTACATATTCAATAGGCAGCTTATATTTTTCATTAACTTTTATAATATCCCTGTATTCATCTCCTAAATGTATTATATAATCTAAATTTCCCATACTTTTTATAGCTTTATCCAGCATATATAAATTTCCATGGGAATCGCTGACTACACCAATACGCACTAAGTCCTCCCCCTATCTATCCTATGGAAACAAGTTTTTCCTTTAAGTCATTTAAAGCTCTTCCTCGGTGGCTGATACTGTTTTTTTCCTGTGAGCTTAGCTGAGCAAAGGTTTTGTTAAGTCCTAAAACCAAAAACAGAGGATCATATCCAAATCCGTTACTGCCCACTTCCTCCTCAGTTATTATACCTCTTATTTCTCCTCTTGCAAATATTTTATCTCCATCAGGTGTTACAAGAGCAATAGCAGTTACAAACCTCGCCCCTCTCTTTTCCCTTGGAACCCCTTTTAAAAGGGATAATAGCTTTTCATTGTTTTTCTTATAATTTCCATGCTCTCCAGAGAATCTTGCAGAATACACTCCAGGAGCACCGTTTAAAGCATCAACCTCAAGACCTGAATCATCTGCAATACATGGAAGGCCTGTTAAATCTACTATAGCCTTTGCCTTTATGTAGGCATTTTCTTCAAAGGTTGTTCCATTTTCTTCAACTTCACAGTTTATGCCGGCTTCTTTCAAAGATAAAATTTCATTGCAAAAACCCTTCAGAATATCTTTAATCTCATCTACCTTGTGCTTATTGTTGCTGGCTATTATTATCTTCTCTAACTTCATTATTTTCTCCTCCAGTGCCTATCCTTTTACCCCCATCGCCAAGAGAATCCCTTTGTATTGCTATTAAATTTTGTATTCCTTCCTGTGCGTACTGAATTAACTTTTCAAGTTCTTCCCTGCTAAAAGGGCTGTCTTCTCCCGTTCCCTGTATTTCAACGAACTGACCCTTATCAGTCATAACAACATTCATATCAACCTTTGCCTTTGAATCCTCCTCAAAGCAAAGATCAGTTAAAACTTCATCGTCCACTATTCCAACGCTTACAGCTGCGACATAGCTTTTTATAGGATAAACAGTAAAATTAGCAGTGCTGTCTAATTTATTTATAGCATCAACAAGAGCTACAAATGCTCCAGTTATAGATGCAGTCCTCGTTCCGCCATCTGCCTGTATAACATCGCAGTCTATCCAAATAGTTCTCTCTCCTATTGCTTTTAAATCAACAACAGACCTTAATGCTCTTCCTATTATTCTTTGTATCTCTGCTGTCCTTCCATCAACTCTTCCCTTGCTTACTTCCCTAACCTTTCTTACATGGGTTGATCTTGGAATCATACCATACTCACAGGTTATCCATCCTTCCCCTGTTCCCTTCAAAAATGGAGGAACTTTATCTTCAATAGATGCAGTACATATAACTTTGGTATTCCCCGATTCAACAAGCACAGAACCTTCAGCATGCATTATATAATTTCTTGTAATTTTATATGGTCTTATTTCATTGCTTTGTCTTCCATCAATTCTTGTCATTTGTATCCTCCTTAATTTATGAAAAAGCAAAAATATTTTTCATAATATTCTTTTAATTATTTCTTATAATAACTTATCTAATAATGCATATTGTTTTTATTCTCCACTTTTAAAAAGTGTTAAAGATTATAAACTATATAGAATTAGTTTTAAATAAATTTATATGTTCTACGAAAATTCTATTTTTTCAGGCATTTATATCATCAAATATTTACCCTATAGATTTCATCTGAATCAGGAGGAGATAATTCCTTTTCTTCACCCTTTGATAGAATTATTTTTTCTTCATCTGTTATTTTCCCTGCGATGCAGGCTTCTATTTTATGTTCATTCAACCTTTTAATAAGTTCCTCTCCATTTTTGCAGGTAATTATCATGCAACCGCTGGATATGAGCCTTAAAGGGTCTAAATTTAAAGTATCGCATATAATCTTAGTCTCTTCTTTTATAGCTATTTTATCCTCATAAACATAAACTCCCTTTCCGCTGCTCTGTGCAACCTCCCAAATTGCCCCAAGCACTCCTCCTTCTGTAGCATCGTGCATTGCATTTACTCCAAACTCTCCTGCAATAAGTCCTGCTTTAACAACACTTATATCCTTTATAAGGTTTTGAGCTTTCAAAAGAATTTCTTCATTTATCTTTACTTTTAACTTTTCATAATAATCCTTTGCAATTATTGCAGTACCTTCAGCAGCAACATTGCCTGTAATTATAACATCATCTCCAGTTTTTGCTCCTCCAGTTGTAACATATCTTTTACCTCTGCTCTTTCCAATGGCAGTTATTGAAAGTACTATCCTATTTACAGCATCAGTTACCTCCGTATGCCCTCCAAGAACATCTATATTTAATTCTTCACAGGTTTCATTTATTTCATTCATTATTCTTTTTATATCATCTATTGTACTGCTTGGCGGTGCAAGTATCGTAACAAGAACCCCTAAGGGGCTCACCCCTGCAGAAGCAATATCGTTGCAGCATATATGTATTCCTATTTTCCCTGCATCATTTTGTGCTGCAGTTACTGGATCCGTAGTTAAAACTAAAACTTCATTATCAAAGTCTACTATTGAACAGTCCTCTCCAACCTTAGGACCTACAAAAATATCTTTATTTTTTTTCTTTATGCTCGAGATTACTATGTCCTCAAGCACATCATTGGGAAGTTTACCACACTTCATTTTAAAACCTCCATTTCCAAATATAATTATACATGTATAACGACAACATGACAAACTAATAAATTTATAATCCTATGTAAATTTGCATGTCCACTATACATAAAATAAATATAAGGAATTATTATCATAGGTGGTGTAAATTTTGGAAAGCCATCAGGAAAGCATTGATTTATTAAACACTTCCCTTAAACTGTGCTGTATGAGCATGGATAATATAAAATGGGGAATTTTATACTCTGGCTGCGGAATATTTCAAATATACGATGAAAAGGATATAAAAAAATTTTTACCTTCTTTTGAATCAGATAAAGAAGATGAGTCACTTGAAGATGTATTGCTGCTTAGATGTTCATATAAAAAAGGAAAGCCGCTTTTATCTTTTGCTGATACAGATAGAAAAGGCAGATACATGTGGAGCCCTAACAGTTTTAACAAAACAATACTTCCATCTTCTCAGGCATTTGCTATATTGAGCCTCCTTAAATCTATTGAAGTTTTAGAGGACAAAAATACGCCTTTATCATATTTAATGCTTTTAACTGCTCAAAACTATTATAATTTTGCGACAACATATATGAGAAATGAAGATGGTCTTTTTATATCCGTTGAAGATAAGACCAAAAATTCAGAAGGTGAGATTAAAATTAAACCTATTCAGAATGGAGCAAAACTGATAGAACAGATTTTCATGTACGAAGCTCTTTTATATCTTTATAAAGCAACTTTAAAATATGGTAAAGATAATACTTTATCAGGTTTGGAGAGATATAGAATCGATTCAGACAACCTATTTGAGTTTTTATATAACAACTGCAACGAAATCTTCGAATTATCATCAAAGGAATTAAGCCTTGCAGTTTCATCCTTTGTCAGATGTTTAAACTTAGATGATGATACGGAGAAAAAACAAAAATACAGGCTCTTGGTTGCTATGCTCTGTGCTGAACTCGAATCGAGAATAAAAATAACCGGTGAAGTTGAAAGAGGAGGTATAGACACCTCAATAACTTCAATATGGACACATTTTAAAACCGTATCGGCTCTTATTGAAGGATACCTTGAAACAAAAATAGATATATTTAAAGAATCTGCCCTTAGAACATATAATATCCTCTTAGATTTATATGATCCAATATATAGTCTTTTTATTAATGGTGATTATTCTAAAATAAGCTATTCTATAAGAGACATATGCGAAATATTAAAATGCATCCTATTAATATATTCTATTGACAGCAGCAGGGACACCTTAAACATTTTAATTGATTTTTATAAATCTTCAATTGAAAATTCAAATATAATGCAGAGTACCTCTTTTAAAAATTTTAATCTTAAAGGATACAATCTCGATATTACTGAATTACCTGATATATTCTCTTCAAGCAAAGCTCCTGTGTTTATAAAAAGCTTTAGAGTATCAAGCAAAAAATCACCTTCCTCAATTACTTTATCAAGACAGTTTAATAGCTTCTACTCCTTCTACTCGAGCTATATTTTTCTTCATTATTTTGGCAGCGTAATAGATAATTTTAGAGATGAGGAAAACAAGATAATATCTTTAGCCGATGATATTAACAATACAACAATTGTATCTGAAATAAGTAACCGTCCCATAGAAAATACAATATTGACCAACGATATAGGCAGCAATGAAAGTAATTTTTTTGAGAGCATAGAATAAAATTTAAAATTGTTAAAGTTGTATGCTAAATAAGTAACTGTCCCTCCTTGGGAATTATGTAGAGAGTAATTATAGTATTGAAAATCTGCCTTTGTAAATAAAAATAGCACAAAAATTCAATACTATAATTAAGGAGGGGATTTTGGTGACAAATATAAACTGTTCTGCAAACTGTGTTCATGAAAAGAACGGAAAGTGCACCTTAAACCATGTGAGTATTACCCAAAGCGTAATGGGTCATGGAACCGACTGTGCGTATTTTTCTCCAAGAGAGAAAATATCAGATGCTCCTCCTGAAAAAGCATAAGGCCCGCATTTTGCGGGCCTTAAAACATACTTTAGCAAATTCAAAGCCGTTATTATTGCTAAGGCCAATATAAAGCGAGTCTTAGAAGCTCTTGTCCTGCTGACGCAGAAAATTTTAGAACTTTTGGCTGTTTGAACGGAGTGAGTTCCAAAAGTTCTTAATTTTCAAGGAAGCAGGACTTAGAGCTTCTTAACAAGCGAAAATGATTGGCTGTGCAGCAATAACGGCTACTACCTTTTAAAAAACATAAGGCCCGCATTTTGCGGGCCTTAAAATCACTTCTTTGCACTTTCATCTACATAAGCATGATCAAAGTATACCGTTGCAAGAGGAGTCTTATATACTCCCTTAATCCATGGCTGTACGCACATATTGCTTACATAGAAGTATATTGGACAAACTCCCATTTCATCCATTATAATCTTTTCAGCATCATGCATTAGCTGGTCTCTCTTTGCTAAATCTGTTGCTGTCTTTGCTTCTTTTAAAAGAGCATCATACTGTGCATTTGTGTATTTTCCATCATTAAATGCGTTATCGCTCATAAACATATCAAGGAATGTCATAGGATCAACATAGTCAGCAATCCATCCGCCTCTTGCAATATCGAAATCTCCATTTTGTCTTGTCTTTTGGAATACCTTCCACTCTTGGTTAGCAAGCTTAATATTAATACCGAGATTGTTCTTCCACATATCCTGTATCATTTCAGCAATCTTCTTATGAGATTCGTTTGTATTATAAAGATATGTCATCTCTGGGAATCCCTTTCCATCTGGGAATCCTGCTTCAGCTAAAAGCTGTTTTGCAAGATTTACATCTTCTTGGAATAAATTTCCGCCTTTTTCTCTAAAGTCTGACTTCCCATCAGCTTCCTTAATTCCAAAGGGCACCTGTGCATAGGCTGTTATCTGCCCTGTTTTTAATACTGCATCCTTTATAGATTGTCTATTTATTGCTAAGGCTAATGCCTTTCTTACTCTTGGATCATTTAAAGGAGCCTTCTTTGTATTAAAATATAAGTAATATGTTCCAAGCTCTGGTATTATCTGAAGCTTCTTTTCTTGAATAAGTCTTGGAGCCTCTGCAGGAGGAACTGATTCTATAATATCGATTTCTCCCTTTTCCCAGGATGGAAGAGCTGATGAAGCCTCAGTTACCATAACCCAGGTCATCTTTGAAAGCTTAACGTTCTTTGCATCCCAGTAGTTTTCATTCTTTACCCATTCCATAGAGTCATTGTGTGTCCATTTTACCATCTTAAATGGACCGTTTCCAATGTATGTTTCTCCGCTTTGTGTCCACTGTTCTCCGCCCTTTTCAAGAGCATCCTGTCTTAAAGGCATGTATATTGGCATTGCAACAAGCTGCAGGAAGAATGCAGTTGGAACTTTTAATGTAACTTCTATAGTATAATCATCCTTAACTTTAATCCCAACATCTTCCCAATTTGCCTTCCCATTGTAGTATTCCTCTGCATTCTTTATGTTATCAGTTAAGAAAAATGCATAGGCTGCTGCAAGTTTTGGATCGAGGGCTCTCTTCCAAGCAAATTCAAAATCCTTTGCTGTAACCGGTTTCCCATCGGACCACTTTGCATTCTTTCTAAGATAGAACGTGTAAACTGTTCCGTCCGGACTTATTTCCCACTTCTCAGCAACTCCGGGTTTAACGTTGTTGTCATCGCCTATTCTTGTAAGGCCTTCAAAAGCATTTGCAACAACAGTAGCTCCGTCAACTGCTTGGTTTAACGCAGGGTCTATTGTCTCCGAGTCAGTACCAAGGTTGTAAACAAGAGTCTGATTAGCACTTGATGCACTCTTGTTACCACAGCCGGCAAGCAGTGTCCCCACCATAGCTATGGTAAGGATGACAGTTAAGCAGATAAATAATTTTTTCCTTTTCATAATAAACCCCCTTATTTTTTATATTTTCCAGTATATGTAATTTTACTGGATGTTCACCTAATAATATTTATTAATTTTTAATCAAATAAATGACACGCCACATAATGTTCTCCGCCCAAATCCTTAAAGACTGGATTTTCCTTTGAACATATAGGCTTTGCAAATCTGCACCTTCCCTTAAACCTGCATCCTTCAGGAGGATCTATAGGAGATGGTATCTCTCCCTCAAGTATAATTCTCTTTCTCTCCTCTGCCATATCAGGATCAGGAACAGGTATTGCAGATAAAAGAGCCTGTGTATAGGGGTGCTGCGGATTTTTATATAGTTCATTGCTTGCTGCAAGTTCAACAAGTTTTCCAAGATACATAACTCCTACTCTGTTTGAAATATGTTTAACCATAGAGAGGTCATGGGCTATAAAAAGATAGGTAAGCCCTAAATCTCCCTGAAGATCCTCAAGCATATTTACAACCTGTGCCTGAATTGAAACATCGAGAGCCGATATAGGTTCATCACACACAATAAATTCAGGCTGTACAGCAAGAGCCCTTGCAATACCGATTCTCTGTCTTTGTCCCCCTGAAAATTCATGGGGATATCTATTTGCATGTTCACTGTTTAGCCCAACCCTTTGAAGAAGATACTGAACCCTCTCGTTTCTTTCCTTTTTCCCCATCAAATTATGAATATCTATGGCCTCACCTACTATATCCCCAACCGTCATCCTTGCATCGAGGGATGCATAGGGGTCTTGAAATATAATCTGCATCTTTCTCCTATAGGAAAGCATTTGATTTACAGATAACTTTGTTATATCCTTTCCATCATATATTATCTTCCCTGAGGTTGGCTCATAAAGCTTTAATATAGTTCTTCCACAGGTAGTCTTACCGCATCCTGACTCACCAACAAGCCCTAATGTTTCTCCTTTTTTTATTTCAAAGGAAACATCATCTACTGCCTTAACATAGCTTGATGAAGTTTTAAAAATCCCTTTTTTTACTGGAAAATATTTTTTCAAGTTCTTAATCTCAATTAAAAATTGGCTTTTTTTCTCTTCCATCATTCTCTCCCCCTTCCTTTGAAACCTTCAACCTTTGGAGCATACGGATGATTAAGATAGCAGGCTGCTCTATGCCCCTCGCTTATTTCAAAATAAGGAGGCATTTTAATTTCACATATTCTCATTGCATATTTACATCTTGGCGCAAAAGGGCATCCTTCAGGAGGTTTTAAAAGATCCGGAGGCTGTCCATCAATCGGCTTTAACCTCTCTTTAATTAATGTTTTGGGATTTGGAACGCTGCCCAAAAGTCCTAAGGTATAAGCATGGGATGGATTGTAGAATATATCTCTTTTTGTTCCCTGCTCTACAATTTTGCCTCCATACATTACGTTTATCCTGCTGCAAAGGTCTGCAACAACTCCAAGGTCATGGGTTATAAGAATAATAGATGTGCTTATCTTATTTTTAAGTTCCTTCATCAAATCGAGTATCTGCGCCTGAATAGTAACATCAAGAGCTGTAGTCGGCTCATCAGCGATTAAAAGTTTAGGATCACAGGCTAGAGCCATTGCTATCATAACCCTCTGCCTCATACCCCCTGAAAACTCATGGGGATATTGGGATAGCCTTTTTTCTGCCTCAGGTATTCCAACAAGCTTTAACAGCTCCACTGCTTTTTTTCTAGCATCGTGTTTTGTCATTCTTTTATGCCTTAAAAGAGGTTCCATAAGCTGATTTCCTATTGTAAATACAGGATTTAAAGAAGTCATTGGGTCTTGAAAAATCATGCTTATCTCATTTCCTCTGATTTTTAACATCTCCTGATTCGATATTTTTACAAGATCCCTTCCTTCAAACAATGCACTGCCTTCTTTTACCTTCCCAGTATCAGCTAAAATCCTTAATAGGGACATCATAGTAACGCTTTTCCCACAGCCCGACTCCCCAACAAGTCCTACTGCCTCCCCTTTTTCAACATCGAAGGTTATTCCCCTAACAGCCATGACCTCTCCAACATGGGTATAGAAAGAGGTATGAAGATTATTTACCTTTAAAAGTTTTTCCATAACCGTGCCCCCTATTTTCTCATTTTAGGATCAAGAGCATCTCTTAATCCGTCTCCAAAAAGATTAAATGCAAGCATTATAATGCATATAGCAAGGGATGGGAAAAACAGCTGATAGGGATATGTTCTGTAGGTTGTAATTGCATCGTTGCACAAAACTCCAAGGGAAGCCATAGGAGCTGAAACTCCAAGACCTATAAAACTTAAAAATGCTTCAGTAAATATTGCACTCGGTATAGACATCATAAGAGTTACTATTATAGGTCCCATGCTGTTTGGAATAAGATGTCTTAATATAATTCTGAAATTTTTAGCTCCGAGGGCCCTTGCTGCAAGTACAAACTCCTGCTGTTTTAATGCAAGAACCTGTCCTCTTACTATCCTTGCCATTCCAACCCAGTAGGATATACCAAGAGCTATGAATATGTTAGATAGGCTTGCCTCACCTAAAACAACCATAAGAAGTATTACATATAAAACCGTAGGAACGCTGTATAACACATCAACAAAGCGCATCATTATATTATCTATATTCCCTCCGTAATACCCAGATATGCCTCCATATATTACACCAATTACAAAGTTTATAAGGGCTGAAACTATTCCAACAGATAAAGATATTCTCATACCATATAAAACCCTTACATAAAGATCCCTTCCAAGTTCATCAGTTCCAAACCAGTGCTCTGAGTTTGGCGAAAGATTTAATGAATTTATATCGTTAGTTCTATAATCGAATTTTGAGAGATAAGGACCTATTATTGAAATAAGAATAAGAAGAATTAAAGCGAATAAAGAAAAGGTTGCAACTTTATTTTCCTTAAGCCTTCTCCATGCGTCCTGCCAATAGGTTTCACTTGGACGTACAACTGTATTTAAATCTTTATTATCAGAAGGAATATACTCAAACAGCTCTTTATCTATATTTTTAAGATTTAAATCCATTTCCTCACCCCCTAGTTATCAAGCTTTATTCTTGGATCAAATACAACATATAATATGTCAACTAAAAGATTAAAGGATACGAGGAGGAAACTATCAAAAATTGTAAGTCCAAGAATAGTTGTATAATCTCTATTTGTTATGCTTTCAACAAACTGTCTTCCCATTCCAGGTATTGTAAAAATCTTTTCTATTACAAAACTTCCCGTTAAAATACCCGCAACTAATGGTCCAAGATATGTAATTACTGGTATAACTGCGTTTTTCAAAGCATGTTTATATACTACGATTTTATCCGGAATTCCCTTTGCCTTTGCAGTCCTAACATAATCCTGCCTTATAACATCAAGAAGGCTTGACCTTGTAAGTCTTGAAACAAAAGCTGTTGGTGTTGCTGCAAGAGCTATTGCCGGAAGAACATAATGTTTTGCTGTTCCCCATCTCATCGACGGGAAAAGTCCAAGTTTAAAGGATAGAAAATATAAAAGAAGAGTTGCAAGTACAAAGCTTGGAATTGTAATACCTATTGTAGCGAGAAACATAACAAAATTATCCTGCCACTTCCCCTGATTTAGTGCTGATATGATTCCAAAGGGTATGCCTATTAAAAGTGAAACAAGCACCGAAACCCCTCCAAGTTGTGCAGATACTGGGAAGCCGTCTTTTATTAAATCATTAACGCTTCTTCCTATGTACCTGAAGGAAGGTCCAAAATCTCCCTTTAAAAGATGTTTAAAATAATCCTGATACTGCCACCAAAGAGGCTTGTCTAAATTGTACCTTGCCTCTATCTGTTTTTTTATCTCGGGAGGTATCTTTTTTTCCCTATCAAAGGGTCCCCCTGGCACTGCATGCATTAAAAGAAATGTTATTGTGGCTACTACCCACATGGTTATAATACAGGATATAACCCTTTTGATTATATACTTTACCATCCTCAACACCCCTTTAGATTTAAATTAAGCAAAATAATTTAATATTAATATTCTATATTTTTTTATTTGTAAAATCAATTGCAATTTTATATTTTTAACCTTCATTTTTTCGACAATTTATAACTTTTGTTTGCATTATTATATTTATATATATAAAAATTCAATCTCTTAATTGTCATATTTATAAATTCTATAGAAAATATTTTTATAATTTTATGTCGTTAATTGTTGCTTAAAGTTTTGATTTTACAGCTTAATCTCGTGTTTTAATAACATTTTATAAAATCACATATAAAATTATATGAATTAATTAAAAAAAATAAAACAGCGATTAAATATAAAAATTACATATCAATTTATATATTAATCCCTGTTTTTAAAATATATAATTTTGAAATTTATAATATAAAAATATTCATTATTCTATCAATATATTCCAAAAACCACAAATATGAGAAGTATTCCTCCGAGTGCAAACAGCGCCGTTGAAACTTTAGGGCTGCTGTTTTTATCTGATACATCACAGCCGTAAATGCTACAAAGCCCCCATATGAAAAACGTTAAAGACAGGCTTATTTCAATAGGCAGCATCGTCGCAAATGGTTTTAAAAGATCCCCATAGGAAATACCAAAGAGTACAACAATAGTTATAATTGATACAACAAAGGAAATAAAAAACATTATCCACATTAAAACATCAAGAATCTTCATTTTAATTAACTCCTTTTATCATATCTTCAAAATCATCCTCAGAGATTATTTTTATGTTAAGCTCCTGTGCCTTTTTAAGCTTACTTCCTGCATCCTCTCCAGCTAAAACATAGCTCGTTTTCTTTGATACGCTTGAGGAGACCTTGCCTCCAAGGCTCTCTATTATACTTTCTGCATCCTTCCTGCTGTATTTTGAAAGACTTCCTGTCAAAACGAAGGTAAGATTTTCAAAAATTTTATTTTCGTTATTGTTTGCATCTTTAAGAATAAAATTTATACCTGATTGTCTAAACTTTTCAATGAGTTTTTTATTGTGCTCCTCTTGGAAGAAAGCTATTATGCTCTCTGCCATTTTATCCCCTATCTCTTCAACTTCTATCAATTCTTCATAGGAAGCATTAATTAAATTATCTATACTTTTAAAAGCTCTTGCAAGATTTTTAGCCCCTTTGTTTCCAATATACCTTATACCAAGACCAAATATAAATTTATCTATATCATTATCTTTGCTTTTTTCTATTGAATTTATAAGGTTTTGTGCAGATTTTTTACCCATCCTCTCAAGGTTTACCAAATCATCAAATTTTAAATAATATAAATCTGCAGCATCATGTATAAGGTTATTATCCATAAGAAGGCTTATTATCTGCGGTCCAAGGCCCTCAATGTTCATAGCATCTCTTGAAGCAAAGTGAATTATACTTCTTTTTAGCTGAGCCGGGCATGATATGTTTGTACATCTTAACGCAGCCTCTCCTTCTTCCCTTACAACATCTCCTCCGCACTCAGGACATTTTTCAGGCATATTGAATACCTTTTCATCGCCATTTCTATCCTCAATAACAACCTCAACAACTTCAGGTATTATTTCTCCAGCCTTTTGAATTATAACGCTGTCCCCAATTCTTATGTCCTTTTGCTTTATGTAATCTTCATTATGCAGAGTCGCTCTCGATACCGTAGAGCCTGCAATCCTTACGGGCTCTAATATTGCCGTTGGAGTTATAGCACCGGTTCTTCCAACCTGCACTATTATATCTTTTACCTTAGTTTTCTTCTTTTCCGCTGGGAACTTATAGGCAACTGCCCATCTTGGTGTTTTAGAAGTTTGTCCGAGCTTTTCCCTGTCCTTTAAATCATTAACCTTAATAACTATTCCGTCTATGTCAAAGGGAAGTTCTCCCCTTATCTGCGACAGCTCTTCAATTTTTTCAATAACCTCATCTATATCTTTGCATAATATCCTTTTGGGGCTTACCTTAAAACCTATAGAGTTTAAAAACTCTAAGGCATCATAGTGAGTTTTAAGCTCTTTGCCCTCTATGCTTTGAAGATTGAATATAAAAATATCAAGCTTTCTTTTTGCAGTTATATTTGAATCAAGCTGTCTTAAAGAACCTGCCGCTGCGTTTCTTGGATTTGCAAAGAGAGGCTGTTCTAATTCCTCCCTCTCTATATTAAGCTTTTCAAAGGCATCCCTTGGCATATAAACCTCTCCTCTAACCTCGAGAGGATAATTGTAATTTATCTTTAGAGGGACGCTTTTTATAGTTCTAACGTTTAAAGTAACATCCTCACCTATCAATCCATCCCCCCTCGTTGCTGCTCTTTTTAATCGTCCTTCATCATAACTAAGGCATACTGAAAGTCCGTCTATTTTAAGTTCAACAATATATTCTACATCGGGAAGTTCGCTCTTTACCCTTCTGTCAAAATCTCTTAACTCTTCATAGCTGAAAACATCCTGAAGACTCAGCATAGGTACGTTGTGCCTCACCTGATTGAATTCCTTTAAAGGCACTCCTCCAACCCTTTGAGTAGGAGAATTTTCGTCATAAAACTCGGGATGCTGCTTTTCGAGCTTTTCAAGCTCCTTCAGCATTTTATCGTAGTCAGCATCTGATATTTCAGGATCATCCAAAACATAGTATCTATAGTTGTGATATTCTAATTCCTCTCTCAATCTTTCTATTTGTTTTTTAACGTCCTCCATAGCAACCTCCATTTAAATAATAACCTTTTTAAATAATGTTCCATCTCTTATTAGGCATGTTCATGAGATAATAACATTAACTGCCTATCTGCCGTCTTAGAAAGAATTTTTGTTAAGAATTATAGTATATTTTGCTGAATTACTTTTATCGTAATTAAAGTTATAACTTTATACATATATATTTTACTTGGATTCGGCAATTATTCTCAATAAGCCTTGATATATCTAAGTTTTATATTAAAATTTTTTTGCATTAATTGCCTTTATATTAAAATTGTTTTAGAATAATTATGGATTTTTTAAATATTATAAATGTGAAAATCATTGAGCGAAATATGAGCTTTATTATGTTTTTATCTCATATTTCGCTAATTCAGAAAACACAATTAATTTTATGTTTTTATACGTTTTTTACTTTTATATGGGTTTGATTTGCGAATATCAATAATTGAATAGTTAATCTATTCATAAATAACAAATATTAAATGAAAAAAAGATTTAGCAAAATATAAGTTTTATCAATAGATTCTCATAAATTTAATCATATCTTCTCAAGAGGCGCAACAGATGCTAAAAGATTTTTAATTCCGGTTTTGTCAAAGGCTACAGTTATCATTTTGTCCGATGATACATCCTTTATTGCAACTACCATGCCTGTTCCGAACTTATCATGCTTTACCCTGCACCCAACAGTATATTCTATTACCTTTTTAATTGAGGATTTATTTGGGGGTTCAGGTTTTGTTATGTTTAAAGGGCTTCCATACTTTTGATAACTTGAACTATTTCCGCTAAACTTTGAAAATCTATTTTCCTCATAGCCGTAATTTCTATTAAAGCTAATATTCTTTTTAGTTATATCATCTATCAGGTTCTCTGGTATTTCCTCAATAAAGCTCGATACGCTGTTAAACATCTGCCTTCCATAAAGGAGTCTATACTTCGCACAGGTTAGATAAAGTATTGTCTTCGCCCTTGTTATTCCAACGTAGCAAAGTCTTCTCTCTTCTTCAAGCTCTTCATCATCTTCCTGTGCTGAAAAATGTGGGAATATTCCCTCCTCCATTCCTGCTATAAATACAACATTAAATTCAAGGCCCTTTGCAGTATGAAGCGTCATAAGGTTAACAGCATCAACGGATTCTATCTGATCCTGATCGGATACGAGAGCTACCTTTTCAAGAAAAGCTGAAAGGCTTTTATCTTCGCTGCTCTGTTCAAACTCAACTGCAGCAGATTTAAATTCCTTAAGGTTTTCAATTCTGTCCTGATTTTCCTTTAAGTTTTCCTTTTCAAGCTCTTTAATATATCCTGTTGTATTCAATATCTCATCTATTAGCTCCGACACCTTCATTGAATCCTTTGACATAACAAAATAATTCATCTGGCTTATAAATTTTTCTATTGAGTTTAGCGCCCTTTTATTAAGGTCGTCTATAGAATCTATCTCTAATAAAGTATAATAAAGGCTCATATCCTTTGATGATGAATATTCCTTTAATTTATCTATTGTAGACTGTCCTATTCCTCTTCTTGGAACGTTTATAATTCTCTCAAGGCTTATGCTGTCGAGGGGATTGTTTATAACTTTTAGATAAGCTAATATGTCCTTTACTTCCTTTCTGTCGTAGAATTTCAATCCTCCTATTACCCTATAAGGAAGAGATGATCTTACAAAGGCCTCTTCAAGAGAACGGGACATTGCATTTGTCCTGTACAAAACGGCAAAATCCTTAAAGTTCCTTCCATTACTCTTAAGCTTTGATATCTCATTTACAATAAATTGTGCCTCATCCTCACCACTCTCTGCCTTATAAAACTTTATGTTATCCCCCTCCATGTTCTCAGTCCAGAGCCTCTTGGCTTTTCTTTTTTCGTTGTTTTGAATAACATAATTTGCAGCATCGAGTATTCTTTTGGTACACCTGTAGTTTTGCTCAAGCTTTATTATCTTAACATCAGGATAGTCCTTTTCAAAGTCGAGTATGTTCTCAACTTTAGCTCCTCTCCATGAATAAAGGCACTGATCATCATCTCCAACTACACAAAGGTTTCTATGCTCCTTTGCAAGTATATTTATAAGTTCATACTGTGCTCTATTTGTATCCTGATACTCATCAACTAAAATATATCTAAATTTTCTTCTATAATAACTTAAAACATCATCATTTTCTTTAAAAAGTTTAACTGTAAGCATTATAATATCATCAAAATCGAGGGCATTGCTCTTCTCAAGCTTGTTTTGATAAAGCTTATAAAGGTTTGCTATATTTCTTGTCTTAAAATCCATACCATGTTTTCTAAAGTATGTATCCGCATCTATAAGCTCATCTTTAAAGGAACCTATTTTTGAAAGGACATCCTTTGGAGGGAAAGCTTTTTCATCTATATTGAGTTCCTTTAAGCAATCCTTTATAATCTTTTCCTGATCAGAGGTATCGTATATTACAAAATCCCTGCTGTACCCAAGCTTTTCAATATCTTGCCTTAGTATCCTGACACAGGCAGAATGAAAAGTTGTTATCCAGATGCTTTTAGCTTCGTCTCCAACTAAATCAGCTACCCTTTCCTTCATCTCTCCTGCTGCCTTGTTTGTAAAGGTTATTGCAAGTATGTTCCCTGGGTAAACTCCATTTTCAATAAGATTTGCTATTCTGTATGTTAAAACTCTTGTTTTTCCGCTTCCTGCCCCTGCAAGTATCAATAAAGGCCCGCTTAGAGTTTCTACCGCTTCTCTTTGCTGCTCATTTAGTAAATTCAGATCTATCACTTTTATTCCTCCCAAGTTACCAATTAATATACAAATTGATTATAGCATTATTTCTTATATGCTGCTATTATAACATAAAAGGCAGCACATAAATGCTGCCTAGTCAGAATTTAATTTCCCCTTGCTCTTTAACCTTTCAAACACCCTTTTATATCCATCATTTCCATAGTTATAGAATCTGTTTACTCTGCTGATGGTCGCTGTGCTTGCGCCTGTAGTATCAGCTATATCTATATATGTCCTTCTTTCCCTCAGCATTTTAGCAACATGAAGCCTTTGAGCCATAGCTTTTATTTCATTAACAGTGCATATATCCTCAAAGAATCTATAGCAGTCTTCTATATTTTCGAGGGTCAAGATGGCTTCAAATAAAAGATCCACATCGCTACTCTTTAATTTTGATTCATATTCGCTCACGCTACCACCCCGTATTAAAAAATTAAATTTAAATATTCCAAGTAAATTATATCATAATATATTATAAAAACATATAAAAATACAAAAATTTCAAAAAATATATTCTTATAGGTCAAAGAAGGTTATAAAGTTAGGAGGGACGGTTACTTATTTTCACTACCAACATTACAATTACATGAATAAAATCACCTCTAACTTGGCAAAATAATACTAAAAATATAATTTAAGTTGGAGGTGGTTTGTCATGCCAAGACTGGCAAGGCAAAAATCGTATGACTCAATTTTCCATGTTATGGTTAAAAGCATCGTTGAAGCTCCTCTTTTTAAAGATGATGATGATAAAGTAAAGTTTATGGATTTCGTTAAAAAAGCTCAGGACCATTTCGAGTTTAAGGTGTATTCATACTGTCTTATGGATAATCACGCCCATTTTATTATAGATTCAAACGGTGCAGACATATCGAAGATTATGCACTTTATCAATTATAAGTACGCTATGTACTATAACAAAAGGCATGAAAGAATAGGTCACCTTTTCCATGATAGATTTAAAAGTCTTATTGTTGACAGTGACAGGTATCTTTTTGCTTTAACTGCCTATGTTCACTTT
>NZ_FUYH01000032.1 GCF_900167605.1 Caloramator quimbayensis | reverse complement strand
ACCCCTTAATCCTGTAAACTTAATAAGGTTTTCCACCCTATTTTCACCATGATTCTTAACACAACTTTTTTATTTTTGATACGACTTTTTTATTCGTGACACGAGTTTTTTTGGGTTATACACCTGCGGCTTTATGTATTGCTCCATCCACTCCTCCTCCCCCAAGAAGGGATGGATTCGCTGCATTTACAATTGCATCAGCCTTAACCTTTGTTATATCATCACGTATAATTTCAAGGGGCATAATATCAACCTCCGTAAAATATACTAAATAAATTGTAAAATAATAATTAACAGGTCATGACTAAAAATAGCCATAACGACGTCATGAAAAAATTTGTGGTTTATTAAAGGTGACAGGAATAACGGTTAATTATTATAAAGGATACAGGAGGGACGGTTACTTACTAATTGGCATAAGTGGGTATAGGGGGGACTGAGCATAAAGGGCAGTTGCTTACTGTTTAAATAGTAATAATATTTTATGCATGTCCCTATAATTTTGAAGGTATTGTGTATGAAATAAGTAACCGTTTCTTAGCTTGTACTTTTTTCCTTTTTTGCAAACGGAATTCTTCACCCTAACAGGGCATGATTAAAAAATAGCCACAACGACGGAATGTAAAAGTTTGTCACTTGTCAACTGGGTGGCACTTTTTTTTGCGGTATACCTCCTTTCTCCGGTATCTAACACTGTATATTGTCATATATATCCAAATATGGGAATGAAACATTTTCACACTAACCGTCCTTATGGTTGTCCAATTGTTTACTCAATTTTTGGTATCTGACACCTAAAATACCCTATCACCAAAAATATCCTCTACATATTTATCTATTATAAGCTCCTGATAGCCGCAGCAGCCTTCTTTTAAAACTTCATCAATCAAATTTTTTAATTCCTTATCTTCAATTCCCTCTATCTGTTTTTTTCTTCTATCATCAAACTTTATTTTTGATTTCATTTTTTTATAAGACTTGTTATCATATCTCCAGTAAATTAATTTATCCTTATATCTTTGCTTTAGTTTGTATGCTATATATATTCCTTCTGGATCTATATCCCCTGAGTAATATATTTTATCAACGTTTTCTGATGCCTTATCTAAAAATATTAAAGAGGCAAGCTTTAACTGACCGCTTGTACAAAGAAGGCTCGGCTTTATGCTTTTCGTTCTTTCTAAAACCTCACTAAAAACGCTTGGGTTTTCAAATACATATAAAATATTATCTTTGCAAATTATATCTTTTATATTTGATAAATTCCAAAGATTAAGCTGCAAAGGCTCAACCATATCACAAAATCCCTTTATTCCAATATGCTCCCCATCCATTGTAAAAGCTTTAATGCTTGCACATACTGTAAAGTTTGAAATTTCATCCTTTAAAATACCAAAGCTATATAAAAGGCCACTTTTTTCTTCTGAGTTTTCAGGAACAATGATATTTGATAAAAAGGATAATGCTGAAAGTAAAAGCGTAAATGCTGCCTTTCCTTCATCAAAATAATGGGGGTCTTTGCTTATAAAGGATGCAAAAATTGCAAGCCTTTTAGGGCTCTTATCGTAATTTAGATAGTTTACTGCCTTTAAAACATTTTCAAGCATGATTCTAAAATCCTCTTTATTCTTTTCATACTGCTTTATTAAAATATTATATCCATAGGTTTTATTAAAAAGGGAGTAGCTTAGCCAATCAAAAGCTTTAGTACCTTTAAATTCATCTAATAACAAATTGAAAAATTCCTCTTTTTCTCTTTGCTTTTCTTCTTTTATTTCTCTATTTGGTTTTAATTCTTCGTTAAAATATATTTTTAAAACCTCAATAATATCAGCATCAGCATATTTCGTATTTTTAAATACTGATAAAAACTTTTTAACGGTTATTTTTGCTTCATCTAAGGATATATATTTGCTGTCAATTTTGCATAAAAGGCTTCTCTCCCCATCGTTAAGTTTATCTAAATATATGCTTCCTCCAATACTCCCTAAAGATTTATATTTTTCCATTGAAGCTTCTAAAAATCTATGATATCTTTTTTTGTTTGATTTTAAAAACTGTGCCATTTCTTTTTCTAAACTCATAATAATCACCTATGCTTCATATTGTAACTGCCTTCCATTCCAAAGATACCTTATAACCAACACATTATCTGAATTGTCAGGTCTTTCTATGTTAGCAATAGCAAGGTTTTCAACAGTATCATAAGTTCCCCATAGAACCTGAGAATTTAAAATATAATCAAGCTCCATCTCTTTTAATATTCTAAACATGTCCCTTATATTTTCTTCATCAACTCCTGCAAAGGCCTCATCAAGGGCTACAATCCTTGGGCAATCCATCTTTGCCATGTCATATCTTGAATAGATTGCAGTAAATAAAGGTATATACATAGCCATTGCCTTTTCCCCTCCGCTTAGCTGATAAAAGGCATTGTTAGTAAGCTCCTTCTCCTTTTCCCCCTCTTTGCTGCTATAAAGTTTAAACTCATACCACTTTCTATAGTCCAAAATTTCCTTTATAACAGTATGATAATTTTTACTTTCCCCTAAATCTTCGCTGTTTCTTATTATTTCCTTTACCCTTGAGGAAAAATGCTTAGAGAGATTTTCAATATCTCTTTCATCTGCAACTTCCTTTTCCAATATATCTATTATCTTTTTAGTATCAAGCTGCATCTCATTTTCTGCCCTTTTAGGAACCCATTTTAAAGTAAGTTTAAAGGTACTTGAAGTATTCATTGACTGCATAATCTCATTCATCTTGTTAACCCAGTTTCTTGAGTGATGAATTTTAGCACTTACCTTCTTTGAAACAGTTTTTAATAGTATATCCTGGAAAAACTCCTTTTCCTTATCGGATAAAAGAAGCTTGTTTACTTCTAAATCTCCGTTTAATCTTTCCTTTAAAAAGTTAAAGTCCGTCTCCTTGCCGTCAACCCTAAACCTTATATCCTTTCTCTGTGCAAACTCATATAACTCCTTATATTCATCATCAGCATTTTCCCTTTTAAGTATTGTTACAACCTTTGGCTGATAATCCCTTAATATGCCTATATTCTTAGTATAGCTCTCATAAAGGGCATTATCATAATCTTCCTTTGACTTTTTAGTATCCCCCTGAAGGTTGTTTATAATATCTTTACATAATACACAGGGTTTTTTTTCTTTATTAATCCCTTCTACATAACCTAAATTTACTTCCTCTAAAAATATTTCTTCTAAAACTTTTAATAGATTATACTGCTTTTCGTATTCTTTTTCCTTTTCTGATATCTTATCCTTTAAATTTACAATCTTATCTTCTGTCCTTATTTTTTCATCAGATAGATTTCTAATCTTCTCAGGATGCTTCTCTTTTATTCTATAGCTTTTTTCAATTTCGTCTTTAATTGATTCGTATCCGTGTTTTTCAAGATAATCTTCATAAACCTTCTTTAAGTTTTCCCTTATCTTTATAAACTCATTTTTCTTATTTATATCTCCAATTATTATATCTATATCACAACTTAACTCTTCAATGCTTTCTTCTATATTTCTTAACAATTCCTTTTTGTTTATATTTTTATTTATAAAGGTTTCAAACTTTGTAAGGCTGCTTATATAATCCTCCGCAGCATCCTGTGCACTGCTGTATGCTTTATAGCTTTTTTCTATCTCAAGTCCTTCTGTTAGGTTATATACCTGCTTTTTAAATTCCCTTATCTGAGCATCTGTTTCTTCAAATTTTTTTATTGTAACATTTAATTCCTTTTCCTTTGCTAAAAGATCATTATAGCTTTCATTTATTATATCTATTGCCTTTTCTATATCCTCAAAGCTTGGAAAGTTTTTAAACTCCTCTTCAATAATTTTTATTCTTTCTTTATAATGTGAAATTTTTTCATTTTCTTTTTTTATATCAAGCTCTATTTCTAATATTTTGTTTTTAAGCTCCTCAATTAAACTTTCTCTATATTTTTTCCTTGAGGATTGTCCAATATATCTTAGAATATAGTTTTCCTTGGTTTTTCCCTTTAATATTCCTATACCATAGTTTCCCTTTTCATCAATATAAGTTATAGAATTATTATCAAGAAGTATGCTCTGTATTGCATAGTCCACATCCTCAAAGCTTATATTTTCTAAATCCGAAGTATCTACCTTTAAATATTCACTAAGGTTATGGGATAAAAGTATTGGCTCTGGGAATAAATATTTATCACAGCCTAAATTATCAAGGGATAAAACATCCTTTTTATATTTTTTAGGAATAATAAGGGCATCAAGAAGCCCCATATCCAATAGAGCACATTCAATATTTTTCCTTATTTCATCGCTTATTTTTTCTTTAAAATCTATAGCCTTATAAAGTGGGACAAAGGGTATGCTTAAATTTTTTAGTCTTTCTCTGTTTTTTATTACCTCCTCATCCCTTTCAAATTCTATGTCTTTTATGTTTTTAAGCTCAATTATTTTATTTTCTATTTCTTTTATTTTATCTTTATATTCATTAATTTTTACATTGCTGCTTTCAATGTTTGCACTGATTATTCCTTTATTTTGATTATATTTATCAACAGCAGCGCTTTTTATATTAATCAAATCGCTGTAGCCTTTTATCTGCATTATAGACTTTGATAGGCTGTGAAGGTTTTCATCCTCTAATATTATCTCTTTGTTTCCCCTGTTCCATTTAACAATATTTTCTATATGTTCTTCCTTTACAGTTGTAAGATATTCCTCTGCTTCATTAAGTTTTGACTTTGCATATTCTAAATCCTTCTCTTCCCTGTCCTTTTTTTGCAGTATTTCTTCAAACTCATTCTTTTTAAATTCATATGTACCTAAAATATCCTTAGCTTTTCTTATTTTATCCCTGTGCCTTAATATTGCTTCCTTTGCAAAGGTAATATTAAAATCATCCTTAAATATTTCATGGTTTAAAAAGCTGGACTCTTTTGCAAAAGATTCCATTTCATCTAATATAAGCTTTATATCTTCCTTAATTTCTTCTATTTCATCCTCTATTTCTTTCTTTTTTTGCTCCTTTTTCCTTAAAGAATCCTTTTTAAGATCCAGTTCATTAATTTTATTTTCCTTTTCTAAACTTGAATCATTAAGCTCTCTGTTTACAGTTTCTAATTTTTCCCTTATATCCTTTATATCGCTCTTTAAAAACTCTTCTATTTTCTTTTCTGCAACATAGAGTTCATCTTTAAGCATTATAAGTTCTTTTTGGTATTCTTCCATTTTTGACTCTTCTAATGCTTTACTGCTATATAAATCATTCTTTTCCCTATCAAGTCTTAAAGTTTCATTGTATTTATCAAAATATTTCTTTGCCTTTTCAAAAAGAATGTAGTTGTTATAATTCCTAAAGGGATTTTCTAAAAGATTAAGTGCCTTTTGACACTGCTCAAGCTGCTCAATCCTAAGCTTTATATTGTCCATATTCTCCATAGCCTCAGACATTGGTCTTAAATCATCCTCATTAAGCTGCCTTAGAGAATTTTCAAGTATTCCATAAATTGTTGTGGGCTTAAAATCCTTAGAGAGCTTTGGACTTCTTATGTTAATTAAAAGATCCATAAGCTCATCATAATTTTCCATATCGTCATATCCAAATAAATGCTCATTTACCTTCTTTTTATATTCAATCTGGGATTCTGTAAAAAAATTTCCCTCTATCCTGTTTATAAGTTCCCTTTTAGTTAAAGGTATTTTTTCGTATCCTTTATCTATATACAAAAATAAATCCTTTTTTATTCTTCGTCCATCGGTTATAATAAAATACCATGAATCTACACTTTTGCCTTTAACTGCTTTAAGCCCAATGCCAAGGGTTAAATATCTTTCGCTGTCCTTCTTTTTAAGCTCCATATAAAGATAGGCTGTTCTTTCATTTTCATCCTCATCCATTAATAAATAATTTTCAATACGCCTTGCATTTGTACCAAAGGGGTCAATTCTTTCGGGCCTTTTGTTTCCATCTAATAAAAGAGGTATAAAACTTTGCATAGTTACTGATTTACCAGAGCCATTTGCCCCTCTTAATAAAAGCTTGCCATCGCTTAAATTAAACTCCTCATCATCATAATACCAAAAGTTTACAAGTCCAAATTTATTTATTATCCATCTATCCTTCAATTTTATTCTCCCCTTCGTCAAAATCCTTTGGGTAATCCCCCGTTATTTTTGCTACAACAGGTTTTAATATTATTTTATCGTTAAGCTTATCTATCATATTAAAGCCCTTCATAAAGCTGAAAACTTCGCTGTATAAATAATTTAGGCTGCATTCTCTAAACTCTTTACTCCATCCTTCACCTTTTTTACTTTTCAGCTCATCCAAAAGCTCTAAAAAATATTTTTCATCTATTTCAATATTAAAATTATCGCTTAAAGTTAGGCTGTTATTTTTAAATTTTTCTAATACAAGCTTATTTAAACATAAAACTATATCAGATATTGCACTAATATTTGGGAAAGTTTCCTCCATCCTTTCGTTTTCCTCTAAAACAACAAGGGCAGCTTCCCTATGAACATGAAGTTTCCATCCTAAATACTTTTCCAAATCGCTTTCTATGTTAGGCTTATAGTTTTTTATATAATAAAAGTCCTGATCCTGTGAGCCTTCATTATACATAACAGGGGACATTATAATATTTCTATATACCCTGTGCCTTCTTGTAATACCCTTTTGCTCATCTATTGTATCCCACGCAAAGCTTAAAAAATCCTTGAAGGATTTTGCCATTGAAATATCTATGGGAAAGTTTCTTATAATATATTTTGATATACCTGTATTTTCATATAAAACTTCAGCACTCTCACTTTCTGCAAAGCTCTCATCCTCACCATCAAAAACCTTAATAAGCCTTAATCCTTCTGAAAATTTTAAAACCCTGACAAGTGCTCTTCGATTTGAATAAACTGTCCAGTCTATTTTCCCAAATTCAAAATTTGCATTTATATAATCAATTAGCTGGGATAATACGAATTTATCCTCTATGCTCTTATCCTCTAAAAACATAATTAGAAGAATAAAAAGGCAGTAATCAAGCTTATCTTTAAATTCCTTTATACCCATCCAAGGTTCAACTTTCCCAGGAAATTTTTCTAATTTTATAAAATCCTGATGAATAATAATATCATATCCTAACTTTTCTTGAAGAAAACTTTTGAAATTATTTATATTATCCTTTATTTCGTAATATAAATCCTTATTATCTTCCTTAACTATGATGTAGTTATCAAGAAGAGTCTTTAGCACATCCATTATATCTCTCCTGTTTAATAAAATTTTAATATAAAATTAGGCATAACAAGTGTTCCATCCTCACACTCTAAGGTTATATTTTCATCATCTAAAAGTATTGCCTCATAATCTCTTCCATATTCTGTCTTGCTCTTTTTAGATTTGTTGTTGTTTGCACGGGAGAGCCACCTTAAAAGTGTATTCCTCTGAAAGCTTGTAATAATAGGAAGGCTCTTAAATTCTATCTTCCCAGCATGTATTAAAGATTCCATTATTTCTTTTTCCATTTTTATTCTTTCTTCAATTTCTCTTTTAAGTTCTTCTTTTATTGCACTTTTATCCTTCATAGGTGTTTTAATAATTCTTTCCCTATATTTTCTATTTTTAGGCTTTAGAATATATTCATGGGGACTTTCCTCATATATGCTGCTATATATACTCTCTGTCTCCCTTATTGTATTCCCCCTTATATGCCTCATATTAAATATTCCTATTGTAACAGCAGAGAGTATATTTGCTTCATCTAAATCCTTTGAGCAATAAAAAAGCTCTAAAAGCTTTCTATATTCCATCTTCCTGTTGGCACTGCTGTTTCTTCTTTCTGATATTTGGGAAGCATACCTTGTGGTCTTCATAATTATTTCATTAGTAATATCAAGAATCTTTTCACAATCGCTTATCCTGTTTGAATTTGATATAAACCAGTCAAATACGCTTTTCCATCTTTCAATATTCGTTTCTAAATATTCATCTTCTTTTATATCAAAATCCATCCTTGGAATCGTCTTTTCATATTCAAAAACCTTTTGTATTACATATTTAACCTCATCTTCATTTATAGATTTTAATCTTTTTTCTATTTTTGAGGAGTTGGATTGAATTCCCTTTATAAATTCCCTTAGATATTTTATTAAGTTTTCCTTATAAATTAAAAATTCAGTAGTCTGCATAAGCTCCTCAGCCTTTGGAGAATAAAAGCTTTTTATATAATCCTGGTAATTCTCATTTAATTTTTTAAAATCATCGCTTATACTAATCCACCAATTGTAAACTGTTTTAGCATCTTTATCTTTTATATCAAAGAATTTTTCAAGTTTTTCTTCAAAGGATTCAACAAGGGATGCCTCAAGGGATGCCTGATTTTGCAAAGATATGTTTTCAAGATGCATTATCATTCTTTCAATCTCAATAGTGTATTGCGAGAGCTGGTATTGAAACTGCCTGTTTTTAAACTCTTCTATAGTTTTTATATTTTTTGTATCCTGAAGAGTAATTAAATTCTTATTTTCAACCAGATAATCTAAATCATATCTTAAATTCTCCAAAGTATAGTCCTTAAACTCCTTATATTTTTTAAGCTCCTCATATATTTCCTCTTTATATACCCAGTATTTATAACATTCATGATGTTTATATAAAATCCTTATAATAGGCCTATATCTCCATGTGTTCTCAACCGTTAAATATTTAACCTCTTCTATTTGCTTAAACACATTAGGACTTAACATTTTTCTTCTCCTTTTTCAAAATTCTATAATATTCATCTATATATTATCATTAAAATTATTATCTTTCATTATTTTTTTAAACAATTTAAAACAAATTCTTAGTTTAAAGCTTTGAGTAATTGGTACGGTTAGTGTGAAAATGTTTTCTCAATCTCCGGTGTTAGATACCGGAGAAAGGAAGTAAAAAATACCATACAATTAACAAGTGACAAACTTTTTCATGCCGTCGTTAAGGTTATTTTTAGTCACATCCTTTTACTGTAAAAAAGTTAATTTACAAAAAAAGAAAAAAGTACAAGCAGAGGGACGGTTACTTATTTTATACAATATCTGCAAAATCTCAAGAATATGCATAGAATATTATGTTTATTATTTAATATAATAATTAACCGTCCCTCAGCTTGTTTACTTTATTGGTTTTATTAAAAAGCTGTATACATAACTTTTATTTCCATGAAGCTTGTACTTATCATGCAGTGCTGCAACTCCGGGAAGGTCACCGCCAACCCCACACTGCCTGTAATCAATATTTAGCGTTATAAAGTCCTGCTCCTTTAGCTCGTGTATGTGTTTTGCCCTATCTAAATCCTCAAGACTATATGGCCACGCACTAAAATTTAAAAGTTTCCCCTCAAAATCTTCTATCCTTATTCCTAATCCTTTAGAATTTTTAACTTCAATCCACCTTACATCAGTTCTGTTGCCATTCTCCTGAGGCCTCATGTAGTTGAATATCAAATCCTTTACTTTTGCCGAATATATTGCAACCTTGGCCCCGCTTTTTCTGTCCTCATAAGTCTCATGAAATCCTCTTCCAAACCAAGTTATATTATCAAAATCCTTGTGTATTTCCACCATCATCCCTATCTTTAACATATCCTTTTTAGGAGTTATACTATGCTTTACAATAATTAATCCCTGTGCATCAATCATGTATTCCGTTACTACATCCTCTTTAGTATTTGCTACCTTTTGCATAACTGTTATTTTTACACAATCCTCAACCTCTTCAATATCAATCTTCTCAACCTTTCTCTTTTTTGATGCCTTAAGCCATGATTTGTCAACAAGAATAGGTTCAAGCCTTGAATCAAAATTTGCATAGCCTATGTCATTATCCGTTAAAGCTCTGTAATAATTAGGTATAAGTGGTGACTTTATAATCTCACCAAACCCATAATCTAAGGATTCAATTCCACCCGATGTTTTCCCTATTTTAATGCTGAAATTGCCGCTTTTTACCTTTATAGCATCCTTATCATTGTTTACTATTAAAACTCCCCTATCTGCACAATTTTTCCTCTCTTTAGTCCCATTATCAAAGGGAAGTTTAAACTGCTCAAAGGCAGCTTCATACCCTTCCTTTGCCCACATATTATCCTTTTTTAATACAAAGGAAAAATCAACATGATATTCGCATCCTTTTTTAACTTCCTCTGGAATAAATTCTATTTTAAATTCCTTAATTTTTTTAGGACCAATATCAAGCTCATCAACAGCTCCCGATTTTATAACTTGACCATCCTCTGTTAACTTCCATAACATTTTAAAATTCTCTAATCCTATAAAGGAGTACTTATTTTCAACAGCGATAATCCCCTTTAAAATATTTACATCTTTAACATTTATATTTTGGTAAACCTTTTTAACCTCATAAATTGATGGGTGAAGTGTTCTATCCGCTGATACTATTCCATTAGCACAAAAATATCTATGTGTATCCTCCTCACCAAAATCTCCTCCATAGAGCCACATCTCTTTCCCATCATTATCGTATTTTCTAATAGATTGATCAACAAAATCCCAGATAAAACCACCTGCCATATTATCGTATTTTTCAAAAACATCCATATATTCTTTAAAATTTCCAAGGCTGTTTTCCATAGCATGAGCATATTCACATAAAAGCACTGGTTTTCCTATGTACTGCTTAGGCTTTAGAGGTTTGTTATCCGCCGCAAGCTTATTCATTATATTTTCAAAAAAGTTCACCTTAATCTCCTCGTGCCTTCCAAGCCTTTCAAGAACATCCGTTGTTGCATACATCCTCGATACCACATCGCTAACAGACATATCAAAATCCCCTTCATAGTGAATAGGCCTTGTATTATCAAGCTTTAACGCTGCCTCCTTCATAACTTTAAAGCTAGAACCGTATCCTGCCTCATTCCCAAGGGACCACATAAATATACAGGGATGATTTCTATCTCTTAATACCATTCTTTCCATCCTGTCAACAACAGCCTGTGTCCAAAGAGGATTATCCCCAGGCACATTTTTACGCCTAACGCCATGACTTTCAACCTCAGCCTCATCCATTACATAAAATCCATATTCGTTACAAAGCTTGTAAAAGTAAGGATCGTTTGGATAATGGCTTGTTCTTATTGCATTTATGTTGTGCTGCTTCATAATGGTTAAATCCTGATGATATCTCTCCCTTGGAACAGCCCATCCAAAATCAGGATCAAATTCATGCCTGTTTACTCCCTTAAGCATAATAGGTTTTCCATTTATAAGTATTTTTTCATCTTTAATCTCTACTATTTTAAATCCGAATTGAAAAGACTTTATTTCAAGTATTTTTCCTTCTTCATCTTTAAGTATAATAAAAATCCTATAAAGGTTTGGAGTTTCAGATGTCCACTTTTTAGGGTTTTTAATATTATTTTTGAAAGAAAAAACTACATCTTTATTATTGGATACAACTCCCTTTAAAGATGCTATTATCTCTGGTATTGATTTTAAATTGTATTCTAAAAGTCCTGCCTCAAGGGTTATTTTTTTATCCATGTTACAATAATTTTTTATATAAACATCTAATAAGAGCTCTGCATCCTCATAACTTTCATCCATATTGCATCTTGCAAAAAAATCTCTTATGAATACTTTAGGCTCAGAATATATGTAAACCTCCCTGTATATGCCACTGAAAAACCACATATCCTGATCCTCAAGGTATGTGCCGTCGCAATATCTGTAAACCTCAACAGATAAGGTATTTTCACCTATTCTTACATATTTTGTTATATAAAACTCTGAAGGTGTCATTGAACCTTTAGAAAATCCAACCTTTTCACCGTTTATATAAAGATAAAAACAGGATTTGACAGCTCCAAAATGTATAAAAATCTCTCTGTCCTTCCATTCCATAGGTATATTAAAGGTTCTTCTATAGTAGCCTATCTCATTCCATTTAGAATCTATTTTGGGAATCTCTCTCTCTTTTGTGCTTATTCCAGGAGGATATTTAAAAGCAAGATAATAGGGTTTTCCATATCCCTTTAGCTGCCAAAGGCTTGGAACCTCTATATCATTAAAGGATGATGTATCATAATCTTCTTTATAAAAACTATCCAGTGCGTTTTTTAAATCTTTTATCCATTTAAACTTCCATATTCCATTAAGGCTTATCTTATAGGGTGATTCCAAATCTTCATATATACTTTCGTAATCATCATAGGGAAGTGCAATAGTATGTCCATCCTCTTTATTAATACCTGTAATCTTAGGGTTTTCCCAATCATAAGTAAATTTATCCATATTTATTCCCCCACTTTTTTATTCCATTCTTGTTAATATTATCATACTAAATAGTCTAAAATTCAATAAAAAAAGCTATGAAAATCTCTAAAGTATTAAAGACTTTCATAGCTTTAAAATCTATTTACTCTTTATCAAACCATCCTCTTGTTTTATTTGCAATTGAAACAAGGGTTAACATTATTGGAACCTCAGTTAAAACTCCAACCACCGTTGATAATGCAGCACCGGATTTTAGTCCAAAGAGGGAAATTGCAACAGCTACTGCAAGTTCAAAGAAGTTGCTTGCTCCAATCATAGCTGCTGGTGCGGCAATATTGTGAGGAAGTTTCCACAGCTTTGCCCATAAGTAAGCAATTGCAAATATAAAAAATGTCTGTATTGTAAGTGGAACTGCAATTAAAAGAATATGAACAGGGTTATTTACAATAATCTCTCCTTGGAAGGAAAAGATTATAACTAAAGTTAGCAAAAGTCCAATTATAGTTATATTATCAAATTTTTTAAGAAATACATTTTCAAAATAGTCTAAACCCTTGTTTTTTATAACGTTTTTTCTTGTTAAATATCCTGCTGTCAGTGGAATTACAACAAATAGAATTGTTGATAATAAAAGTGTTCCATAGGGAACTTTAACATTGCTAACTCCAAGAAGGAATGCAACAATTGGGGTAAATGCAAAGAGAATTATAAGATCATTCACTGCAACCTGAACAAGGGTATAAGCTGCATCTCCTTTAGTTAAATAACTCCACACAAATACCATAGCTGTACATGGAGCTGCTCCTAAAAGTACTGCTCCAGACAGATACTCTGTTGCAAGATTTGACGGAATAAATGATTTAAAAACTATTTTTAAGAAAAAGGCTGCTATTAAATACATAGTAAAAGGTTTTATAAGCCAGTTAGTAACGCAGGTAACAACAAGTCCCTTTGGCTTTTTAGTAGCATTTACAATACTTGAAAAGTCAATTTTAAGCATCATAGGATATATCATAAGCCAAATCAGTATTGCAACTGGAATTGAAACATTATAGTATTCAAACCTGCTGAGCGTTTTGGGTATCACTGGAATATACTGGCCTATTAATATACCAGCTATTATGCAAAGCGCAACCCAAATTGTAAGATATTTTTCAAAAAAACCCAAACCCTTCTTTTCTGACATTTTTATTCCCCCTTATAATTTATTTCATTATTTTTTATTCTTCTTGCTAAATCCTTTACTTTTTCCTCGATTGTTTTAGCTGTTTTTATAAACTCTTCATCGCTTTTGCCAGTAGGATCTTCAAGCCCCCAATCTTCAGTATAATCAGCAGGTAAAAGGGGACACCCAACATTGCAGCCCATCTTTATTGCAATATCAACCTCAGGTAAATCAGTTATAAGCTTTGAATGCTGTGTTTCATTCATATCTACTCCATAAAGTTTTTTTATAATTCTTACTGCATCTTGATTAATCCTCTCTACAACCTGCGTACCTGCAGAATAGGATTCGAAAACATCCGATGCAAATAGCTTCCCTAACGCCTCTGCCATCTGTGATCTGCAGGAATTGTGTACACAAACAAATGCTACTTTTGGTTTCATGATATCCTCCTTAATTTAAGCATATTTTTCCTTCTTTCAAATCATCGCAGCTAAGCCCGCTTTGTTTATATTTTTTAAGCTTTGTTAAATCACTCTCACATACTTTTAAGTTGATTATTTCACTATCTATTATTTCTTTTACAAAGGGATGTTCCTTTAGTATATCTTCTTTTATTTTGTAATAAACATATTTATTAACCTTATAGTATTCAACTAACTTTGCATTAGTAAGCTTATTTAGATGCCTTGAAGCATTGGACTGGTTTATATCAAGAAGCACTTCTATCTCACACACGCAAAGATCCCCAAACTTTAATAAATTTAAAATCCTAAGTCTCGTTTCATCAGACAGTGCCTTTATAATTGGCAAAAGCTCCATTATATCACCTCACTTCATATGAACATATTCGCTTTTAATCATATGATAAATCTAAATATCTCCATTGTCAATAAAATTTTCACACTAACCCTCCCGAATTCACAGTTTCATCACAAGATTAAATAAAAAATTTTTAATAAACTATTGCATTTATATAATAATTATTGTAAAATATCATTGTGAAATTAATAACAATATTTTTTACAAAAACAAGGTGATTAAAATTATTACTATGCTTTAAGCCATTGATAAGCCTTCTTCTTAGGCTTGTTTATCAAGCCGTTTTCCTCTTTTTTAATTTTTTTTTTGATTACATATGTTATTTTTTTAACATACATATAAAAATACTTAAGTGAGGTGTTTTAAATGTTAGTTACTAACAAGGAAGAACTTCTACAAAAGATTGAAGAAGTAAGAGAAGCACAAAGGAAATTTTCAACCTATTCACAGGAGCAGGTTGATGAAATCTTTCGTCAAGCTGCGATGGCTGCAAACGATGCGAGAATATATCTTGCTAAAATGGCTGTCGAAGAGACAGGAATGGGAATAATTGAAGATAAGGTTATTAAGAATCATTTTGCATCTGAATATATCTACAATAAATATAAGGATGAAAAAACCTGCGGTGTAATAGATAAGGATGAGGCCTTTGGTCTTACTAAAGTTGCTGAGCCAATCGGCGTTATCGCTGCTGTTGTTCCAACTACAAATCCAACATCTACTGCAATCTTTAAAGCTCTTATTGCCCTTAAAACAAGAAACGGTATAATTTTCTCTCCCCATCCAAGAGCTAAAAAATCAACTATTGAAGCTGCTAAAATTATTCTTGATGCTGCTGTTAAAGCTGGAGCTCCAAAAAATATAATAGGCTGGATTGACGAACCATCTGTTGAATTATCTCAGTTAATAATGAGGGAATGTGATCTTACCCTTGCCACAGGAGGCCCTGGAATGGTAAAGGCTGCTTACTCTTCAGGAAAGCCAGCAATAGGTGTTGGAGCCGGAAATACTCCAGCGATAATTGATGAAACTGCTCATATTAAAATGGCTGTTAACTCTATACTCCTTTCTAAGAGTTTTGACAACGGCGTTATATGTGCATCTGAACAGTCAGTTATCGTAGTTGATGATATTTATGATGAAGTAAAGCAAGAATTTGTTGATAGAGGTGCTTATATACTAAAGAAGGATGAAATAGATAAGGTTAGAAGCATTATACTTGTAAATGGTTCAATTAATGCAAACATAGTTGGTCAAAGTCCTCAAAAAATAGCACAGATGGCTGGAATTGTAATACCTGATAATGCGCGAATTATAATAGGTGAAGTTGAATCTGTTGAGCTTTCAGAGCCCTTCTCCCATGAAAAGCTTTCACCTATCCTTGCTATGTACAGAGCAAAGAATTTTGATGAAGCATTAAATAAAGCTTCTACATTAGTAAGGCTTGGGGGATTTGGACATACATCTGTTCTTTATACCGACACTATAAAGTCTAAAGACAGGGTTGAGAAGTTCAGTTCAGTTATGAAAACTGGAAGAACAATAATAAATATGCCTTCATCACAAGGCGCTATAGGTGATATCTATAATTTCAAACTTGAGCCATCCTTAACTTTAGGATGCGGTTCCTGGGGCGGCAACTCTGTTTCGGAAAACGTTGGAGTTAAACATTTAATCAACATTAAAAACGTTGCCGAAAGGAGAGAGAATATGCTTTGGTTTAGAGTACCTGAAAAAATTTATTTTAAATATGGATGCTTAGCAACAGCCCTTAAAGAGTTAAAGGAAATGAATAAGAAAAAGGCATTTATTGTAACCGATAAAGTTTTATTTGAACTTGGATATGCAGATAAAGTTACTGAGGTTTTAGAAAAATCAGGAGTAGAATTCAGCGTATTTTTCGAAGTTACCCCTGACCCAACTTTAGCTTGTGCTAAAAAAGGTGCAGAACTTATGAAGGCTTTTAATCCTGACGTAATAATTTCCCTCGGCGGTGGTTCTCCGATGGATGCTGCTAAAATCATGTGGGTTATGTATGAGCATCCTGAGGTAAGATTCGAAGATCTTGCTATGAGATTCATGGATATTAGAAAAAGAGTTTACAGGTTCCCAGAAATGGGCAAAAAAGCTATGATGGTCGCAATACCAACATCAGCTGGTACTGGTTCTGAGGTTACTCCCTTTGCCGTTATTACTGATGAAAAAACTGGAATTAAATACCCTCTTGCAGATTATGAATTAACTCCAGACATGGCTATTATAGATACAGAACTTATGATGAATATGCCAAAGGGACTTACATCAGCATCTGGTATTGATGCATTAACTCATGCAATAGAAGCCTATGTTTCAGTACTTGCATCAGAATACACAAATGGCCTTGCTCTCGAAGCTATTAGACTTATATTTAAGTATTTACCACAAGCATACGATGAAGGTACAACAAACGTAAAGGCAAGAGAGAAAATGGCTCACGCTTCAACTATAGCTGGTATGGCCTTTGCAAATGCTTTCCTTGGAGTATGCCACTCTATGGCTCATAAGCTTGGTGCAATGCATCATATACCACATGGTGTTGCAAATGCTCTGCTTATAAATGAGGTTATCAGGTTTAATGCCGTTGATAATCCAAGAAAGCAGACTGCTTTCCCTCAATACAAGTATCCAAATATTAAATGGAGATATGCACAGATAGCAGATTATCTAAAGCTTGGAGGAAAGAATGAGGATGAAAAGGTTGAACTTTTAATAAAGGCAATAGATGAGCTTAAGGAAAAAATAAACATACCGAAATCTATAAAGGAAGCAGGCGTTTCTGAGAAAAAGTTCTATGCAAGCCTCGATGAAATGGCAGAACAGGCCTTTGATGATCAGTGTACAGTATCTAACCCAAGATATCCACTTATAAGTGAAATAAAGCAGATGTATATTAACGCTTTTGAGGGAAAATAAAGATTAAAGATTAAGCGGGACGGTTAACAATTGTCCTGCTTTTTTATTTATTAAATAAAAATTATGAACCTCTTTTTTAACATTTTTCTTGCATATTTTAAATGTGCTAAATATTTGAAAACATAATATTAACTTAGATTAGGGAAGTGAGCCAATAGAAATTGAAATTATTATCCTTTAATCAATCTTAATTACCAACATTGATACAACTTGAGGTATTCAATGGTAAAGCCGCGTCCTGTATCCAATCATTTCTAACGCTGCGTATCATATACATTGATAATTCAAAATTATATGTTTAAATATTCACTCTTTAACCATTCTCACATTATATTTAGTTTACTTAAATTTATAATTGCATCTGCTTCCTTAGTAAAATTGATTTATTCTTAAAGTTATACTACAATGAATATATAAAAAAATGTTATCTTGATTTATGGAGGCTATGATATGAACTGGATTGATAGGCTTGAGAAAAAATACAGAAAATATTCTATTCCAAATCTTATGACTTATATTGTAGGAATAACAGGATTGGTATTCCTTATTTCTAATTTTTTAGACACAACAGGGACTTTTATTGAAAAGATAGCCCTATATCCATCAGCAGTAATGAAAGGTGAAGTATGGAGACTAATAACCTATATTTTTATTCCCCCTTCATCTTCCCCTATCTTTATAATTTTTGCACTATATTTTTATTACTTGATAGGTACAACTTTGGAACATGAATGGGGAAGCTTCAGATTCAATTTATATTATCTTTTAGGTATGATAGGAGCAACAGCAGCCGCACTAATAACAGGATATGCTGACAATATTTACTTAAATCTTTCTCTATTCTTAGCTTTTGCTTATTTATATCCTGATTTTGAAATTTTATTATTTTTTATACTGCCTATTAAAATAAAATATCTCACATATATAAACTGGATTTTTATAATTGTAGGAGTACTATTTGGACCTCTTTCAAGCAAGGCTGCTGCAATAGCTTCATTGATAAATTACTTTATTTTCTTTGGTAAAGACATTTTTATTGATTTTAAACATAGAAATCACGCTTATAATAAAAAGAAGAATTTTAAAGAAAAGGCTAAAGTCATACCTTTAACACGAAAATGCACCGTATGCGGCATAACCCCTGAGGACGACCCAAATATGGAATTTAGATTCTGCAGCGAATGTGAAGGGCTGCATTGTTACTGTATGAATCATATAAAAAATCACGAACACATAAAATCGAGTAAGGCTGAATAATTATTTTATTCAGCCTTACTTCGTACTAACCCATTTTCCCTTAATTATACAACAGTTTAAAATGGCTACCCCGAATCATTAATAAAAAAGATATTTTAAATCTTCATTTTGAAGTTTTAATATAAATTCCTGTACGTTAATACCATCTATTATGTTTTCAATTATTTTTAAATCATATTTTATACCTACAAATTGTTTTTCAAGCCCCTCTACAGGTTCTTTTTCAAAGAAGTCTCCAGATATCTTTACTTTCTTAATTACTCCTTCTTCCACATTCATATTTAAACATACGAATCCAGCATCACATTTTAACTCTTTTTTGTAGTTAAAATGTGGTGATTGTCCAAAATTCCATTCAAAGGTTTCATATTTTTTCTTTACAAGTTCGTTTATTTTTTCATAGTCATCCTTTGTTAATTCATAATTTTTAACTTCTTCGTTTTTTTCTTCAAAAATTTTTCTTATCAAAAGTTCTTTGAATTGAAGCAGGGATATATTAACATAATCGCTTATATTAGTTACCCTGCTTCTAACTGACTTTATTCCTTTTGATTCAAACTTTTCCTTTTTAACATTTAATGCATTTGATAAAACCATTAAATCGCTTGAAAACAATAAGGTTCCATGATGAAGCAGCTTATTTTTATAAAAATACTGAGCATTTCCTGAAAACTTTTTACCTTCTATTAATATATCATTTCTTCCACTAAACTCTGCACTTTCAACACCTAAATATTTTAAACATTTTACAACAGGCTCAGTAAAAAATTTAAAATCATTTCTATGAGAAACTGAGTCCTTTTCAATTATTGTAAAATTGAGATTTCCTAAGTCATGATAAACTGCTCCTCCGCCAGATAATCTTCTTACTACTTTTATATTATTATTTTTTATATATTCAAGATTTAATTCCTCGTAGGCATTTTGGTTTTTACCAATAACTATTACAGGTTCGTTTTGCCATAAAATCAGTAAATCATCATCGATTTCTTTATATTTTAAGAAATACTCCTCAAGTGCAAGATTGAAATATGGATTGTTTGAAGTATTTATTATGTTAATCATTTTGACCGCCTCCATTTCTATTATGCAGCAATGTATTATAAGAATAACATTATATTTTATAGTTTTCTAAAGACACAAATATATCTAAAGTATTATAATACAATTTGTTTTCCAATATAATCCATAATCGAATTGCTACTACTTATATATTAACATTGAGTAGTATACCACTATTCAAGTAGCAAATTTAAAGTATATTCTTTATCTTTTTAAAAGATTGTTATACTAACTCTTTACTAACAAATTAAATTCTATACCATTAAATTATTCATAGTTGAATTCACAACTTCAGTTGCTTCAATTTGTTTTTGAGATAACTTTTCTAATGTTGACACTTCATTATTCAATTTATCAATTTCTTCAGCTAATTTAGTTAAAATATTGTTTATATTTTTAGCATATGATTCACTATTACCTGCAAGATCCTGAATTTCCTTTGCTACAACGCCAAAAGTTCTTCCATGTTCCCCAGCTCGTGCCGCCTCTATTGTAGCATTTATTCCAAGCACCTTAGTCTGCATAGCTATATTGTTTACATACTCAATTATTTCATCGCTCTGCTTAATATATTGTTTTGAAATATTTGCAAGATTTATTAGTCTATCAGAAACACCATCTATTTTCTCAACAGAATTTGTTATATTTTTAATATTTAACTGGATGATAGATGCTGCATTATTAATATCCTCAATTTTCTTATTTAACTTATTAAATATCATCTCATCATGGGATGCAATTTCTGTTATAAGAAGCGCTCCTTCCGCATCAATTATTTTACATTTTTGTCCATATTTTTCGTATATAATTTTTGATACATTTTCATTTCCTGTAACTTCAATAATTATATCAGTTTGATCCGGGTCAATATCATCAATAGATTGAGAAATATTAATATTCATACTTTTAGCAAGCTTAATTCCTATTGCATCAAAATTCTTATCAATTACAATTTTAACATTAACATTTTCAACGTTTTTTAAAAGGCTTATTATTTTGCTTCCACCGATTCCACCGCCAACAACTGCTATATTCATATTTCTACCTCCAAAATAAATATTTACACACACCTTTTTACTATTCTATAAAAAAGCAGAAAATCCTTTAAATTTCAAAAATTAAAATTAGCAGTTGGGGACGGTTAATGCTTATTTCGCAAAATTATTTCTTTGTTATTTTTTATTTTTATTATAAAGTCATTATTTAATTTAGTTATATGAAAGCAAAAAACATGTTAAGTACTTTCCTTAAAAATAAATACTTAACATGTTTGTTTAATATTTTAAATTTTTATATGATTAGTTGTTAACTGTCCCTTATTCATCTTTAAACCTCATCAGTTGATCCTTTGTAAATTCCCACTCAGGCGTTACTAATTTTTCTCCAAAGTTAATGCTATACCATGGATTATTATCATTATTTGCTTCGTTTTTTAAAATATGAATATCCTGTGCAGGCATATAACTTTGAGCAAGTATAAATATTTTTTCTCCTGTCTTTTTATTTTCTGCAACATCAAGAACAATTTCACAATGTCCAGGGTTGCCTCCTTTTATAAATACATCTCCTATTGTTATATCTTTTATGTTTACTTTTTGCAGTTCTTTTGATAGTGAAAGTGTACCAGCATAAGTAAAAACAACATTAAGATACTTTCTAAAACTGCTATAATCATTAGAATAAGAAGTTTCTTTTTTCCAATAGGTTTTGTTTCCTTCAACTTTTATCCTATATCCATTCATCCACTTTGAGTATTCGGCTCTGAATCCATTTGTAAAGTTAAAATGTATTTTATCATATTCGCCTTTATTATAGAGGTACTCTGCTCTTAACCTTATTACTGCATCTGCACATTGCTGTAAATCTTTATTTCCTACATCCATATCAAAAACAGCTATATAGTCATCTCTAAGCTTTATAAACCCGTTGTAATATCTTACTTTTGAACCATGGGGCTTTAAGGTGAGATTTCTAAGATACTCTCCAAAAGAACCCTTGTAAACATTAATTCTCTCAAAGTTTTGAGGAACCTTAATTCTATCCTTTACCGTTTTCCCACTATAATCAATTAAAGATACTTCTATTTTTTCCTCATCTTTTTTTATAATCTGATTACTTTTACTTTCTCTTTTTTCTAATTTTGCACAGGATGTTAAAAAAATAATAATAGTCAAAATAATTAATATCTTATTATTCAAAAAATTCAACCCCTGTTGTTATAAATATTTTAATTCAAATACCGGTTTTATTTGCCCTACAACCTGCCCAACATTATTCTTATTATCTATCACTTTAAATTTATTTAAAGCTTTTTTTTCATCATCTTCTAACATATTTAATTTTTCTAAAACCTCAACAACTACAGGATAAAGAGCTCTACTATAATTTCCATCTTCTATTTTAACTGCAATTCCAATATCAGCTCCCTTAATACCAACTGCATAAACAGATTCAGCACCAAGTTTTCCAATAATTTTACCTTTAGTACATCTTATAAGTTCTGTGCAGAAACCATTTGTTCCTGCGACCATTTCAGGATAATTGTTCATAGATTTAAAAATTTTATCTGCTGCAAATTTATAATCATTATCTAAATTATTAGGATTTGCAATTTTAGCAAAAGCAATCGATAGGTTATAAATTGGCATACCAAATACAGGAACACTGCACCCATCTACCCCAATTATAATTTTATTCTTCTCTATTTCACATACTTTTGATACAACATCTAATATATCTCTTTGTACAGGGTGATAGGGCATATTGTATTCCTCTATTTTAAAACCTTTAGCTAAGCAGCTTGCAATTATTCCCACATGTTTTCCAGAACAGTCAGAATGAAGAGGGGTTAGCTTTACATTATTTTTTGCCTGCGTAATTGCAATATTTTTATTTATTGAATATGTGCTGCCACAAAGAAGTCTATCTATATTAATTCCAATTTTACTTAATATACCTTCAACTGTTTTTATATGGAACTCTTCACCATAATGAGAAGCACACATTATAGAAATTTCAGCATCATGAAAATTAAATTTTTCATACGCTCCACTTAAAAATACATTTATAGCTTGAATAGGCTTTGCAGAGGATCTTATATAAGTTATTTTAAAAGGATCACCTGCATAAGCAACAACCTTTCCTTTACTATTAACAACAGCAATGTCCCCTCTGTGAATGCTTTCAACTAAAGGGCCACGAGTAACATGTACTAATTCGCATGACATTTTTACCACTCCATTTTTTGGTTTTGGGACGGTTAATGATTGTTTACAATTTTATTAAAATATTTTCTTAAACAGTTAACACTTGTTAACTTCTCAGAAAACTCCTGCGTCTATATCAATAGTATGACATTATCGCATACATAACCAATAATATTAATTTTGCTTTTAAGATATTAGTTTTCATTTTTAATGCCGAATTATTTTGTATTGTTAACTGTCCCTTTAATAAGTTTAATCACGAGTCCATTATATTTGTCATCTATATTTATTAATTTATCACAGCTTGTACAAAAAAAGAATAACTTAATAAAATTTTTCTCATTTTTACCATTTGGCAATATATTTATTAAATTAATCTATTAAAAAATTTTAAATTTATACGCCATAGATTAACAAAAACTCTTTCATAGCACTTTTATATTCTATATTCTCATTAACAAGATTAAGTCCTACGTTTGTAAGCCTCGATACCCCAGAGCTTGTTATATTCCCAATTATTTCACATATATCTTTACATTTTAAATTGCACATACATCTTAAAAGCACTACAAGCAGAGCCTTGGCTGCAATTGTATTTCTTTTATATTTACCATAAAGGCTCATTCTATCTATACCTGTTTTATT
>NZ_FUYH01000002.1:129188-198578 GCF_900167605.1 Caloramator quimbayensis | reverse complement strand
CACGATGGACACCCTTGCCATTGGCTAATGGTTCCCACTACCAAGCCCATAGCGGACTTTCACCGCCAAGCTGTTGCCCATGCCGGGCGCACTGTAAGATAAATAGCCAGATTAATCTGGCTATTTACTTCTATTATTTTTTATTACTTGCATAATGTTGTTCTAATTTTTTCACTATTGCATCAGCCTTTTTGATTGCATCTGCAACTGACACCCTTACTATGGTTTTACCTTGAAATCTTTCTTCATCTTTTATTGCTATATCTTTGGTTAATATAACATAATCAGCTTTTTTTATTTCTTCTTGACTTATCCTATTTTCGATACCAATTGATCCTTGAGTTTCAACTTTAATATTATGTCCTGCATCCTTAAAAGCTCTTTCAATAGATTCTGCTGCCATATAAGTATGTGCAACACCTGATGGACAAGATGTAACAGCTACTACATTCATATCTTCACTTCCCCTCATAAGAAAATTATAATTAGTCAAATTGTAAGTCTATTTCATCAGATGAATCAGCACTGTTTTGTGTGCTAGTAACTTCAGTAACTTCTTTTTTTAATAAACTAACCATAAGTGCAGTTACTATAACACCTACTATAACTGCAATAACATATCCTGCTCTATTAGCTACAACTGGAAGTACTATAAGCCCTCCCCATGGTGCGTGATTCTGAGCACCAACTAACAATGAAGTTATTGATCCTGCAGCACCTCCAACCATAATTGAAGGAATAACTTTTATTGGATCCGCTGCTGCAAAAGGAATAGCACCTTCAGTTATACCTATACACCCCATAATAAGAGCTGCTTTACCTGCTTCTTTTTCCTCTTGAGTAAACTTCTTCTTAAATATTAATGAAGCTAATCCTAATCCAAGTGGTGGAGTACATACAGGAACTGCAACAGCTGCCATGAGCTCTGGATGAGTTTGCATCAATGCAACTGCAAAGAAAAATGCAGTTTTATTAACTGGACCACCCATATCGAATGCTATCATGGAACCTAATATTAATCCCATAACAATTTTTGAGCTACTTTGCATGCCTTGTAGCCAAGTATTTAATGCTGCCATTGCATCTGCAATAGGTTGTCCAAGAAATAATACCATTATAATACCTGAAATAAATGTTCCAACAAGTGGAATAATAAATATTGGCATTACTGAACGCATTACCTCTGGTACTTTTATCTTTTTTAGATAATAAACAACTATTCCTGCTATTAAACCTGCTATCATACCTCCTAAAAATCCGCCACCTTTTGAATTAGCAAGGTAAGCTGCAATCATACCAGGACCTATACCTGGCCTATCAACCATTGAGTAAGCTATAAATCCACCTAGTACAGGAACAAATAATGTCAAGCCTGCAATACCAACATCTGACATTGATTTTAAGAATCCACTTTCAGGAACTGCTGCTTTTCCAGATATCATAACTGCTAATGCAAGAAGAACACCACCAGCTACTACGAATGGAATCATGTAAGAAACGCCTGTCATAAGATGTCTACGTGTGTCTTTTAACAATTCTAACATAATAAATCCCCCTTAATTTAATATTTATAATGTTATGCGCATAACAAAATTAACAATTTACTTTACATCAGTAGTAAGTTTTCCACTACCATAAAATTTCTCCCAATCTTCAATAAATTTATCTACACTTATATCAGTTAATGGATGATATAATAACTTTTCTAATATTTCATAATTTAGTGTAACAGAATGTACCCCACATAATGCTACTTTATGCACCTGTTCAGCATTTTTAAATGATGCAGCAAGTACCTTTGTATTTAGACCATTTAATTTATATAGACTAATTATTTCTTCAACTACTTTAACTCCATCTCCACAAATATTATCTAATCTGTTTATATAGGGTGCTGTAAATTCTGCACCTGCTTCTGCAGCCATAAGTGCTTGCTGAGCATTAAAGATTGCAGTTGCAGTTATCTTAACTCCTTTTTGGGTTAATTTTTTTATAGCTTTAATTCCATCAGGAGTAACAGGTATTTTTATATAAAAATTCTCTCCCACAACCTCTTGTAAGTATAGTGCTTCCTTCTCTATTTGTTCTGCTGTTCTTCCAACTGCTTGTACATGCAGCATTGAATTCTCTCCAATAATATTTCTAATATCTTTAAGTATTTCTTTAAATCCTTTTTTTTCTTTTGTTATTAAAGTAGGATTTGTTGTTACCCCCGATAAAGGATAAAATTCAAAACCTTTTTTAATTTCTTCAATATTTGCTGTATCCATTAAATATAGCATCATATCCCTCCTATAATTCCAACACCTTTTCTATCTGATCTATCTCATTACTATCTTCAAGTTTTCTTCTAAATTCATCTCTCATAATGTTCCTTGAAAGTTGTGCTATTATCTGAAGATGCTTGTCTCCGGCTTCACTATCTGGAACAGCAAGAAGGAAAATATATTTAACACTTTCATCTTCGCTCCATTTAATCTTATTTTTTAATCTTGCAAAAGCAACACTTGCTTTTTTTACGTGAATACACTTGCCATGTGGAATCGCAATGTCAAAGCCTACTGCTGTTGAAAATTCTTCTTCCCTCTTTTTTACTTGCTTAATATATCCATCAAAATCATTAAGCCTTCCCTCTTCTTGTATTTTTCTAGCTAGTGTTTCTATAGCTTCATCTTTATTAGAAACATCTAAATCAAGAACAATCATTTTCTTACTTATTAAATCAGTCATTTAATTCCCCTCCATTTAAGAATAATGTCACGATTTCTTCCTCATTTTTTGCATTTTTTATTTTTCTAATGAGTTCTTCATTATCAAGTACTGAATAAAAATTCTTAAAAAATTCTTTTGTTCCATTTAGATCACTAAACCTTAAAGCAAGAATAAGAATCAAGTCTATTTCTTCATTATTCCATTTAACAGGATTATTAAGTTTTATAATACATATCCCTAACTTTTTAACATATTCTTCAGTTGAATGCGGAATCGCAATCCCACGGCCTATAACTGTTGAGGATTTTATTTCTCTGTCTATTACACTTTTACAAAATCCTTGACTTCCTATACCTTCTGTTTCCATTAAATTTGCATATTTTTTTACTATTTCAAGAAAGTCTTCATTTCCTTCCTCAATAAAACAATATTTTTTTGTAATAATTCCTTCTAAATAATGTTTCTGCTCAGGAATATTTTCTTGATATTCCATTTTGGTTTTTAATTTCATATGTCTTATCTTAATATCATCAATTTTATTTTTTATTATTAATATATCTCTTTCATCCACAAGAGTTGTTATATTAACGATTTTTTCATTTTTTTGTCTAATCGGTATTGTACTTATTATTAAATCATTTTCTTCTATTAATTTGTCTGTTAAAAGATGCAACGGTATTACATCAATAATTTCAAGTTGTTGCAATTGCTTTTTTAATTCTCTCGCTACCATTTGTGATGTCCCTATACCACTTGAACATACAATAACTGTTCTTATTCTTTCATTTAATCTTTCCATTGCAACTGCTATATGAAGAGCTATATAGGCTACTTCATCCTCATTTATTGATACACCAAACCTTCTTTCAAATATACTATTACATGCCCACGCTGCTCCATAGATGCTGACAAATTCCTTTTTAATTCTTCCAAGTAAAGGATTTCTAAGTTGTAGACCGTACTTAAGTCTTACTATTGTAGGTCTTAAATGCAATGCTAAACCTAATAGCAACATCTTGTCTTGCGATAAGTCTACTTCGAGAATTTCACCAACAAGTATTATAATTTCCTTTGCAAACTCAATATAAACTTTGTTTTCAGAATTAAAAAGCATATCATAATTGTTTTGATTTATATTTTCTTGAATTTTAGCTCCAAGTAAATGTAATGATAAATACACTGTTTCTTCCTCAGGTATTTCTATTTCAAATTCCTTAGAAAGTTTATAAATCATCCATTTTGAAATTACATATTCATTACTTTGTTTAATATTTTGAAATAAATTTGATTCTATTTCTATTTTTCTTTCAAACTTTATTCTCTCAATCATAATTGCTATATGAGCAATTATATTTATAAAAGCCTGATCTGTAAAAGAATAACCTAATTTTCGTTCTGCTTCCTGAACAGTAGATTGTATTAAAATAAAATTTGTTCTCGGAAAAAACTGTTTTAACTTCTTATAATTTATATAGTCAATCCTATAATCAAGTCTTTCAATCTCATTAATATCTATATCTTCATTTGAATTCTCTTTTAGCTGAAAGAACAAACTCATCATTGCATCTCTATATGCTTTTTCGCTACCTTCTATCCAGAGCCCTTGATTCTGTTTCCTTTTTAGGCACAGTCCATATTTTTCTAACCATTTTTGAACATATATCAGATCATTTAATATTGTACCTTTGCTACAATAAAGATCTTCTGAAAGTAATTGTATTGTATAAGTATATCTATTCTTAAAAAGCGTTTTTAAAATATATTGCTGTCTATACTCTGATGTGTATTCATTATAGCCATGAATGTTTATATCCCTTTTAAGTTCAGCCCTTCTCTCTTCACTCATTTTAAGCTGAATTCCAACATTAGTTTTCCTTATAACTTCAATCCCTTTTTCTTTAAATTCATATTCTATTTCATCAATATACTTCCTAATTGTTTTTTCACTAAGCTGTACCTGATTAGAAATTTCTTTAACTGTAATAGGTTCATCTCTTTCAACAAGTATAAGTGCAATCTTTGTTTTTATATTTTCTTTTGAATTCATAATTGTCACCTTAGCTCCTCTTCTTATTTATAATGTTAGCATGTAATTTTCTTGGATTCTACATATCAAAAGTTCAAAGTTTACCGTAATAATAAGGTAACAATATCTTATTAAAAAACTATTAACCTCCGATAATAACTTTAAATCCTTTACATTCAATAAACTTATTAATCTCTTCAATTTCATTTTTATCAAGTGTTTTTACATCCTTTAACTTATATTCTTCCCCTAAAGCCTTATATTTAGAACTGCCGTATTGATGAAAAGGCAGAATGTGTACAAGTTTTAAGTCAAATTTAGAGATATAATCTAATATTTTTTGAATGTTTTCTATGTTTGCTGTATAGTGCGGTATTAATGGTATTCTTGGGATTACTTCAACTTTATTACTATTTTTAATCAATGTTTCAAAATTATTTTTCATAACATCAATATCCTGATTAACTACTTCTTTTGCAAGTCTTTTGTCCATTATTTTAAAGTCCCATAATACAGTATCAATATGCTTTGACATTTCAATTATTATATCCTGTCTTCCCATTCCCGTTGTTTCAATAGCAGTATGAATACCTATCTTTTTTAATTCCTTTAAAAGCTCAACTATAAACTCTCCCTGAAGCAAAGGTTCTCCTCCGGATAATGTTACTCCCCCTCCTGTTGAGTCGAAAAATACTGCATCTTTATTAACCTCATCAAGTACTTCCCTTAGTGTCATTTCTTTACCTATTCTTTCTAATGCTCCTGTGGGACAATCTTTAGGATCTTTATTGCACTTATAACAGTTTGTACTGCTGCACCCAATACAAAGGCTCTGCCTTCTCATTATTTCTTTTTCAAGCTTTTGAGATTCAGGGTTAGAACACCAAGGGCAAGTTAAAGGACAGCCTTTAAAGAATATAACTGTCCTTATACCTTCACCATCATGCAGACTATATCTTTGTATATTGAAAATCATAGCTTTCATTATAATCACTTCCTAAAAAGAATGTTCTGTTCTTCTTATAATATCGTTTTGAATCGCTTCATCAAGCTCAACAAATATTGCGCTGTACCCTGCTACCCTTACAACTAAATTTTGATACTTTTCAGGATGTTTTTGTGCTTCTCTTAATGTATCTGCTGAAATTACATTAAATTGTACATGCTGTATTTTTAGCCTGCTGAATGCCCTGATAAATCCTGCAAGTTTTTTTATTCCTTCAACTCCTTCTAATGCCTGAGGCGAAAATTTTACATTAAGAAGGCTTCCATTAGAGGTTAGATAATTATCAAGTTTGCTTACACTTTTTAAAACAGCAGTAGGTCCATTTTTATCCCTTCCAACCATAGGAGAGAGCCCTCCATCCGATAGCTGCTCACCCTTCATTCTTCCATCCGGAGTTGCTCCAACAGCTGCGCCTAAAGGAATATGAGCTGAAACTGTATATGAGCCTGGCTGGAATATTCCACCCCTTATATTTTTATATTTTTCAACTTCCCTGCAATAATGGGAAAGCACCTCAGAACCTAAATAATCAACCTCATCAATGTCATTTCCATATTTAGGATATTTGTTTATGAATCTCTGTCTTAAATCCTCTCTTCCTTCATAGTTGCTCTCTAAAATGTCAACTAATTCTTTTAGCGTAATCAGCTTCTCCTCAAAAACAGCCTTTTTTATAACATATAAAGAATCGCTCAGGTTAGGCGCACCTATCCCCTGTACTCCTGAAAAATTATATATTGCACCGCCTTCTGTTACATCCATTCCTTTTTCTATGCATCCATTTATAAAGTTTGAAAGAAATGGCGTTGGTGCGCATTGTCTGTGTGCCATGTCTACTATATTTGAACCTTCTATCATATCCTTTACATATTTTGATATGTTTTCTTTTAACTTTTCTAAAAGCTCTTCAAAGCTGCCTATTTCTGATTTTTTCTCTCTTAATGTAATTTCAAATACTTTTAATAAGTTAAACAATGCTATATCGTGAAGTCCATAGGTTTTTTTAGGTATTGATAATTCTACACATCCAACCACAGCATAATCTCTCGAATCATACAGTGATACACCTCTATTTAAAAACGATGGTATGTTAACCTCATCATTAAAAACCTGAGGCATTCCTGTACCAAGTCTTATTATCTCGGATGCTTTTATTAAGAAATCCATTGGAGTATTTTCATTTACTCTTATACTTAAATTTGGCTGCGGAAGTCTTATATCCCCTAAAATTTCAAGCATGATGTATGACAGCTCATTTACAGATGCTCTTCCATTTTCATCAACCCCGCCTAAAACAATAGTGTAGCCTGTTGGAAAGCCTGCAAAATATTTAGCACTTTCTGTACTCCTAAGTGCTACAATCGTATTAAATTTAATATACAAGCATCTTAAAAGCTCTTTAATAAATTCAATATCAATTCCTTCTTCTAAAGATTTTTTATAATAAGGATACATGTATTTATCAAAACGTCCAATAGATATTGAACTTGCATTAGATTCATGCTGGAAAATAACGCTTATATACCAAAAAAGCTGAAGTGCTTCATAAAAAGTATCAGGTTTGTCCTCAGAAATCTTATATGAAATCCTCGATATCTCCTCAAGTTCTTTTTTTCTATCTAAATTCCTCTCCTTTTCTGCCATCTCCTCTGATAGTTTTGCATATCTTAATATATAATCTCTTGCTGCCTCAAGGGTAATAAGGGAAGCTCTGTAAAAATAATTATCCTCATTTTCATTTATTTTTTCTTTTACTTCATTTATCATTGCTTTTAAACCTTTTTTAAGCAATTTTGAATAATCTGGAATTATATGACCTTGTCCCTTATCCGTCTGGTTTAAAGCAATTATTTTAGCCTTTACAGTATCCTTTATATTCTGTGGTATATGTTCATTGCAGTAATCTTTTAATGACTTACCACTCCAATATGGGTAAAGCTCATTTTTAAAATACTCTTTATCCTCCTGCGAAATCTCAAATCTATCCTGAGGTCTTGTTGAAAATTCATCTAACTCCTCTAAAATCCAATAGGGTGACATTTCAGGCGAAGCAACTCCTGAACGGGGTTGAACTGTTCTATCACCAACAATAAGTTCTCCATCTTTTATTTCTATTTCTACTTTACTTAATATATTAGAAAGGGCCTTCGCTCTTCTTATAACTGAAGGTTCACCTTCAGTGTTTTTATAGCTTTCAGTATAAAGCCTTGCTCTTTCAAGGGATATTTGTCTTTTTTCCTTAAAAAGTTCGTTTTTTAAAGTTTCTATTCTTCTACTCAGCATAAATTCACCTCATATCACCTTAATCCGCTCTTATATGCTTCACTTATTAATCTTTGACATTTTAATGCATCATTAAAGGATGCTGCATTGCCTATATCTTTATTTTCATATATTGAATTAGCAAAATTTATAATAGATGCTGTATGCGCACTTTGAAAAAATCCGAGAATATTTCTTTCATCAGGGAAAAACTCCATATCAAAAGAATTATTAGAAGGTTTTATCAAATTTAATGTATTTGTATCATTTAAATAAACTTCTAATACATATGGATTTTTAAAATTTATTTTCATGCTTCCCTTTGTTCCGAAAACTTCAAAACTATCCCTTTGTTCACCCTCTGCAAATATTCTCGACACCTCAATGCTTCCCTCTGTGCCGTCAATTAGTTCTATATCGCATCTTGAAACTTCATCTACATAGCTTCTTTCTTTGAAATATATTTTATTTTTTGCATTAATATTTTTAATCTCTCCAAGGGTAAACTGTACTAAATCAATAAGATGTACTCCTAAATCTAAAAGGGCTCCTCCTCCTGATGACTCTAATGTTCTCCAGCTTCCCTTTTTACTGCTGCTCAAATAGCTTTTATGATAGGTTTTTAATTTAAAATCAATAATATCTCCTATTGTTCTTTTAACAACTTCTTTTCTTAAAAGCCCTACAGCCGGTATAAATCTATACATTAATGCAACTGCATTTTTAATTCCATTATTATTTACAAGTTCAGTCATTTTAAGAGCATCTTCATAGTTTGATGACAAAGGTTTTTCACAATAAACTGCCTTTTTATATTTTACTGCCTTAATAACATACTCTAAATGTGAATCATTTGGAGTACATATACTTATAAAATCTATACTCTCATCCTTTAAAACCTCTTCAACATCAATAGTGTTTTTAACACCGTAAAGTTTTATGTCCCTCTGATTTCTCGTTACAACATACTTAAGATTCAAAGAAAAGGGAAGATTAAATCTTAAATTTGCATCATATGCTGCTAATGCATGAGTTTTTGCAATAGAACCGTATCCTATTATTGCAAAATTAATTGAATCCATAATCTCACCTGTCCCTACTTAAAATATAGTTTATATTCTTTAATACATTTTGATATTGCTTCTTTTGTCGTTGGAAATTCTATTCCGCATTTTTTTATTTTTTCAGTATTTAATCTTACATCCCTTGGTGCATCTTTATACTTTTCCTCATCCTTAACTAATATTTCATCTATTCTCTCATGAAGCCCCATTTCTGTTAGTATATGTTTTACAACATCATACCTGCTCATGTCATTTGTACTTCCTATATGATATGTTCCATAGGGTATATCAAACACTTTTACAATGTTTTCTATCATATCATAAACATATGTCATTCCTCTAAATTCATGGGGAGATGCATATATCTTTTCTCCTTTTATAAGAGAAGATATCGTTTCCCATAATATATTTGAAGCTATTCCCTTATTTCTTTCGGGCATTCCAAAAAGCCATGTAAACCTTACTACCCATAATTCATCTAATATATCTTTCAACAGCTTTTCAGCTTCGAGTTTATTCTGACCATACACTGTGTTTGGAACTGGAATATCTTCTTCGGTATATGGACCTGAATTCATATTCCCGTTAAAAACCTGTTCTGTACTTATAAAAAGAAGCTTTGAATTATACTTTCTGCTGGCCTTTGCAACATTTACCGCCCCTTCTACATTGATTTTTCTTGCGATTTCCGGATTTTTGTTGCAAAAATCAGTAACTGCAATTGCTGCTGCATGAATTACATAATCAGGTCTGAATTTTTCAAAGGCTTCATATACTTTTTCTTCGTCAGTAATATTTAAATCGTCCTTATCTGTTGATAAAATTTCATATTCATTTTTATATCTTTCAAAAAATCTTGTGCAAAAGAATCCCAATCCACCTGTTAATAAAATTTTTTTCATACTGTTCACTCCTAATTAATATTGTTTATTATTATTGATTATTGTTTATTATTATTATATATTATTATTATACAACTATCAATATAAGCAATAAAATTTTATATGGAGGTTTATATGGAAAAACTTGAAATTAAGCTTAATGAAATCGAAGAGCAGGAAAGAGAACTTCAATTTGATTATTTCAGCAGCGATTCTGCTTTAAAAATAGGTTTGATAATAATTGAAAAGGCTAAAATATTATCTAAACCTATTGCTATTGATATTACCAAAAATTCAAATAAACTTTTTTATTACTGCTTTGATGGAGCATCACCTGATAATTATGAATGGATAAGAAGAAAAAACAATGTGGTAAACAGGTTTTTTAGAAGCTCACTATATATTGGAACAAAACTAAAACTAATAAATAAGACTATAGAAGAAAAGTATCTAATATCTTCAAAAGAATATGCTCCCTTTGGAGGTGCCTTCCCAATTATAATTAAAAATACCGGTGTTGTTGGGACGATTACAGTATCAGGTCTTTCTCAAGAGGAAGATCATAATTTAGTTGTTGAATCTATTAAAGAATATTTAAACCTGCTTCAAAACAATAAAAAATAATAAATTTTATATTGTAAAAAATATTTTGATGCTAAATAATTATATTAAGCAATTAATATGGAAAGGAGAAGTATAGTGTTTCCAGAAGAGAGATTAGAAGAGATTCTTAAAATATTAAAATCAGAGGGAAAGTTAAAGGTAAAAGATTTAAGCATAAAATTTAATGTTACCGAGGACTGCATCAGAAAAGATTTAAAAGTTCTCGAAAACAAAGGATATCTAAAAAGGACCTATGGCGGTGCTGTGCTTTTTAGAGAATCTGCCCATGAGCAGGATATAGTTTCAAGAAAGGATATAGATATATCATCAAAAACAATAATCGCTAAAAAAGCCTTTGATATTATAGAAGATAAAGAAACAATATTTCTTGACATATCAACTACCAATATTATACTTGCAAAGCTTTTAGCTGAAAGCAGTAAAAACATAACCGTTGTTTCAAATATGCTTGATGTGGTTAATGTTCTCTCAAGCAAGAACAATATAACTGCAATATGCATAGGAGGATTATTAAACAAAAATCTTAATGGCTTTGTCGGTTCACCATCTATTGAATTAATATCGAGATATAAATTCGATAAAACCTTTATTGGAAGCTGCGGAATAGATGTTTTTGATAAAAGCATCACTACCTTTCAAATAGAAGACGGTATAACTAAATCATCAATAATAAAAGCCGGAAAGAAAAATTATATCGTTATGGAAAAAAAGAAATTTTATTATGATGGCAATTATAAATTCGCTTCCTTAGATGATATAGACAGCATTATAACAGATGCGTTAATAGATGATGATATTAAAAATATACTAATCGAAAACGGCATTGAGATAATTTAGAATATTTTATTGACTTTTAACAAAAATTTAATTTTACAAAAAAACCGGTTAAATATCCGGTTTTTTTATATTTTTTATTTAATGAAAACTCTTTATTTTTATTATATACTCTCGCATTTCAATCACTTTAAATTGCTTTAAATTATTTTCTAAAAATAAATAATTTGTTGATTTTTGTCCAAATTTATCTTTTCCTGAAATCTAAAATATAATATAATAGAATCATGTAAAATTAGACAATTAAGGATTTTATTATGTTATTACATTAAAGCAGTTAACAACACAGAAAAATTAACATATTAAGGGCGGCTTATAAACTTAAAAAGATTTCGGAGGGTTTATTTTGTATTTATACTTTAAACTTTTAAGCAGCAGCATAATTAGCTTAAATAATTATTTTTGCACCATTAAAAACATAGATTTGCCCTTTTGGCTTAGAAATTGGGCTTTAATTGCTGCAATATTAATCATCTCAATTATTTCAAATTTTTTAATTATCATTTATTCTATGAAAATCGTAAAAATGAAAAAACAGCTCCAAAAAAGCAACGAAGAACTTACTTCATTATATCAGCAGATAACAGCAGCGGATTCACAGCTTAAAGAGCAATATGAAGAGCTCAGTGCACTAGAGCAGCATCTTCGAGAAAATGAAGAAAGATACAGGCTTATTGTTGAGGCGGCTAACGATGCAATTTATGAATATAACTATAAAACTAATACACTTAATCTATATGGTAAATGGAAGGAACTCACAGGATACAAGCCTGATGAAATAGTATTATTGGGGGGATTTAAAAATTTAATTCCTCCTGATGATTATAGCACTTTAAAAAATGCTATAGAAAATCACATAAAAGACAAAACTCCCTGCTTTACATTACAATATAGGATAAAAACTAAAAATGGGGATTATAGATATCTTATGCTAAGGGGAGTTGTACTTTTAGATGAAGAGGGAGAAAAAAAGACTTTAGTATCTGCAAGTATTGATATAGATGAACTTAAAAAGGCTCAGGAAAATCTTCACAATCTTGCATACAGCGATTATCTTACAAAACTTCCAAACAGAATTGCACTTTGTGAGGATTTTGAAAAAACTACACTTCCTAAATATGCTGTGTTTTTGTTTGATATTGATAATATGAAATACATAAATGATACCATGGGGCATGATTTTGGAGATAAGTTCATTATAGAACTTTCTAAAAGATTCAAATCTGTTTCCCAAAACTATGGAAAGCTTTACAGCTATGGAGGGGATGAGTTTTTACTTGTTGCATCCTTTGAAGCTGAAAACGATATTAAAGCAATCGCAGACAGCATTATTAAATCAACACATACCCCTGTAGTTGTCCAAAACAGAGAAATACATTTTTCAGTAACAATGGGTATATCTTATCACCCCTATCACGGCTATGTTTTCAGCCAAATACTTATGAATGCTGATATTGCAATGTATAAAGCAAAAATGCAGGGGAAGGGAAAATATTTATTTTATAACCCTTCTATGCATGAGGGAATCATAGAAAGGCTAAAAATAGAGAGCCATCTTCAAAACGCTCTAACAAAAAACGAGTTTATGCTTTATTTTCAGCCACAATACGATTTAAGAAACTCAAAGATTACAGGGTTTGAATCCCTTATAAGGTGGAACAGCCCGGAACTTGGATTTATACCCCCTGATAAATTCATAAAAATAGCAGAGGATAATCACTTTATAATCCCTCTTGGTAAATGGGTACTTGAAAAATCCTGTGAATTTATAAAAAAGGTTCATGAGATGGGATATAAAGACTGTATTATAAGCGTTAATATATCAGTCGTTCAAATACTTGAGGATGACTTTACTGATATTGTTGTTGATGCAGTTAAAAATTATGGAATAGACCCCTCATATATTGAGCTTGAAATCACCGAATCAGTACTTATGGAATCCTTTGAGATTATTATAAACAAGCTTAATAAGCTTAAAAACATGGGCTTTAAAATCGCTCTGGATGATTTTGGACAAGGATATTCCTCTTTAAGCTATCTTCAAGCCCTTCCAATCAACACTTTAAAGATAGATAAATCATTTATAGACTTGATAGATGCAAAGAAAAGAAAACGCTCGATTACCGACTATATAGTAATCCTCGGAAGAAGGCTTGGACTTTCAATAGTTGCTGAGGGAGTTGAAACACAGGAACAGATGAATTACCTTAAAAAATTCAAATGCAATAAGATACAAGGATATTATTTCAGCAAACCCCTGCCCTTAGAAGAAGCGCTGAAAATTATTGATAAAAACAAAGGCTAAAGGCTGCAGTTAGCAGCCTTTAGCCTTTGTTTTTTACCTTTACATTTACATTTTCAGATGAAAAAACTTTAACCTTCCACTCATTTTTCAATGAGTAAATTTCAATATATTTTCCATCATCTTCTTCATTATATATTATATCGAATATATTATCCCCTGCATAAAGGTTTTTTATTGAATAATATTTCTAATCATCTGAAAGATTAGGAGCTACTGTAAATATTTTTTCATGGGCATTTGGCTTAATACCAAATATACCGTCGATAAGAGGCCAAACAATACCATTGCCGGACCATGCCTGAAGGAAACATCCATAATCAGGAGATATTTCACTTAAGGTCCCTGGCATTGCAACATCTATGAATGATGCCATTTTCTTCATATATTTAAAGGCTTTGTCTGATTTTTTATAGTTTGCCTCACAAACTGCCATAACCCCTGTTGAAATTGACATTGTCATATCATCTTTATAAGCTCCATTTTGGGGTACAAAATTTTTTAAAAACTCATTTCTTTGAGAAATTCTACATCTCCTGTCCACAGAAAAACATAATAAACCATTTTTATAAAGTGGGGCGTTTCCTGAGTATTACCATCATTCGATACTACTCCATTTGTTACAACTTCATGGATTATTCTCCCGTTACCATTTTGTTCTTTGGATATTTTCATTAAAAGTCTTAAGGTATTCTTTGCTAAATCAAACTGTCCTAAAGCTATGGCACCATAAAGTGCATAGGAAGAATCAGTTCCAAACCACCAGGGGTATTCTGGTATACCTGCCCCAAGTCCTTCCCCAATACCTGCAACTTTTCTATTTAACATATCATAATTTATTTTTATCCAGTCAAAAACCCTTTTATAATCTTTATCACATATATTAATATCACTTCTTTGCAAAAGATCATTTATCCTTTTTTCTTTTTGATTATACAATATTTTATGATTTTCTCTTACATAATTTAATGTATCTATACATTCCTTCCTTGAATTGCACGATCCTGCAATAAAAAATCTTATATCTTCTTTTCCTAAAGGTGCAATACATAAATCATATTTTAAATATCCCGTTATACCTCTGCCCTTTGTTTTTTCAAAGGCATATAAATCCTTTTCAACTTTATATTCACAAGGAATAAAATCTGAACCAAAAGCAACAAACCATGGATTTTTTTCATCATAGGCTACCACTGCCTTTAAGTTTTTTACATATTCTCCAAAATCATCCTCATCATGAGCCCCCACCCAATCTGACGTCCAAACTCCCCTAAGTTCTGTTTTCCCATAAAATTCTAAACTTATATTTCTTCCCCTGTTATCTAAATTTTTTATAGTAAAACACACAACATATCCCTCAATATCATCTGGACAAAACTCATGCCTTAAAACTTCAATATTTAATTCTTCTACTTTATATTTTAGCTCATTAAAAAAGCTCCCTGTTGTATATTCTAAGGCACTTTCAAGCCATACTTTTTTGTCATCTTCAATAAGTTTTATCCAATACCCATCCATTAATTTTATAGGATGATCCCATATACCGCCCATTTCATATTTTATATGATTCCCAAAATCCGGAAAGGTACCATCCTGAGCCCCTATAAGATAAACCCTATTACCAAAGCAGCCATATAAGTCCTTTAGATTATTTTTCTTCGAAATTTTCATATGCTTTAAACAGTCCATACTGTATACTCCTTGCTATTTATTTCATACCTGATGTAGTTGAATTTTCAATAATGTATTTTTGAAGAACTAAGAACATTATTATAATTGGTATTGTAAGACACATCGTTCCTGCCATAACCTGATTTTGAAATGAAAAATATCTAAATTCAAGATCTCCAAGTCCTACAGGAAGAGTAAACCATTCCTTTTTGGTTGCAATAAGGCTCGGCCACAAAAAAGCATTCCAATTCCCTATAAAAAGACCTATCGCCTGTGTTGAAAGTGCTGGTTTTACAAGTGGAAGGGCTATCTTAAAGAATATCCCTCCTCTGCTCATTCCATCTATAAAAGCTGCTTCCTCAAGATCTTTTGGAATTGACATAAAAAATTGTCTCATCATAAATATATAAAAGCTGCTAAAAAGGAAAGGTATTGTAAGTCCTCTAAATGAGTTGAGCCAGTTTAATTTTGAAAGCATAACGAATGTTGGAACCATAAGAACCTGCCCAGGAATCATCATTATTCCTAAAACAATCATAAACATTATATCTTTCCCCGCAAACTCCAGCCTTGCAAAGGCATAGCCTGCCATAGAATTTATAAGAAGATTCCCTACTGTTACTATTGCTGCTACGATTACGCTATTCAAATAATATCTTCCTATTGGGAGGTTGGTAAAAATATATTTGTAATTCATCATGCTCAAATTTTTAAAACTTATATTTATTTTATTTACATCCTCAGGAGTTCTAAAGGATGAATAAAAAGACCATATAAATGGCATAATTGCAATTAATGCATATGATATTGTGATTATGTAAAATATAACTTTAGACATATTTATTTTACTGCTATTTTGATTCATTTTCTCTCCTCCCCCCATTATCAATAACTTTCAGCACCCTTATCGAAGAATTTCTTTTGTATTAAAGTTAGAGTAAATATAATTGCAAAAAGAAGAAATGCAAGAGCTGATGGGTATCCCATATTAGCATTTGTTGTTCTAAAACCCTTATTGTATATATAAAGAACAACAGTCATAGTAGAATCCAAAGGACCTCCGCTTCCTCTTGATACAATATAGGCCTGGTCAAACACTTGCAGAGTTCCTATAATGCCAGTTACAACTGCAAAAAAAATCGTTGGTCTTAAAAGGGGTAGTATAATTTTTAAAAACCTTTGAAATCCATTGGCACCATCTACCTGTGCAGCTTCAATTACAGAGCTTGGTATGTCTTGAAGTCCTGCAAGAAATAATATCATACCTCCTCCAACTGAGGACCATATTGCCATAATCATACAAAGAGGAAGAGCATAACTAGGATCCTCAAACCAACTTACAGAGTGAAATCCAAAATTTGATAAAAATCTATTAATAATTCCCTGCTGATTGAATAAAAATTTAAACATCGTTCCAACTGCAAGAGCTGAAGTTATTGAAGGAATATAGTAGGCTACTTTAAAGAAAGTTTTACCCTTTATTCTGCTGTTGCAGACAAGAGCTAATAGCAGTGATATTATAGTCTGCACAGGAACAACTATCAAAGAGTATTTAAATGTATTTGTTAGAGCTTTTTTAAAAGTATCATCAGAAAAAGCTCTTATGTAATTTGCAAATCCTACGTACCTTGCCTTTTCAGGAGTTAGATATTTAAAATTCATAAAACTCAATCTAAAAGCAAATATCATGGGGTATATTATCCATACTGCAATTAAAATCATTGCAGGAAGAACAAATAAATATCCCCAAACAGCATCTTTCTTTGCATAGGATGGTTTCCCTCTTTTTTGTGGCATTAATCTTCCTCCTCTAATTTTATATTTATTCTCATAATCTTATATCATATCAAATTGCAATAGAAGGATATTTACCCCCTATAAATAAATTTTAGGAGTAAATATCCTTTTAATCTTAGTCCTTTGTACTATTTAACATCAGCAAGATATGCTTCTATATTTTTTTGTGCTTCATCAAAGGCTGATTTAGCATCAGACTTTTTAAGCTTTATTTTTTCAAGAGCTTTTCCAACCTCGTCTATTACTGTTGTACCTGCAATGCCATAATTATATGGAGCAGCGTATTCATAGGATTTAGTAAAGGCATCCCACATTGGGAATTTGTCCTTAAATTCCTGATGAAGTGATATTCTTGATGGAAGAGCATTTTGCTCTGGTATAACTTTTCTTTGATTATCCTTGTTAGTAATAAAAGAAACGAATTTAAATGCTGCATCTTTATTAGGTGATGTGGAAGCTATACCCCACGCAACTGTAAAAGCCATAGTTGACTTTGTTTTATTAACTGGAAGTTCAACAACACCATACTTAAGATTAGGAGCTGTGTTTTGAAGATATTTGCACATCCATCCGCCTTCAATTGTCATAGCAACTTTACCCTTGCCGAAGGCATCTCCGTCCCATCCTTCTCCAATATCCTTAGGCTCTACTGCAAGACCATCTTTAAATAAGCTTGTCCAAAATTCCGCAGCCTTTATGTTTTCATCTCTGTTTACCTTGGGATTTTGTCCATCCATCATACTTCCGCCGTTTTGATATGCAAGGGGCTGAAATCTTGCAATTTCGTTTTGAAGTGCTAAACCTTTAACATCCTTTGTTGTAAGCATCTTTGCACACTGTCTTAGCTCTTCCCAATTTGTAGGTGGTTTTAATCCTTTTTTCTCAAACATTTCTTTGTTATAAAAAAGTCCAAGCATGTTATAGTCCTTTGCAATACCATATAGCTTTCCATCCCAAGTAAAGGCTTGCCTTAAGGATGGCACTATATCATCAATATCATAATTGTACTTACTTATGTAATCGTCAATAGGCTCAACCTTTCCAGCATTTATTAAGGATGGTGCTTGAACTATATCAAGATAAAATACATCTGGTGCCTGATTTGCTATAAATTTGTTTTCGAGAGCTTTAAAAAAATCTCCTGGATACTGCTCAAGATTAACCTTAATGTCAGGATTCTGCTTCATAAACTCATCAGCAACTTCCTTTTCCCATTTGTTGCCGAAAGCATCAGAGAAGGTTGCAACCGTTATTGTTACTGGTTCCTTTTTTTGTTCTGTCTGTTGTTGCTGTTCATTTTGCTGATTTGTCTGAGCTGCTTTTTTACTGCAGCCTGCAAATAATGTTACTGTCATGCACAAAGCAAGAAATAATGATAAGACTCTTTTCATATTTAGATCCCCCTTTTTTATAATTATCTATGCAAAACCCTTAAATATTGCTATGCTGATTGAAAATATACATTTTTTATTTTATAATTAGTTATCATGTATTTTTATTATCCAGTATAAGTTGTAACTGCGCAAAAAATATTACAATTTATGCTGGATTTTTATTTAGCAATAGCTAAGTTAAGGGTTTGCCTTCAAATACTGAGCTTTTGTTGATTCCCTTATAACTATTTCAGGCTGAATAACTACTCGCCCTATTCTCTGCTCTGAAATAAGATTTATTAAAAGATTAGCAACAGATTCTCCAATTGCCTGTGCATCCTGTTTTATGGTAGTAAGTTTTGGATTTGATAGCTGTGCAAGATATAAATCATCAAATCCTACTATTGATATATCATCTGGAACTGAATAACCCCTGTTATTTAATGCATTTATAGCTCCTATAGCCATAAGGTCGCTGGCACAAAATATAGCAGTTATATCTTTATGCCTGATAAGAAGTTCTTCTACTGCAGCTGCCGCTCCTTGATCTGTAAAGTCGGCATAATAGATTAAACTCTTATCAACCGGTAGTGCATATCTATTTAGTGCAAGCATATATCCATCCAGCCTCTCATAGCTTACAAAAGCATCCTTATGCCCATTTATCATGGCTATTTTTTTATGTCCTAAATTTATTAAATGTTCAACAGCTAAAAATGAACCCTTAGTATTATCAACCCCAACGCATCCAACATTAGGATTGTTTATATATATATCATAGAGCACGCAGGGATGATTAAATTCAATAAGTTCTCTATAATAGTCGTCTGATAATTTAAGACCCATAATAAAAGCACCATCAAACTGTTTTTGTGAATAAATCGTGCTAAGTTTAACTGACTTTTGTGTATCAGTGTTTGTAGATAAAAGAACCACCTCATATCCTAATTTATCAGCTGTGCTTTTAAAAGACATCATTATTTGGAAAACTAAAGGGTTTAGCATACCTGTTATATTATAATCCTCAACTATCATTCCAAGCCTAAAGTTTCTATTTGAACTAAGGCTCTTTGCTACTATGTTAGGCTTGTAATTCAACTCCTGCGCAATTTTTAATATGTTTTCCCTTGTTTCAGGATTTATATCACTGTAATTATTAAAAGCTCTCGATACGGTGCTTACAGAAACACCAGCTTTTTTTGCTACATCTTTGATTGTAAGGTTTTTTTCCATATTTACCTCCTCTGAAATTTTATTTATTAGTGCTTATCTATAATGATTTTTTCATTCTTAGCAGCTTCATACTTTCTTCCATAAACCTTAATTGTTATATCCTTTGAGCTTTCAATTTCAACCTTTCCCTTCATAACGCTTACTTTAATTAAAGCACTTTTCCAATTTATTTTATATGTCAGCTGGTTCCACTTTTCTGGAATCCAAGGACTAAAATTAGGAATTTCGTCCTTATCAACACTAAACCCTCCGAATCCAAAAACAGCGCTTTGCCACGAGCCTCCAGTTGATGCTGCATGAAGTCCAAAATCTGTATTCCCCTGATTATCCTCAAGGTCTGTATATATTGTCTTCATAAAATATTTGTATGAATTGTGGGTATCTCCAACGTTAAGCCCCATAATAGAATACATAGATGGACTTAAGGATGATTTGTGCATAGTTCTTTTCTCATAGTATTCATAGTTTATTTTCTTAGTCTCTAAATCGAATTCATCTCCTAAAAGAAGCATAAGCATTATAACATCTGCCTGCTTTATAAGCTGTGTTTCATGAAGCTTTAACCCTTTTAAATCCGGCCAAGCTGGCATACCATTTTCATCATATTCTTTTATATCAATATCATCTAACTCAAAATATCCTTCAAACTGCTCTATTATTTTCCCATCCTTTGACATAGGAATATATATCTTATTTGCCTTTTCATTCCACTCTTTAAAGTCATCCTCTGTAATACCAAGAAAGCTACAAAGCCTGTTTACTAATTTTTCATTTCTTACTTTTAAAATCTCTACAAGCTGTAATGCTTTTTTAATATTCCACTTTGCAAGATAATTTGTATAAACATTATTATTTATATGTTCATGGAACTCATCAGGACCTATAACTTTATTTATCTCATATCTATCATACTTTTCATTATATTCAATCCTGCTATTCCAAAATTTAGCAGTATCAAGAAATATCTCTATACCATATTTAAGTAAAAATTCCTCATCACCGGTTGCTCTATAATATTCCCATATTCCAAAGGCTATGTCAGAGTTTATATGAAATTCCTCATCTCCTGTCCATATTCTAACGGGATTGCCATCATAGTCAAATCCCCATTTCGGAGTAACCTCAAGACCATCATCAGCAGATTCCCAAGGGAACTGTGCCCCTTTATATCCGTTAAGCTTAGCATTCTCCCTTGCTCCATTTAGTGTATTATATCTGTACATTAAAAGGCTTCTTGCAACCTTAGGATTTGTATAGATAAAAAATGGAAGCATAAATATTTCAGTATCCCAGAAAACATGGCCTTTGTATCCTTCCCCATGAAGAGCCTTTGCTGCAATGCTTACCCTATCATCTCCATCATAAGCAGATGATGATAGGTGATAAAGATTAAATCTTATTCCTCTTTGCGCTTCATCATCGCCTTTAATTATAATATCAATCATATCCCAAAGCTCTTTAACTTTTTCAGAGTGAAGATTTTTTTCTTTTTCATAACCATCATATAAAAATTTTAAAAGTTCTTCCTTTGAAAGCTCTGATATATCCTTATCGCTGTCTCTCGATGTATAGGTTGTCCCATATTTTACTATCACATACTCCACTGCCTCTTTTACATAGGTTTCATAGAGTTCTCTTGCAGTTTCTCCAAACCTTTTAAACTTTCTTTTAGTAAATATATTTCCTTTTTCTTCACAATTGATATAGGCTGTTTCAATAATTTCTATACATTTATCTATTGTTTTAGACTTTAATGCAATCCCCGGTTTCAAATCTAAAACATCGGTTACATTTAAATGCTTTGTTTTGTTTTCAACATCAAAACTGCTATTTGTAACAGTTCCATCGATTATATTTTCAATGAACATCTTCCCTGAAAAGTTAACTGGAGTTATTTTATATCTTTGTGCCCATCTATGAACATTATTTCTGCTGACAAAACGATCTGTTTCAATTTTTACTACTTTTCCTGAAGGAAGCTTAAGTAAATATTTAGAATATAAAATGCCTTCTTTCATATTAAGTTTTCTTTCAAACTCTAAAACTTTTGAAAAGTCAATATCAACTTTCTCACTGTCAAAATATATATTAAAAGCCAACGGATTTTGACAGTTTACTATTTCCGTAACTTGGGCATCATTCTTATCAAAAATACCTGCAATAAAATTTCCTGCTTCAAATATTTTCGAAAATTCCTGAACCCCTCTAAATCCTCTGTATCCATTAGATAACGTAAATATAGTTTCATATTTTCTATTGTTTTTATAATTATAATCATTTAATACAATCTCCCATAATGAGCCCATCGAAAAACCTCCTAAAATTCCGTAATCGTTTTTGTTATTTTCATTATATGTAATATTTGCTAAAAAATCAATATTTTCTTTATATTAGAATATTTAAAATTTTGATACATAGTAAAAAACTAATGTGATAAACTAATAATGAAGGTGATTATGTGAAAAAATATCGCAACGAAATTACCCGTTTTCAATATATGTACATAGTTCAAGGCTCAATGATAGGAGTTGGAATACTTTCTCTTTCTTCAACGGTATGTAAAACCGCTCAGCAGTCAGGGTGGATTAGCGTTCTTTTAAGCGGCATTTATCCAATCTATGTTGTTATTTCCTCATGTCTTATTTACAAAAACATGGACTACCTAAATTTTAATAAATTAAATCAAAAGATATATGGCAAAGTAATTTCCTATGTTTTATCCTTTGCTTTTATACTATATTTTTTATCTTTTTCAGCCTTTGTTATTTCTGGCTTTACCAATGTATTAACATTTTCGACTACTAAATTTTTACCTTATTATATAATACTTTTTATTACTTCATTCATAACCTATTTATCTATTAATTATGGACTAACTTATATTGGGAGAGTATCAGAAATAATTTTTCCTCTTACAATATTATTGCTTTTAATACCGCTCTACTTTGTTAATAGGGGAGATATTACCAATCTTCTTCCACTAATCAGCAGTTTTGATGGAATATTAAAGGCAATGCCCGATACTCTTTTTTCCTACTCCGGAGTTGAAATTTGCTTTCTTATAATTCCATTTTTATCTAAAAAAGATAAAGCAATAAAATATGGTATATTAGGAAGCCTTATAACAATAGTTCTATACACTTTAACTATACTTTTAATCATAAATTATTGCGGCTGGAAACTTACATCTAAACTTCAGTATCCTTTTTTATACCTTGTTGCTGGTGCTGAAATCCCTGTATTATCAAACTTTGAACCTATATTTATTTTCTTTTGGGGAAACAAAATTTTCCATACGATTTCAGTTGGGGGATTTGGATGCTCTTATTTGTTATCTGAACTATTTAATATCTCATATAATAAGTGCTCTATTATTTTAACTGTACTGATTTTTTTTGCATCATTATTTTTAATTCCAGAGTATAATAGGTCCCAGATAGTCAATACTGTTCTTCCTTATATGATAATATTTATATTTTCATGGTCTCTTTTGACATTAATAATAAGCTATATAAAAAGAGGTGCATCAAAGTGAAACATTTTAAAGTTTTTTTTGTAATTATTCCTCTTATTTTACTGTCAGGATGTTATAATAAAGTCCCTATTGAAAGAACTTCAGTAGTATCTGGAGCAGGCCATGATATTATAGATAATAAAATTCTATCTGGTACCCTCGAGTTTCTTATTTTTTCAGATAATAATAAGATATCAAAGGATGTTTCAATCCAAACAGGAAAATCAGTTTTTGATATGTACAACAAAAGACTTCTTTTAACTAAAAAAACATATCTTACTGGAACTTTAAAAACACTTCTAATAAGTGAAGACAGGGCCAAATTTGGAATAAGCGATATTATAGATACCTTTTTAAGAGACCAGGATAGAAATTTAAACACAACGGTTGCAATATGTAAAGGTAAAGCTTCAGATATCCTTAATATGAAACCTTTAGAATCAACCTCTATGTCAGAAGAAATAGAGGGTTTAATAAAATCTTCCTATGAAACTAACTTTACTCAAAGGGATACCAATATAAAGGATTTGTACAACATGAGATTCCAAGAGGGAAGAAGAATAATGCTTCCTTATATTGAAAAATATGAAGATACAATTAAGCTTAGCAGCATTGCCGTATTTGAAGGGGATAAAATGATTTTCAAAATTCCCGAAGAAGATGTAAAATATGTAAATATGCTAAGAAATGAAAACTCCCTTGGATATCTAAATTTTAAAGGTAAAAGTACTTTAGAATCCTTTGATATTATTTCCAAAAACAAAAGAAAAGTAAAGGTTAATATTGAAGATGATAATATTACATATGATATAAAACTAAATCTCAATTCTCTTATAAAAGAAGACAGCTTAAGTGAAATTGAAGAACTTGATAAAAAAACTATAGAAAATATTCAACAAAAATATTCTGAAGAATTAAAGACAAAGCTTGAAAATATAATACAAAAATACCAAAGGGAATATGGAGTTGATGTTTTCGATATTCAAAAATATGCTGTTGCAAAACTTGGAAAGGATAAGGAAAAGCTGATTATAGATAAATTTCAAGATTCTACAATTAATGTTGAGGTTGAAATAAAAATAAATTCAATAGGTAGAGTTATAAGGAGGTGAAAGCTTTGGCTGATATGTTAAGCACTAATATTAGTGAAAATTTCAATATTATTTCGTCTAATATTCCTTCAAACTTTAATTTTATAAAAAGAGAAATATATATTGGTGAAAATATATTATGTTATATATTATATATATCTGGACTTTCCGATAAAAACGATATACAAGAAACTATAATAAAACCCCTGCTAAGTAGCACTATATCCGCATCAGATTCCTTTGAAGGCATTTCTCAAGACTTGATTAAAAAATATATATATTGTCCTGAGGTTGAAGCAACTACCTCAATAAAGAAAATATGCACAGAAATCTTATCTGGTAAAAGTATAATACTTATAGATGGACATATTTATGCTATAATCTGCAATACTGTTAGCTCAAAATACAGGCAAATTCAAGAATCTACAACCGAAAAGTCTATTCAGGGTTCAAAGGAGAGCTTCGTCGAAAATATCGATGTGAATATCTCGCTTCTGCAGCGCAAAATAAAAAGCAGCGAGTTTAGAATGGAGCGTTTTACAATAGGAGAAAAAACTAATACTGAAATAGTTTTAACATATGTAAACAATATTATAGATCCAAAAGTCTTAGAGAATATAAGAACAAAGATAATAAACATTTCAACCCCTGCTATTTTATCATTAGGATTTTTAGAACAGTATTTTGATGACAATCAGTACAATATTTTCCCTATGAGCAAAGTTACTGAAAAACCTGATAAAGCTGCCTTTGACTTACTTGAGGGAAAAGCTGCTATATTCATTTCCGAATCTCCCTCAGCTCTAATCGTCCCTGCAACATTTATAGAGTTTTTTCAAGGTTTTGAAGATTATTCTGATAAAACAGTAATTGCATCCTTTTCGAGAATTTTAAGGTTTATAGCAATAATTACTATTATAATATTAGAACCAATATATTTAATTCTTCTATATTATAATCCTGAACTTTTTCCCTACGGATTGACGACTGTTATTATTTCATCAAGGCAAAACATACCTCTTCCCCCATTATTAGAAATACTCGCAATGGATCTTGCAGTTGAAATTCTTCGTGAAGGAGGAATAAGGCTTCCTAACCCTATTGGAACTACACTTGCTATAGTTGGAGGTATTGTAATAGGGGATTCTGCAACTAAGGCAGGGCTTGTCAGCTATGCAACTCTTTTTATAGTTGCAATAACTGTTATATCTACTTTTATAATTCCAAACTATCAGATGGCGCTAACTATTAGATTCCTACGTTTTCCTCTTCTAATACTTGGACAGCTTTTTGGCTTTTTCGGGCTTCTAATAGGTTTATATTTAATCATAATAATATTAGTGAAGCTTGAAAATTGTGGTATTTCATACTTTGCGCCTCTTTCTCCAGTTAGATTTACAGACATGTACGATGTTATTATAAGGGCTCCCCTTAAAAAAGTTCTTGTTCAGCCAAGAAGCCTAAGACCGAGCAAAAAGACAAAGAAGTGAAAAAAAATCAGGCTGCGCTTTTCACAGCCTGATTTTTTATCCAAAAATTTTTATTAAAAATTTATGCCTCAACATTTTCTTTATAGTTCATTATATTTTCCAAGCATTGTATGTTATTTGGAATGTTTTTTATAATAAAGCCAGCAGCTGTTACAATTACTATTCCTGCAATTAGAGTATATATGTGTCTTCCATTTAGCAAAAATACACTTCCCCCAAATAATGCTATAAAATTGTTAAGCATATGTCCAATTATACATATAAAAAGAGAACTTGTCTTAATATATATAATACCTAAAACAATTCCAAGTAAAATTACTATAGGCGTTTGTACTATATTACCATGAAAAAGACCAAATAATACTGCCGTTATAATTACTGACTTTTTTATACTGTAATTCTTAAGGAAACCCTGCAGTATAATGCCTCTAAAAACTATTTCTTCTAATACAGGTGCAATTATGATTACACTTAAAATACTAAACCATTCTTTTGAACTTCCAAATAAAATACTTGATAATCTTTCCTGAGTCTCCCTTGCTGCCTGAGAATTATTTATAAAAATAGCAGCCAAACCTGACATTACAAACCACGTTCCTACGACAAGTACCATAAGACATAGAATGTTTTTAATGTTTATCTTCGGGCTTTCAAATATTTTTTTAAGCGGAGTTTTTGCCTTTTTTAAGCCTATAAATATTATAACTATTTCAGAAATAAAACTAATAATAAGTATTAGTTCTGTAAAGTTTTGAAACTCCTCCCCCTTAACTATACCTCCAATAATGCCACCTATAATTTGGATTAAAAACGCAATAAGCAGAAGAATAACTGCCTGCTTTATACTTGGATAATACTTTTTGTCTTCCATAAAATTCCTCCTGTTTAAAATATATACTTTCATGTTAATAAAATATCAATTAATTGTCAATATTTAAGCTCTTCCGCAAAGAACTCCACTGAGTGTTCTAACACTTCATCTTCCCAGTCTTTCCTGTTAAATGTATGGTCTGCACCCTCAACTATATGAAGTACCGATTTTACACCATAGATGTCAAGATATCTTTCTGACGCACTAAGGGGTACTGTCATATCCCTATCCCCATGAAGTAATAAAACGTTTTTATCAAAGGATGAAGCCTTGCCATATATGTCAAGATTTAATACATCATCTATAAAATCTTTTCCAACAAGCAGTCCTCCTGCATCGTAAAATCCAATTTCTCTTACTTTATCGATTTCTTCTTTAGTTCTTTGAGATATAATAATTTCTCCCATATTTCCTGCAGGTGCCCAAAGGCATAGCGATTTAATATCATCCTTGCATTCTCCTGCAAGCATGCTTGCAACAGCACCTCCCATGCTAAGTCCCAAAACTCCAATTCTATCTAAATCTGCAAATTCCAATGATTTTGCATAGGATAAAATATCCCTTGCCTCTTCAAGCTCCCTTGACAGTGTCATGTCAATAAAATCTCCATCGCTCTCTCCGCTTCCGCTAAAATCAAATCTAACACTTGCTATTCCCCTTTTTTCAAGAAGTCTCGAGAGCTTTACGAATATAAAATGGGGCTCCATTTTATTTCCTGTAAAACCATGAAAAATACAAACAACAGGAATTTTCCCCTCAGTATTTTCAGGATAATGAAGCATTCCCCTCAATGTAAGATTTCTACTTTTAATTTCAACTGCCCTTTGCATATACTAACCTCCGTTATTTTAATTTTGAATGTTTGTTGTATTTAAAGCTAATATTTTTCAAATTATGCCCTGCAAATAATTTTTATGCATAACTTTAAAATTACCTAAAACTATTTATTCAATTTATCCTTTATAGTTTTAAGCATATCCTCTGTTTCATAGTAAAGCTGCCATGCTGCTAATCCCTTCAAATTATATTTATTTAATAAATCAATTCTCCATGATAGAGTATCTTTATTTTCAACCCATGCAGTATGTTTCAAATTATCCTTATAATACTCAGCAATATATTGTTTTACTGATTCATCATAGTAAGCTGTTCCATTGTTTTCACTCATTCTATCATTTAAAGTCTGAAGTTTTAATGATTCGTAGCCTACAACAAATCTTTTGATAGTATTTGCTTTAACTAAGGTACCTGATTCTAAAGGTATATAATATATATTCTCTCCTTTTTCATCGCTAACCTTGTAAAAATTTTCTGTTGAAGAAATATATTTAAAAGTTCCATATTTAATATCTTTATTCTTTGCTTCATCACTTAAAACCTCTGATGTATAAATATCTCCCTTTTTGAGGAGTACTACTGAATCATAGGGTAAGTTTACATCTATCACTGCATAATCATAGGTATAAAATGGAACTCCAAGTATAAGCTTATCCTTAGGCACTCCAAAATTTAAAGTGTCAGAAATGGCTTTTTCAGTCCAATTATATGAAGCTACAGAACCAGCCTCCTTAAAGGAACCCCCATGTTCCCCATAGGCCATAAGTATCATGTAGTTACAATATTTTGAAAGCTCTGCCCTATTATAAAAATTATAGGAAGATACCTCAGGCTTTGTAATATCAATAGATACTAATAGATTGCTGTATTTTGCACTATTATAAAATTTTGAAACAAATTTAGTAAATCCATCTTTATTAGATAGTCCAAGCCCCTCAAAATCTATATTTATTCCATCTATATTATAATCTTTAGCATATTTTATAATATTATCTATTATATTGCTGCTTAAAGTATCATCTGAAAAAATCCGGCTTGCCCTTTCAGGACTGCTCTCAAAAAAGGTTGCCCAAACCTGATACCCATTTTTATGAGCTGTCTTTACAAAATCACTATCACCTTTATCAACTATATCCACAGTATCATCTTTATATGACATTTCAAACCATGTGGGGCAAAGAACATCAAGTCCCGTATCTGTGCTTTTTCTATTAACATAGTCCTTTTCATCATCCATAAATCTTTGATTATACTGCTTTCCATTTACATATATAAATCCAAGAGTTATATTGTCTTTATAGTTTAATCCTTTAAGTATTTGGGCATTTTGTTTAGGGATATATCTTAATTTACCATAATAATCTATTTTATAATAACCTCCTGTATCCCCAGTAACTTTATATTTTTTCCCCTCAACAGCATATCTTTCATCTAAATCTCCATCAGGGGATAGTAAAAGCGGCATATCCTCTTTCACAGATACATAAACATCTAATTTTGGAGGGATATATTTTTTTACATAGCTTGAATAAATGTATCCCTTTGGTGTTTTTAAGTATTTACCTGATGCTCCTATTATGTCAACTATCTGGCCTTTACTAAGGCTTCCTGTAATTTTTCCCTTTGAAGAGGGGGTTTTTCTTATATATAATTTTTGTGCTATGACTATAGCCTTATAACTTTGAAATTTAGCTGCAGCAAAGGCTTCAATATTTATTTGAAATAAAAAAATAAAAGTTAAAGCTATGATTAATGAAGATTTTAACCTTTTCAATTTTCCATCCTCCCAAAATTTATAATTCAACTATATTTTACACTAATAAGTATAATACTTCCAGTTTATTTTTAAACTCATATTTGGCTCAATCTTTTTTGCATTTAATATTCATAAACAAACCATAGATAAAGGTAAAAACGCATAAAAAATATAGTTTATTTTATTTTTAAGAATTCAGGTGAACATGACTCTTAAACTAAAATTTAATATTTTATGATATTTATCAGACTCCGGTTATGTTGTATAATATCAATATAAACTTTTGAAAGGGCGGTACATATGGAAGAATTATTAAAGCAGCTAATCGTAGAAGTAAAGGGAATGAGTACAAGGCTTGATAAGATTGAATCAAGGCTTGACAGGATGGATGGCAGGCTCGATAAGGTTGAATCAAGACTTGACAGGATGGAAGGAAGGCTCGATAAAGTTGAATCAAGGCTTGACAGGATGGATGGTAGGCTCGATAAAGTTGAGTCAAGGCTTGATAGGATGGAAACAGACATTAAAGTCTTGAAAGAAGACCAAAAATTGATGAAATCACAGCTTGATGAAAACACAAGTATACTTAAGGCATTAGAGCATAAAGCAGAAATAAATAAAGCTGAACACGACAACTTTACCCTTCAGCTTGCAAGAATCGAAGGTTCTGTTAATGAAATTAAAAATGAAGTTGTAAAGGGTCAGGAAGCCTATAATTTTATGCAGGGAATTAAAAATATTTTAGTTAAGTAAGGCTTTAAGGCCTTTTTGTTTTGTCAATAAATCATATCATTTCATATAAATTCATCATTTTAGATACAAACAAATATTTAAATGTTGCATAGTTAATATACACCTCAAAAGCAATTTAAATTTTCTTTCTCCTAATAAATAATTAATACTAAATTATTTTCACATCATTTTAATATTTTTTAATATCATATTTTTTAAATTTCATAAAAATATTCTTCAAAAAATACTTGTAACACATTCCTCCTTTCGTAAATATTCTAAATTATTAGGGGGTGGTGTTTTTGAACATACTAAGCAAATTTTCACCAGTAATTTTAGCGCTGTTTGCAACTTTATTTACTTACTCTGTAACAGCTCTTGGGGCATCTTTAGTCTTCTTTTTTAAAGATGTAAATAAAAAAATATTAAATTCAATGCTTGGCTTTTCAGCAGGTGTTATGATAGCTGCAAGTTTTTGGTCCCTATTATCCCCTGCTATTGAAATGTGCAAAGGCAGCAATGAAAGCCCCGTAATTCCAACAGCCTTAGGATTTTTGCTTGGGGGGCTTTTTATATACTTTACAGATATTTCAGTGAATAAAATAACAGTGTTTAGAGAGAAGGAAGAAAATAATAAGGCTTGGAAGAGGATGTTTCTTTTAATACTTGCAATAACCCTTCATAACATCCCTGAGGGACTTGCAGTTGGAGTTGCCTTTGGTGCTTTAAAATTTCAAAACAGCCAATCCATATTAGTAGCCGCGATTGCTCTTGCAGTAGGAATTGGCATACAAAACTTTCCAGAGGGAGCTGCAGTTTCCCTTCCCTTAAGGCGTGAAGGAAGTTCACGATTTAAAAGCTTTATGTACGGTCAGGCTTCAGCAATAGTTGAGCCTATCGCCGGAGTTATAGGAGCTTACCTTGTTACTTTTATAAAAGCAATCCTTCCCTATGCTCTATCCTTTGCAGCTGGTGCAATGATATATGTAAGCGCAAAGGAGCTTATACCCGAATCCCAGTCAGAAGGCAATGAGGGAATTATAAGCATTGTAACTTTAATAGGATTTGCAGTAATGATGGTTTTAGATGTGGCCTTAGGATGATTGTTTTTATATTAAACAAAATAAGTAACAGTGCATGACTAAAAAATAGCCACAACGACAGAATGAAACATACGCAGCAATTTTATATAATAGAAATGGCAGGATAAAAGTCGAGGAACGGTTTGGTGGTAACACCCCGTTTTTAACATGACTTTAGTTGTCTTCGAGCACAACGAATTGCTTTTTAAAAAGCGTACACTAAACTTTTTACTTTCAGACAACTTCTCCTGCCAATTAATATTATATAGGAGTTTGTTTAATAATGAAAGCTATATTAAATATTTGTTGTGGGTTAGATATTCATAAAGAAAGTATTGTAGCTTGTATACTAAAGGGTATGCCTGATGAAGATGTCACAGTAATAAGATAAAGTTTTTCTACAATGCGAGGGGACATATATAAACTGAGGGATTGGTTGATTGAAAACGATTGTAAACATGTGGCGATGGAAAGTACGGGTGTCTATTGGAAGCCTATTTATGATATACTTGAAGAACTTGACGATATTACAATATATGTGGTTAATGCACAGCACATGAGAAATATTCCTGGGAGAAAAACTGATATTAAAGATGCTGAGTGGATTGCAGAGTTATTTCGTTATGGGCTTTTAGAGAATAGCTTTATTCCTTCTAAAGAAGTTCGTGAGTTAAGTGAATATGTTAGATATTACAAAAAGCTTAATGAAGATAAAGCCCATCAAATTACCCGAATTGAAAAATTTCTGCAAACCCATGGATTTAAATTGTCTTCTGTTATAACTGATATTGTTGGTCTTTCTGGGAAAAAGATTTTAAATAGGCTTGCTGATAAAGGTTCTATAACTTTCCTTGAGGTTTCAGCACTTATAAGTAAAAGGATTAAGAAATCACCTGAGGAGATTTCCTATGCATTAAACGGTAGTCTTTCTATAAACGAAAGAAAGTTACTCAAGAAGATGCTAACTTTTCTTGATACACTTGAAAGAGAATTAGAAGAGCTCAAAGAACTAATTTTTGAAGTTGCTGAACCATTTAAAGAATCTATAGAACTTTTATCCACTATTCCTGGACTTGATATACTTTCATCCTTATATGTATTGGGAGAAATCGGAGATAATATGGACTCTTTTCCTTCAGCTGCTCATATATCATCATGGGCAGGGCTTTCTCCAAGGAATAATGAGAGTGCAGGCAAGAAAAAATCTCAAAAGATAATGCCAGGAAATAGCTATATAAAATCAATTCTCTGTCAATGTGCATGGGCTGCAACAAGAACCCGAAATACCCGCATCGCCAGATGGTTTTGGTCTCATCAAGGAAAGATAGGACAAAAGAAATCAGTTATTGCTGTAGCAAGAAAATTATTAGTTTATATATATTATATACTTAAAACCAAATCCCCTTATGATTCTGCCCTTGATTGCGTAGCAAAAAATTCAGGATAATATTAATTGGGTAGAAAATGGTTTGTTCAACAATTCAATAGGAAAAATAGGCGTCAAAAAACATATTGTTTTGATGCCTATTTCTCATGCCTTTAAAAATATCTATATTAAATTTTTTTGGATATTTGTTTCACACTAACAGTCCCCAAGCCTGTCCTTAAATTCCACAGGAGGACGGTTACTTATTTTATGTATTTTAATTCACGTTTCTCTATTCAAAGCTTTACCTCTATCAATATTTGGTTTATTTCTAAATAGGCATACTTAACATAATTAATAATTATTACTACCAAACCAATAGCTGAGTTTTACCGTTGAGCTGACGCCCATACCGGACATACACTTAAAGCACTTCCGCCTAAAAAATAAGACTGAAGTGCTTTTCATTAACATTATTTACTATAATCGTATATTATAACTCCCTTAACTACCCTGTTTACATATCCTTCTGGATTAGGATTATCAGGAGTTATTCTAAGGTTTAATGATTTAAACATCCCTAACATCTGCGCATAAATAATATACAAAGGAACTAAAAAGGCTTCATCTATTTTATTAAAGTCCTTTTTAAGGCTGAAAATATAGTCTGCACCGCTAACATTCATTTCCTCAGGTAAAAATACCATTATTTTCCTATCTCCAGGCTCATTTGCAATCTCATTCAGTAAATCCAAATCATATCTTTGTGTATATTCATGGTTTGAAATAAACATACCTAATAATGTTGAATTGTTAATAACTGACTTTGGTCCGTGTCTAAAACCTAAAGGTGTATTTGAGTTTGTATTTACAACTCCATGAGTAAGCTCTAAAGATTTTAATGCTGATTCCATAGCACATCCTTTTAGCCCTCCGCTTCCAAGATATATAAGTCTATCATACTCATTTCTTGATATTTTTTCTATAATTTCCGCATCTTCGCTTATTATTCTTTCTGCTTCACTTGAAAGAACATCAAACAATTCTTTCTTGTTTTCAATCTCATTAATAAACGGAAGCATTAAATCAGTCAAAAGCATACTTGTAAAGCTGCTTGTCATTGCAAATCCATCATCATTTGATTCTTCAGGCATAAAAATATTTAAACAGTTTTGCTTTTCCATTGTATTTTTTGCCATGCTGCCATTTTTGTTACACGTAATATTTAAAAAATAAACCTCATCTATTATTTTTTCAGCAAGTTCAATCGTTGCTAAACTTTCTGGGCTGTCACCAGATCTTCCATGAGATACTAAAAGAGTTGGCTTTTCTTTAAAAAAGAAATTATCAGGTGAAGCAACAATATCAGTTGTATCAATTGCTTCTATATCTAACTTTAAATTTCTTCTTAAATATCCTTCACTGCAATTCCCAACGAATGCAGAAGTACCAGCACCTGTTATTATAATCCTTATTCCCTCTCTATTAAGAATTGGAGTTAAAAAATTGCTTATCTCTAATTTTTGATTTAAAAGAATATTATAAAGTTCTCTCCACACACGTGGCTGCTGTTCTATTTCTTTTGCTGTCGAATATGCCTTTTTATTCTTTAATTCTTCCACATTATATCCAAGTAACATATTTATTCCTCCTATATATTAACATTTTTTATGCTCTATCATAACACCCGAAAAGTTTAATTTTTTCTTTTACTACTTCTTCAACACTCTTTTCACCATTTAAAAGATACTTTCTTGGATCGCTTTCATCTGGATTTTGTTTAAATACTTCTTTTATTGAATTTGCAAAAGGAATCTTTAATTCAGTTGCAATATTTATTTTATTTATACCTAAGTTTATGGCCTTCTTAACCAAATCATCAGGAACGCCGGATGCTCCATGCAGTACTAATGGAATATCTATTAATCTCCTTATTTCTTTTAACCTTTCAAAATCAAGTCTTACTTCTCCTTTATATAGTCCATGGGCTGTACCAATTGCTATTGCCAAGGAATCAATTCCTGTTCTTTTAACAAAATCTACTGCTGTATCAGGATCAGTATATGATTTTTTATCATCATTTAAGTATAAATCATCTTCAACCCCTGCTATGCTTCCAAGCTCTGCCTCTACACTAACTCCGACAGCATGTGCAATTTCGACTACTTTTCTTGTAGTATCAACATTTTTTTCATAGTCCAACATTGAAGCATCAATCATAACCGAAGTATATCCAGCTCTAATACACTTTACAACAAGTTCAAAAGAATTTCCATGATCTAAATGAAGCGCAATAGGTATATTATATTTTTCAGACGCAGTCCTTGCAATCGAAGCAATATAATCTTCTCCAGCATGCTTTATAGTACCTGGAGTTGTTTGTAAAATGACCGGTGAATTCATTTCGGAGGCAGATTTTACAACCGCTTTTAAAGTTTCTAAATTATGAATATTAAACGCGCCAACAGCATATCCATTAATTTTCGCTTGGTTAAGCATTTTATTTGTATTTACTAATGCCATTTATTTAACCTCCAATTACATAATCTAATATTTCAAAGGGCTTATTACATATTTTAAAATTAATGCATTCAAAATTGCTTTTTCTATCTATTTCTCCCCAATTTGCTAATATAAAATCTACATCTCCATTATTAGCGCATCCATAGTCGTAAATCGTATCCCCAATAAAAACTGCATCTTTTGAATTTATATTAAACTCTTTTATTGCTTTCAATATTTGATCAGGATATGGTTTAGGCTTAAGGCTGTTATTATAAGTAACAACAACATCAAAATGATGAATAATTTTCCTTAGTACCGTATCCACTTCTACCTCAAAATCATATCTTGAAGTTACAATCCCAAGTTTTATGCCTTTACTTTTCAGGATATCAAGAAGTTCTTCAATTTGAGGATATAGCTTCGTTTTATATGATAATTTTTGAATAAGCTCTCCCCAAACTTTAAGAGTATAATCAATATTTTTAACATTAAGCTTTTCCAAAGCACATCTGCCTGGTATACCCATAGCAAAATATAATTCTTCTTTACAATATTCTATATTGTAAAGGTTTTTCATAGTTAACCTTAATGCTTCAATAGTTGCTTCTTCTGTATCTATTAACGTCCCATCAACATCAAAGAGTACACATTCTTTTTTATACACCAAACCACCACCTATTAAATATAATCAATAAAAGCAGAGCCAACTATAAATAAAATCAACTCTGCTTTTATGATTTTTAGATTAAATTCCCTCCTCTGTTTCCTTCACAGTTAAGGTTTGTCCATTAGAAACCTTTTTAAACTTCATAACAGAATTTTTGCTAATATTTACTATGTGTTCAGCCAATTCAGAAATAGTAAGCATATCTTTTTGGAAGTGAACTTCTAATAAAGAACTAATGTTACATCCTGCTGTGACTTCGAAATTATCGTTATAATTTGAAATCTCCGCTGCAACTTTAAAGGGTGTTCCTCCAGCTATATCACATACAAATAATACTTGTAAATTACTATTTTCATCTAATATTTTCTTTATTTTGTCTTTTAAAGTTATATCAGAATCTTCAACAGTAAAATCAACAGCATATAAATCATTATTTAACCCAGCTATTAAGTTTACTGAACTTTTTAGCCCTGTTGCAAAATTTCCATGTCCAGTTAGTATGATTATTTTCCTCATATTATAGAATACCAATAAATGATAATAATATTGCTAAAATAAATGTCATAAATATTAAAACTACAGGGCTTACTTTTTTCTTTTTCAATAAATAGAACATAAGAAGAGTATATCCAAGAGGTAAAATATTAGGGAAAATCTTATCAAAGAAATCTTTCTGCAGTGATACTGCATGGTCAGCATTTATTGCTATAGTGCTTAAAACATTAATGTGTACATATGATGCAATCAATCCTCCAATAACTGTTATACCTAATATTGACGCAGCTTTTGATATCATTTGGGAGTTAGTTTTAATTATATCTATAGCTTTCGTTCCTAAATTGTAGCCAAGGTGAGTCCATACAATACGGAGTAAAAATATAGTTAAGTAAACAGTAAAGAATAATATTGGTCCTAAAGCATTTCCCTGCATAGCAAAGGATGAGCTTATTCCTGCAACTATTGGTAAAATAGTAAACCAGAATATTGCATCGCCTATACCCGCTAAAGGTCCAAATAAAGCTACCTTTAAGCCTTTAATTATTCCTCTGTCTTCATGGCTTTCCTCTAACGATAAAAGTAGTCCCATCAAAAATCCAACAAAATTAGGATGAGTATTTATAAATTCCAAATTATCAGTCATAGCTTCTGATAATCCTTTTTTATCATCCTTATATATTTTCTTTAAAAATGGCAGTTGTGCTGCAGTGAAGCCTCCCGCCTGCATTCTCTCATAATTAAAGCTTGCCTGTAAAAATGATGACAAAAAACCTAACCTTGTAATATCTTTTTTAGTTAAAACTTTATTAGATCCCTTCACTGTAATCATCTCCTTTCACAATTGCTGATTCGCCTTTTAATAGTTTATCTTTAGAATTGAAATACTCATAAATAGCTAATGCTGCTCCAATAACAGCAACTGGAAGTAAATTTGAAAATGGGATAAATGATGCAACAAAGAATCCTACCATTAAATATGGTACATACTGAGCTTTCATCATAACCTTTAGAAGCATTCCAAAACCTACTGCTGGTAAAATTCCTCCTGCTATTTCGAATCCATGTGCAAGCCATGCTGGCATTGCTGCAACTAATGCTTTCATCAAATCTTGTGCAACAAAAACACATAAAAATACAACTATACCATAGGTTATTGCTACAATAGATGTTGTTAAAATATTTAATTTTACTAAAGACTTTGTATCAGCTTCCTCTGCATATTTGTCAGCCTTTGCCATAAAGAAAGAAAAGCTTGAATAATAGAATAAAATTATATACTGCATTAAAAAGCTGAAAGGTAATGCTAATCCTATTGCTGTTTTAGGATCTGTTCCTGTTGTAAATGCTATAACCGTTGTCATAAGTCCTGCTAATATTGGGTTTGGAGGCTGTGTTCCTCCGGCTGGAGTTAATCCCGCAAATGCTAATTCAGTTAATCCTCCCGCAATCAGACCTGTTTGCAAATCTCCAAGAATAAGTCCTGATAAAGTACCTACTATTATAGGTCTGAATAAAAATAGTGCCTCAAGCCAAAAGTCGACACCAACTATAATTGCCAAAAGGGCTAATAGTAAACCCTGGGTTAAAGTAACACTATGCATGACATCTTTCCTCCTTATTGAATAAATTCTTTTTTATCATCAGGAGTGTCTTGTATAAAAACATTCACTCCTTTTTTACTTATGTAGTACAAATCATCTAAATCTTTATCATCAACATAAACCTTCTTGCTAATCTGTCGTTTTCCATGGGAAAAGTGCATGTTCCCTACATTTACTTCTTTAATCGGTACCCCACCATCAATTAGTTTTCTAATTATTTCTGGTGTCTTACATACAATAAATATCTTTTGAGATGGTGCAGCTTTGTGAATTACATTGATTGTATGATCCACAGTAAAAAATCTGATTCCTACACCAGATGATTCAGCTGTAACAGACATGAGCTGCTGCTGCAATGGATCCTTTGAAACATCATCATCAACTACTACGATTAGATTTGCACCAATTGATGTGGTCCATATAACGCCAACTTGTCCATGAACCAGCCTATTATCAATACGTGCTAATAAAATATTTGGCTGAGCCATTTTTAAAACCTCCTCGTCATTAAATTCACCTATTAATAAAGCAAAAAACATGCCAAGCAGTGTAACACTGCAAAGCATGTTTTTACAGGCTGTTTTTATATAAAGTGTATTTATTTTTTTGACACTATATAAAAATCTATATATAATTACAATACTGTCAATGACACTATTTTTTATTTTATAATTCCAAAGGAATATCCTATAATACCTAATATCATTAAACCTATTATACATAAAACTGGAGGAACTTTTTTTCTTAACAGATAGTATATTAAAAATGTAAAACATAAAGGAAGAATGTTGGGCATTATAGCATCAAGCTGCTGCTGAACAGTTACAGTTATTAATTTGCCATTAGATTTATAAGAGTATAATCTAATTGGTACATTAATTACTGTCCATTTTGCAACAAGGCCTCCCATAACTGTATATGCAAGTACCGTTACTGTTTTCATAATTTTGGGCATTATGTCCTTTATTGAAGTCATCATATTAACTCCTTGATTATAGGATATAATCAAACCATAATACCTCATTATTAATCTAATAATATTAATAATTACAAAAAATATTATTGGCCCTGCTATATTTCCCCCAAGGGCTATACCCGCCCCTATTGCTGCAGTCATCGGTCTTAATATCCCCCAGAATACAGGATCTCCCAAGCCTGCTAAAGGGCCCATAAGAGCTACTTTAATACCGGTTATCATTTCATTATCAATCTTTTCATCATTTGCCATTGCTTCTTCCATAGCTGCATTTACTCCTAATACTACAGGTACTGTAAATTGGTGTGTATTAAAGTATTCCATATGCCTTTTTAGGGCTTTTGATAAGTCTTCTTTTGTTTTATATAATTTTTTTAAAACAGGTATCAAACTGTAGCAATAACATAAATTCTGCATTCTCTCATAATTCCACGAAAGCTGATAAAATTGCATTCTCCAGAATACTTTCATAAAGTCTTTACGATTCAGCTTAATTGATTCTTTTTTTTCATTCAGTTCATTCTCAACATTAACAGCATCACTATTTAAATCAGCTGTCTTTGCTCTTCTGCTTCTTCCCGTACTTCTATTATCATCTTTAATAAAGTAAAAATAATATATTGCTGCTAAACTTCCTCCTAATATCGCTAAACCAACAAGAGTTATATTTGAAAACGTTGTTGCCAAAAAACCAATAAAGAAAAATGGCAGTAACTCTTTTATATTTAAAAGCTGCATAATCATTGCATATCCAACAACCACTAAAAAACCCGAAGCAACCTGTAACCCTGAAGTAATAGGCTTAGGTATTTTATTAAGCATTATCTGAACATAGGATACATTTGCAAAATATGCGACCATCAGAGAAGGAACCGCTACCCTTAAAGCACTTGGAATTCCTGTTAGAAAATGCATTGCAGTTATTCCAGCTGTATTACCCCTTTCTGCAAATTTATCTGCCCAATGCATTATTATTACATCTATTGTACTCTTTTGTACTATTTGAAGTATCTGCCCAGCAACTGCTACTGGAATAGCAATGCTTATCGATATACCAATATTCTGCTTACCAATAATAGTTAATATAGCTGCAATAGTCCCCGCAAGAGCAGGATCTGGAGGAACCGATGCCCCTATTGTCATCCACCCTAATGCGACTAATTCCATTGAAGCTCCAGCCATTACACCAGATTTAATATCACCTAAGGCAAGTCCAACTAATGTGCTGGCAATCAGCGGCCTGTGTGTTTGATATTCTTCTGTTGCAGCTCCTATTCCAGATATTGATGTTACAACAAACAACAATATAAACTTTGTTATTGTCAATCATCATTCCTCCTTTAACTGCAATAGAGTTAAAACATTTATACTTTTATCTGTCGGGAGCATTCTAACATCTAAAACAATATTTTTTTCAGCAATTTTTTTAAAAGCCTCTATTTCGCTTTCACTTACATAAATAGCTGTGCTGATGCGCCTTTTACCATCTTTATATGGCAGTCCTCCTATATTTACTTTCTCAAAATGGCCTCCTTTCTCTAAAAACTCTAATATTTCAAAGGGATTGCTGAAAAGAATCATTAATTCTTCATATTCGCTTTCTTCTTCATATATTTCAACAGCTTCATCAACATCACAAAATAATATATTTATTCCTTCAGGCACTGCCATTTCTATAAACGTTTTTCGTATTTCATCTCTTACCACATTTTTATCTACTACCATAATTTCAGTTATACCTTCGCTTGAGCACCAGTTGTTTACTATTTGTCCATGTACCAATCTTTCATCAAGTCTTACTACTTTTAGCATATTTACCTCCACAAAACTATTTGTTTATTTTCTCTGATAATTTTTCTTTAACATCAACGATTCCATTTTTACCTGCACGTTTTGCAGCTTTAGATATTAAACCCAAAGGTTCATTTCTTCTTGATATAATGTCAAGAAGCATCGGCATATTAAATCCAGTAATAACATTTACTTTTTCATCTATCTCTAATGAGCTTACATTATATGGGCTTCCTCCTAATATATCTACGAGAATTAAAGTATATTCTGTTTTAAGTCTATCTTTTGCTGAATTTATTTTCTCTTTTAAATCTTCTGTGCTCTCTCCTGTTTTAAAATTTATCGTCTCAATTTTTTCCTGCTCGCCATGTAGCATTTTTATGGATTCATATAATGCCTCAGCATAATTGCCGTGAGATACTATAATTATTCCTACCATTTTTTATTTTTCTACCTCCCAATAGATTCTAAAATTTATCATACAGCTAAGTCTTTTACTTTTGAATATATAATGTCATATATAAATCCTATCTCTGATGTAGGTATCTCTACTTTATAAATATCTTCAATTGCTTTTAATGAAGATTTTGCATATCTTATAAATTTTCCATGACATTCCTCAAATTTTTTTAAATTATTATAAGATGTTATCGGGTCCTTCATTATCAATCTCTCTATAAGACAGCTTATGTGTATATAAAGCCCTATCTTTAAGTCGTTTGAAAATTTAAAGTTAAGGCTAAGTTCCAAATTAGAAATTGCCTTCTCAACCTGTTCAATTATTTTATCTGGGTTGATTATAGTTAAATATCCAAGAACATTTTGAAGTGAAAAAAGCTTTATTATTTCCTGGTTAACTTGCTCTATAGTTTTATTATTTGTTAAATCCTTTAAAACTTTATTTAAAACCGAATCCCCTCGCCCTTCTATTAATTCTTCTAAAGATATATAAGGAATTTTTTCTATTTCTGGATCGGATGTTCCAATTATAAGCTTAACATTATAATTTTTAAAAATTTCATCCTTCATACCGTTGCCTTTAAGCCTATCATAATCATATGCAATAATTTCAATATTATCATTTGCAAGGCATTGCTGCAAAAGATTTTTAATGTTTACTGCAGTTCCTATACCTGTAATACATGTAGTTATAATGCAGTTCTTTTTCTTTTTATTTGACTTTATAAATTTAAAACTGCTGTTATTCTTCTTAACAGACTCAACAACTATCTGTTCTAATGGTTGTCCATTGATAATTCTGTTTCCTACGTCTAAGGCCAACTGTGTTGTTATATTATTTATAATAGCTACATCCCCATCAACTAAATTAGGTAAAGTTTTATATATAGCTTCAAGAGATCCCATATCAACCAAAATAATAATTCCATTTGAAGTATCTATATTTTTAAGATAGCTTTCTATTTTTAATATAATTTCCTGCGATGACATATCAATAGGCATATCAAAGGCTTCAAATATAAATTGCCCAAGCAGTCTATTTGCAACACTTGCTATACTGCTTGCAGTTGAATAGCCATGTGCAATAATAATTGAATTTATTGTTTTAAAATTATCACTCTTGTTCATGCTTTTTATGTATAATGTAAAATATATTAAAGCTATTTTATCTAACTTTGTATCAAGATTTTTCTCAATAAGCTCTATTATTTTGCTTGCAATAGTAAACTCTTTAAAAAACAGATTTTTTAAAACTTCTATTGTATTTTCAATGTCAGCGCAGCTATATTTATAGTTTGTATTAATTCCTTCAAGCAATTTATTTGTAAAATGCGTAAAAATAATCGCTGTATTGCCATAATATTTTATTCCATAGTTATTCTCTATGATGCTTAAAATATTTTCTATTACATTTTTTATCCCGTTATAAACTATTGAATCCGTAAATTTATCGTTATTTTTAAATATTACTATATCTGAAAACCTATTTAATAATATAAAAGAATTCTTTTTTAAAACATCAATATTTATATCTCCATTAGAATAGCTTTCAAATAAGTTTATAAATTCTTCTGTTATTTCATTTATTATTTTGTCATCTTCTATTCCCCATTCGAAATGCTCATCAATTTTATTTCGTGAAATAAGCATTCCATTAAAATTAAAACTGCCGCTATTTAATATTTCACCTGCATCATACTTTATTTCCTGAGGCAAATCGTTCAAATGAATATTTAATATTTTAGACTTATTATCTGATAGCTGACAATATGCCTGAGCACAGCTGTATTTTATAACATTTATCATCTTTCCGATATTTCCAGATACCTTAGTCTTTAAAAGCACATTTAAAACTTGATTGCTTATTAAAATATCCATTCCTAAATTTCTTGATTCTTCTTTGTAGAAAGCATAAATCATCTGCAATCTTTCATATAATGGTCTTTCATTTAACGATGGAATATTTATTACCAATGGTATTCTTCTTAAAAATGTTTTTATAAGGCTTTTTTCCGGTTCTTCAGTTGTAGCAAATATAAATCTAACCCTCGATGTTCTCCATTTGCTCGTTTCTCCAAGCCTTCTAAAAACTCCTTTATCTAAAAACAAAAAAAGCTTCTCCTGTCCTTCTGGAGGCAACCTGTGAACTTCATCTAAGAATAAATATCCTCCGTCTGCTTCCTCGAGCAAACCCATTTTGTCCCTATCTGCACCAGTAAATGCTCCTTTTACGTATCCAAAAATATTTGCCGCCAAAAGCTCAGCATTATTTGCGTACTCAGAACAGTTGAAAATCACATAAGGAGCATTATTATCAATTGCATTAATAGATTTTGCATATTCATAAATAAGCTGAGCCATAAAACTCTTTCCAACACCTGTATTGCCAATCAATAATGCAGGCAATCCATTTGGAGGATATGAGGCAGCCGATTTACAAAGTTTTACCTGAGTCTTAAGGCTTCCGCTGTAGCCTATAAGTTTTGCAAAAGTATCTTCATTTGAATATCTAATTGAAGACTCTTTGTTGTTTCTGATTTCTTCTGATTCTATTATTTGTTTTTCATAAAATTCTTTATCTATAAAATAAACAGGTCTTGTATTTATTTTAATTATTTTGCCTTCTTTATAAAGTTCATTTAAGAGATGACTTACTGCATTTCTTTTAATATTTAATTTTTCACCAATTTCTTCTGCAGTTAGACCTTTTTTTTGTTTAATTCTTATATCTTTCGATAATTCTTTTAATGTATTATATACTTTTTCTTTATTTTTCAAGGATATCATCTCCTTTAATAGAGCTTAAAACTTATTTGCCTTAAGATTGAATAAATTCTACATAAAAGTATACCATAATATGCTGAGGATTTTTAGATACAATGTATTATTGAAACAAACAAAATCATCAAGCTCATGTGTAATTACTAATGACAAAAACAGGCTGTGAACCTGCACAGCCTGTTTTGTATTATTATAACTGTTTTAAAAGGTTTGCCATCTCTATCGCAGCCATTGCTGCGTCATAGCCCTTGTTTCCTGCCTTTGTTCCTGCCCTTTCTATGGCCTGCTCTATTGTATCAGTTGTTAGAACCCCAAATATTATGGGCACTCCAAGCTCTAAGGAGGCATTTGCAATTCCCTTTGAAACTTCGCTTGAAACATAGTCAAAATGAGGTGTTGCTCCCCTTATTACTGCCCCAAGGCATATTACGCTGTCGTACTTTTTAGATTGCGCAATTTTCTTTGCAGTAAGGGGTATTTCAAAGGCACCTGGAACATAGGCAATATCTATGTTTTTTTCATCTGCTCCGTGGCGCAAAAGTCCATCCATAGCCCCTGATAAAAGTTTTGATACTATAAACTCGTTAAACCTTCCAACTACTATTCCAAATTTAAGTCCTGCCGCTATAAGTTTTCCTTCATATGTTGCCATCCTGCTCATCCTCCATTTTCAAAATATGTCCCATCTTTTCTTTTTTAGTTTTTAAATAAAACTCATTTTTTTCATTTCTGCCTGTTTCTATTGGAACTCTTTCTACTATTTCAAGCTCATAGCCTGAAAGCCCTGAAATCTTTTTAGGGTTGTTAGTCATAAGCCTTATTTTTTTAACTCCAAGGTCTGATAATATCTGGGCACCGATGCCATAATCCCTCAAATCCGCTGGAAATCCAAGGGCAATATTAGCTTCAACAGTATCCATTCCCTTATCCTGAAGCTCGTAGGCCTTAATCTTATTTATAAGCCCAATGCCCCTTCCCTCCTGCCTCATATATAGTATTACTCCTCTTCCCTCTTCATTTATTTTCTTTGCAGAAAGTGCAAACTGCTCCCCGCAGTCGCACCTTAAAGAGCCAAAGACATCTCCAGTTAGGCATTCAGAGTGAACCCTTACTAAAACAGGCTCCCCATCATCAACCTTCCCCTTAACAAGGGCAACATGGTGCTCGTTATTTAGCTTGTTTACATAACCTATTATTGTAAAATCTCCGTATTTAGTTGGAAGATTAGCCGCAGCCTCTCTTACTACGAATTTCTCTGTTTTTCTTCTGTAGGCTATAAGGTCAGCAATAGTTATAATCTTTAAACCATGCTTTTTAGAAAACTCAATAAGCTGAGGAACCCTTGCCATTGTACCGTCATCATTCATTATCTCGCATATAACCCCTGCAGGATAAAGCCCTGCAATTTGGGCTAAGTCAACAGCAGCTTCTGTATGCCCTGCCCTTACTAATACTCCTCCTTTCCTTGCCTTCAGGGGAAATACATGCCCTGGCCTTTTAAAATCCGAAGGCTTTGAATTCTCATCAAGAACCTTCTTTATAGTGGCGGCTCTTTCATAGGCAGATATACCTGTTGTAGTATCCCTTGAGTCAATCGATACTGTAAAGGCTGTTTTATGAATATCAGTGTTATCCTGAACCATTGGAAAAATCTCAAGCTCCCTTAACCTCTCTTCTTTAATCGGCATACATATAAGTCCTCTTCCGTATTTTGCCATAAAATTTATACTCTCAGGAGTAACCTTTTCTGCCGCCATCAAAAGGTCTCCTTCGTTTTCTCTGTTCTCATCATCTACAACTATAACCATTTTCCCATTTTTTATATCTAAAAGTGCTTCTTCAATAGTATTAAACATATAATCACCTCTTTAAATCAAAAATCCATTGTCCCTTAAAAAATCCATGTCTAATCCTTTTTTAGAATTAAAATTCAGCATTTTTTCAACATATTTTGAAAGTATGTCGCACTCAATATTAACCTCATCCCCAGTCTTTTTATAAAAAAGAACTGTACTTTGAAGGGTATGGGGTATTATTGAAACTTTAAAAGTAAAATCATCAACAAATGCAACTGTAAGGCTTATGCCGTCGATTGTAACTGAACCTTTGTAAACTATATATTTTAATATTTCAAAGGGAGCTTTTATTTCAAACCATACTGCAATCTCATCCCTTTGAATGCTCTTTATAGTCCCGATTCCATCAACATGGCCGGATACTATGTGCCCCCCAAGGCGGTCTTTTAGCCTTAATGCCCTTTCAAGATTTACACTGTCATTAGGTTTTAAATTTTTAAGGTTTGTTTTAATAAAGGTCTCTGTCATTACATCTGCAGTAAAATTATTTGAGCTGTAATCTGTAACCGTAAGGCATACTCCATTTACTGCTATGCTGTCCCCAAATTTCACGTCTTCTAAAACCTTATCTGCGTTTATTATTATTTTTGCTGATTTTTCTCCCTTTATTATTTTATTTATCTTACCAATCTCCTCTACAATTCCTGTAAACAAACTATCACCTCTTTATATAGCCCTCGTAGAGTATATCTTCATCAAAACTTTTAATGCTTATGTCTTCGATTTTTACAGCATCCTTTATAAACTCAAATCCCTCTCCTTCAACAGGGGTTTTAGAGCTTTCTCCTCCTATTATTTTCGGGGCAATAAATATCATAACCTTATCAACTATTCCTTCCTTTAGAGCGGAAAAATTCAAAATTCCTCCTCCCTCTAAAAGAACGCTGTCTATATTAAGTTCCCCGAGGGATTTTATAAGATACTTAATGTCTACTCTGTTATCCTTAAGGGGGGTTTTAATTATATAAACTCCGAGGTTCTTTAGTTTTTCTATTTTATTATTATCTGCATATTCGCTGCAGGCTATTATTGTTTTGGAAACTTTAGTATCAAGAACATTAGAATTTAAAGGTATTTTAAGGTTTGTATCTACTATTATCCTCGTTAAATCCTTAATAACATTTCCTTCTTTTCTTGCTGTAAGATGGGGATTATCATTAATTACAGTCCCAATACCAGCCATTATTGCGCTTACCCTTTGTCTTACACTATGTACATAATCCCTCGATTTTTCATTTGTAATCCATTTAGAGTCCCCGCTAAAGGATGCTATCTTTCCATCGAGAGTCATTGCACTTTTTAATATTACAAAGGGAGTCTTTGTTGTAATATACTTTATAAATATCTCATTAAGTTTTTTTGCCTCATCTTCAAGAACCCCAAGTCTTACTTCTATTCCGCTTTTTATAAGCTTTTCAAGTCCCTTTCCTGCAACAAGAGGGTTAGGATCCTTCATAGCAGCAACAACCCTTTTAATTTTCTTCTCAATTATTGCATCTGCGCAGGGAGGAGTTTTTCCATAGTGGCTGCAGGGCTCTAATGTAACATAAAGGGTTGAGCCTTTAACATCATCCTTTGCATTTTTAAAGGCGTTTATCTCAGCGTGGGGCCCTCCGTAGCGCTCATGATATCCTTCCCCAATTATCTTTCCATCTTTAACAATAACAGCACCTACAAGCGGATTAGGGTTTGTATAGCCCTCACCTAATTTTGCAAGCTCTAAGGCTCTTTTCATATAAAACTCGTCCATTAAATCACCTCAAATAAAAAAGCTCTGAAGATATTATCCTCAGAGCACAAAAAATCTATACATTAACATGCACCTCCTTCTTCCATCCAGACTTTACTGTCGGCTCTGGAATTTCACCAGAATCTGCAGCATTATGCCGCTCGCGGGCTGTACCGCCGGTCGGGAATTTCACCCTGCCCTGAAGGATAAATATATAATTTTGTAGATATTATATCACTAACATATTAATAAATCAAATTTTAAATCTTTGTATCATTTCATTTAGCTTTTCAGCAGCCTCATTCTGGCTGTGAATTGATACTGCAACCTTTTCTATTGCCTTTGTTGTTTCATTAACGCTCTCCATAATCATCTGAGCCTGTTCTCCTGTCTTTTGAGAATTTGCAGCCATACTAACAGCAGCATCGGAAACCTGTCCAACTGTTGCTGTAAGCTCCTCGGACATAGCAGCGATTTCCTGTGACATTCTGCTTACAAATTCAGAATCCTCAAAGTACTGCTTTCCTGTTTGCCCATAGGCTTTAAATTGCTGCCTTACATCGCTGTTTATAAAATTTAGAATATCGCTGTTGGCTTCAATGCTTTCTTTAAAGGCTTTTTGAACATTTACAATCGTCTCCTGAATGTTTTTAACAGCTTCCGACGACTGCTCTGCAAGCTTTCTAACCTCGTCGGCAACAACTGCAAAGCCTCTTCCCATCTCTCCAGCTCTCGCAGCTTCAATTGCAGCATTAAGGGCAAGAAGGTTTGTCTGTTCTGATATGCTGCCTATTGTATCTGCCATAACCTTTATATTATCAACTACTTTACCTTTCTCTATTACTCTCTCCATATGTTTTTTCTTTTCTTCAAATATTTTTTCGTTATCCTCAATTGCTCTTTCGCTGCTTTTTTGAACTTCAAAAGCCCTTTCTTTAAACTCATTTGCGTTATTGCTTCCCTCTAAAGCTCTTTTTGAAAGCTCATTTATGCTCGCATCTACCTCTTCAATTGAAGCGTTTATCTCCTGTGTCGCTGCCGTTGACTCCTGCATAGTTCCTGCTATGCTGTTTACTGCCTCATCTATTGTAATTGATTTTATTGTTAAATCTTCAATAGCTGAGGATAAATCCTTTGATGAAATTTTTATCTGATTTGAGCTGTCCATTATCATTTTTATAAAGCCTCTAATGTTTTCCTGAGCTGTATTTAAAGACTGTGCAGTCTGCCCAAACTCATCCTTTCTCTTTATATTAATAATCTGAGAAAAATCGTAGTTTGAAATCCTTTGTGCAAAGCCTTTAATTTCTTCAAGAGGAGAGATGATGTTTTTACTTACTATGTACGCCAAAAGAAGCACTATAATAAAGGCTATTAATGATGTTATTGCTATTATATATGTAATTGTTTTAAATAATTTTATATTGTTAGCATTATCATTTTTAGCTACTTCATCGTTTATTTCTATACATCTATGTATCTTTCCCAAAATTGAATCGGTTACGGGTTTAAGTTCTGTATTATAGGCTAAGACCGCATTGTTAAAATCATTGTTCTTAGCAAAAGTCGTAACCCTGTTTACCTTATCTGTATATTTTGTAAAATCGTTTTTAAATTCCTCATATAATTTTTCTTCTTCCTGCGTTCTCTTCATAGTATCGTAGTGCTGGATTGCATTATATATTTTTGAAATAGAATCATCTATACTTTTTGACAAATCATTTATTTTACTGTTATCTTTTTCATATATAAGCTTTAAGACATCCGCTCTTATTTCATTCATGCCTCCCTGAATCTCATGCAAATCCTTAATTGACACCAAATTTGTGCTGTACATATAATCTGCAGAGGCGCTTATTTTTTTTGTGCTTATTATTCCTATTGCTCCAATTGACAATTGAAAAATAAATATTAATACAAAAATAGATGTAAGCTTCTTTCTAATGCTTAAATCTACAAAAAACTTCATGACGCTTCTTTCTTTTCTCATATTTAACTTCATATCGTCTACCCCTTTTCTCATATTTATCTATAGCTAATAAATATTATCGTAATTTCTATAAAATTCTACACAATTAGATTTTACACTATTTTAGTTTTTTTATCCACTAAAAAATAGCCCTTGATTTTCCAAGGGCTATTTTGGGTTAATATATAATATTATCTGCGCGCTCTGACATAATCTTAGCTGCCTGTTTAATATTATCTTTGCCTAAAATACATGAAACTACCGCAATTCCATCTATTTTTGCGGCTTTTAAAAGCACTGCATTGTTTTCATTTATTCCCCCAATTGCAACAACAGGAATAGACACGCTTTCTTTAATTTCTTTTAAACGCTCAATCGAAACTGCGTCTGCATCTTTTTTGGTGCTTGTTGGGAAAACAGCCCCAACGCCAATATAATCTGCTCCATCTTTCTCTGCTTTTCTTGCTTCATCAACACTGCAAACAGAAACTCCAAGTATTTTATCTTTTCCAATAAGTTTTCTTGCAATATCTGCAGGCATGTCTTTTTGCCCAACGTGAAGCCCTGCAGCATCTATTGAAAGAGCTATATCAAGCCTGTCATTTATAATTAAAGGTATGTCATATTTATCAGTAATTTTTTTAATATTTAAAGCTATATTATAAAATTCTCGGGTTGATATATCCTTTTCCCGAAGCTGGACTAAAGTTACTCCTCCTAATATAGCCTGCTCAACAGCCTTTGAAAAATCATTATTTTTTAATATATTTCTATCAGTAACAAGATAAAGCTTATAATTAACATTATTCTTCATAAACTTTCCCTCTTTGTATTATTTCTTCCTTTGATAATTTATAAATTGAATCTATTAAATATGTTTTAAAGCTACCTGTTCCTTCATCATTTTTATTCATTTTTTCAAAGGCCTTTTCACCAGCGATGCCCATAGACACAATACCGGATAAAGCAGCTAAAAGATAATTATCTGCTGCTCCAAGGTATGAACCGATAAGAGAAGTGCACATACAGCCTGTTCCTGTTATTTTAGACATTATTTTATGACCATTTGTAACGGAATAAATAGTTTTCCCGTCTGTTATTATATCTGTTGCCCCAGTTATTGCACATATGGTATTGAATTTCTTTGCAAAATTTCTTGCAATTTCTTTTATTTCAGTAAGTTCATCCCTACTTGATGAAATCGGCTCTGAGGCATCAACGCCTTTTGTCTGTGTCTCTAATCCGTATAGGGTTTTAATCTCTGAAATATTTCCCCTTACAACAGATAGTTTAATTTCATCAATTATTCTATTAGCATTTTCTGTTCTGTATTTTGTAGCTCCTGCACCAACAGGATCAAGTATAATTGGGATATTAAGTTCATTTGCCCTTTTACCGGCTTCAATCATAGATTCAACAGTTCTTTTATTTAATGTTCCAATATTTAATATAAGAGAGGATGCAAGGGATACCATATCTTTGACTTCATTTATATCATCTGCCATAACCGGCGATGCTCCGATTGCAAGGGTAATATTTGCGCAGTCATTTACAGTTACATAATTCGTTATATTATGTATTAGAGGATTTTTTTCTCTTAAGCTGCATAATAATTCTCCGATTTTTTTACAAGTTTCCATTTGTTAATCCACCTCCAGGTAATTGTATAAATAATGCTTGTAGTTATCATTGCTGGAACTGTTGCTCCAAATAATAAATCAAGTTTAATGAAGCTGTAATATAAAGCAACACCTATTGCCCATACTATAAATGCTCCTAAGTTAATAAGAACATCACTCTTATTTTTATTGTTTTTCTTTATAATAAAATAGTCAGTTATAAGAATTGCAAACAAAGGTGCAAACACTGAACCTATTGCATATAAAAAGCTTTCATAGTTTGCAATTGGAAAAACTGCAGCGATTACAGTTCCAATTACCGTCATTAATATTCCTATATTTTTTTCACTTTGTTTTGGCATTATGTTTAAAAAGGAAACCCCTGCTGAGTAAACATCTAAAAAAGTAGTTGTAACTGTTGAAAGCACTACTATGCCAAGTGCAGTTATTCCAAGATTTGCAGCAAGCATCATAGCTGAAGGATCTGGGTTGTTTGATACTATAGCTGCACCAAGTCCAATAATATACATCCATGAACTTCCTAAAAAGTATCCTAAAAAGCTTCCTAAAGCTCCTTCTTTTTCACTCTTTGCAAATCTTGTATAGTCTGCAATAAGAGGAAGCCAAGAAAGAGGCATAATTACATTAAGTTCAAGAGCCCCGCCGACAGATATGCTGCCGCTTCCTGCTCTATCAAACAAAGTTTTATCTTTAAATATTACAGTACCTAAAACAATCGTCAGTGCAAAGAGCAAAAATACAGCAATACTATTCAGCTTTTTCATACCATCCTTCCCATACCAAATCCAAAGTGCAACAAGTACTCCAACTAAAACAATGCTGAATAAAACATTGTCAAAGCTCCATAAACTCTTTGCTATAAGGTTTATTGAATCTGCTGCAGATTTTATCATAACCGCTGTCCAGCCTATGAGCTGAAGTACGTTTAAAATCGAGAATAAATATACTCCGTATTTCCCAAAGGATATATTTGTTGAAGTTATTGCTGGAACCTTTTCTCTTGTTCCAATTATTCCTCCCAAAACAAGCACTAAAGTTCCAATCAAATGCCCAGCTAAAATTACAATAACACCGGTTTTAAAACCAAGAGGTGCAATCAAACCTCCAGTTAATATTTCTGCAATTGAAACTGCCGCTCCAAACCATAAAAGTAAAAACGTCCAAAAACCAAGCTTTTCGTTATCTTTAGTCATTTAAAATCCCTCCAGCCTTATATAGCATATAAAAATGATTAGTTGGTCCAACTCCATGCCCTATATCAAGGGAATGCTTTATAGCTGTTGTTATGTATTCCTTTGCTCTTTTTACAGCATCTTTAATTTCAAATCCGAGGGCTAAATTAGCCGTTATTGCAGATGATAATGTGCAGCCTGTTCCATGTGTATTTTTTGTATTAATTCTCTCGGTGCTGTAATGAAAAATATTTTCTCCATCAAATAAAACATCAACCGCTTCTCCTTTAATATGTCCTCCCTTTAAAAGAACACTTTTACATCCAAGTTTATATATTTCTTTCGCAGCTTCTTCCATTTCACTTACTGTCTCAATTTTTATATTTTCATTATTTACTTCATTAAGTATTTCTTCAGCCTCAGGAATATTTGGAGTAATAATTGATGATAGGGGAATAAGCCTGTTTATAAGTGCAGTTTTTGACTCAGGTTTTAACAGAGAATATCCGCTTTTTGAAATCATAACCGGGTCTAAAACAAGATTCTCAGGATTATACTGCCTTATCTTTTCACTAATTGCTTCAATTGTTGAAATTCTTGAAACCATGCCTATTTTAACCGCATCAACCTTAATATCAGTAAAAACTGCATCAATCTGGGCTTTAATAATTTTCTCATCAATATCCTGTACTGCAAAAACGCCCTGTGTATTTTGTGCTGTTACTGCTGTAATCACGCTCATTCCATATACTCCGTTTGCACTGAATGTTTTTAAATCTGCCTGTATTCCTGCACCGCCGCAGCTGTCTGATCCTGCAATTGTTAATGCCTTTTTCATATTTTCCCTCCTTCTTAATACAAAAAAAACACAAACCCATAGGATTTGTGTTTAAATCAAAAATTTACAAACATCTTCCTACGCTGGAATTATCCAGTTCAGGTTCATAGGGTCAAAGAATTATGGTTCTTACTCTCAGCCGGCCTACCCAGCTCCCCCGTGTTTTGTTCTATTAAAATTTACATGATAATCATAACACACAAATTATTCTTTGCAAATCATTTTTGATTATTATTTTTAAAAAAATTTATACAAAGCTTCTTGAAATATGTTTATAAAGATGTTATTATTTAATTGAAAATGATTTTCATTACGAGGTGATAGATATGTGCATTTGTGATTTAACTGTTGGAAAGAAAGGTTATATCTGCGATATACAGGGCAACGAGCTTTTGGCTAAAAGACTTTTATCCCTTGGAGCAACCTATGGGACAGAGGTTTATATTAAAAATTACGCTCCCCTTGGCGATCCTATAATAATCAGTTTTAGAGGTTTTGACCTTGCAATTCGAAAAAAAGATGCAAAATATATATTTGTAAAGGAGGCATAAAATGACTATTGCTGCACTGCTTGGTAATCCTAACGTTGGAAAGACAACCCTTTTTAATGCCCTTACAGGTTCAAATCAATACGTTGGAAATTGGCCTGGGGTTACAGTTGAAAAAAAGGAGGGCTATATTGATAAATCAATAAAAATAGTTGACCTCCCTGGAATTTACGCCCTTGATACTTACTCTAACGAAGAGAAAATATCTAAGAATTTTCTTTTAAATGAGAATGTAGATGTAATAATAAACATAGTTGACGCTTCAAATTTAAGCAGAAATCTTTATCTTACTATGCAGCTGAAGCAGTTTAAAAAGCCTATCGTTCTCATTTTAAACATGATAGACGTTGCAGAATTTAAAGGAATAAATATTGATTTTAATAAGCTTTCAAAGGAGCTGAATGTTACGGTAATACCCATATCTGCCTCAAAGGGTAAAGGAATAGATAAAGTAAAGATGCTGCTAATGAGCAGTAATTTTTTAAAACATTTAGATGATAATGATTATCATTTTAACTCAGAGCAGGATACTTATGAATATATAGAGAGCATTCTTAAAAAATGCATAACCTACAGCAAAAAAAATATAGTAACTCCTACAGAAAAAATAGATAAAATTGTTCTTAATAAATTTTGGGCCTACCCCATATTTTTAACTTGCCTTTATTTTATTTTTAAATTTACCTTCAGCTATGTGGGGCAGCCCATGTCCGATTTTTTAGATTCATCTTTAAATGATTATTTAGTACCTATTGTTGAAAATTTATTAAGCAGCAGCAGTCCTTGGTTTAAGTCTTTAATAATCGATGGTGTTATTGGAGGGGTTGGCTCGGTTGTTGTTTTCCTTCCGGTTATACTATCTTTATTCCTTGGAATAAGCTTTTTAGAGGACAGCGGATACATGGCAAGGGCCGCATTTATAATGGATAAACTTATGAGAAAGATGGGACTCTCGGGAAAGGCCTTTATACCAATGATAGTCGGGTTTGGATGCAGCGTGCCTGGTATTATGTCTGCAAGAACATTAGAGAGCGAGAAGGATAGAAGGCTTACTGCCCTTTTAGTTCCCCTTATGTCCTGCAATGCAAGGCTTCCGGTTTATGCTCTCTTTGCTTCAATATTTTTCCCCAAAAATCAAACTTTAGTTGTATTTTCACTTTATATTCTCGGAATACTTCTTGCCTTTTTAGTCGGCCTTATTTTTAAAAACACGCTCTTTAAAAAGGATGAAGAACCCTTTGTAATCGAGCTTCCTGAATATAAAATGCCTGAGATGAGAAGCCTTTTTATTCATACATGGGATAAGGGAAAGGGATTTTTAAAGAAAGCTGGGACAATCATATTTTCAATTTCAGTAATAGTATGGTTTTTATCTAATTTCAATTTCAACGGAATGACTGATATCAATTCAAGCTTTTTATCTAATATTGGAAGGTTTATAAATCCAATATTTATACCCCTTGGCTTTGGAAAGTGGCAAAACTCGGTATCCCTTTTAACAGGGCTTATGGCTAAGGAAGTAGTTGTTGGCACAATGGGTGTAATTTATGGAGGAGATTTGTCTCAAGCGCTTAAAACAGCTTTTACCCCTCTTTCAGCCTACAGCTTTTTAGTGTTTGTACTTTTATACACCCCCTGCGTTTCGGTAATTGCCACTATGAAAAAGGAGTATGGATTAAAGATGACTGCTTTTTCTATATCCTATCAGCTAATCTTAGCATGGATAGTTTCGTTTATAGTATATAATGCAGGAAAATTAGTTTTTTAAATTAAATTCAGGCTTTTCATCTAATATTTTGCTCAGTATTTTTCAAGTTTAATATATGTAATTTAAACGTTTCTAAACTCAACCTATACAAAAAAAGCGCATAAAAGTATAATTTTTTATATTTTTATAGGTTCAGCCTAATATGAATTTATATTGATTTTATAAGCAACTGCTTTTAAAAAGTAGAAACATAAATTTTAATATTACTTTATGCCTTAGGGCGAAAGGATGGAGATATATATGGTTGAAATTATTATAACATCGCTTATTGCTGCAGCAGCTTTGTATTTTCTATACAAAAGCATCAAGAAAAAGGCATCCGGCAAATGCGATTGTTCAAGCTGCAGCTCCCATTGCAGCAAGTACAATACAAAGTAGATGTTAAGATTTTTATTGATATGCACCTAATGCAGGCGGTTTGATGTTTTAACTGCTTACACTGGGTGCATGTTTTTATAGGCAAGTTAGGGTACGGTTAGTATGAAAATGTCCCTTTACAAAATAGGAAGAAAGTACAAGCCGAGGGACGGTTACTTATTATAGATACTTTTTGTGATAATCAATACAAGCCGAGGGACGGTTACTTATTTTATACACAATATCTACAAAATTAGGAGACAGGCATAAAATATTATTGTAATTTAATATAATAAGTAACCGTCCCCCTTGCACCCCTTGCAACATTTGATAAGCTTAAAACTTTTTTATTCCGTTTCTGAGGCTATCTTTTAGTCATGACCTGTTACTTATTTCATAAAGTTTAACTTAAAATATGCCTGTCCAAAATATACCAACACATTCTTTATGGCTGCTCATCAGATTTACTATATAAGTAATTTTTAATAGATGATTTTTTGACTTCAAAAGATAATAAATTAATCTATATTTTTTCAAAAACATGTTGCATATTTATTTAATTTAATGTATAATTATTTCAAAGAAAAGCAAATCTATATATGAAAAGGCAAACCAATTTTATATAAATATTTATTTGGAGGTGTTATTATGACAGCATATAAATTAGCCTCAGAAGTTGAAAAAGTAAAAGGAAAGGTAGCAATTATAGTTAACGAAAGCGATGTCCTTTCTGCACTTTGTACTATAAAAGGCATAAGAGATTCTGAAATAGATTTGTATATAAATACATCAAGAGGATGCACAATTATAAATGACATAAAGGACAAAATTGATAATATAGAAAGTACAGTTAATACAGTATTAAACTACAGCGTAGATAAAGTGCTAAATCCCTTCGATTACAACGCTGTAATTAGCTTAGGCAATATCAATAACATAGATAAAATAATTGATATATGCAAAAAATATGCAACCCCAATTATATCCAATATTAACACACCCCTATTAAAAACCGCATAACCCCCTATTCAAGGTGAGATATTCTCACCTTCTTTTTTATTAAAATTTAGGAGCGCCAATACCATAAGTAGCACCCTTCCCCTTTTTGTTAAAGCTAAAATTGTACTTATTTTATCTAATTGCAGTCATCTTAATCTATTCTTGTGATATATGTAAAATAAGTAACAGTGCATGACTAAAAAATAGCCACAACGACGGAATGAAAAAGTTTGTCACTTGTCAACTGGGTGGCACTTTTTTTGATAAGAACTTTTATTGAATCTAATATGTGGTTTCTCGACTGAGGATCGATTCCAACCGTAGGCTCATCCATTATAATAAGCTTTGGTCTGTGGGTTATTGCACAGGCAATATTCAGCCTTCTTTTCATACCTCCAGAAAATTTTACAGGATATTCCTTTCTCTTATCCCAAAGGCCTACGAAGTTAAGTGCCTCTTCAACTCTTTCTTTTAAAAGCGTCCCAGATAAACCATAGAGCCTTGCAAAATATTTTACATTTTCATAGGCAGTTAAATCCTCAAACAGAGCTATATCCTGCGGCACTATACCATATTCTTTTTAATTTCAATCTCGTCATCTTTAATGCTTTTACCAAATACCTTTATCTCCCCTTTATCAATTCTGCAAAGCCCAGCTATTGTATTTATAATCGTTGTTTTTCCTGCGCCGTTAGGTCCTAAAAGCCCGAATATCTCCCCTTCTTTAATGCTCATACTAACATTATCAACAGCAAGTACATTCCCATATCTTTTTATAAGGTTTTTAATTTCAACAACCATACTAATCCTCCCATAATTTTCTTAATTATATAATATAAACTTTAAAGGGTTGTAAATAGTGATTTTAAGAACAAATTAATATGACAATTGTCATAAAAAGTTGATTGGTCAGCAGCTTATAAAAACTTGCACAACCATAGGTACGGTTAATGTAAAAAAAGTATTGACATTGTTAATATTCTGAATTAAAATAGTTCCAATAAAAGCGATGACAAGGAAGAAGTAGAAACTGTTCAATCCTTAAAGAGAGTTGCCGGCTGGTGGAAGGTAACAGGAATACAGTTTTGAATACATCCTTAAAGCTGCTCATCAAAAGGATTTAATACTTTTAAAAGTCCGAGTAGGCTGAGCCGGCTGCCTGCACCCGTTACAGTGCTAGAGTATAACTGCATCTGTAGCGTACTTGATAAGGTTGATATCGTGAGGTATCAATAAATAAAGGTGGTAACACGGAGAATATCCGTCCTTTGAGCATTCAAAGGACGGTTTTTTTATACCTTGAAAGGAGTTGGTTTTATGGATCCTTATTATTATTCAAAGAAAAAGCTTATATTTAAAATTAAAAATCATTTCTATTAGGATGGAGGAATATTATGTCAAATATTAAATTTTTTAGTAATGAAGAAATACCCCTTGAAATGCATAAGGTTAGAATAGTTCAAAAGCTCTCTTTAAAACCTATTGAAAGAAGGCTTGAAGCTATAAACGAAGCTGGAAACAATACTTTTCTTTTAAAAAATAAAGATATATTTTTGGATATGCTGACAGACAGCGGCGTTAACGCCATGAGCGACAGGCAACAGGCTGCCATGCTTATTGCCGATGACAGCTATGCAGGGAGTGAAACCTTTACAAGGCTTGAAAATAAGATAAAAGAGATATTCAACATGGAGTTTTTTCTTCCTGCCCATCAGGGAAGAGCCTGTGAAAACATTATATCAAAGGTTCTTGTTAAGGAAGGTCAAATCGTCCCTATGAACTACCACTTTACTACCACAAAATCCCATATAACCGTAAATGGAGGTACTGTTGAGGAGATTTTTACCGATGAAGCTTTAAAAATAAACAGCACCAATCCCTTTAAAGGGAATATAGATACTGATAAATTAAAATCCCTTATCGCTAAACACGGCACAGAAAAAATAGCCTTTGTAAGGCTTGAAGCTGGAACTAACCTTATAGGAGGCCAGCCCTTCTCCCTTAAAAATCTTATTGAAGTCAGCAGAATATGTAAAGATAACAACATAATTCTAATACTCGATGCAAGCCTTTTATCCGATAATCTCTATTTTATAAAAAGCCGCGAAGAGGAATTTAAGAATTTAAGCATAAGAGAGATAACCCTAAAGATTGCCTCCCTTTGCGATGTTATTTATTTTTCTGCAAGAAAGCTCGGATGCGTCAGAGGAGGAGGAATATGCACAAACAATTCAGCACTCTTTGAAAGGATGAAGGAGATTCTCCCTCTTTATGAAGGATTTTTAACCTATGGAGGAATGTCAGTCAGAGAAATGGAGGCCTTAACCGTAGGACTTGATGAGACTATGGATGAAGATATGATAAATCAAGGGCCTATATTTATTGAATATATGGTAAATGAGCTCAGCAAAAAAGGAATCCCCGTTGTCACTCCTGCCGGAGGGCTTGGCTGCCATATAGATGCAATGCGGTTTTTAAGCCACATACCTCAAACTCAATACCCTGCCGGCGCTCTTGCTGCTGCACTTTACATTGTTAGTGGCGTCAGGGGAATGGAAAGAGGAACACTTTCAGAGCAGAGAAATCCCGATGGAAGCGAAGTTTTATCCAACATGGAGCTTTTAAGGCTTGCACTTCCAAGAAGAGTTTTTACACTTTCACAGGTTAAATATGCTATAGACAGAATTCAGTGGTTATTTGAAAACCGTGAACTTGTAGAGGGTTTAACCTTTGTAGATGAGCCTAAAATTCTTAGATTCTTCTTTGGGAAGCTAAAGCCTGTCTCCCCTTGGCAGGAAAGGCTTACTGAAAAGTTTAGAAAAGATTTTTGGGACAGCCTGTAAAAGTGCCTCCAGTTAGTAAATTGAGTTTGCCGCCTATCTACTGCTATAATATTTCCAATAGGTCTATATAAAACATTCTCCGGTGGTTGGCACCGGAGAATGAAGAAAGCACTCTTTCAAAAAAATATAAAGGACGGGTATCCGTCCTTTATATATCTAAATAATACGAGAGGGAGTTGTAAAACAATGGCAGGTCATTTCTTTTAACGTCAACTGCTCTAAGATAGATTTTAAGGGTATCTATGCAGGTAAACAGAGGAATTTTAAGCTCAACGCATCTTTTTCTTAGCCTATATCCCCTGCTGTTTTTAATATGCCCCGTATCGGGAGTATTTATTACTAAATCTATCTCTCCCTTTGAGAGCATTTCATAAACTTCTTCAAAGGAAACCTCACTGCACTTTACATCATTTTCCTTCAAAGTCTTTGCTGTACCCTTTGAAGCTAATATTTTAAACCCTCTATTGCAGTACTCTTTAATAATCTCAGCTCCCTCCTCTTTATCATAATCCTTAAGGGAAACATATATAGTACCTTCCTTTAAAACAGGGATTCCTGCCGCTGCAAAGCCTTTATATGCCGCAGCATCAAGACTTTCTCCCACTCCTAAAACTTCTCCCGTTGACTTCATCTCAGGGCCTAAGAATATATCCCCATCGGCTATCTTTTCATTTGAAAAAACAGGGACTTTAACTACAAAGTAGTTTTTGTTTTTCAAAAGCCCTGTGCCGTATTTATTATCCCTTAATTTTTTGCCAAAGGCAGTTTCAACAGACAGCTTTACCATAGGAACTCCTGTAACTTTACTTAAAATTGGAACCGTCCTTGAAGCCCTCGGGTTAACTTCAATTACATAAACATCTTTTCCGTCGTAAACATACTGTATATTTATAAGCCCAACGGTATTTAATCCTAAAGCAATCTTTTTTGTATAATCAGCAAGTTTATTTATAACCTCATCCGGTAGAGTTACAGAAGGATATACAGTTATGCTGTCCCCTGAATGAACCCCTGTTCTTTCAATGTGCTCCATAATACCAGGGATTAAAACATCCTCCCCATCGCAGACAGCATCAACTTCAATCTCAGTTCCTCTTATATATTTATCTACTATAACCTGATATTCTTCAAAAATATTCTCTGCCTGTTTCATGTAATCAATGAGGCTTTCTTCATCATATATTATCCTCATTGCCTTTCCGCCTATTACATAGGAAGGCCTTACAACAACAGGATAACCTATATCCTTTGCTGCTTTTATAACCTGACTTTTTTTCAAAACAGCACAGCCCTTAGGAGTTGGAATGTTTAGATTTTCAAGAAATCCCCTGAATTTGTCCCTATCCTCTGCAATATCTATTGACTCAACGCTTGTGCCAAGAATATTAACTCCCCTGTCCTTTAGCTTTTTAGATAGGTTTATAGCTGTCTGGCCTCCAAGCTGCACAAAAACTCCAATGGGATTTTCCTTTCTTACAACATTTAAAACATCGTCGATATACAATGATTCAAAGTAGAGCTTATCTGCTGTATCAAAATCGGTGCTCACAGTTTCAGGGTTGTTGTTTATTATAATTGCCTCAAAGCCTAAATCCTTTGCCGCCCACACTCCATGGACGCAGCAGTAGTCAAACTCAACCCCCTGCCCTATTCTTATAGGCCCTGAGCCTATTACAACAACCTTTTCTTTATCTGAAATAATGCTCTCATCCTCGCTCTCGTAGCAGGAATAATAGTAGGGGGTTTTTGCCTCAAACTCGCTGCTGCAGGTATCGACCATCTTATAAACAGGGTATATTTTGTTTTCTTTTCTTATGCTGTCAAGTTCCTCCTTTGATGCACCTGTTAAAATGCATATCTCATCATCAGTAAACCCTGTAAGTTCAGCCCTTTTAATTGTATCCTTATCAAGCTTTTTATTAATAAGTTCAAACTCTAAATCAACAATATTTTTAATAGCATTTAAAAACCATCTGTCTATTTTAGTTATTTCATAAAGAGTGTCTATTTTAACTCCAAGCCTTAGTGCCCTCGATACTGCAAATATTCTCTCATCATCGCAAAGCTTTATCTTATCAATTACCTCATCTATATTAAGCTTTTCAATTGAAGGAATTTTAAGCCCTGTTAAATTCCCCTCAAGGCAGGATATGGCTTTAAGTAGAGCGCTTTCAAAGGTTCTGTCTATTGCCATAACCTCACCTGTTGCCTTCATCTGAGTACCAAGGCTTCTTTTAGCAAGGCTGAACTTATCAAATGGCCACTTTGGAATTTTTAAAACTACATAGTCTATAGCAGGCTCAAAGCATGCACTGGAACACTTTGTAACATAGTTTGTAAGCTCATCAAGGCTGTACCCTATGGCAATCTTTGCTGCAATCTTTGCAATTGGGTACCCTGCCGCCTTTGAAGCAAGGGCGCTGGAGCGGCTAACCCTTGGGTTTACCTCAATTACTATATATCTGTCGCTGTTTGGATCAAGGGCGAACTGAACATTGCACCCGCCTTCTATATTAAGGCTCCTTACTATTTTAATAGAAGCGTTTCTAAGCATCTGGTACTGCTTTTCATTTAATGTTTGAGATGGGGCAACAACAATGCTGTCTCCCGTATGAACCCCAACAGGATCTATGTTTTCCATGTTGCATACGATTATGCAGTTGTCCTTTCCATCCCTTATAACTTCATATTCAATCTCCTTCCACCCTGCAACGCTCTGCTCTATTAGGACCTGTCCTATAGGGCTTAATTTTAGCCCCTTTTCACAAACTGCTGCAAGCTCATCAATATCCTTTGCAAAGCCCCCCCCCGTTCCTCCTAAGGTGTAGGCAGGCCTTACTATTAAAGGAAAGCCTAATTCTTTAGAAAGGTTTATGCACTCCTCAATGCTATTTGCAATACCGCTCTCTGGTATAGGCTCATTTATTTCAATCATAAGCTTTTTAAACTCTTCCCTGTCCTCTGCCTTTTTAATAGCTTCCTCCTTAACCCCTAAAAGCTCAATATTAAACTTATCTAAAACACCGCTTTTTTTAAGCTCTATTGAAAGGTTCAGGGCAGTTTGTCCCCCAAAACCTGCAAGTATTCCCTCAGGTCTTTCCTTTTCAATTATTTTCTCAAGGCTCTCTAAATTTAAAGGCTCTATATAAACCTTGTCTGCAATATTGCTGTCTGTCATAATAGTTGCGGGGTTGCTGTTTACAAGAACTATCTCAATCCCCTCTTCTTTAAGTGCCTTACAAGCCTGTGTTCCTGAATAATCAAACTCCGCCGCCTGTCCTATTATTATCGGCCCTGAACCTATAATCATAAGTTTTTTATACTTTTTATTCATTCTTACCCTCCTCCATTAGATACATAAACTCATCGAATAAATATTCACTATCCTTAGGCCCTGGTGCACCCTCTGGATGAAACTGAACAGAAAATATAGGGTAGTATTTATGCTTTAGGCCTTCTACCGTACCATCATTAAGGTTTATGTGGGTTATTAAAAGTTCTGTATCCTTCAGGCTTTTTTCATCAACGGCAAAACCATGGTTTTGAGAAGTTATATAGCACCTGTCCTTATATAAATCCTTAACGCCGTGGTTTCCTCCCCTGTGGCCGTATTTTAGCTTATAGGTGTCTGCCCCAAAGGCAAGGCTTAAAATCTGATGCCCCATGCATATACCAAAGATTGGGGTTTTGCCTATGAGATTTTTAACCGTTTCTATTGCCTCAACTGCACATTTAGGATCCCCTGGACCGTTGCTTAAAAGCACCCCGTCAGGCTTTATGCTTAAAATATCATCTGCACTTGAACTGTAGGGGAAAACAGTAATGCCGCACCCTCTTTCAGAAAGATTTCTTAATATGTTTTTCTTTACACCAAAGTCGAGAACTGCAACTTTTTTGCCTTTTCCTTCTATTTTATATACACTCTTTGTACCAGCATTTTTCATAAAGTCTTCCTTTTCACCTTTAATATCTTTAAAATATTCATCTAACCTTTCATATTTTTGGTTTAAAATTTTTGATAGTTCTTCAAGCAAAGATTCTTTGCTTTGAGCCTTGCTGCTTATTATGCATTTTAAACTGCCGCTGTTTCTTATTTTTCTTGTTATGCTTCTTGTATCAACATCATATATGCCCACTACCTCCATACTCTTCAGCATATCGTCAATTCCCTGCATGGACATATAATTAGAGGGCGTGTTAGAAATAGATTTTACCACAAGCCCCCTCGAAAAACTTTTATATGATTCGCTGAATTTTTCATTAACCCCGTAATTACCAATTAAAGGATAAGTCAAAGCAATAACCTGTCCTGCATAGGATGGATCTGTAAGTATCTCCTGATATCCTGTCATAGAAGTATTAAAAACAAGCTCTCCAAAGGAAGTTCCAACATGTCCAAAGCCTTTACCTTTATAGTAAGTTCCATCTTCAAGATAGAGAATAGCCTCCATTATATACCTCCGTTCATGTATATATATACAATATTTTTTATTATTATACCAATAGTGTTTTAATAAATCAACACAAAAAATTAATTTTATTCGTATTTATTGAATAATAATTAAATATATCTGCCTTTAGCTCATTATTATTCGCATTATTAAGACTGTTTATTTATATTTATGCTATGAGATAAGGTTTAGGCGGGGGACAGGCAGAGGGACGGTTACTTACTATATTAAATACCCATAATATTTTAGACATGTCCCCCTAATTTTGCATATATTGTATATGAAATAAGTAACCGCCCCTTCCCTTGTACTTTTTTCCTTATTTATAAAGTAATATTTTCACACTAACCGTCCTCCGGCTTGTGTTTCTTTTCCATTCTCCTTATCCGGTACCTGGCACTAAATTGAACAGCCACCAGTTTACAGCAAATTCTTGTCTTATTGTATTATTTGTATTATAATGTATAATACAAATATGCAAAGAGGTGTTAATATGAAAATAAAGCTTGATATGAGCAGCAGCATACCCATTTATGTGCAGCTTAGAAATCAAATAGTAATGGGGATTGCAAAGGGCGAGCTGCAGGTTGGGGATTATCTTCCCACAGTACGCCAGATGGCTCAGGATTCAGGAATTAACGTTATGACTGTAAATAAGGCCTACAGCATATTAAAAAGCGAAGGATTTATTGAAATAGACAGAAGGTTCGGCGCTAAAATATGCCCAAGAAAGGATTCTTCATTTGAATTTAGGGAAAAGCTTGAGGAAGAATTGTCACTTATAATCGCAGAGTCTGAATTAAAGGGAATTGATAAAAATGATTTTTTTGAAATGTGCAAAAGCATCTACGACAGAATTAACATAGTAAGTGTTAAAGGGTGTGAAGTGTGATGTTTATTTTTATAATTCTTTTTGTATTTTTTATTATGACAATATCTCTCTATGCAACATATATGGATGGGACAAAGCCAAAGGGAAATATAGTCCTTGGGGTTACTCTGCCCTATCAGAATCTTAAAGACGATGCTGTTAAAAAAATACTAATGGAATATAAAAGGGATATTAATATTTTATCAGGGATTTTATTTAGTTCTTCTTTCATTACTCTACTTTTTCAAAACTACCCTTCTTTAATTATTATTTACATGTTTGTTTGGTTTACATTATTCTTTTATCTTGGGAATTCTATATATATGAAAAATTTTAGAAAGCTTTATAAACTTAAAAAAGTAAATGGCTGGTTTTTCGGTTCAACGCATATCATAACTATTGATACTGAGGTTTCAAGGCTTAAGGATAAAATGCCAGTATCAAAGCTCTACTTTATACCAACTTTTATAATAAGTCTTATGCCCTTTATAATAGCTTTATTTTTAAAGGTTGAATTTAAATTCTATTATATCTTCTATTTTTTAATTTCAGTCCTTACTCACCTTTTACTCTTATATCTTTATAATCTATTTACATCTAAAAAGTCTGATGTATTTAGTGAGGATACAAAGGTAAATCTATACTGCAACTATGTTTACAAAAGGTACTATTCTATATGCTATATTTTATTAGCTTTTATCGAGAGCCTTTGCTTAATGTTTATATTTTTAAACATTTTAAAGATATATATTAATCCGATAGTTTTAACTGCAGTAGTTGTTGTATCCACGCTTTTCAGCACAGCGCTTATTATATACACTCAAAACAAAATAAAAAATATGCAAAACAGAATTTTAAGTATATCAGATAATCCTCTAATTGTAGATAATGATGAGTATTGGGAACGGGGATATTATTACAATCCGAATGACAGCAATTTAATGGTTGAAAAGCGTATAGGATATGGTTTAACCATTAATATGGCCCACAGATGGGGAAAGATAATAACATTTTTAACCTTTTCCTTTATAGCTGCTGTAATTATACCTTTATCAATTATGTTTATAAAATTTGATACGGCTAATTTTTCTATGAAAATCACTGGGGATGATGTTAAAATCTCTGCCCCGGTATACGGATACAGCTTTAGAATAAGCGAAATTGAAAAGGTTGAGATTATAGACAAAATGCCTTCTAAATTTAAAACTAACGGTGTAGCAACCAGTATTTATTGCCTTGGTAATTTTAACGTTGAGGGTTACGGCCCTTCTAAACTTTTTATATATAATAAGGTACCACCCTTTATTGCTATAAAGCTAAAGGATAGGTTCGTTTTTTTAAACAGTAAAGATAAGGATATAACTTTAAAGTATTATAGGGAGCTTATAGATAAGGCAAGAACTATAAAGCTTCAGGAAAATTCCTGAGGCTTTTTTGTTTAATGTTAGTCAAATTTTCATAAAAGCACTAAGTTTATGACATAGAAACCACTACTAAACAAAATATTTACTCTATGGACAGGCAGAGGGACGGTTACTTATTTCATGCAAAAATAAAAAAACTGCCCTAAAAGGTTTGTCACTTGTAAATTGGGTGGCACTCAAAGAAAAGTTAAACAGCATCAAGCAAATCATAGAGCCTGTCTATAGTATAATCAGGGCCGTATTTTAAAAGCTCCTCTAAGGGAAGGGCTGTGTACTTCTCAAGGCAGGTTAATGCTCCTGCGTTTTTGCCGCAAAGTATGTCAAAGGAAGTATCCCCCACATATATGGCTTCGTTAGGGCTTATGTTTAAAATCTCGCAGGCCTTTAAAACTGGCTCCCCGTGGGGCTTGTGCTTTTGCGTATCCTCACAGGTTATAAAAACATCGAGGGGCTCAGTTATGCCTGTTATATTAAGCCCTCTTTGTGCTATTACTCTTCTTTTTGACGTTACTATTCCAACTTTAAGTCCCTTTTCTTTAAGGGCCTTTAATGTTTCGTTTACCCCTTCAAAGGCTTGTACCATATCATCATGTCTCGACTCGTTATATTCTATATATGTTTTAAACATCTCCTGAGCTTTTAGCTTGTCATATCTTGAAAGGGTTGTTATAAGAGGCTCGCCGAAGTATTTTTTAATATCTTCCTCATTAACATCTAAATTAAGGTGCTTTTTATAGGTATGCTTGTAGGATTCTATTATCAGTCTGTTTGTATCCACAAGGGTACCGTCAAAATCAAACAAAACCGCCTTTATCAATGCTTTAACCTCCATATCTTTGTTTTTAATATTAATGACTTTTGAGAATGCTTTATTTTGTATAAATTTTAAAATACATTATAATCCATTTCTTTAATTTTTAAATCAGAGAACTATTATATGATACATTTTTTATTCTACTATATATTATAAATGCTGCATTATCAAGGGGAAGTTGTCCCATTTAATGCTGCATATAATTTCATATATTTTTAATTTTAATTTTAAGATTGTTTCTTTCTTATTCATAACGTTATCATCCCGCCGCAACCCATCTTAATTATACCTAAGAAGTTATCATTAATGTGGGGAAGTTTTTAACCAAAATTGGGGTTCGTTTTTAGTCTAACATAAACATAAAAACAGCAAAAAAATTTTAATTCGTTTTTTAAACTCAAAAATAAATATTCTATACTTTATTTATTCGTAAACTGACCAGTTTATAAAGCCGCTGCTTCGTGGCAACATAAAAATCTTATAAAGTAAAGATAAACTTTTCCTCTCAGCAAATTACTAACTCTAAAGTTAGTAACTTTAGAGTTAGTATATTAGAAGTATATCAAATTTTCAAGATTTTAATACCATTTTTAATGTGAAATATTGATTTTTTGCAGGAGATAAAATTGAGGGATATATTTGAAGTGTTTTATGAACAGGCCGTGGGACAGTTAGTGTGAAAAAGTTTGTCACTTGTCAATTGGGTGGCACTTTTTCCCTAAAGAACGTTCAAATCAAACAAAAGCATATTATCATTATCCCGTGCAAATCTTATAACATCCTCACTAAAACCACTCTTTGAAAAGAAAGCATAATATTTATTTTTATAATCCAAAATTCTGCTCTTTTCAAAAAGTGAATTTACAACAGTCATATTCAAAGGCTCATTTCTCCATTTGCACTCTCCAAATATGGCATTATCCCTGCTTACAGCAAGAATATCTATTTCCTCTTCCCTTTTTTTTAAAGGATTGTTTCCCCACCATCTTCCAATATCCTCAAATACAAAAGGAAGCTTCATATCTTTATTAAGATTTTTCAGATGCTGAATGCATATTTCTTCAAACACAGAAGAAATATAATCATTAAAATATAGTTCTATTTTATTATCATACACATATTCTACAAGTCCTTGCTCAATCAAGCTATAATTAGTAAAAACAAATCTGTACCAAAACTTAAAAAGATTGTCCTTTAAATTGTATATGGTTTTTCTTTTTTGATTCTTCTCGCTGCAGGGAAGTTCTTTTTTTACAATATCAAGTTCAATTAATGTATTAATATACTTAGCACATTTATCAGTGCTTTCACCTATTTTAGTTGATATTTCGTTTAATTTAGAACACCCTAAGGCAATAGCTTCAATTATTGAATTATACAAAGCAGGTTCCCTTAACTCCTGTTTTAAAAGATTTTTTGGCTCTTCATAAAGATAAGAATATTTATTTAGCAGATTTTCAATAACATTTTCCTTTATACTCTTGCTATCATCAAATTTCAAAAGATATTGGGGGATTCCACCTAATATGCTGTAGGATTTTATTTTATCTTCAACTCTATAATTATTAAAAAACTTTTTACTATCAAAATAATCAAAGGGCTCTATCTTAAACTGAGCTGTTCTTCTTCCATATAGCGGGCTTTTATAGCTTAATACTTCCTTTTCCATAAAGCTCAAAGAAGACCCACAAATTATTAAAAACAATTTAGTGTTTATAAGTTTGTGATCTATTATATTTTGCAATATTGAAGGGATACTTTTGTTTGATGATACTATATAAGGAAATTCATCAATTACAACAACAAGCCTTTCCTTTTCCGTTTGTTTTCCTAAAAAACTAAAAGCCTTCTCATAAGATTCAAAATTGCCCATATAATCTTTTAAATCAAAGTAAGTCAATATCTTATCTGAAAAATTTTCAAGGGCTATCTTATCATTATATTCCTCAGCCACAAAGAAAATATTAGGCTTATCTTTGCAAAATTCATTAATCAGAGTTGTCTTGCCTACTCTTCTTCTACCATAAATAACAACAAATTGAAACTTGTCCTGATTATACAGTTTATTAAGTTCATCTAATTCATACTCTCTGCCAATAAACATATTAACCTCCAAAAAATCTTATAAAGTAAAGATAAACTTTTCCTCTCAGCAAATTACTAACTCTAAAGTTACTAACTCCAAAGTTAGTAACTTTAGAGTTAGTATATTATAAGTATATCAAATTTTCAAGATTTTAATACCATTTTTAATGTGAAATATTGATTTTTTGCAGGAGATAAAATTGAGGGAAATATTTGAAGTGTTT
>NZ_FUYH01000002.1:0-127143 GCF_900167605.1 Caloramator quimbayensis | reverse complement strand
CGGTAATTTCAATCCACGCACCCGCGTGGGGTGCGACAGTATATAGCTACAAATCTGATTTTACAAGCTTTCTAAAAGGTCTATTTGCGAAATATATAAATTAGTAAAAAACTTTTTCTATTAAAAGCAGTATTTTTTAATAAGAGACTTTAAAATATAATTCTGCGAACATCTTAGGTTTTTTATGTTCACTTAAGGTTCGCATTTTATTTATAAAAACTAAAATCAAATACTTCAAGGCTTAAAATTAAGGTAAAGTTTAAATTATTAGTATTCCCTCAGGATCGTAGGTCTTTTTTGCTCCATAGTGTTCAATTCGATTTTTATAGTTATTCCCGAGAAAATAATATCTTAAACTATCTGTTTCTGGATTTACTATTTTTTCAAGTCTGCTTTTTAGTTCCGCGAATTGAGCAGGATCTAAAAGACATTCAAAAACTGAATTTTGAACTCTCTGTCCATAATTTACGCACTGCTTTGCAACCTTTTGAAGCCTTCTTTTTCCCCCTTCCGTTTCTGTACTAACATCATAGGTTATTAATACCATCATATAATTACCTCTTTCACAATCTCTTTAACTCATATTTGTGTAAACTTATTTATATTAAAACTTTTGTATTAAGCTTAATTGTATATAATGTAATATATTATAATATTTTCTATAATAATTTTTTAAGTTTTTAAAATATGAGCTATAAGAATTATCATCTTCAATTTAAAAGACTATAACATATATAAATATCCAAAATCTAAATATTTTACTTCAATAAAAATGGAGGATAGCCGTCTAAATCTTCACGCAAAAATCTTGAAAGTAAGAGTGCCTGCACATAAGGAATTAATCCAAATTTTATTTTTTCATCTAAAAATGGATGGGTTATTTCTTCCTGCTTTCTTGCATGCCATGCTGCGAGAACTTCCTTTTTTGTTTTATCATCTAAAAGTATGCTTCCATTTTCTTTTACGGTAAAACCATTTTTATTAATTTGATTTCTATTTATTAATGTTAAAGCTAATCTGTCAGCAAAAGGACCTCTTAGCTCTTCCATTAAATCAAGTGCCAAGGACGCTCTACCCGGTCTATCTCTATGCAAAAAACCAACATAGGGATCAAGCCCTACCGTTTCTAATGCAGATTGCACTTCATGGGCAAGAATCGTATATAAAAAGGATAAAAGTGCATTCAAATTATCTTTAGGAGGCCTTTTATTTCTTGTTTCCATATAAAAGGAATCCTTTTGAGATAAAATCATTTCATTAAAGGAATCAAAGTAAATCTTTGCTGCATCCCCTTCTATTCCTCTTATCTCATCAAGGCTTTTTGCATTTAATACTTTCTTTGCATTATTTAATAAATATGAAGAAGCCTCCTCAAGTTTATCTGCATTAACATTATTGCCATGGTCTCTTATAGTTCTTCTTAGCATACTTCTGCAGTTTAATATTTTCCCATATATAAAATTAGTTGCGATTGTAACACACTGTGATTCATCATCGGATATTCTATATTGCTTTTTTCTTAATAGTACATTCCCCTTTACTCCTCCATTTACCCTTGCTAAAAATTTATCGTTTTCATTTAGGAAAGTTAACCCAACCCCATTTTCTGCACACATTGCCATTAGGGCAGGGCTTGCACCTGTATAATTAAAACAAACTATTCCTTCAATATTATGTATTGGTATTCTAAATTTTTCTTCATCCTTGCAATATATAACCACATTTTCACCATCTTTACTAAGATAAGAATCTGGAGAAGTAATATAAAGGACATTAAGCAATTTTCTCATTGCAATACCTCTCTTTATATTAAGTTTAATCTATTGCCCTTTGAATGTATTCACTAACCTTTAATTTTTTTTCATTTAAATTAGGCATACATATATCAATTAAAGAACATAATTTGCATCCTTTCTTTTTTTCAGCCTTAGGTGTAATTCCTTTTTTAAATAAATCATGCATTTTTTGTGATAATTCTTCAACCCTGTCCCTAAGGTTGTCATTCAATACTACCTCTGTTCTATGGCGTGTTTCGCCGTAATATATGTATGCCTTGTTTATTTTTATATTAAACATCTCCTCAAGGCATATTGCCTGTGCACAAAGCTGAACTTCATCCCTATCGTCTATTTTTTCTTTCCCCCTTTTGTATTCTACAGGATAGGGAATATAATATCCATTTTTATGAGGTATTTTTATGGCATTTTCTTTGTTTTCTGTTTTCTCAAATTCAACTATATCGGCTATACCATATAATCCAAGGCGATAGGATACAATTGAAACACTTCTTGCAATTACTTCATTTCCTCTTGTTTCGAATATAAAAGGGTTATTTACTTTATTATGAAGATGCTGACCCTCAACTGTTCTTAAATTGTCTGCCCATTGCCTTTCTATATGAATAAGAGCCCACTGCCTTTCACAAAAGGCAATATGTTGTATACCAGATAATGCTAAAAGTTCATCTTCATTATACATTTTATACCCTCTCTATTAAGGTAACTCCCTGAGGAATTAAATCCTTTTTAATATTTACTATATAATCCTCATAATTTCTTGGAGCCTTTATATTTTCTTTCTTTTTGATTTCAACGCTTTCAAATAATTTATGAGCAGGTGCATTTCCTAATATTGAATCATGTTTAAATATTATTAATTTTCTAAGAACCATGTTCCCTTTCGATGCTGATCTGTCGTGCTCAAACATATTTTCAACAGCTTCCCACAAAAGCTCAACATCCTCTTCTGTAAAGTTTCCATTCTTATCTGCAAGGGCGGCTGATACATAGCCTTCCATTTTATATAATGCGTAGGGTACGATATGTTTCCTTCCCATTTCAGTTTCTTTATTTTCTGCATCAGAACCTTTTGTTATAGCTACCCTTGTTATTGTTATTTCCTGAGGCATTATAGGATCTATACTCCTTGCAAAACTTAACTGAACTGGGCCTCTTATTTGTCCGCAATTTACCTCAGTAGTCATTACTGCTCCAAAGGTTCTAATATCATAAAAATTCTCGCACATCCACTTAACTGCTTTTTCAGAGGGTTTTTGAGAGCTGTTTCTAATTTCCTCATTTAATGCTTTATAGGATAGAGCATGCTGTTCGTTTAAAACTACACCCTCCTTTAAATATATCTTGTATCCTTCCTTCTCCTTCATTTTAATTTCTACATAATTTCTAATCTTTCTTTTAATACATACATCCGTCACAATTCCATGGCCTGTTTCAGGGTCAATTCTTGGCATATTGCCAGCATCAGGATCACCATTGGGGTTTCCATTTTCAACATCAAATAAAATAAGGAATTCATAGCGGTTTTTAATAATTTCACTCATTTTTACTTTCCTCCTCTATGTTTACTTTCTTTTTAAAAAAGTCCTGCCTTTGATGGTAATAACCTAAAATAAAAATTCCCTGCTCCTCCATGTCAAGATGTGCTGGGAAGCCTTCCAACTTGTCTAATACTTCACTCATTTTAATATCAAGCCATTTAGAATTATCTATTTTTGCAAAATGGTGCTGTGATAATCTTATAAGGGACGGGAAAACTGTTGAAGGCGATGCCGATGCTGTTGAAAAAAATCTGTCCTTTATAGTTGAATTTAATTTGTTTTTGCTTGAAAGCTCCTGTACCTTTTCAAGGATTGCAAACAATCTTCCAAGCAAATAGGCTTGATTCTTACTTTCCTCATTTAAGCTCACATTTAAAACCTCCCCATATTTATTTATATTTAATTTTCTTTCTTTTCTTAAAAGATAGGCTTTTATTATAGATACCCTTATACTGTTTACAGAATAGATTTTCTTATCCCTGTCATCACTTTCTGCTCTAATTCTGTTTAATATATTTGCATACAATGTGAAAGGATATGGGCATCCTGTTATAATTGAATTCATAACTTGGCCTACAAGAATAGGAGATATTTTTTTATCCTTGTTTTTTTTAGGAACTGTTTCATTTAATAGCAGCCATAGGGGTATATATTCTTTTCCCCCGTCTATTTCCATGTCTATATAATGCTGAGAAATGCTTTTAACAAAATTTCCAAAACTATTAAAATAAAAAAACCTTACGGATATTCTCCCTGCATTAGGCGATAAACCTAAAATATAAAATTTAACATTATCATCTATATCTTTATCTATACTATTAATCATCTCTCCATTTTTAACACAATTTAAAACATCCCTTATAATATACTTTGTATTTTTATCCTCTTTCTTTTCATTCTCATTGATTAAAGGAGGGGATATAAGATAACTTGCAATGTCGTTATATTTGCTCTTGCTGCTTTCAGCAAAATATACTATGGTATCATCCCCTAATATCATATAGGAAGATTTAGAAGATAAAAGATAGTTTAATGCTGTTGAATATTTAAAAACTGCTTCTTCGCCTATTGGGGCATTATAAGCTTTACTCTTTCCATAGGAATCATATGCATTAGTAGAAGGGGAGTTTATAGAAATTAATGGGGATTCTGCTGCAGTTCCCTTTACCCCTTTAATCTTAATATGTTTCTCTGGTATAATCGCTTCTTTCCCTGTTACAAGGCATTGAGCTATATATTTTTCTTTTGTATCTTCCTTTTTAATAATTAGTTTTTTTATTTCTTCCCTTTCATGGACAAAGCCTGTATAACCATCTAATTTAAAAACTATATTCCCACCTAAAATTTCTTTTCCTATTTTTTTAATAGCAGCATTATTCTCTGATGACTTTTCATCCCATTTGTTTAAAAAATTAACAATTGCCTTTGCAAAGGGATCTTCGCAGTCCTTTAAAATCGTTAAATGCAGTTCTTTAAAGGCTTTATATTTTTTAACTGCATCAGCTTTTTTATCCTTGCCTATACCAAGAACATATTGGGAATTATCACAAAGAAAATAAGGAATAGCTGCAGTTCCTGATCTCCCGCTTTGTTCTGGAACTATCATGTAAGGGTATGATACAACCTTCCCTTTGTTGTTTTTTTCCCTTAAGTCAGCAATATCAAGAAGTTCTCCCTCTTCTGAGAGTATTAATGCAAAGGACACTTTTACCCTGCTGTATCCAATTAAAGGAACTTCATGTTCACCATCTGAGCTTATAATGTCGTAATACCTGCACAGTGATTCTATTATCATCTTTTCACCTCACTTTCATCAGGAACTTCAATTATTCCCTTTTCAATTCTTGCCCTATAAAAAATTGCCTTCATATTATCCTTAAAATCAATATCATAAAGCATCCATCCCAAATCCACTGTTTTATCACTGTAATAGCCTATAGGAATTTCATGTTCTATAAATTCAAATTGAGCTGGAAATTCCCTGCATCCTAAATATGGCCTATGATAGCACTGCCCCTTTTCCATCCTTCTTTTAGCTATTGCATAATGTTTTTCCTTTGAATCCCTCTCCCCCTCATTATCCGTCATTTCAAAATGTGCTTCTATAACATAGGCTACATCCTTTAAAATAAGGGAGGCCCTTTGCTGCCTATCTTCGTTTGATATTTGAAATATAGGTGTGCCGCTTTTCATAGAATTTTCAATGCTTCTTTGAGAAATTTTATTGCCTATTTCATTTCGTCTTAAATTTTCAAATTTTATTTCATTAAGTACATGAATTCTGTCTATTTTCCACGCAATAGCTGGTTTCCAATATATTGACTCTAATATTCCCCTTGCTGCAGAGGGCGTAATAACATCATAGCTTACACGTTCAACTTTCATCTCTGGTCTTGTAAAACAAGCATAGTTCCCCCAAACTTTTAGTTTAAAGCCATATCCCAAAATAAACACCTCCTTTATTTATATGCACAAGGCTTCTGAACCTTCTGCGATTATAAGCCCTTCTTTATCATCATATCTTTTCTTATCTTTCAAAAGATAAAAAAGCCCTCCTACATCTTCAATGGCACCTATATCCAAAAGGGCTTTATATTCACTTTCATAAATAGAAACAGTATATTGCTGAAGCTTTCTCAGCAGCAATTTAGGATGCTTTGAAAACTTTACGCTCTCTATAATTTTTAAAGCATTTTCATCAAAAGGTATAACTACAGAATATGTATTATCATCAATTATTTTAAAATTATCGCTTGCAGTGGCAAACTCAAACTTCAACTCCCCTACCCTTTCTTCAAAACATTTCATTATATCCTTATAATCAAACTTTTTAATTTTTTCCATATCATAAAGCTGCTTAAAATAAAAGTTAATTGCATCTATGCTTAAAATATCTTCATATTTTCTAAGTGTCATCTCTCCTGCTACCTTTGTCCTGTTTAGCCACCCTGAAATCCTTGAATAATCTTCTGTTGAAGAAAAAACAAACACTTCTCCTTTTTCTATTTTACCTTCCCTGTTGCATCTTCCTGCTGATTGTGCTATAGAATCTATTCCGCTTATTTCTCTATAAACTGTTGGGAAATCTATATCAACACCTGCCTCAATAAGCTGTGTAGATACTACCCTGCATTCACTGCCATTGAGCAGTTTTTCTTTTATTTCTTTTAAAACATTGCTTCTATGAATAGGACACATAAGGCTGCTTAAATGATATGTATTATCCCATTTCATCTTTTCATAAAGCTTTTTTGCATGTTTTCTTGTATTTACAATACAAAGAACTTGTTTATGATTTAAAAGTTCCTGCGATAAAGAGTCATCACTTACTTCTCTCTTTTTAATTACATTTACTCTTTTAAAATCATTGAATAATTTTTGTGGACTATCTATTATCTCTTTAATTTCAATACCTTTTACAACATCATTAAAGGTTGGCTGTGTTGCAGTACATAAAACTACTGTACAGTTGTAATTTTTAGTAAGTTCATAAAGTGAAACTATGCAGGGTTTTAAATATTCATGGGGAATCATTTGAGCTTCATCTATTATTATTACGCTGTTTGAAATGTTGTGTATTTTTCTGCATTTAGAAGGCTTGTTTGAGAAAAGTGATTCATAAAATTGCACATTTGTTGTTACAACAACTGGTATATCCCAATTTTCTGCTGAAAGTTTTAATTTATAGTTAATATCATCCTCACAATCGTCCTTCTCATCAAAAATAAAATTGCTATGATGCTCAAGGACGTTGTCTTTTCCAAGTATTTCTTTAAAAACTGCTGCATTTTGCTCTATTATGCTTGTATAGGGTATAACATATATTATTCTGTTCATATTATTTTTAAGTGCATGCTTTAAGGCAAAGGCTAAGGAGGATTTAGTTTTGCCTCCTCCCGTTGGAACAGTAAGGGAATATATTCCATTGTTATTATCCGCTTTTTCAATACATTGCTTTAAAATTTCATTTCTTTTTATGTTTATATACCCCTTTGAATTTTTTAAAGTTTCAAGATGGGCAAATAATTTTGTATATAGAATACCCAAACTATCTCCAATATTCCTATCTACCTTACCATCACTCATAAATTTTTCAGTGTCAATAAAATCTGCATCAACTAAGCATGAATAGAGCATTTTTGTAAAAAAAGCTATGGAAAAAAATGAATTTATATTGTCTATTTTTAAACTTAATTTTTCATCAAATTTTAAAATTTCAATTTCTTTTTTATAAGATGAATAATCATATATACTCTTTTTTAATCTTGATTCTAAGGTGTTGTTTTTTACGCTTGTTCCATAATCAATCAATCCTGCGTGATGCCCTGCAATGCAGTAGGCAATTATTTTACCTATAATTTCACCGTAAAGGTTATATGCCAATTGTGCTCCTGCAGTTGAATGGTCAACTTTTATATTTTCTCCTCTTAATTTCTTTTGAAATTCACTTGAATATTTTCCAATATCATGATACTTTCCAATAATATAAGCTAATTTCTGAGAATTGAAAGAGCTTGCAAATTTTGAAGCCAAATCTGCTGTATTTGACAGATGTTCTTCCAATCTTTGATAACATTCTTCTCCTTTTTCTTCTTTAGAATGGGCATAATAAATCATTTCATTCACGCTCTCTTATATAATTTTTAAATATTTATTATATAAACTAATCTATCTTATATATTCTTCTTTTGTTAAATAATTCCTGCATAATTTGTAATTATTTCGCTTAAAGTTAGTGCCAGAAAGTCCGCATAAATATTATAATATTCATCAAAAACATACTGTTTATTGTATAAACACTAAGTCCATATATACTATATGTTGTGGCATAAAATTCATAGAGGCATTTTTTCAGAACATTTCAAGGCACTGGAGAATGGAGAAAACATGAAAAATATGCCACCCAATTGGCAAGTGATAAACTTTTTCATTCCGTCGTTGTGGCTATTTTTTAGTTATGCACTGTTACTTATTTACCATAATTTTAATTTATAATAAAAACTTGGCATCTATTTCAGCAGCTAAGGCATCAACCGCAGGTAATTTTTTTAGTTACCGTTTTTAATCTGTGTAATACTGCCGCATTTTCTCCTTCTCCGGTGTCTATCTCTTTTTGTCCAAGCTCACTTCTACCCCTTAACTCACACTTTAGCTGTTTTTCTCTTTCTCCTCGAGCTAATGGCACAAAGCAGCTCCTCCTGCTGAAGGCTTTTTCTTCTTCAAGCTCCATAGTATTTTCCAATTTTTCATAGCACTCTAAGGCATAGGAAGGAAGTTCTGCCTTAATCGTAGTTACTATTTTTAAAGGAAGAAACAGATAATCCTCTGCCATGTAGCACTTTTTTACAACCACTTTCATTTTTTATTTCTTTGTGGTAAGTTAAATATGTAAAAATATATGAAAAGAGGGTGTATTATGTTAAGAACAAACATAGATAAAACCGTTATGCAGTCTCTTCAGGGGAAAATTCATCATCCTATAAATCCTTCTCCCTTTAGAGTTGATGCTGATGGCAATGCTCATGTTCTTCCTGCAACAGGAGGCATAACCTATAATGTTAAAGTTGGAGACTGCGCCTTTGGATGGTCCGGAGACCATGTTGAACCCGGCGTTTCTATAAGAAATGAAGATAGAAACGAAAACAATGCAATGATGCTGTTTGCCTGCATAGGAAATGAAGCAAGAATTGTAACTGGAGATGCTAAAGGTGCAAAGGGCTTCGTTATTGGAAAGCACGGCGGAATAGAGCATGTATTGATTCAGTTTGAAAAAGATGACTTAGAAAAAATGGCCGTTGACGATAAAATACTAATCAAGGGCTTCGGTCAGGGCTTAAAATTGCTGGACTATCCTGACATTCAGGTTATGAACGTTGATCCAAGGTTGTTTTTAAATATTCCTATAAAGGAAGATAATGTGCTGAAGGTTCCCGTTGCTGCTGAAGTCCCAGCATATTTAATGGGCTCTGGAATTGGAGCTTTAACTGCATTTTCAGGGGATTATGATATTATGACTGAAGACTTAGATGAGATTAAAAGGCTTGGACTTGATAAACTAAAGTTTGGAGATTTAGTCCTTTTAAGGGATTGCGATAATTCTTATGGAAGAGGATATTTAAAGGGAGCTGTAAGCATAGGAGTTGTAATACACAGCGACTGCATAAAGATGGGACATGGGCCAGGGATTACAACGATTATGACCTGCAAAAAAAGCTTAATAGAAGGATACAAAGACGAGAACGCAAATATTTTAAATTACATTGATTACATAAAGTAATATAACTAATGGGAAGAATATAATTTCTTCCCATTAGTTATACAGCCATATTTATTCATAATTCATAAAACTTCATGTTTTTATACTTTTTACCTTTATCCTTGTCTATTTTGTACTAACAATTGATTTTTTAGCTTATTGGCACTTTTCTTATACATCCCAGTTTTTGCACACATCTACCCACTTTTGGCACAAAGAATAATTCTCTAATTCTTCACATGTCAGTTCAATGGCAGAATTCCCGCTGCCACAGGCAGGAAAAACAGTATTAAATCTTTTTAAGGATATATCAAGATATACCGGTAGATTCTCTTTAAGTCCAAAGGGACATACTCCCCCAACCCTATGTCCTGTCCACTTAAAGGTTTCATCAGCGTCAAGCATCTTAGGTTTTGTTTTAAACTCCGCCTTAAATTTAGAATTATCAATTTTAGCATCTCCAGCTGCAACCAAAATAATTATATCATCACCGCTTCTTAGGGCAAGGGTTTTTGCAATTCTCCCCGCCTCAACACTAAGGGCCGCAGCTGCAAGCTCAACGGTTGTGCTTGAAGATTCAAGCTCTATAATGTCCTTATCTCTATCATATTTTTTAAAATACTTTCTAACATCTTCAATTGCCATTTTCATTACCTCCAAAATATGTATATATTTTTAATTTATTTTAATATTTTAAAGTGCTAATGTCTATATGGACATTTTCTCTTCTCTCCAGTGCCTGGCACTGTGAATAACTAAATAATACATTAATATAAAAAGTGCCTATAGATTAAAAGCATTTAATCTAAGGCACGTTATATTTTATAATTTAAAGAAATTAATGCTTTCTTGAAGTTTAAGCGCTATATCTGTAAGAGATTGTGCAGCATCGGATACTTCCTTCATTACAGCTGACTGTTCCTGCGATGAAGCTGCAACATTTTCAATATTTTGAGAGGATTCTTCTATAATGTTATTTATATTTTCTATAGATTTTACCATTTCCTGTGATGCAGCATAAATCTGCTGTGAAACGCTTGATGCATCCTGCATCTTTTTAGAAACATCATCTACAGAGGTTAAAATTTCATTAAAAGCATCCCCTGCATTGTAAACCATATCAATTCCATCTTTTACAGCACTTGTTCCTTCAGCCATCGTTCCAATAGAGGTATCTATGTTCTCTTTTATTTCGCTTATAATCGTGCTGATTCTTTTTGCTGCGTTTGCCGATTGCTCAGCTAATTTTCTAACTTCATCAGCAACAACAGCAAAACCTCTTCCATGTTCTCCAGCTCTTGCGGCTTCTATTGCTGCATTTAATGCAAGAAGATTGGTCTGTTCAGCGATTCCGGTTATAACCGAAATTATCTGACCTATTTCAGCTGATTTTTTCCCAAGTTCATTTATTGTATGCCCTGCAGCTGAAACCTTCTCGTTTATATTATCCATTCTATCTATTGTATTTTTTATAACAACATTTCCCTTTTCAGCCTTATCGTAGGCATTTAAAGAATTTTCAGCAATGATTGAAAGATTATTTGTAACCTGTTCTATTCCTTTTGAAATGTCTGTAACAATTTTTACTGCATTTGAGGATATATTTATCTGCTTTTCAGAGCCTGCAGAAAGGGACTGCAAAGAATCTGCTATTTGTTCTGCTGCAGATTGAGTTTGTTCTGCGCTTGCAGTAAGTTCCTCAGAAGTTGAAACTACCAATTCTGAACCCTCAGATATTGTTTTAATTATTTCTTTAAGTTTGCTTGTCATATCATTAAGATGGTGTCCCATCTGTCCAAGCTCATCATGAGTCTTAACATCTAAATAATTAGAAAGATTCCCTTTAGAAATCGCAAATGCAAGCTCATTAACTTTTTTAATATTTTTTGTAAGGTAATTACTAAATAACAATAATATCAATATTACAAAGAATGATGCTGCACTTATTACTATTATAAGGTTTCTTAAAAGCTGTCTTACTGGTGAAAAAAGTTCTTTCTCTGATATTGTAAGTGCGATAATCCAATTAGTCTGTGGTATGCGTTTAAAGTAAACTCTATAGTTTTCATCATCTGATTTATAAGTAAAATTCCCTTCTTTGCTTGTCAGCATAACCGATGCTTTAGATGAAAAATCTGAGTTTGCATCATCCGTAATTTTTTTCTTCATTATTTTATTTGAATCTTTGTCAGCGATATAAATTCCATTTTTATCTATTAAAAATGCGCTTCCCGTGTTTCCTATCTTTATACTGCCTATAGAATTTTGAATCATTTTAAGACTTATATCTGCTGTTGCAACCCCTATAAAATTTTTATTGCTGTCGAAAAATGGAGCTGTTGCAGTTATCATCGATGTTTTTGCAACTTCGTCGTAATATGCATCTGACCATGCTACCCCTGAAGGAATGTTTTTACCTATCTTATACCAATCATATTTAAAATAATCATAACTTTCGCTGCTATATTCTTCAGTATAAACGATTTTACCCTCTTCTCTATATACATAGGGTCCAAAATATTTCACACCTTCTTTATATTTATTTGGTTCAAACCAAATGCCAGCTCCAAAACTTTCTGGATTAGTAGACAAAACCCCTTTCAATAATTTTTCATAATGTTCATTGCTCATTATTACACCTGTAGATTCTGCTGATTTTGCAAGTGATTCAACAAGTTTAGAATGTGTTGAAAGGCTCTTATCTATATTTTTTACGATTGAATCGAGGTTTGCATTCATTTTATAACCTATTTCCCTATTTATTATTGTTTTCCCTGAATTATAACTTATAGCAGTAAGCAGTATCATCGCTATAATGGAAATCGGCAGTATAGCAATGATTATAAGTAGTCTTACACTTTTTAATTTTGGTAACTTCATTCAAATCCCTCCGCTCCATACTTTAGTAGTATAATTTTGTCCTTATTATTATCATCGACCTAATTCGTCATTTTTTTATACTTTCATATACTAAATTATTTTTTTAACCAGAAGAATTTTCTCTTCTCTCCGGTGCCTGTAACCGCATTTCCTCCAATTCCCATTATTATTTTAAATATCTTAAGTTTATAATTTTTATATGTATAAATCTCTTTTAAAATAAAACTCAAGCATTCTTTTCGAGGTGATAATTATTAAGAAGAATCTTTTCTATTTAAGCTTTGCTCTGTCAGCAGCTGTGCAGTTTGTACTGTTCTATCTTTTTTTAAGGATAATTCCTTCAGGGCTAAAGCCCTTATATATCTCTTATTTTTTACTATTGACTTTATTGAGTTATTTTTACGATAATCTCAAAAGTTTTACTTTTTTAGCCGCTTTTATGCTGAGCATTGCATTTTATTATGTTGCAAAGGCATGGATAAGTCCAATCTTAGAATACAGCCAGCTTAATATTATAGCACAGCAGCTAATTGTAATATTATTATCAGTTCTGCTGTGGGTTCAGTCCCTTTATATAAAAAATATTGTAAGCAAAAACGAAAAACTTGAAAGAAGAGTTCAGGAACTTGAAAAAATAAACCCTGAAATAGGGATAATGAATTTCAGGGAATTCTTAGACAGGGCTGAAACAATATATACAGCTGTAAAAAGGAGAAATGAAGCCGGGCAGCTTATTATAATTAAGCTTACTGATATTGCTATTGGAAACTCAAAAGCATCTAAAACCCTTATGAGGCTTTTAGGGGAAGCGATAATAAAATCAATAAGAAAAAACTACGACCTTGTCGGGCTTTATAATAACAATACCTTTATAGCGCTGCTTCAAAATACAAATGAATTTGGAAGCGAAATAGTTATAAACAGGATTAAGGATAACATAGATAAAATTGAAAATTTAAATTATGATGAGCTCTTGAATGATTTAAATTTTATAGTTAAAAACGTGGACAGCACCTTTATAAGTTTTGATGATTTTTTAAAATCTATTTTAAGTGCAGGTGAATAAGTTGTTTTCAAAGCTTGTTATAATAACTTCCATATTGTTTTGGGTTTTAATTTTATATTATTCCGTACTAACTATCTTAGGCCTTATATTTAAAATAAAAGAGAGAAATGATGAAAGAAAACTTGTTGAATATCCGAGCGTTGATATACTTATACCTGCCCATAACGAGGGAATAGTTATCTTTGAAACCCTCGATGCTATGGTTAATCTGTATTATCCGGGGGAACTTAATATTTATCTTTTAAACGATAATTCATCAGATGATACGGGAAAAATCGCCGATTATTTTGCAAAGCATTTTAAAAACCTTTACCATATAAAAGTGCCTCTTGGAACTCCTAAGGGTAAGGCAAGGGTTTTAAACTACGGCTTTTCTATATCAAAGGGGGATATGGTTGTTGTATATGATGCGGACAACCAGCCTGAAAAAATGGCGCTTATTAAGCTTGTAGAAAAGGCTGTAGAAAATGAAAAATACGCAGGTGCGGTAGGATATGTTAAAACAATAAATATGTACAAAAACGCATTAACAAGGATGATAGGCCTCGAGTTTATGGTTTTTCAGCTTTTGATGCAGTCAGGAAGGTGGATGCTTTTTAGGCTTGGCTCACTAACGGGAACTAATATGCTTGTTAAAAGAAAGGTTTTAGAGGAAGTAGGGGGATGGGATGCCTATGCCCTTGCGGAAGATGCAGAGCTGTCAGTCAGGATATATTCTAAAAACTATCTTCTGCCTGTTGTCCCATCTTCAGTAACATGGGAGCAGGAACCTGAAAAATTAAACGTCTTTATAAGGCAAAGAACGCGATGGATGCAGGGGAATCTCTATCTTATAAGTAAAATAATAAAAGATAAAAACATGACAAAAGGAATAAATAAATTTAACACTTTTCAGATGGTTTCAATATACTACCTATTCGTAAGCCTTGTCATAGCCTCAGATATATGGTTTGTAATGGGCCTTTTGGGAAAAATAAAAATAGACTACCAAATCCCTCTACTTATATTATGGTTTGAAACTCTTTGGATATATGTAGTTCAAATCGTAACTTCCGCAGTCGTTGAACGGGAAATAAACCTTAAAAACATAATCTTTGCTGTTCTTATGTACTTTACCTACGCCCAGTTTTGGATATACCTCGTTTTAAAGGGATATTTTCTTCAGATGAAAGGCAGCTTTAAAAAAGTAGAGCCTGAATGGGACAAGACCTTGAGGTTTTAGGTCAAAGAGATGTTTTCTCCATTCTCCTAATTATATATTGACGCAGGTGTTAATTCTGTATATAATGTATATATACAGTATTAACATTGGGAGGATAGAACATGAATATAATAATCTCCAACTCTTCTGAGGAGCCGATTTACGAGCAGATTGTAAAGCAGATAAAAGCAGCAATTATAAACGGTGAAGTTAATGCTCTTGAATCCCTTCCTTCAATCAGAAACCTTGCTAAGGAGCTTCAAATAAGCGTTATTACTACAAAAAGAGCCTATGATGAGCTTGAAAAAGAAGGTTTTATAGTTACTGTGCCTGGAAAGGGGACCTTTGTGGCAGCCCAGAACGACGAGCTTTTAAAAGAATCCCGTCTTAAAATAGTTGAAGAAAAGCTGTATGGCGCTGTTTCTGCCGCAAAAACAGCAAAACTGTCCTTAGATGAACTTAAGGAAATGCTTGAAATTTTATATAGGGAGGTTTAATAAATGGAAAACATTTTAGAAATCAAAAACCTTAGAAAAAACTTTAAAGATTTTAGTTTAAAGGATGTAAGCTTTTTTCTCCCGAGGGGATTTATTATGGGTTTTATAGGTCCAAACGGTGCAGGTAAAAGCACCACCATTAAGCTTATTATGAACCTTCTTAAAAAGGACTCTGGCGAAATAAAAGTGTTTGGATTGGACAACATAAAAAATGAAATTGAGATTAAAGACAGGATAGGCTTTGTATTTGATGAAAATTTATTTTATGAGGAGCTGACTGCCCTTGAAATTAAAAAGATTATAAAGCCTCTATATAAAAGATGGGACGAGGATTCTTTTTTAAAGTATATTAAGGACTTCAACCTCCCATTAAACAAAAAGATAAAGGATTTTTCTAAGGGTATGAAGATGAAACTGTCCCTTTCTGTTGCACTATCCCACAACGCTGAAATGCTAATTATGGATGAACCTACATCAGGGCTTGATCCTATTGTAAGAAGCGAACTTTTAGACATATTGTCCTATATAATACAGGATGAAAACAAAGGGGTTCTTTTTTCAACCCATATAACCTCTGATCTTGAAAAAATAGCTGATTATATAACATTCATAAATAACGGGGAGATTTTATTTTCCGTTGAAAAGGATATTATTATGGATAATTATGGTATGGTGAAAGGGGATAAGGAGATTTTAAGAGAGGATATAAAAAAGGAATTTGTAGGTATTAAATATAGCAGCTTCGGCTTTGAGGGGCTTGTTAAGGATAAAAAAGTTATTAAAAATGCTCTAAAAGAAAAAATAATAATCGAAAAGCCGTCATTAGACGATATAATGCTATATTATTTAAGGAGGGAGATTCATGCTTAGTTTAATTCTTAAGGATTTATTGATTCAAAAGAAAAACCTGATTTTTGCATTTTTATATATAATATTCATCATGTTAAGCATACAGTCGAAAATAATGGGTGCAACCCTATCCATTTGTATTTGTGCAATATCATATATCACACTTTCAAGCGCAAGTGCCTATGATGATAGAAGCAACGGCAATATATTTTTAAACACTTTACCGATTTCAAGGGAAAAAATAGTTTTATCAAAATATATTTCACTTTTTATCTACGCTGCTTTTACTACTGCAATATATTTTATAATATACATTATCACAAGCAGTTTAAATCTTAAAATCTCTCTATATCCTGTAACATTAGAAGGTATAATTTACGGATTATTTTTAGTCAGCATAATGTATAGCTTAAGCCTTCCTATATTTTTTAAGTTCGGATACATGAAAGCTAAATGGATACAATTTATAATTTTTTTCCTTTTCTTCGGAGGTATTTCATATATTATTAAATTCTTAGAAAGTAGATTCTCAAATATTTTATTAGACTTTGGAGGTTCTAAGTGCTTAATAATGTTACTTATTATAATTTTATCATTTATAATTCTTTTTATATCCTACTGCCTGTCGGTTTACTTTTACAAAAGGCGTGAATTTTAGGCTTAACAGGGCATGACTAAAAAATAGCCACAACGACGGAATGAAAAAGTTTGTCACTTGTCAACTGGGTGGCACTTTTTCAGCTTCTCAGCGTGGCCTTTACTCTATCGGGGTTTAAAAGGAGCATAAAAGCATCCTTGGGGCAGTTTACAACAATATCTGCAAAGCTTAAAAGCTTTCCACAGCATCCATCCTGCCCTATAATTGCTATAGACAAATCGCATACTTTAAACATTTCAATATCATTATAGCCATTTCCAACGCATATACTCCCGCCTTCTAATGCCTTTACAATATCCCTTTTAAATACAGCAGCATTGTCCCTTGGAAAAGTTTTTAAAGTAACATTCAAACCCTCGCACTGGCTTTTAACAGTGCCATAGGTATCCGCCGTTAATATATAGACCTTTGCATGCTCTGCAAGCTCATTTATCATCTCTTTTATATCGCTGCTCATAATACCATCTACTGCGATAGTTCCGTTATAATCAAAAACAACATTTTCAGCGTTTAATTCTCTTATTCCAGGTATAGTAAATTTTAGCATATTAAACCTCCTTATCCGTAGATACCTTCTATATATCTTTTACTCCTGTCTGCAGTGGTCAAGCATTTTTGTAACACTTTAACCTAATATTTTGGATTTTCTATTTCTTGCCTCAAATGGCGTAAACCCTTCATTATATGTATGAGGTCTTAGATGATTATACCAAACGTAAGCAAAGTTGTTTATTGCTTTATTTAATTCTTCATCATTGTGATAATGGTAATGATGGATTAATTCATTTTTCAAAGCGTTGTAGTATCTTTCCATAGGGGCGTTATCAAAAGGACACCCTGCCCTGCTCATACTTTGTTGTATATTTACTGACTCGCAGAAATCTATAAAGTCCTTAGATGTAAATTGCGCGCCTTGATCGCTATGAAGAATTAATTTATTTGTCAACTTTGGCTGCGAAGCAATGGCTTTTTTAAGCGTATTAATAGCAAGCTCGTTTGTTATTTCTTTACCGTTTAAACTAGCTATAACAGAGCGATCATACAAATCAAGGATAGTACAGTTGTATCTTTTACTGCCATCTGTCAAAAATAAATATGTAAAATCTGTACACCATACATGATTGGGTTTATCGGTTGTAAAATTTTGATTCAAAAGGTTTGAAAAAATTTTGTGGGGTTGTCCTTTTTTATAACCCGGTTTCTTTCTTTTAACAATGGAAGTAAGTTCTAGTTCCTTATTCATATATTTATGAACAGTATGTTACTGGTAAAATAAAATTACCCGAAAAAGGGAAGATTTTCATTTTACGATGGCCAAGACGGCCTTCGGTTTCATGATATATTTTATTAATTTGATCATGTATTTTCTGTTTTTGGGTATGATAATTAGACTTCCTATCCTTCAGAAAGTTATAGTATGCATTCGGTGATAAGTTAAATCTTCGAAGAAGTCATCTTAATCCGAATTCTTTACAATTATCTTGAATAAATCGATAAACCACTAATCGATTTCCCTCGCAAAGAATGCCGCCGCTTTTTTTAGGAACTGGTTCTCTTTCTTTAACTCTTCAAGTTCCTTGCGGAGCCTGAGATTTTCCTTCATATAATCGTATTCTTCCTTTAATTCGTGGTTTGTTTGGCATTCTTCACGGTAAGCCTTTATTCAGATGTATATAGCGGCTTTTGAAACTCTGTACTCCTCAGCTAAGCTTTTTAAAGTACGCCCCTCTTCCAGATGGAGACGAACTATTTTCTTTTTAAACTCTTCTTCATAATATTTTTGCATAGGTATCCCTCTTTTCTTATAGATTTATTATATCTATTAGATTGAGGTGTTACAACTTTAGTATACCATTACAATTATATAAAAATGTTACAAACTATGAAATAATTTTAACAATGGAAAATGCATATGTTAAAGAATACTATGGACATTATTTCAATGAAGTATATATTGGAGGGAGATGGATAAGAGTAAACTATGATCGTATAGCTCAAAACATCCTTGATAGTGTATACGGTGGCTTGATGATTAAACCAGGAACAGAAACTGATCATTTTACACATGAAGGATTTCAAAAAAGATATGGACTTTCAAGAGAGAATTTAAAAAAAGAAAAAAGCCTATATGTTTCTGAAAGTGCTGCAGCATATTATTCTAAAGATATAAAAGAAGAAAATGGTAAATATTCTAAAATAAAAATTGAAAATACTGCTACTAAAAAATTATTAAACGATAAACCTATAATTTTAGGTTATAAAGAACCTGTTGAATTATTTGATTCTATTTTTACAGAAGATATTAGTAATAAAATCTTTTCTTCCTTTAGTAAGATATCAAAAATGGACTTATATAATTCAAGCAATATTATATTATTAAAATCTGATGATAAAAATAATTATATCCCTGACTATCTTTGCGAGCTTGTTCCTGAAATTAATGATAATACTGCAAACATAATAATTAGCAAATTTGAAAATAATAAAAGAATAATAATTATTAAATGCAAAACAGAAGATTTATTATTAAAAACTATAAAAAATCTCCCTGAAGACATTTTTACTAAGGATTATTCTATAAATTTAGGAAACTAAAATCTAACATGAATTAGGTAATTTTTTAGGATGCTATTTATCTCATACTCGCAAGACATTTAAAGCCTGAAAAGCCCTTGATATTCAATGGTTTTCAGGCTTTAGATTTTTCTCCATTCTCCGGTGCCTGGCACCAGTTCATATTTTCGCTTCATTCAAATTTTTTTATTTCTACTATATATCTTCATTTTCCCTCCTTATTATCTTTAATAAAGTATTCAACATCCAGCAAAAATTCCCTTCTTTATCATTTAATTTTAAAAAAAGACTAAAGAAGGATAGGCCACCTTTTCTTTTTTCTTAATTAATTAGAGTATAACTATTACAAAAGTGAATATTGTTTTTTTCTATAAACACATATAAAACTATTACATTTATTAATTTTATTTACTTTTTCTTGTTTGTTATAATTATAACATCGATAAAATCAATATTGCAGGAGGATGATGTTAATGGAAAAAAACGCAATTGTAGACTTAGTAAGAAGCAAAGCTGAAGGTTATTTTGAAAGAGGAGAATTTTTTTGTTCAGAATCAGTAGTTCACACGATTAATGAACTTTTAGGATGGCCTTACAGTGAAGATGTTGTAAGAATGGCTTCAGGATTCCCAATAGGAATGGGAAAATCAGGATGTCTTTGTGGAGCTGTAAGCGGAGGTTCAATGGCTCTCGGCATGGCTTATGGAAGAAAGCATGGTGAACCTATGAATGAAAAAATGTTTCCAATAGCCAAAGAGCTTCATGATTATATAAAAAGCCTTTATGGTAGTACATGCTGTAGAGTTCTTGTTAGGAATTATGAATTTGCAAGCCCAGAGAGAAAGGCTCATTGTGTTAAAATAACCGGTGAAGTTGCTGCATGGATTGCTTCAAAGTTATTAGATGATCCTGAAATATCACAAAAAATAAATCCTAACTTTAAATAGAGGTGAATATATGGCTAATATTATCAAAAAGCTTCCTATTCCTATAGCGGGACTTATGCTGTCCTTAGCATCATTAGGTAATTTGTTATCTTCATATAATATAATGTTCAAAAATATATGTGGAACCATAGCAGGAATAATATTGATTTTAATGATTATTAAGCTTGCTACAAATCTTAAGGTTTGGCAAAAAGATTTAGAAAACCCGTTAATTGCAAGCGTTACGCCAACATTTTTTATGGCTCTTATGGTTTTATCTGGATATATTAAACCCTTTTCCCCAAAATTTGCTTTTTTGATTTGGGCAGTTTCAATAATTGCACATATTATTTATATTTTATTCTTTACAAATAAGTTTATTCTTAATTTCGATATTAAGAAAATTTTGCCAAGTTATTTTATTGTATATGTAGGATTAGCAGCAGCCTGCCTTTCTGCACCTGCATTTAAAATGCAGACTGTTGGACAAATTATATTTTGGTTTGCCTTTATATCATATTTGATTTTGCTGCCTGTAACCCTTTACAGGACTTTTAAATATAAGGAATTTGCAGAACCAGCGCTGCCATCAATTGCTATCTTTACAGCACCAGCTAACCTTTGCCTTGCAGGTTATTTAAGTTCTTTTACAAATAAGAGCATATTCATAGTTTCTTTTTTAGGAATTTTATCCTTTATAATGTTTATTCTCGTTATTTTATATCTGCCAAAGATGCTTAAAATTAAATTTTATCCAAGTTATTCATGCTTTACATTCCCTTTTGTTATAACTGCAATAGCTATGAAGTCCACAAACCTATTCTTAAAAAAATCAGGAAAAGCAATATCGATACTTCCTCAATATACTAAATTTCTCGAAATTCTTTCAATAGTTATTGTCTTATATGTATTAGTAAGATATTTAATGTTCTTAACTTCAAAAGATAATACTATAAAAGTTCAAAAAACAGCCTGAGGACAGAAAACTGTCCTCTTTTTTTACACAAGTGCAGTATAAGTCAATCATGCTAACTTATACAAGCTCACTACCACTTATTAAACATAACATTATGATAAAATGGCTTAAATTATGAATTAAAAAGTGCCTCCATCTTGCAGGCGCAAAACATAACCTGCTTTTTCAATATTGAGGCACCATCTTCTGCAGTAGTTTGCCACTCATCACCTGTACGGCACTTTTCCCTACCCTATTCTACAACGCCGTCATTAACTCCATTATGATCTAAATCTACAAAAGAATCGTGAATATCAGGGATTCCATCGTGATCCATATCTAAAAACATATCATTATGATCATGAATACCATTGTGGTCAAGGTCAATAAAATCATCATGTGAATCTGGTATACCGTCATGGTCCATATCAAAAAATAAATCATGGCTGTCAGGAATACCGTTATTGTCAAAGTCAATAGTAAAATCCATATTATCAGGTATATGATTATTATTCATATCCAAGAAAAAATCCGTCTGCTCCCATCCTTCCGGTCTAAAGGGATTATCAAACATTTTCCACTCCTCCTTTTATAAGTCTGTTGTTAATTTCAGACACATCTATATTTATTGATGAATGTATATTTTCTATGAGCTCCTTTTTGGGCTTAAGGCTTTCAGTACTTATTGGAAGCTGCTTAAAGGTATACAAATCGCTTATTCTTTCTATAAGTTCTACTTTAACTTCATATGAATCATTATAGTGAGCATAGTATTTAGCTATTTGCTTAAACAAATAAAACAGCGACTGATTAACTTCATCAATATAATAAGGAATCATAAAGTTCATAACATGGTTAAAGGTGTCTATTGCCTGATATGCATATATTTGTACTTTTTTCTCTTCAATATCCTCTAATTCCTTGTCCATTTTATATGTATTCCAAAGATTTATAGCCGATCCTGCTATAAAAGGAATAGAAAGCATTCCCGTCAGAGCAAATCCAGCAACACCTACAGCTCCCATAGTTCCTGCCTGCCTGTATCGGCTGTTTGTAGTTACCCTTCGTGAGTTAATATCAGGATGAATTGCAAAGGGTATCTGTGACAGCGCTCTTTCAACATCGCTTAAGGATTTTTGAATTTGAGAAGCTATAGATAAAAGCTGCTTTTGAAGGGTTTTAAAGGGAATTGAGTCTATATTAGCCCCATATTTTTTCATAAGCATAGCCTCATCACGTTCAAGCATTTTAGGAAAGTACACACCAATTACCTCAAGCTGTCTTTTCTGCTCCTGCACACCATAGTATAGCATATTTGCTGCACTTGTAAGTTCTTCATCGCTTAAATAATTCTTATTTTTAAAAAGCTTATCTATATCTTCCTTTAAACAAAACAAGGAACCAAAATAATAGAAATTTAAAACATCATTCACCTGTCTTGTCCAGCTTGTAAAAAGCTGCTTAACATTTAAATCATCGCACATTTTTAGTTTTGAATTCTTATAGGTTTCCCGTATAAGCTGGCTAACGCTTTTATTCAATAAATAAAAACTGTATTCTCTATCATCCTTTAATTGTATGCAAATATCTGTAAAATTTGAATTATTAAATATCTCTTTTACATATATATCTTTTATTTCATTATTTTCAATCTTAATTATATCCTTTGAAGATTTTTTAAAAATAATACCATCATGAGTTATATCATAGACAACAGGATGCTCTTCATTCGTATATCCAAAGCTTAACTTATCATCCTCTATGTTTGAATCGCTGTTAAGCTCAAGCATCTCTATTTCCTTTTCATTAAATTCTATAAGGATAGGATTTTCATCAAAAAAGATAAACAAATTATTGTCTTCACAATAATATTTAATAACATCAATATCTACATAAAATATTATCTTTAAAGAATCAATATCAACAAAGGATATTAAATTATTAGTTTTTGCAAAGGCCATATCCCTTTTACTATAAAATACATCATTTATATACCCCGTTAAACTTCCATACAATATTTCAGATCCCTCAGGAACTACAGAATATATGCTGCTCCTCTCGCTGAAATATTTATAAAGATAATCCAAATCCTCTTCCTTTGAGATAATTAAGCTAATATCTTCAAATATACTTTCATCATCATCATATTTAAAACAAAAATGCCCTTTAATATCAAGAACAGAGTTTTTGAAGTTAAAAGACTCTATATATTTATAATAAATATAAAAATCTTTTGATACTTCGAAATCTTTTATTATAAACTTTTCAGAGTCAATTTCTAATTCAACTCCATAACTGTAACAATCAGCATTTATTAAACTATCATATGGATATTCTATAAAATCAAAACATTTTTTATCGATTTTTCTTAAAAGCTTAAAAAAGTCTTCAATTTTTATATTGCAGTTATAACTTATTAACTCTTTTTTGCTTGAACTAAAATTTACATTATCTCCATAGATAACCTTTATAGGGTAAGATGTATTATAGCAGGATGCCTGTCCAAAAATCCCCCCTGAATCATAGGCAAAAACTCTTCCTTTGCTGCTTATAAATATAATGTGGTCTCCAACAATGGACTTGTTTGGTATTTCAAACTCAGCGCTGCTTATCTTATAAATGATACATTCATTTTCTGCCAATGTATTTTTTACAATATAGGGTACATCATTAACCGTATCCTTTGCTTTTTTTAATAGGCTTGGCATAATATTATAAGCAACAACATCGTTTATCTTACCTATAGCCATTAATTTTTCGTCGTCATCCGCAATTTTAATAGCCCTGTCTACGATACAATTAAGTTTATTTTCAATAGATTTTAAATACTCTGCTTCATCTTCTGACTTTACCTTATAAGCAGCTTCTTTTAATGCACTCTTTAAAGTTTCATATGAAATTGAAGGCTCACAATCCCTAACTCTTAATACTAAATCTTGATCAATATTGCTAAGTTTATAAAAAGCTTCTTTAACTATCATCCCAATTTCATTAATTATTGAATTGTTAATTTTCATATATGTCCTCCATTTAAGTTTATAGATACAGTATTTTTATTTACAATCCTTTTCAAGAATAATTGTTGCTGCGCTTCCGTCTATAGAAGAATTTAGAATTCCCCCGCTTCCCTTTACATTTGTTATAATGTTAAATATTCTCCATCCTTCTTTGCCATATTCATTTAAAGTTTTTTCTAACTCCTCTGCATCATTTAAATCAAATCTCCATCTAAAAACTTTGTACTCATACACATTAACCCACTCCTTTTAGTCTTAATCTGCCTATTTTTTATCAGTTTACCAAAGAATAGTTATTACAAATCAATTATATCATCAATCGATTTTTTCTTCAAAATTTTACTATTGCTTTTCTCCGGCTATAAGGAAACCTCTGAAATTTTGGACTCAATATATAGTATATATAAGCTTAGCACCTCCACATGAATAATATGTTTTCTGTAAATATTATAGTTTTTCAGAGCCTTCATAGACACCGGAGAGTGACAGTCACCGGAAAAACTTGATAAATTATTTTATATTATGTAAAATTTAATTGTATCGGTTTACTAACAGAAAATATAAAATAAATTTTGGTGAATATTATGGATAAAAATGATTATATTCTATCACTAAGAAAAGAAGTAACTTCTCTAAGAGCCCAAGGAAAATATAAAGAAACAATAGAAAAGGCTTATATTCTTTTAGAAGAAGGCGAAAAATTTAAAGATTATAAATCTATTCTCATTGCATATGTTAACATTATAGTATCCTATTATTGTATTGGAGATATAGAGGAAGCCTTTCAAGTATTAGATAAGTTTAAAATCCTTTGTGATGAGCATGGTGACGATGAGGACAGGCTTAGCCATTTTAACACATCTTTTTTATTGTATGAATTTGCTAAGAATTATAATAAGGCAAAGGAAATGTTAGATGAAGCTATTAAATTATCTATAAAGCTAAAAAAGTATAATATCCTCAGCAATGCCTATAGCAATTACAGCCATATATATATTATTGAAGAGGATTATAAAAGAGCTCTTCATTTTGCTAAGTTAGGGCTTGAGGCTGCAAAACTTCAGGAACCTTATTATGAAATTTTGGAGATAAGGGTAAAATTAAACATTGCAAGATCACAAATAGGGCTCAAAGACTTTGAATCTGCCAAATCTACAATCGATGAAATTACAAAAAGCAGCGTTTTAGATTCTTTTATAAGAGAAAGGGCTCAGCTTCATGATTTATATGGATATTTTTATAAAGAGCAGGGGCTGTATAAAGATGCCTTTGAAATGTTTACAAAGGCAAAAGAATTAGTAGAGAGCTATGACGATGTTTATCTTTTAAAACAAATTCAAGAAGAGAGATGCTCTCTTTGCGACATATTAAATGATACATCCTTAGGTTATAAAGTTCAAAAGGAATACATAGATTTACTTCAGGAAATAAACAAAAGAGAATTAGACAAAACTGCATTAAAGCTTGAAATCAAGCATAAAGTAATCGATATAACAAAAAAAGCAAGTACAGATTATCTCACAGGATTATATAATAGAAGCTATTTAGAAACCACAGCAAATAAATGGCTGAAGGAAGCTGATGAAAAGGGTGAAAGGATTATATGTATTGCCTTTGATGTAGATAATTTTAAAGGCATAAACGATAGCTTCGGACACAACTTCGGGGATAAAATATTAATAGAAATAGGAAAGCTCTGCCTAAAACTAATACCTTCCCCTAACATTGCATGCAGATACGGAGGAGATGAATTTGTCATTATTTTAAAAAACGCATCTTTAGAAGAAGGTAAATTAAAGGTTAAAGAAATATCTCAGGAAGTTAAAAAACTTAACATATACAAAGACGGTAAATGTGTAAATGTAACCATTAGCATTGGCATGTCGGATAACCTATCAACAAAAGCTAAAAGATTTAATGACCTGTTTCACAAAGCAGATATTAAGCTTTATAAAGCTAAAAAACTGGGTAAAGACACATACGTTTTTCAAATATAATTGGAGGAGAAATAAAGTTTTGAAAATAAAACAAAAAATAGAAGAAATAAAAAAGCAGACTTATGTTTTATATCTTGCATGCAAAAAGAAAGAAACGCCAGTTATTTCAAAAATTTTTGCTATTATAGTTGTTTCTTATGCTCTAAGCCCTATAGATTTGATACCCGATTTTATTCCTGTACTTGGATATTTAGATGATTTATTGATTATACCTTTAGGAATAATAATTGCTATGAAGTTAATTCCTATTGAAATAATAAAAGAATGTGAGATTAAGGCAGATGAAAAGCTAAAAAGCGATATTCCCGAGGCAAAAATAGCCGGCAGAATAATTATTTCCCTTTGGATTTTAATTATAATATTTATTTTATATAAGATATTTTCTATAATCCGCTTTAACCCTAAATATAATTGATGTTTTGCAAAATCCTCCCCAAAATATTACTGGATAAACTTACAACTGCCATTTTATCTCCTTTTTTTAATGATTTTGTTTTTATAAAAAGTATCACTCCTAACATTTTAATAAACAGTAAATAATAAAATCTATAGGGAAAATCTCAGAATTACCAGTTAATATATTTTTAATTCAAAAGAAGAATTCTTGAGAATGGAAAAGTTAGAAACCACTTTAGAGTATAAAATTGCTCATGAAGGAGTAACTATCTATGAACAATAAAGAAGTTTCAAATTATAGAGTTCCACACGCCAAAGAGCCAAGAGTACATTTTTCAAGCCTTATGAAAAAACCTGATTTTTAAATTCAATAAACCATGAATTTTGCGGATCCTTTTTTAAATACTGCTCAATTATATTAAGAGCATCATTTTTTCTTCCTTCTAAATAGAAAATCTCAGCCTTAAAATATAAAGCATCGGCATTATTTTCTTCAATACTTAATATTTTATCAATATACTGTAATGCTTCATTAGTATTTTTATTTATATAATATTCAATCCAGGCAATTTGATAATATGCCTCTAAAATTTTATCATCTTTTTCTATACAAATTTTGTAGTACTTTAACGCATTGTAATAATCTTCCTTGTACGAATAAACTGCAGATAGGAAAATATAACTGTCTATATAATCAGGATTTAAAATTACTGACCTGTTTAAATTTTCTGCTGCTTTATCTATCTGCTCATCATAGTAATATAAAATTCCTAATTGAAAATATATTAAGTAATCATCATCATTGTATTTTCTATTATACTCTTCAAATAAATCAATTGATTTTTTAATTCTCAGTAAATTTGAAACAAGAAAGCATTTCAAATTAAATGCCCCTTTATGGCTTGTATCTGCCTTTAGTATAGAATTACATAATTTCAAAGAATACATTAAATTTTCATGCTTAACACTGTCTATATTTTTAAAAATATCAAGCGCTTCTTTATAAACATCATCAATCGACCTATTATTTATATCTATTGCTGCATCCAAATCTTCATCATTTATAACTACATTAATTCTCTCTCCGTTGTAATTTTCAATATATTTAATAACTTCTTTAACATAATTTTCTGCACTTTCTTCTTGCGCATACCAAATATTAGATTGTCCAAACCCAAATCTGTTTAAAGAATCCTTTATAACAGCCACAGGAACTTGAAAAGTTCTATTATTTAAAGGAAGTAAAAAGCAATCCTTGGCTCTGGCAGTAATATTATAATCATAGTACCTTATAAGCTTATATTGAAATTGTCTGTAAACAGTAGCATTTTTATACCAGCCTACTATCTTTTGTTTCCCATGTCTATTTGCCGCTACCCATACAACAAGCACATTATCTATGCTTTCACAGTTTTTATAGCTCTCATCTATTCTTTCAATCCTTATAGTATTTCTGCCGTTTTTATTTCTTTTTGTTTCAACAAATCCATAGCAGTATCCATCTATATCTAAAAAGTTCTTTTCTTCCCCTCCCTCTTTATATTCATCAACATATTTTCCCCCTGTGTAAGGCATTTTGATTTCTTCATTTTCTCTTCCTATATATTTTTCCATCCATGTTATTCTGCAAAACAATACCCTCATAACACCATCCCCTAATCATTTAAATTTAATAAAATATCTTTAGCTTCTATTAATATTTTACCATATATTTCTATCGACAAAGAAATTATTTCTAAATTCAATACAACCCTAATATCTGTTATAAATTTATGTAATTATGCTAAAGCAATCAAAACACCCAGCTGGCAGTTTGTCACTTGTTAACCGCACTGTCAACTGGGTGGCACTTTTTCTCAAAACAAATCTTTTCTTAAAAATGTTTTTCGTTCCCTTTTAAAGACAATTATTTCAAAATATGAATATTTTATTTAATAATTAAATCGCACAAATCAATATAGGATGAATAAACATCTTTATTTCTAACTTTTATTGTCAGCTTTAAAACTCCAGTTACATTTAAATTAATATTTTGTGGTAAATTATCAGGTGTTATTTCATATTTAGCAAGTAAATTATCGTCACCATAAATTTCAACAGTAGCATCGTTGTTATATTTTGCATAATTGCATGCTCCGATTAGTCCACTTAAATCTGAATATTTTCCCTCAAGATTGAATGAGAATACTGATGAGTTATAAAAAGTAAATAAATGATACCCTTTAAAGTAATCCTTCCCAGCGAGTTTTAAATCTTCATTAATATAGCATTTACCATCTTGTACATTAAATGGTTTTAATATATCGCTCATGTACTGGCCTTCAGGAATTTTCCCAACATAAAATGTTTTTTCCTGGCTTTTGTATTGTATAGTTTTATCCATATTATTAGCAATGTAATTAATAGGTGTATATACATTATTTTGATAAAGTATCAATGATGGAATATTATTAATGCCATCATTATAAGCAGAAGGTCTCTCCGTTCCATCAATTACCAACTTAGCATTAAACTGTGATACAGGACTTTTTATCTTCATATCAGTACCATTAAAAATTACACTTTCTTTTAAATATGGCGCTACCTTGCTCCATGGTACATAATTTTCATTGCCATATTTAATTATAGAAAACGAACTCTTCAAGGTATTTTCATAATATAATTTTACGCTTGAAAAAACAGCAGTTATTTTTGCCGGAGCAGCAAATACTACTGTACTTGATAAAATTAACCCGCAGATAAAACCTATAATTATATACTTGGTCTTGCTTTTAAAATTCATTTTCTCACATCCTCCTTATAAAAATATTTTTAATACACCTTTCAAGGTCTGTCACCATAAAAAAGCTATAAAAACAACAGGCTATTCTTTAATCCAAATTTGCCCCTCTTCATCAGTAATAGTGTTACCATTAATTACCCCTTTAGCTGCCATACCTATTGATGTTTCAAGTGTAATTTCATTTCCATCAATTTTGTACTTCCCAGCAAAACCCAATCCTCCCTCTTTAACATAGAATGTTCCATCCGATTTTAATTCAAGGTACTCTTCTTTATTTTTTTGATTGTAGTAAGTGCCTGATACCGATTTTGAACATGCAGCTAAGGTAAAAGTTAAAACAAATATTGCTACGACTAATATGATATTTCTGATTAAAACCTTTTCATGCATCTTTTGCAGAAGTGTTTTAGAAAACATACCTAATCATCCCCCTAAACTATTTATAAAAAAGTTTTGTTATTATGTGCTATAGAGCACTTTAAAATAAAATTCATGAATAATTCAGGTTTAATGTATTCCTTATTTATTAACATTATCTTTTTTAATAATCTGATTTGCAAATAATACCAATCCAATTGCACCAATAGCAAATCCTGCATATTTGGTTAGATTTGATATCATCATTCCCTGTCTGCCTTCATGCATATCTTGAGTTAAGTAATATTCATAAGCAGAATCATACATACTGCTTCCTAAAACAATTACTAATATTGCAATAATAATCATAATAATGCTAATTATTATCTTCTTATTATTTTTCTTATTTTCAGACATTAAATAAAACCCCCTTAAATAATTAATCTTGAACTGAAAAAATTGAACTCATTAATAACATTATGGTTAGTATGTTCTGTCAAAATAATTCCATTGAACTATACGTTCTAATTTAATCTTGTTATCAATTTTTTTCAAAGATAACACATGTTCACCACGATAAGTAAAGACAGTTCCATTATTATTTTTAGTATTAAATAGTGATGATGCAAAGACTAAGAAAGAATTAGGATCAGCATTAGATTTAACAATTTTATCAACTGATACTCCTCGTATTATATCAAGGTTAAAGGAATCATCAAAAACAATGTTAGCTGGAAATATATATTCATCGTAAGGGCTCAAAATATCTTTAAATTCAGATTTTGCAACATTTTTGACATTCCATGCTTTTATTACTTTTATAATAAAATCCTTAGCATACTCTGATATTAATTCTTCATCTGACTTTTGAGCATTTATTTCACTTGAATTATTACTTTGTTGCTGATTCTGAATTGGAGTTTGTGTTGGAGCTGTATTTGTATTGTTTTGAGCAGTCTCGTTTGGCTTGCTATTGCTTATTGATTGATTTTCATTCTTTTGTTCATTTACAATTTTTCCATTTGAGACTTGTTTATTGTTTTCCTTAGAACATCCTAAAAAAGCAATTATAAAAATTGACACTATAATAAAAGTAGCTATTCTTTTTGACATTTCCTCACATCCTCCTATATAAAAACAAAATAAATACACTATCCAATACCTATCACCATAAATTAGTTTATCTTTTATTTCATATAGAAATTCACCTGTCTCTATTACTATTCCTATTGGTGGTGCAATAACATTCAATGCAAGAACACATGATTAATAAACTATTTCATCAAGATTGTTAATATTTTTGTGTAAAATGTTTACAAACATCCTTGTTGATTCTGTTACCAATTTATTCTAAAAGTGGTGTATTAGTTTGTTTATACAAATCATTCTTAACTAATAATAATTACTTAAAACAATATTCAATATTATGAGTATATCATTTTTATTAGTATTCTATATTTAGTTATTTTAAACGCCACAAGCAGTCATCTTATATTTCTATATCAGAATCCTCCACCATTGCTACCAGATTCTCCTCATTCAAGAAAGTAATATAACTTATACATATCATTTGCTTTTTCTGAGTTTAAATTATTAATATATGTGTTGATACTATGATATTTGAAACTAAGAATATTCTTAATCTTTTCTATAGTATTAATTTGTTGCATTTCTACAGGTATAACATACAAAGTTCCTAATGTGCTTTCCTGTTCCATAACATCCTTAGCAATTAATTGCATATGACTTACAGTTGGTATAGCTAAATTTAGATAGTCCGCGATTTTATCTCCATATATTGGTGAATAAGGAACTGGATCATACTCATTAACTATTGAGAACATGTTCAATTTATCATCAAAAGTCTCAATAAATCTTTTATCTCCAACTGCTGGAGTACCAAAAGTATATACAAAAATTTTATCAGCATCTATTCCTCTTTCATCAAACAACTTTATTGAATATATAGTAGCTATTGCACCGCCTAAACTGTGTCCTGTAATCCAAAATATATAATTGGGATCTTTGCTTTGAATTATTTCTTTCAGTGTTCTTCCTTGAAGATTAATTTTATCCTCTATTTCTTCAAAAGTTTTCTCTATAGAATAAAATCCCTTATAAAAAGACATTTCATTATTGTATCTTTTGCTTTTATAGTCGACCCATGAGATTCTAAAATCATTAATATAGTCAAGTGTACCGCTCGTTCCTTTAAAAGATATCGCAATTACTTTTTTACCACTGCTTAAGTTTCTTATCCCAACAACTGCCTGCAATGATTTATTTTCAATATTTATAATATCTTTAATACTCTTTGATTCATATGTTTTTAGCCAAACATCCTTATTAACATCAAATCCAAGATATTCAAGAGTTTCCCAAAAATGCGTTTCATCATTGTAAGCATCTTTACAAAGCTTCGCAGACCTATAGGCTAACCTTCTATTATATCCTATAAAATTTAATTCTTCTCTTTCTATATCATAAGCTTTTAAGAAAGTTTCATTTATTGTTATTTCCTGCTTCTTTTCTATAAAAGCGGTATCATTAGCTAATTGTTTGGTATTATTATTTTTATCAATTAAATAAATTACAAATGAATATTGTTTATTAAATTCAAATCCATAGTTTTCGAAATTGTTTATCTCCAAATTATATCTTGCTTCACCTAAATATAAATCTGAAGATTTTCTTGTTAACTCAAAATATTTTTGGTTTTCTTTGCAGTACAATTGCAGTCTGCTGTTTTTTGGTATTCCTATTGTATTTACATCAACAGTAATACATTTTAAATTTGAGTTATAATTTGCAAAGTCTTTATTCTTAACTTCCGGTTTATATATTTTTACCATAGTAGTACAATAGTCAAAATCAGCAGTATAGAAGTTATTATTTTTAATATTTTTTAAAAATTGTTCTTCATATCCTTTTGCAATAACAGCACATTTATAAGTTCTATCTCTTTGTAAATGTAAATCTCTTTCTAAATCCCATGCTTTATAATATTTTCTATAGTAATTTGACGCAGCATTATTTTCATAGGATATTTTTGTTATATTATTTATATCATATAACTTATACTTCTCTGTTCCGTCATCATCATAAATTATAATGTAAAATTCCGGAAGATTATTTTTCCCCTTTTCTGCTTCTATACTGACTAACGCTTCAAGTTTATCATCATTCCAATTATATCTAATACTCCAAGATTGTTTAGGTATCGGTGTAATTTTTAGCTTTTCCTTTATATTTGCGTATAAAATTGCGTCCGGATTATTATAACCATCTACAAAAAACATAAATTTTAAATTTTTATTTCTTGGAACTTTGTCAGCTGGTATATATGCTTCATATTTATTAATACTGTGATGTTTTAACTCATTGTGCTCTGATTTTGTTTCATACAGCCATTTTTTATTCTCATCATCATATATTCCAACCCATACAATAGGCCATTCGTTTTCATTTTTTTGGCCAACTATAGGGCTAATATCAGCGCGTACATATATCATATCAGATGCATAAAGATATCTTACTTCTTTATATTCAATAGGATCCATGACTTTTATAATAAATTGTCCATATTTAAATGTGGATAATGATTTTCCTTTTTTAGTTGTAACAAAGATAGTTGCTAAAAACTCTCCTGGTACCGACAATTCATTCTTTTGTGCATTTATTATAAAATTATTCAAATCAAATTTAGTTGAATTTATATTAGTCTTAATAAATGCTTTTGCTTTATTAAATTTAAAATCATTACCCAATCTTTTAATATCAATTCTAACTGTCGTCATAACAGATGTTGTTTTTATGGTTCCAAACAATGCTTTTGCTTGCCCCGGCAAAATTGTAAAATTTTTTGGCAATCCTTTATTGTCAATATCTATATTATTTAGACTATCATTATCTTGCTGTGTTATTTCTATAACTTTTATTGTAACCGTTCCTAAAGGAGTGTTTGTGCTGGTATACCCTTCTGAGTTCGCCCATATCCTTACTGTATATACTCCTGCCTTTGAGAACGTTCCGCTCGTTGTATTTATTTTTACCTCACTTAAATCAAACACCTTTACTCCGCTTAAATTCCTTGTAAAATAGTCCCCTGTATAATCGTTTAACACGTTTACTGTTACCTTTGTTAAATTTGTATTGCTGCTTATTATTCCTATTAAACTCGTGCTTTTTCCCTTCTCTACTTCTATATACCCCTGCAGGTTGCTTATTACCGGCGGGGTGGTGTCTACTTTCTTTTGTTTTATAGTTATAGTTACATATGTGTTTGCATCCCAACTCTCATTTCCACTTGCATCTCTTGCACCTACAGCTATTCGATACTGATGATTTTCTACAAGCATATATGATGGAATTACATAGCTTGTAGTATTCCCAACATTTGCATCTATTATCTTTATATCAGTGGTTAAATCCCTTACCCCTTAAATATAGCTATTAGCTCCTGTCACGCTCGTCCATGAAACTTTAATATCTGCCTTATCGATACTTGAACCGTTTGATGGTGCTACAATTCTCGGTGCGCCTAAAGCAGCATATGCCTTATTATAGTTAGGTATTAATGTAAAAGCATAAATAACAATTAGTAATCTTATCATGACTTTATTAATTGTTTTTTTATACATTGACATCCCCCCTAATTTATTGCATATTCATCAATTTTGGAAGTATTTTTAGGTTAAATTTATTTGAGTTTTTAGAGATTTAATAATTTGTTATGTAACAATTTGCAAATGACTCAATAATAGCTCAACCAAAATGATATTTCTCATAAATTTCTTATATTGTAATTATTTTCTATATTACAATATTTATTATAATTAAGTTAACATGTATATAAAATAAAACTTATGCAAACAGCTTTTTTTTGGTGATAAAATTTCCAAATTAGTTTTTTTAATTGAAAAAATCAGCTTTTTACAAAATAAAAACTGCAGCTATTACATTTCTTTATAATTCAGCTGCAGTTAAATACATATTATGAAATTATTAATTCTTGTTTAACTATGTTATTCTCAATAAAAGTATTCAACAATACATTTTTGTATTTTTTAGCTATGTTTTTCAAAATCCAAAGTCCTAGTCCGCGTCCTTCCCCCTTTGTAGACCAACCATGCTCAAACATTTTGTTTACATCTGGTTTACTTATACTCGTATTTTCTATTGTAAATGTAGTTACACCTTCATCCTTAAATACAGAAATATTAACATATTTTTCGTGGCTATCACTTGCCGCTTCTGCTGCATTATCTAATAGTATTCCTAACATATCACATAGGTCACTCATCTTTATATTAATCTCGTTAACATCATTATTTACTATTAGTTTTACATTAATGCCTAATTTTTTCATATTTTCAATCTTGCTCATAATAAGCCCTGCTAAACCTGCACTTTTTATTTTTTGAAACATAAATGTATTACTTATATTTTCATTTGATTGTTTTTGGATAATTTCATCAATATATTCTTCAATTCCATTCCAATCTTTGTATATTATAAACCCTTTAATAGATGCTAAAATATTATCATAACTATGCTTTATAACTCTTAAATCATTTAATAGAATACTCATTGCATTATTATAGAACTTTTGTTGCTCCAATTCTTGGCTTTTTTGTTCAATCTTTATAAAACTCATTGATATAATTATATTAAAGCAAAAATATAAAATGTATACTGCTGAAAGAAAAATTAACATGTTTAATTCCAGACTGTTTTTCATATAGAAAAAGATTATGGTTACATTTGCCATAATAACTAAAACTGTCAATAGAACAAAAATAATCATGTAAATTAAATTTTTGGTTCTTATATTAAATATCATTTTAACTTTATCTTTATGTATCTTTATAACTAAAATCAGGATAGTTTTTACTATATAGATAACTATATTACTTAACAATATATATACTCCGCTATTAACAACCTGATAAGCATTTAAGTTAAAAAATGAAAAAATGAAGAATGCAAAAAATCCAAAAAGTATATCAATAATTGCAATAGAATATACACATAATAGACTCTTAACAATTGTAAGTTTTGTTGAAAGTTTTACTGTTATAGCTAAGAAAAATTGTTGTATTATTGGAAAAAATATTATATGAACTATACCAGAGGTTCTCTCTTGTATCACGTAAAGTATAAAAGTTACAGCACCCAATACTAAAAAGTTAATTACATTTCTTATAAATTTATAATTTAGATTGTTTAAAACCATTACAAAAACAAGCATATATAAAGCATCAAAAAAAGCTATTGCAAATTTTAAATATATACTAATATTTTGTATCATCCAAAACCCCCCCCTTATATTTTCTACCAATAAAACAAATCTGACCATTTTCTAAAACTAATTCCATCTTACCTAATCTTATTTCTTGTATATATCTTTTATTTACGATATAACTCTTATGACACCTTACAAAGCAACTATAATTTAATAAGTTTCTTTCAAAATAATCAAGAGATTCGTAACATGAAATCTGATTATTAATAGTATGAATAATTGCTTTGTTTTGTAATTTTTCAATAAACATAATATCTTCTATTTTTATTCTGAAGATGCTATTGCCTGATTTCACAGTTAAAACTCTTAAATTATCTTCTGTAGAACTGTTTCGTTCCACATAGTCATTATATATATCAATCAAGCACTTTTTTATTATACCTTTAGTTGCTGGTTTAGGTAAAAAATCAAAAGCTCTAACTTTAAATGCTTGAAGTACAAATTCTAAATGCTCTGAAACAAATACTATATATGCTAATTTTATTTTTTCTCTAATAAGAATTGCTAATTCATATCCATTACTGCCGTTTTTGAAATTAATATCTAATAAAAAAACATTTGCAGTATTTGATTGAACAAATTTTTTTACATCTTCTGGACTATTAGTTTTTAAAACCAATCTACCTTCAATATTACTATTTTTTATTACATCCTGAACAAAATATTCAAGGGTATTTAGATGTTGTAAATTATCTTCACAAATCACAATTTCTAACATTTTCCCATCCCTTAAAGTTTATATAATTATTTCCTTTCTTATCAAAACATTTATATGTTATTAAAAATAAGTTATACCTGCATTTTTACATTATTTTTATTCAGAAGTTCGCTATTTTTAATTGAGTGTTTTTAATTTTTATTTGATATTTATAAATTCCTAAAATATTTCTCGGTAAATACAGGATTTAACTTATGATAAAAATCTATTAAAATCCTTACTTTTTTATTAAGTCTCTCGCTGCTGTCTACAAGCTTCCAAAAACTTTTATCATTCATAAACAAATAGTTCGATATTTCTGCTATATCCTCCTCAATTGCAGACATAGAATATTGATTAACAAAACCCTTTTTGGCAAGCTCCATGCTAAGGTTCATAGAATTATTCCCATCTTTTATTGCCTCTGTTCCTCCGTCTCCATAGTTAAATCCTTCAATATTGGCATTTTTCCATTCTTTTTCATTAAACAATTCCATATTATTAGTGTATAATATGTGGTTCAGCTCATGGTGAAATATCATTTTAATATCTTTAGTGCTGTAATTATCATCACACATATAAATATTCATTCTCATGTCGCTTGTACCGCCAACTGATATTCCTTCATATTTTATGCTCCTAAAAAAGCTTATGCTGTTTAAATTAGCAGCTAAAACTTCTTTTGGATATTTTTTAAGTTCAGTATTAAAAATATTTTTAAGCCTGCTTACCTCTTTTTTATCAAGAGGTTCATATTTAAGATCATTTAATGAATCAATAACATGGGGTGAGAAAACTTTATCTAAATCTAATTTTTCTGTAATGAATTTCATCTCTACATCAGGGCTCTCCCTGACCACAATCTTTAGCTTTACAGGTTTATCATATCCCCTAACAAATCCATTATCGTAAAAATAAATATCAGGCTTATCTGTTTCAGGAGGGCTGCAATCAAATTTAACTTCTACCTCCTTTAAAGTTCCATCCTCTAACTGTGCTTTTACTTTTGTTGGCAATTCTGCTTTTCCTCCAACTAATGTAACCTGCACAATATCATCAACATTAACTATTTTAGGAACCACATTAATAACCGCTTTCACAGTTTTATCGCTGTTTTTAATCTTACCATATATTTCAAAGGTTCCTGCCTTTTTAGTATCAACTTTAGGATTCTCCCATTCCACCTCATAACTTTTCCATTTCCCATTCACCATAACTGCATCTACTGAAGAAGGAAGTTCATAGCTGTCATTCATTTTAAGAGTAACTGTTTTCTCAGGTATTTTTAAAATCTTTGAATTGGCATATAAAGTATACGATAGAAAAATAATAACTGAAAAAATGATTACAGTAGAAAGAATTATTATTTTGGACTTGTTTTTCATAATATTCCCCCTAATGCTTCTAATTTTTGAATAAATTCCGAATATTTATATATTTTACATCTATGCATATATTATAACCTAAAAAAACAACTTCTTCAGTATTAATTTTCCTATTTTATTATTTTTTACTTACAGAAATTTATGTAACCACAATTTCTTAAATAAATATAAAAAAACAGCCGCACTACACATATCTCAGCACTGGTAATGCTAAAAATCTTAGTAATGCAGCTGTTTTTTTTAAATTTGCCCTCTTTGTTATTCTCTATTTTACCCTATTCTATTGTAATATTATTTAATTTATCTTTTGATTTTACCGATGGTTTCTCTTTTATTTTCTGTGCATTTTCGTTAAGGCTTTCAAGAATTATTCTTCCTAAATCCCTAAGTTCCTTTGACACCTCTAACGGCAGATAATTAATTATTTTATCTGCAGTGCTAAGCTTATAACCAATAAATTTTTTTATTAATGTTTCATTCATTTTTATCACTTCCAAACCATATTTTTAATACTTCCTCTTCAAACTTTGCTTTTTTTATTGAGAAGTCTAAAAGGGTTCTTGGAAGAGTTATATTCCTTTTAATATTTCCCGCTTTTATTATAAGTTCATCTCCTTTTTGGCTGAGGGAGAGATCCTTTTTATCAACAAAGGGAATATCAATTGAAAGTACATAATCCTCTCCTTCCTTATTAACCTTCTGAGCCCTCCCGTTATATTTAATTTCAGTCGGATCTTCATCCTTAAAAATCGCCTCCCCCATCCTTTCAAGCATTTCCATTCCCACTATTTCATTTTCAAACAAAGGTGCATAATATATCGGTATAGGCGAAAAGCTTTCATTTATTTCAGTTTTATATTTCTTTTGTATATCCTTCCATACCTTAAAATAGTCATCTGTTACATTCTCTGGAATAACCCTGTTTACTACCACAGCATCCACATTAAAATCATAAATGTTGAGATAGGTGAAGCTTCTCTGCGCTTCCTTTATAACCATTTTTTCAGGATTTACAACAATTCTTATGCTTGTTGTATTTCTATCTGAAAAAACTCTTTTCATCTCATCGAGCTGATAATACATATTGTCAATTTCATCAAGTACCTGATCAGACGGCATAGGTATTTTAAGCAGAGATTCTGCAATTGGTCCTGCAACTTTGATGGCCTTTTTCTTCATCGGAAAAAGCTTCTCCATCCACCATCTTAACATTTCAGGAAAGCTTAAAAGGGCAAGAGTTTCTCCAGTTGGAGCACAATCTATAATAATCGTGTCAAATCTTCCTTCTTTATAATATTTTAGTATTCTAATAAGACTTAGCAAATCTTCCATACCTGGGAAAACTGTAAGTTCCTGTGTTGTAATATCCTTTACAGCTTTTGATGTAAAGAGCTCAGTTAAATATTTCTGTACCTTACCCCACCCCTCTTCAATTTCATGTATTGTATCTATTTCCTGAGCCCAAAGGTTCTCCTTAATTTCAACAGGCTCATTAGAAAGCTTCATATCAAGAGAATCTCCAAGGCTGTGAGCAGGGTCAGTGCTTACAACAAGAGTTTTCATACCCCTGTTTGCACTTTTTAAAGCAGAAGATGCGGCAATGCTGGTTTTTCCAACTCCGCCTTTACCGGTATATAATATTATTCTCATAACATTTCCCCCTTTTATATATATACTTATTATACTTCATTTTGCGAATATTACGCATTGCGAAATATTTATTCTATAAAATGCCCAATTTAATGGGCGTTATTCAATATCTATTTTCTTTATTACCGTTTTGTCTTCATCAGTATTCTCCATAATATTTATATCTGTCTGCAGCTTATTCATTATTTTAAAAGCTATTCCGATCAAGAACTGTTTTTCTTCTCCTGTTAAATCCTCAAGAATTATTTTTAGATATTTTGAAATAGTATCCCTTAAGTCATTAATAAACTTACAGCCTGCATCGGTAAGTTTTATTACAACTATCCTTCTGTCCGTCTCGCTTCTGCTCCTGCTTACATATCCATTTCTTACAAGCCTGTCGACTATGCCAGTAGCAGTACTCATCGGACAATTTATATATCCCACAAGCTCCGTCATTGTCACTTCGCTTTTTCTATCGATAAAAAGCATTGTAAAAAGCTCATACTTAGAAAACTTTAAATCTATCTTAATCCATTCCTCAGGAAAAAAGAGTTTTTTAACATTATCAATAAAAAAATCTAAAATATTATCTACATCATTCATTATTCCGACCTCCAAATATTTCACAATTCGAAATATCTAATTATAGGATATTCCTTTCTTTATAATTTGTCAAGTATTCTTTTATGATATTCATAAGTTGAAAAATCATTTAAAAATAACTTTAAATAGTTCACATATATACCATTAACTAACATAATTATTTATTTTTATAAAATAAATTGTATTTATCCAAAGATTACCTTAAAATAGAAATATAAAATTAGTTATTTGAATAGTAATCGATGAGGAGGTTCAAAATGAAAAAATTTAATAATTACATCAATTTAGGACTTCTCTTTAACGCAATTTCAATTGTCTCATATAGGTTCAATCTTCTGCCAAGTTTTATTGAAGGATTATGTACAGGGTTAGGGATTGCATTTATATTCTTAGGACTATATGCAGAAAATCATAGTATTGAAAAATTTAAAAGCTGCAAAAAATATTTATTAAACAAAGCATTAGGAAAATAAGGCAAAATAAAATCATGCTCCCTCTGGTAAAAATTTAAATTTACCATAAGGGAGCATGTTCTCTTAAATCTTAACGTCTTTGTCACATGTAAATTAGGTGGCACTTTTATTTGCACAAATCAATTGTATAATTTAAAATCGTATCGTAAGGATTTATTATACTTTCTTTATTATTCTCACCATATTCCACAGCTTTTACAAAATCCTCATATTTCCACTCAACATATATATCCGGCTGGGTATGGAATTCTTCGTTTGATGTGCCGTCAGGATTAAGTCCCATATCTAATGGAAATCTCACTAAAAGCCCGCTGTTAGGAAGGACGGCTACAGCTGGGTCTATTCCTATTCCATCCCCTCCAGTTACAGTTCCTACAAGAGTTGCAAAACCTGTTGCCTTTGAAAAGGCTGCAAAGGTTTCCGCTGAAGAATAAACATAATCATCAACAAGAAGGAATATCTTACCCTTAAACCCAACGGTATTCTTGGGAGCAATTTTTTTATTGCTTTCAACATATCCAAAAAATAAATCCTTTGTCTCCTTTGGATAATTTAATCCTTCAGGAAGCTTATCTATGGATTTTGTTAAAATACCCCTCGATGCCAAAAAGGGCTTTATCTCACTTCCTCCTCTAAAAAGAGTATAAAACTTTGCACTTATATTTTTATTTATGAGAGGAGAAATAATGTTTTTATAATAATTCTCGCTTCCCCCTCCATTGCCCCTAATATCTATAATAAGATAAGGATAATCCTTAACGCTCTTTAAAAATGAATATATTCCCTCCCTGTCCTTATCCACATATTCATAAGAAAGGGACCTTACCTTCAAGTAAGCAATTTTATCCTTATCAATTATTTGAGTATCATATACTTTATCGGGTTTTTCATTTTTATTATTTTTCCACTTTACGTTTTCCCCCTTTAAAGTCCTATCTATAATTTCCCCATCTAAAGTCTTAAGCTTTACACTTATGATTTCATCCTGCCTGCAGGGTAAAACTAAAGCATTAACTTTAAGTTTATTCCTTTTAAAATCAAAGCTCAAATAAAAGCTATCGGTATTTGAAAGCAAAAATTTATCAATATCTTTCCCGTTTACTTCAAGGAGAGTTGAAAACTTAGGTATGCCATATTCTTTAAGCTTATCTTCCTCAGTTATGCTTTTATATGCTATATATTTCCCCTCAACATATTTAAAAGCGATTGGAACTATAAAACTCTCACTTTTAATAATTTGACTCCACTTACTGTACTTTTTCTCAACATCCTTATTCGCTATAACTTTTTTCCATGCATAATTACCTAACCCTTTATATGCACCTTTGTACATATCATAATCTGAAGGCTCTATTATGTTGGTATGACCGTTTTGAAGAAGATACAGCATTTTATCTATGTTTTCATAAAATTCAACGTTATCTTTAGAAGAGATAACCATATTTTTAAGCTCCTCTTTATTAGATAGGAAATCATACCCGGTTTTTCTCTTTAAAACCTCGATATAGGGATAGTTATCCTTTATAACATTATAAAGATAATTAAAATCCTCAAGCTTCTGCTCAGCTGTAAGCTCCCCTAATTCTCCCTTTTTAACATTTACTCTAACATTTATAGACTTAAAATATACAAATCCATAAATTGTTAATACAGCAAAAATAATTATAAAAAATATTCTGTTTCTTTTCATTCCCTCAACCCTTCCATTATTATCTATCATTCTCCGGTGCCTATCACCGGAGAATGGAGAATTACACTTTCAGCACTCAGCTGTAAAACCTTATAACCATATCCTCGTAAAACCTTTCTGGAAGAAACTTTTTAAGGCTGGCAGCAAGCTTTTGGCTCTTAAAGCCTATTTTATACCTTAGTCTTGGATTTTTAGTGTTTATAATTTTATATATAACCTTAGCCATTTCAACAGGCTCGCATCCGTTATTCTCCTCACATTCAACAAAATTCATATTTTTAATAAAAGCCTCCCTATAGGCTGAACCCTCACCTGAGTTTTTAACATATCTCCTGTTTGCTGTAAATCCCGTTTTAAAATCTCCCGGCTCTATAATGCACACCTTAATTCCAAAGCCTTTTACTTCCTTGCTTAATGCCTCAGTAAATCCCTCAACTGCAAACTTGCTTGCACTGTATAATCCTTGAAAGGGAAGGCCTATTATCCCTCCAATTGAGCTGGTGTTTATAATATACCCCTGCCCCATCCTTCTCATATTAGGAAGTACAGCCCTTGTAACTCTCATCATTCCAAAAAAATTCGTCTCAAATATTTGTTTTGCCTCCTCAAGGGTTGTATCCTCAATAGAGCCTGATATTCCCATTCCGGCATTGTTATAAAGAACATCTATTTTCCCTTCCCTGTTTAATATATAATTTACTGCATCCTTTACCGATTCCTCCTCTGTAACATCCATATTAACCATGGTAAAAAGTCCTCTTTTTTCTCCATTAATGCATTTTCTGCTGCTTCCGTAAACCTTATACCCTTTTTTAGAAAGATACTCTGCTGTTTCCTTTCCGAATCCTGAGGATGCACCTGTAACTAAAACCACAAAATTATCTTTCACTGTACTTACCTCCATCCATACAAGGCAGCTTAATTCCTTCTTTTTCAGCGATGTTTTTTAGGGTATCAAGGGCATATACAATCTGGTCCCTGTTATGATTGCAGTTTACGCAGAATCTGAGCCTTGCATATCCCTTTGGAACTGCAGGATAAACAGCAGGAGGAACAAAAACACCGTTTTTAAGCAGAAGGTTGCTTAGAATAAAAGCATCCCTGTCCTTGCCAACTAATATAGGTATTATTGCAGTTTCCTTTGCAAGACATGTATTAAGATTCCTTAAATGAGCTTCTTCTATAAATATTTTTATGTTTTCATGAAGTTTTTTAACCATGGAATTGTCCCTCTGAATAAGCCTTACAGCAGCAAGGGTAGCAGCCGCCGATGGAGGATTTATTCCAACGCTGAAAACAAATCCTGGAAGGTTATATCTTAAATATTCAATCAAAGATTTTTTCCCAGCAAGATATCCTCCGCAGGTTCCAAGACCCTTTGAGAGAGTTCCCATCTTAATATCTATTTCATCTCCCTTAAGTTTAAAATACTCATCAACTCCTCCTCCATGCTCTCCAATAACACAGGATGAATGGGCCTCGTCAACCATTAAGAAAAATCCGTACTTTTCCTTTAACTTTATAAATTCAGGAATTGGTGCGATATCCCCATCCATGCTGTAGACTCCTTCAACGACAACAAGGATTTTTTCATAATAGTCCCTGTTCTGCCTTAATATCCTTTCAAGAGCATCTATGTCGTTATGAGGAAAAGCCTTTGCAGCGGCCCTCGATATCCTGCATCCCTGTTCTATGGAATTATGGGACAGGGCATCATAAAGTATTAAATCATTTTCGCCGCAGAAGTTTCCAACAAATGTAACATTCGTTGCATGGCCAGAAACAAGAACGAGGCAATCCTCAGCATGTTTCCATTTTGCTATTTCTCTTTCAAGTTCAATATATAAATTCTTCTCTCCAGATATGAGCCTGCTTCCGCTCGCTGATGTACCATACTTTTCAGCAGCCTCCTTTGCAGCTTTAACAGTCTGCGGGTGTCCCGACATTCCCACATAGTTATATGAGCCGAAATTAATAACTTCTCTGTCTTTAACAATAGATGTATCCCTAATTATAGAATCGTGGCATATAAAATATGGATTTTCTGTGCTTTCAAGAAGCCTTCTTCTCTTTTCAAAATCTTTATATTCAATAGAATCTTCAAAGGTTTTAACAGCTTTTCTTTTTACTTTTTTTGCTGAAGCATCCTTAGCTGCTGCAGCCTCACCTGAAATATGCTTTAAAATAAGATTTGAAAGTTCTTCTATGTTAGTGCATTTATAATATTCTGCGTCAGATAATAAAATATCATATTTTTCTTCAATCTTTAATCTAAGTTCAATGCTCTGAAGGCTATCCCCTCCAAGGTCATTAACAAAGTGGGCATTATCGGCAATAGAATCAGATGCAATTCCAAGAACATCGGAAAAGTAAAGCCTTATCTGCTCTTTAATTGATGATAAATTTATTAAAATATTTTTGTCCTGTTCCTTATTCTTTTCATCTTCAGACTTTTTTATCTCAACAGCGCTGCATACAAAACTCCTATCTTCAATAAGTTTTTTAAGTTTTTGCCTTTGAATCTTTCCGTTAACCGATGGGAGAGGGTTTTCAGATAAAAGAAGCTTTTTTATCCTTTTATATATTGGAAGGCTTTCGTTTATTTTATATACCAATCCTCCAATATATTCTCTGTAATCATTTCCTTTTTCTTCAGAATATACAACAAGGCTTATATCTTCACTTTCTCTTTCGTTTTTTAATCCAAGTGCGCATATTTCCTTAACACCCTCTATATTTCCAAAATAATCCTCTATTTCATCTGGATATACGTTTTCCCCAGAATCATTTATTATAACATCCTTTATTCTTCCGTGAATAAAAAGCTCTCCATCCTTTATGATTGCAATATCACCTGTTGCAAAATATCCATCATAGGTTTCAGCAGGATAAAACTTTTTATCCTTAATTCTTCCCTTATGAATGCATTCACCCTTTACAAAAAGTTCTCCAGCTCCATCTGAAGCGGTAACTTTAAAGCTTAAGGAGGGAAATGCCTCTCCAAGATTTGCCTTTAGCCTCTTATCTATATCAAACCCTGTATAAACCGAAGCTATTCCAATTTCCGTCATGCCATAGCCCGATACAAGATAAAATCCGAGAGCATTTAATACCCTCAATGTTTCTATGGGGATATGTCCTCCTCCTGTAACAAGAGCTACTATATCATTTCCCAAAAATTCCTTATGTATATCATAAAAAAGTTTCTTAAATACTATTTGCCTTCCCTGCTCCCCAAGGCTTCTTTGAAGCTCAAGGCTCAGGTTTATCATTTTTTCTATAAATTCCTTTTCTTTTTCAGAGCTCTGACTAAACCTTTTCATTATGCCCATGGAAAGATTATTATAAAGAGCTGGAACTCCAAGTATATGGGTAACCCTGTGCCTTCTGCAGGCTGTTATAATCGTACTTTGGGCTCTGTTTTTAAGATAAACAACCGTCTTTCCATAAAAAGAATACCATAGATAAACTCCTATAATACCAAAAACATGATGAAAGGGAAGAAAAGCAAGAACTTTTGCCTCACCCTCGGGCATTAAAAGGGGAGATTTATTTTTAAGAGCCTCACCGTTTAAAAGCTGTCCGCATATATTATATCCATCATATACATAGATTTTAGAAGTTGCAGTAGTTCCAGATGTACAAAGAGCAATCTCGTCTGCCCAATCTGCATTAAAATTTATAAATTCATCACTTTCACATATTAAATCCCTATAATCAATTTTTAATATATCAAAACCAATTCTTGAAAAATCATCGGTTATTACTGCCGCTGCTCCAGTTTCATTAACAAGGTGTCTTAAAAGCTCTGAAGTTGCTCTAAAATCTATAAGAAGAGGTTTAAAGCCTGCCATTAATACAGCCCAGAAAACAACAGGCCACTCAGGACAGTTGTCAAGCATAAGGCCTACAAAACTGCCCTTTTCTACCTTTATCATCTGCTGAAGTTTATATGCTGCATTATATACTGCATTCTTATAATACCTATATGTAAAAGTTTTTATAGAATCATCCTCCATATATTCTGCAGCAGCTAAATCCCCATTTTCACATATAATATCAAACAAGTTCTTAAAAGTAGGGTTATCTTTTAGCTTTAAAACTCTTTCACTCCTAAAATCATGCAATGTAATCATTCCTCCCTGTTCATTTTTATTAAATCAGCATTTCAAGATTTAAAATTTAAATTAATACTATAATTGCCATTTGATTTTTAAATTATATTTTTATGGGTATTATACCATATTATTCTTCAAACATAGTAGTGTGTTTATTAAGCATAATTAAAATTTATTATTTTGTCACTTGTCAACTGGGTGGCACTCATTTGGCTTAAAACAATATCCTATAGGCATATATGCAAAAGTCATATTTTAAAAAAATATACATCCCTCAGTTTAAAAAAACCTAAGCTATAAATAAAAGTACTGCATATATCATGCAGTACTTTTATAAATCATATCAATTTTTTATAAACATTTAATTCTGTCTCTCTTGCCATAAACTTTTTTATTTGAGGAACGATTCTTTTAAAATGCTCTGAATTCAGATGTCTATCTAAAGCCTCCCTGCTCTCCCACTCTTCAATCATACATAATATGGATCTGTCCTTCTCATCCTGATAAAGTTCATATCTTATGCACCCTTCTTCCTTTCTTGTAAGTTCAACAAGCTCCTCATAAAGTTTAATTATTTCATCAAGCTTGTCCCTTTGGGCACAATTTTTAGCAACAACCTTTACCATTGAATCACCCCGCATTAAAATATTTATCTAATAAAATTAGTATAAATCTTGTCTTCCATCTCAGGCTCTTTAACAATATCCTTTCCATTTTCACGAAGCTTTAAAAGATAAGCCATGTTTTTCCCAAGAACTCTCATAATCTGGTTTCCTTCTTCATCCTGTGAAGCCTCGCCAATAACCCTCCCATGTATTACATTCCAGTAATTAGAGCTTGCCATAATCATCTGGGCGTAGTTGATATAGTTATTAAGCTGGTCAAAAGCGGCAACTCCTCCTGAACGCCTTACAGCAACAACACTCGCACCTACCTTATACCTTAGCTTTCTGCCTGCCATATAAAAAGCCCTGTCCAAAAAGCATTTCATAGTTCCGTTTATTCCTGAAAAATACACAGGAGAGCCTAATATTATGCCATCTGCATTAATCATTTTATCTACCCATCCATTTACCTCGTCATCTATTATGCATTTACCGTTATTTTTTGCACATGCGCCGCAGGCAATACATCCCCTTATAGTCTTATTCCCTACATGAATTATTTCAACTTCTATGCCTTCCTTCTCAAGCTCATCAGCAACAGTTTTTATTGCATAATATGTATTACCATTTGCTTTAGGACTTCCATTAAATGCAACTACCTTCAAAACAATTCCTCCTTCTTATGTATTCTCCTTCTCTATTGTCTGTAACCTTTACCACCTGTCGTAATGTATTCTCTCCTTATTAAATCTATCTGCTGCCTTTTTTTGCTCATCGGGATAGCCAACAGGTATTATAGACAGAGGAATTACACTCTCTGGCAGGTTTAAAATTTCCTTTATAGCTTCTGCTCTGTCCATATGCGGATAAACCCCAAGCCATACAGCACCTAAACCCTTATCCTCTGCGGCAATCAATATGTTTTCTGTTGCAGCAGAGCAGTCCTGTACCCAAAAGCCTTTATATACCTCTTTTGACTCATCTCCACAGACAACGATTGCAACATCAGCTTCAAGGAGCATCTTTGAATAGGGATGAACCTGCGTTATTTTTTTCATAACATCCTTATCCCTTAAAACTATAAACTCCCAAGGCTGTTCATTTCCTGCAGAGGGTGCCTGCATCGCTGCCTTTAAAAGATAATTTACTATTTCATCACTTACCTTAATGTCCTTGTATTTTCTAATGCTTTTTCTGTTGAATATAGCATCCATAATGTGTACCTCCTTTTATTAAATTTAAAATATTCTAAATTGCAGTTTTAATAATCTGCATTTTCCTTAAAATCCTATCTGCAAGTAAGTCTCTTTCAGTTTTAATCTGCCATTATCATTAAATAAACTTTAATAATCCAATCTTAATGAAACCTTAGCACAAAGCTTTTTCATGGAAAAAACATTAAAATATCTAAAAAACTTTTTTAAATTATGTTATTATTATATGTAATGAGTTTTAATTTAGCAAGTACGTACTATTTTGTAGTATAGTACCTAAAAAGATACTTAGAAAGGATAAAAAAAATGAGCACTAACTGCCCAGTATTGGAATTTAAAAATAAACATTATACCTGCACCTTTGAAATTACAATAGATTTAATCGGTGGAAAATGGAAACCCCTTATAATATGGCACCTTGGAACAAAGGGAACATTAAGGTTTAACGAACTAAAAAAACTTCTTCCCAATGCAACACAAAAAATGCTTACACAGCAGCTTCGTGAACTTGAATCAGACAAGCTTATAAACAGAAAGGTTTATCCTCAGGTTCCCCCAAAGGTAGAATATTCCCTAACCGATATAGGCAAAAGCCTCATGCCTATACTTAGCATGATGTGCGATTGGGGGAAAGAATATCACAGTTTAAATGTTTAAATTGTATTTAACTCATATTTCTCATTATGTTTTTTAAATTTAAGATGCTTTAATCTATGCATTAAATATATCTCCATCTCCTGTATCTACCACCTAAATTACGCCGTCCCTCTTATAATAAGCTTTGGGGTATAGTAGTGGACCTTTTCTACATCTTCCTCTTCGTTTATTACTCTTAAAAGTATTTTAAATGAGTCCTTTCCCATTTCATATATAGGCTGGGCTATTGTTGTAAGCTCCGGCTCTATAAACTCTGAAATCTTTATATTATCAAAACCAATGACGCTTACATCCTTTGGTACATTATATCCGCTTCGAAGCAAAACCTTAATGCCCCCAAGGGCCATAAGGTCGTTGCTGTAAAATATAGCATCAAATTTATCTATATCCTTTAAAAATTCCTCCGTTACTCTTTTACCTCCATCGATTGTAAAATCCGATTCAAAAACATAGTTTTCATCATAAAGCCCATATTTATTCATAGTATCCCTGTAGCCCTCAAATCTCTGCTTTGAAATCTCAACTTCATGGGGCCCTTTAACAAATACAATTTTCCTTTTACCATTATTCAAAAGGTATTCAACACCTTCCGCAACCCCTTCATAATTTCTGCAAAATACCCCGTAAAAATTTTCAAAGCCTTCGATATATCTGTCAACCAATACAAAAGGAACATGGTTATCCTTTATAAGGTTAAGGCTCTTTTTACTTTCCCCGCCTGCTATAAATATAATTCCATCAACCTGTTTGCTTATTAAAAGCCTTACATATTTTTCTTCCTTTTTTACGCTGTTGTCAGTGTTACAAAGTATTACGTTATATCCTGAAAAATTCGCCTCATCCTCAATCGCCCTTGCCATCTCAGAGAAGAAAGGGTTTGTTATATCTGGAAGAATAATTCCTATAGAAAAACTCTTGTTTGTAGCAAGGCTTTTTGCAACAAAATTAGGTATATAATTGAGCTCCTTTGCTGCTTTATATATTTTTTCCCTTGTTTCATCACTAATGCTTTCATCCTTTTTATTAAAAACCATTGAAACTGTTGTTTTAGAAACCCCTGCAACTTTTGCTATATCGCTTATTGTAACCTTCTTCATGCCATCACCCTTAAAACTATGCGCCGCTTTTAGGCGGCGCAATTTTAATTATATATTACTTCTTTATAACCTTTAGTGCAACAGGAATTTGCTTTTCAACGCTTTCACCCTTTATAAGTTTAACAGCGTTTTCAACAGCATAGCTTCCCATTAAATCTGGTTGCTGTGCAATTGTTGCAGCCATTTCACCGTTTTGAACGGCAGCTGTTGCATCAGCTGTTCCGTCAAATCCTACAACTACAGCCTTCTTATTTGCTGCAGTTAAAGCCTTTACAGCACCAAGCGCCATTTCGTCGTTGTGTGCAAATACTGCATCAAAATCTGGAGTTGCCTGTATTATGTTTTCCATAACGTTTAATCCCTTTTGTCTGTCAAAATCTGCTGCCTGACTTGCAACTACCTTTACTCCTTCTTTTCCGTCAACTGCTTCGTGGAATCCTTTACCTCTGTCCCTTGTAGCAGAAGCACCAGGTATACCCTGAAGTTCAACTATTTTAGCCTTTCCGCCTAAAGTTTCAAGTATAAACTCTCCTGCAAGCTTTCCTCCTGCAACATTGTCTGATGCTATATGGCAGGCAACATCAACGCCGTTTGCAGCTCTGTCAACTGTAATAACTGGTATGTTCTTATCCTTTGCAACTGAAATTGAATTAGCAACAGCATCGCTGTCAGTAGGATTAATTACTAAAACTGCAATACCCTGCTGCACTAAGTCTTCAACGTTTGATCTTTCCTTTGATGCATCGTTTTGTGAATCGAGAACAACAACTTCATATCCAAGTTCCTTTGCCTTCTTTTCAGCGCCTTCCTTCATTGTAACAAAGAATGGATTGTTTAAAGTTGAAATAACTACACCTATTTTCTTGCTTTTCTCAGTCGTGCCCTGCTGCTGTTTGTTTGTACATGCAGAAAAACTGCCAAGTATAAAAGTGAGCATTAAAAGGATTGATAAAGATTTTAATAGTTTTTTCATATTATTTCCCCCTCGGAAAAATTTATTTTTTATTCCTCTTGTCAATTAATACTGCAAGAAGAATTACAAGGCCTTTTACAATTGACTGATAAAAAGGAGATACATTCATAAGGTTAAGCCCGTTGTTTAAAACTCCTATAATCATTGCACCTATTATAGTTCCTGTTATGCTTCCTTCACCGCCGGATAAGCTTGTTCCTCCTAAAACAACTGCAGCAATTGCATCAAGTTCATAACCTGAACCCGCATTCGGAGATGCTGAGCCTATTCTGCTTGTAACTATAATACCGCTTATTGCAGCTGCAATGCCTGATACTATATAAACTATCATCTTTATCCTGTCGGTATTTATACCAGAAAGTCTTGTTGAATCTTCATTACCTCCAAGAGCATAAACATATCTTCCAAAACGTGTTTCGTTAATAATATAGTAAGCTATTAAAAACACTATAAGAGTTATAACAACTGGGAACGGAATACCGATAACCTTCGCATTACCTATAAAAGTAAAGTCTCTTCCAAGTCCTGAAATAGGAGTTCCGTTAGTATAAACATAGGTTACCCCTCTGAAAATCGTCATAGCTGCAAGAGTTACTATAAAGGGCTGTATCTTTCCCTTTGAAACTATAATTCCGTTAAAGGCTCCAATAAGTGCTCCTATTATAATTGCTGCTATTATTGCTAAAAATACACTGTTTGATTTTACAATTATTGAAGCCGATATAGCCCCTGTTATAGCAAGTATTGAACCTACTGAAAGGTCAATTCCACCTGTTAGTATTACATAGGACATACCTATCGCAATTACTGCATTAACTGAAACCTGGGTTAAAACGTTTAAAAGGTTGTTAACATTTAAAAATCTTGGGGTTATTATTGAAATAATAACGCAAAGAGCTAAAAGCCCAATTAAAGATTTAAATTTTATAATTACCGATTTTAGTTTATCCATTTTCCCACTCCTTTAATCAGCAATTCCTACTGCATATTTCATAATTTTTTCTTGACTTGCCTTATCTCTTTGAATCTCTCCTGTTATCCTGCCCTCATGCATAACAAGTATTCTATCGCTCACTCCGAGAATTTCCTCCATATCCGAGGAAATCATAATTATTCCCTTACCTTGAGCTTTAAGCTCGTTTAATATCTGATAGATTTCCTTTTTAGCTCCAACGTCTATTCCTCTTGTGGGTTCATCTATTATAAAAACCTTAGGTGAAGTTAAAAGCCACTTTGCAATTATAACCTTTTGCTGATTTCCACCGCTAAGATTTTTAATAAGCTGATTTGGGGATGATGTTTTTATTAAAAGTTTCTTTGTATATGCCTTGCAGTCTTCAAGTTCCTTTGCCCTGTTTATTCTTTTAACTTTGCTTTCATACTTTTTAAGATTTGACAAAGTCATATTTTCAAGAACAGAAAGCTTTAATATTAGTCCTTCCTTTTTTCTGTCCTCAGAAAGATATGCAATTCCTTCCCTTATACCATCCTTTGGAGAATTTATATCAGCTTTTTTACCTTCGATGTAAACATTTCCGCTGCTTTTTTTATATTCTCCAAATATAAGCTTTGCAACTTCTGTTCTTCCAGAGCCCATAAGGCCTGCAACACCTAATATTTCTCCCTCGAAAAGCTCAAAGGATACATCCTTTATCTTATCCTTCATTGAAAGGTTCTCAACCTTTAAAATTGACTTTCCAATCTTTGTATCAATTCTTGGGAACTGCTCCTCAAGCTTTCTTCCAACCATCATTGATATTAATTTGTCCTTTGTTATTCCCTTTACGTCCTCTTCTCCAATAAAGGTTCCATCCCTTAAAACCGTTATTTTATCGCATATTTTAAATATCTCATCCATCCTGTGGGAGATATAAATTATAGCTACATTATTATTTTTGAGCCTTTCAATTATCTTAAATAGCTTCTCCGTTTCAACTTCAGTTAGTGCAGTTGTTGGCTCGTCCATAATTATTATCTTTGCATCCTTTGAAACTGCCTTAATTATCTCAACCATCTGCATCTCGCCAACGGTCAATTCCTTTGTTAATGTCTTTGGAGATACTGTAAAGTCAAAACTTTTTAAAAGCTCCTCACTTTTTTTAATCATTTCTCTTTTATTGAGCTTAAAGCCCCCTAAAATCTCATTTCCTAAAAACAAGTTCTCATAGATTGTAAGGTTAGGAAGAAGGCTAAGTTCCTGATGAATTATTGAAATTCCAAGATTTTGAGCATCTTTAATGCCGTTTATTTCAACTTCTCTTCCCTCAATCCTAATAATTCCTTCGTCCCTCTTATAAACTCCGCTGAGTATCTTCATTAGAGTTGACTTTCCAGCACCGTTTTCTCCTAAAAGTGCCATAACTTCTCCAGAAAATGCTCTAAGGTTAACGCCGCTTAAAGCTTTAACACCGGGAAATGATTTAGATATATTTTTCATTTCCAAAATAGGCATTTTTTCCTGCATATTTATCCCCCTTAAAATACAACTCCCGATTTTAATATTACATTGGCATAGGGAGTCTGTTCTCCTGTTCTTATTACTGCCTTGCAGTTTTTAAGCTCTTTTTTAAGCTCCTCATGGCTGATTACAGTTATCTTTACATCTTTAAGCTCACTTTTAATGTCTTCAAAAACCTTAGGGCTCACATCAATTGTTTCCTGTGCCAAAACAACCTCTTCAACCTTAAGCTCTAAAAGTACCGCCTTTAAGGTATCTATAAAGGTTGGTATATTCTTAATAAGTGCAAGGTCTATTCTTTTAGTATTATCGGGTATTGGAAGCCCGCAGTCTCCTATTGCAATGCTGTCTGTATGTCCCATTGATGCTATAACTTCTGAAATATCATGATTTAGTATTCCGATTTTCTTCATTATATTTCCTCCCCATACTTTTCATATACTTCATTAAGATATGGCAGAGAGGATTGTGCTCCCTGTCTTGTTACCGCAATTGCTGAAACCTTATTTGCAAATTTTACTGCGCTGCAAAGAATATCAAAGCTGAGACCTTTTTTAGATAGAAAACTTGCAATTCCTCCAATAAAGGAATCCCCTGCAGCTGTTGTGTCAACTGCATCAACCTTATATGCTGCAATTTCTTCATAGTTATCCTTTGAAACAATTGCAGCTCCTCTGCTCCCGAGGGTTATTATTACAAATTCTGCTCCCTTATCTATAATTGATTTTGCTGCTGTTTTTATTTTTTCATCATCAGCAGGATTTATTCCTGTAATAATTTCAGTTTCAGTTTCATTTGGAACTATAATATCAGAAAGTTTTATAAGCTCATTAGGTATTCTCCTTGCAGGAGCAGGATTTAAAATAGTAATCTTTCCATGCTCCTTTGCTAATTTAAAGGCCTTTATAGTAGTTTCAACAGGTGTTTCAAACTGAGCTATTATAATATTTGAATTTATAATTACATCCTTTAAACTATCAATATCATCTTCTTTTATATTCATATTTGCACCGGCATAAACGGAAATAGTGTTGTTTCCAAGGCTGTCAACAGTTATAAGGGCAATGCCTGTTGGAATATCCTTTATAGTCTTAATATACTTTGTTTCAATTCCGTCTTTTTTCATATTCTCAACTAATATGTTTCCGTTATCGTCATTTCCAACGCATCCGAGCATTACAACTCTGTTTTTAAGTCTTGCTGCCGCAACAGCCTGATTTGCACCCTTGCCTCCTGGTACTTTCTTAAAGTCCTGTGCAAGAATCGTTTCACCTATTGCAGGAATTTTTTCAACATTTATAACAAGATCCATATTTAGACTTCCTAAAACGCAAATATCAAACACTATTTTCACCTTCCTATTTTACTTAACCGATTTACTAAACCGGTTAATCACATTATATAATATTCACAATTGTTTTGTCAATTCAAAATAATTTTATTTTTATTGTCATATTTTTAACACTTTGAAGGAAATTATTCATGATTTGATTGGTTTTCAGCTTCCTTATTATCTGTATAAGCAAAAACATCCTCATATATCAGAAATTTTCTAATATATGAGGATGTTTTTATAAATTAAATAAGCATATCTTATTATATTATCATTAAATTTTTATTATAAAACTGACTATATATACCCTCTTATATACTCATCTTCTTTTGTATTTTATTATGAAAAGTACTGATAAAGGTAGCAAAGTATTTTGCCGTTATAGAGCTTTCTATTTTTATCCGCTTTTCTTCCAAATAGCCTTTCAAATTCTAAGTGGCTTGTAAGTATAAAATAGGACCAGCCATCAAGGTTTTGAAATACTTCCCCCATCCTTTTATATAGCTTTTCAACTTCCTTAATCTGCCCTATTCTCTCTCCATAGGGAGGGTTGCATATAATAACTCCATTCTTTTTCTTTGTAGAAAGCTCCTCCATAGGAAGCTTTTGAACGAATACAAAGTCTTCAACCCCTGCCCTTTTTATGTTTTCCCTTGCCGTCTTTAAAACCCTTCCGTCTATATCCTGACCTAAAATTTTAAACTCATCATTATTAATCTCATTTCTTGCCCTCTCACGCATTAAATCAAAGACCCTTTTATCTATATGGCTCCACTTTTCAGCATCAAAGCTTCTGTTTAATCCTGGGGCAATGTTTTTCCCAATAAGTGCCGCTTCAATTAATATAGTTCCCGAGCCGCAAAATGGATCTATTAAAAGCCTGTCGCTTTTCCACCTGCTTAAAAGTACCATTGCAGCAGCAAGGGTTTCCTTTAAGGGCGCCTCCCCTGCCTCAATCCTGTATCCTCTTTTATGAAGGCCAATCCCCGATGTGTCAAGGCTTATAGTTGCAACATCCTTTAATAGAGCAATCTCTATTTTATATGTAGGGCCATCCTCTGAAAACCAGGTCTTTTTATATTTTCTTTTCATAGATTCCACAACAGCTTTTTTAACAATCGCCTGACAGTCGGAAACGCTGAAAAGCTTTGACTTTATTGATTTGCCTATAACATGCATCTTTGCATTCTCAGGAAGAAAATCCCCAAAGTTTATAGAAAGAGTTCCCTGAAACAAATCCTCAAAACTTTCTGCAGTAAATTCCTTTAATTTTATGTAAACCCTGTCCCCAGTTCTTAAGAATATATTAAGTCTTGCAATATCTTCATCATTTCCTTTTAAAGTTATCTTACCGTTTTCAACCTTTAAATCTTCATATCCAAGATTTTTAAGCTCCCTGCTTGTTACAGATTCTATTCCAAAGGCGGTAGTTACTACAATATCATACATACAAATTCTCCTTTATAATTTTAATAAAAGCGATAGTATAATATTATCACATTAAATATGTTTTATACATATTGACATAAAAATAGGAAGCAGCGCTTCCTATTTAATTTTGCTGTAATATTTTATCTTGTTTAAAACCCTTTGTTCTTCACTTCCCTTAAGGGGTGTTGGCTGATAATTGTTTCTATAATTTAATGAAGATATAGATACGGGTATTACTTTATAATTTTTATCTAAAAGCTTTCCATCAGAGAATTTAAATGTCTGCTGATAAATAAAGGAATCTTTATCCTTAGGGTTTTTATTACCTCCAAAGCAGAAATTCCCAAGGCTGTATACTATATTCTTTCCCTTATACGCACTTATTCCCTGAATTACATGGGGGTGATGGCCAAGTATCAAATCAGCCCCTGAATCTATTGTATATTTTGCTAAGCTCTTTTGAATATTATTTGGATAGTATTTTCCCTCATCTCCCCAGTGAAAGCTAACAATGATGAGCTGTGCTCCCTTTGATTTTAAATATTTTATATCATTTTTTATCTTCTTTTTTATGTAGCTGTCATAGCTCCATGCCTTATATCCTAAAAGCCCTATATTTACACCTTTAATATTGCGCAAAACTTTATAGTCCATTCCAAAATATATGATTTCTTCTTTTTTCAAACTGTTTATCGTATCAATAAAGCCTTTATTACCGTAATCAAAGGTGTGGTTATTTGCAACATTTACAGCTTCAATACTCCCCTGCTTAAGTATTTTTGCATATTCTAAAGCCCCTTTAAAACTAAACTTCTTATCCACTCTGTTTTTTTCATTAGTCAGGGGGCCTTCTAAATTAATGATAGTTAAATCATCCTTTTCAAATATGTCTTTAACGTTTTTGAAAAAATAGGAATAATCCCTCTTTTGTTTTATAAATTCGTCATCGAAGGAATATATGTAGGGGCTTTTTTCATCCCTTCCAAGACTGCAATCCCCCGCCGCACTTATAATAATCTCAACTTCGTCCTTATTCTTATCCTCTGCAACCTGTGTAATCGTGGTATCATTCTTTTGTGCATTTTCCTCTTTTGACTCATTATCTTCACCTTTCACAGTAAAAAAGCAAAAAAGAAAAACAAAAATTGTTAAAATGATTATCCTTCTTTTAATCACATAATCACTCCTCATTGATATAAAAGCATATCAATTATTACATATATATTTATATAATACAATATTTAAGATTTTAAAGTTTTATGCATAATTTTAGCCAAGCCTATGACAGCTTAGGGGGACGGTTACTTATTATATCTCAATTTTCTTCACTCTCCGATACCAAATACCCTTTCCAAAAATATGCTTAAAATATTAAAGTTTATTAATCTTTTAACGATAACTGTAATTAGATGACATTATTAGTTAAATTATCTATAACCATCAATGGAGGGATTTTTATGAAAGACATGGATTTTTTGCACAGCAGAAACAAACTCTTAATCAAACTTCTTTGGGCTTCATTAGCTCTTGGAGTCCTTGTTGACATCGCCAACAAGCTCCCACTTCCCGTAATTTTAACCGTACTTATTGGAGGCTCTGTTATTTGTCTTGCAATAACGCTTCTTGTCGTTAAAAAGAAACTTACAAATCTTATTATGTATTTTATATCAATCGCACTTATAGTTTTTTCCTTTATGATACTTCACGCATCAACAGGTTCCACATCCTTTGTAAACATACTCATAATCTATTACTCTATTGCAATTATTTCACTTTACCACGATTACAGGCCAATAATATTAACATCAATCCTTGGGCTGCTTCTTACAAACTATTCCTTCTTTACATATAAAACAACTTTATTTAATGGAGTACCAGCAAAAACCCTGATTTCGCTGAATCTTTATCTAATACTTTTCAGCGCAGTAACAATCGCTCAAAGCAGACTTGGGGAAAAGATGAGGAAGGAAATAATAAGCGACAAATTACAAACTGCTCAATCAAAGGAGAAGATAGAAAATATATTAAATGAAGTTAAAAATACCATAGATGTACTCATTCAATTTAGTACAAAGCTTAAAGAAAATGTAAATGCAGCAGGGCAAATATCACAGGATATTTCACAGGCTTACTCTCAGATACTCAAAGCCGTGGACTCACAAGCAGCAAGCGTAAATGAAATAAGCGAATCAACTATTAAAGTTGATGGAAATGTTGATTCTCTGCTTAATGAATCATCAGAATTAAAAAATGCATCAAAGGAAATAATGTCAACCGCTGATGAAGGAAAAACAGAGGTTCAAAATCTTTCTAAAGATATGCTAAAACTTCAGAGCATAATATCAAACACAGTAAAATTAATGGGAGAGCTTAGCAGCACGAAGGATGAGATATCTTCAATACTTAAGGTTATAAGCTCAATATCTGATCAGACTAATCTTCTTGCACTTAATGCATCTATTGAAGCTGCAAGGGCGGGAGAAGCTGGACGAGGCTTTGCAGTTGTTGCAAGCGAAGTATTAAAACTCGCCGAAAGCTCTAAAAAATCAACGGATGAAATCGGAGAAATTTTATTAAATCTCGAGCATAAAGCAGAAGATTTATCAAAGGAAATATCCCTCGGAAGCGAGGCTATGAATCTTAGCATAAAATCCCGTGAAAAGGTTGATGAGCTTTTCAAAAACATACTAAAGGAAAGCGAAAAAGTTCTTGGATATTCAAACACAATAGATGAAAGTCTAAGGAAAATAAAGGATTCTTCCTCTAATGTTTCAAGTGAAACCCAGTCAATAGCTTCTATAACTGAAGAGAATTCTGCCGCTATGGAGGAGATTATGGCAAGCATAGATTCTCAGGAGGAGAGAATGAAAAATATCATAGACAGCTTTAATGAACTTGAAGATATGACTAATAAATTAAGTTTAATCGTTAAGGAATAAATATAGAGCATACTCTCTATACTTTATTAAGAAATAAACTTTAAGGAGGGGGAAAATGGACTTCAAAATGCGCCTTACTCCAAAAGAAATTGAAATTCTTGAGGGTAAGCATGGAGAAACTCTTAAAAAGGCTCTTAAATCAGTTGTTCTCTATGGTGAAACCTTTGGTGCAGAAGAATTAGTGGATATTACAGGCCCTGTGCATCTTGTTACATCCTTTGGAATACCTATATTAGAGCCGGTTTTTGACATGATGGAGGAGCTTATTAGTGAAGGTCTTCTTACAAAGGAAAAATTTACGGTTGATCCAAGGCCAATAGACTATGAAAACGTTAAAGCTAATCTACTCGAAAAAATCGTATTTAAAATAATGTATGGAAAGCAGAAGGAATATGAGAGCCAACTTAAAAAAGTAGGTCTTAAGGATGACAATTCCTTCACCTGCACCTGTTATCTTCCTGAAGTTGGTAATATTCCAAAAAGAGGGGATATACTATCTTGGGCTGAATCCTCCGCCGTCGTATATGCAAATTCTGTTATAGGCGCAAGGACAAACAGAAACTCAGGTATTATAGAGCTTCTATCTGGAATTGTAGGCAAAACTCCAAAATTCGGTTTTTTAACCGATGGGGGAAGGCGTGCTAAATGGCTGATTGAACTTAAGACAAGCTTTCTTCCAAATCCCCAGGTTTTAGGAAGCGCAATAGGAATGAAGGTTATGGAGGATGTACCGTATATAGCTGGGCTTGACAGGTTCCTTGGAAATAACCTTTCTGATGATGTTAAAGACTACCTTAAAGATATGGGAGCTGCCAGTGCATCAAACGGGGCAGTAGGGCTTTACCATGTTGAAAACTTAACCCCAGAGGCGGTTGACTTTAAAAGAGAACTTCTTTTAAAAGACTATAATACCTATATAATCGATGACTCTGAAATAGAAAGGATTATTAAATCTTACCCTTTAATGTGGAAAAGCAAAGATGCTAAGCCAAGCTTATGCTTTATAGGATGTCCTCATTTATCCCTAAATCAGCTGAAAAACTGGACGGAAAAAATATCAAAGGAACTTGAAAAAAGGGGAAACAAAAAACTAAAAGTAAACACAATACTTTGCGCTGCCCCGGATGTCATTGAAGAATTTAAGAAGGATTCTAAAAATTATGAAAAGCTGATTTCATCGGGAGTAAAGCTTACATATATTTGTCCCCTTATGTACATGAACAACCCATTATGCTCAAAAAAAGCTGTAATAACAAATTCCAATAAGCTTAGAACCTATTCAACAGCAAGATTTTATACTGATGATGAAATACTTAACTATATTTTTTGACCTATATAATCAAAATTTATTTTGTCACTTGTCATATGGGTGGCACTTTTATAAAAAGAGGTGATAGCATGGCAAAGATATTTAAAGGAAGAGTAGTACTTCCTGGAAACATAAAAGGTGAGGCAGTTGTAAGCCACAGCGGAGTTAACATCCTCGCCTCCTTCCAAAAAAGCGCACTTAAAAAGGCTAAGAAGGTTGTATGCGCCGATCAGAACAATAGCGAGCTTTACGGTAAAGTTCTTACGGATAAAATAATGTGCCTTCCAAAAACAATCGGCTCTACAACGGGAGGTATGGTTTTAGAATCCGTTGCAAAACTCAACATAGCACCCTCTGCAATGCTTTTTTCAGAGCATATAGACTCCCTCGCTGCAGCAGGTGTAATACTAACTGATGTTTGGGTAAACAAAAGAATAATTACAATAGATAAGCTTGGGGATGAATTTTTAGAGTATGTTAAAACAGGACAAACCATTGAGATTAAAGAAGACGGCACTGTAATAGTAGAATAGGGGGATAATTATGGAATATAAAAAGCTTTTTGAGCCAGAAAACATAGGAAAATGCAAAATTAAAAACAGAATTATAATGGCACCTATGGGCAACATAAACATGGCGGATCCTATAGGAAGGCCTTCGCTAAAGATGATTGAATACTTTGGAGAAAGGGCAAAGGGAGGAACAGGGCTTTTGATTACAGGGCTTATCCCTGTATCCTACGGTATCGACCCTACAGTTTCCGAGGATAACGATACTACTTATTTTCCAAGAATAGATGGTTCATCAAGGACAAGACTCTCTGGATGGAGGGATTTAACAGCTAAAGTTCACTCCTTCGACTCAAAGATTTTTATACAGCTTACAGCAGGACTTGGAAGAGTCGGCTCTCCTGAACCTGCGCTTAAAGGCAAAATACTAAAATCTGCCTCTATAAATAAAAACTTTTATGTTCCACAGCTTCCTCACTTCCCCTTTACCGACAGACAAATCAAAAAAATAGTTAAAAGCTTTGGTCAGTCGGCAGTAAATGCAAAGGTATGCGGCTTTGACGGGGTTCAGCTTCACGGACATGAAGGTTATCTTATGGACCAGCTCACCTCAAACCCTTGGAATAGAAGAAGATTTGGAAGGTACAGCAACAAGTTTCAATTTGCAGTTGATGTTGTACGGGAGATTAAGAAAAGATGCGGAGAGGATTTCCCAATAATATACAGGGTGGACTTAACCCAGGCTCTAAAGGAATCCTATGGCGATGAAATATTTAGAAAAAGATTCAAAGGAATGGAAAGAACAATAGAAGAAGGCTTAGAATTCTGTAAAGTTCTTTATAATGCAGGAGTTGATGCCTTTGATGTTGATAAGGGATGCTATGACAACTGGTTCTTCCCTCATCCTCCAGCTTATTTTGAGGACATACCCTATGTAAAGGAAATAGCAGGAACATTAAAAGAATACTTTAAAAAAGAAGGAATAAAGGCAAAGGTAATTGCTGTTGGAAAGCTTGGAAAACCTGAAGTTGCAGAGGATGTTTTAGATAAAGGTTATGCAGATTTTGTAATGCTCGGCCGTCCACTACTATCTGACCCATACTGGCCTCAAAAGGTTTCTGAGGGAAGGGAAAAGGAAATTAACCACTGCATAGGAGATCAGGAAGGATGCATACAGTCCTTCATATTAGGAGGGCATCCATGCTGTACTGTAAACCCATACACTGGATTTGAAGATTGCAAGAAAGTTGAAAAAGCATCTGTAAAAAAGAAAGTTGCAATAATAGGTGGAGGGCCTGGAGGGTGCGAGGCTGCTAAGACTGCCTTTTTAAGAGGGCACGAGGTTACTTTGTTTGAAAAGGATAATATGCTTGGCGGACAGCTTATAGCAGGCTCAAAAATAAAGATTAAACATGATGTTGAAAGATATATTAAAAATCTTAACTATCAGATGAATCTCCTTAAGGAAAAGGGACTTGATATAAGATACAACTGTGAAGTTAAAAAAGAAGATTTAATTGGAAAATACGATGTTATAATATGTGCCAACGGGCTTTCACCCTTTGTGCCGCAGATTGATGGAATGGATAAAATAAGGCACATTGAGGCAAGGGAATTTCTCAAAAGCGATATGAGCCTTCCAAAGGATGTTAAAAAAGTTACCGTAATAGGAGGAGGGGTTGTAGGATGTGAGCTTGCCTATTCTCTATCCTATGAGAAAAATGTTGATGTAACTGTTGTTGAAATGCTCCCAAACCTTATGACAGGAGTTGTACACTCTAACCGTTCAATGCTTCTTTGGCTTATGATGGGACTTGGCTCCCCGACAGGAAAAAAGGAAGATGTTCTTAAAAATCCTATAAAAGCTTACACATCCTCAAAGGTTATAAAATTTGAAGAAAACAAAGTATATATAAACGCAAACAGAAAAAGAAAAGACCCCTATACTCCTTGGCATACATTAGTTCCTGAAAACATACACAACCCCTTTGACAAAAAGCTTAATCCAAATGATGTTGAAGAAATAATAATAGATACAGATTATGTAATCTTCTCAACAGGAGGAAAAGCCAGCGATACGCTATACTACGAACTTTTAAAGGAAAAAGCTGCAAAGGAGATTTACGCTATAGGCGATGCTAAAACCCCCGGCAGAGCATGGGAGGCAATAACCTCTGCCAACGAAGTAGCCCGATTTATATAGTTGGCATCCCTCGGGGACGGTTACTTATTATAGATACTTTTTATTTATATCCTCGTAGACATGCTAAGGGAGGGTTACTTATTTAATATATTAAAAATCAAAAGTCCTTCTATATTAGAGATAATTCTAATATAGAAGGACTTTTCTGTTAAAGTGTGAAAATTACCAAAACCGCCTCAAATACCACAAGTAACATCCTTAAAGATATAAACAAACTTTGTCACTTGCCAACTCAGTGACGCCTTTTTCCTTCACTTTGTTTTATTCCGTTTTGACATCTGTTTGCTGGGTTAAAGTCCCTTGAGTCTCATTTGTTACTTTGTTTTGTCTTTTCTCTTCAATTTTATTTTTTATCTCTTTCTTTATTTCATTTTTCTTAATTTTTTTAGACAATCCAAAATTATTTTTCAGCTGTTTTTCAGCCTCTCTTGCCTCTTTAATTGTAATATTTCCGCTCTTTACTTCTTGATTTAATACATCCTTTACTTCTTTTTTTAGCCCTGCATTTTTAACAGCTTCCTTTTTTAATTCTACTGCTTCTTTAAGTTCCTGCTTCTTTGCTTCAAAATTTGTTTTTGCAGCATTTAAAATATCCTGCGCTTTTTTAATCTCCTCTTCATTTCCTGAAGCCTCTGCTTCTTTTAGCTGTTTTTCTGCTGTTTTTATCTGCTTTTTTGCATCTATCAATTCATGCCTTTTATCTACCATATTAATTACAGCTTCTTTTTTAGCTGTCTGCATTTCAATTACCTTTTGAATAGTTGGCTTTGCATTATCTGAAACCTTATCCTGTATCTTTTTCAATACTTCTATTGACCATTTATATCTTTCTTCAATCCTGTTTTTCAGCTGTTCAGCATTGTTGTCTATTTTCTGCTGAACATTTTGATTATCATTTGTTACAACCTTTTCAATGTTTTCCTGAGCTGTATTCATTTTTTCTTGGAATTCCTCAACAGTTTGCTTTGCTAAATCTTCCTTGTTCTCCTCTGCCATAACCTGTGCTTCTGCAAGCCTCTCCTGAGCAACCTGTTCAATCGTCTCTATTTTCTTTTCATCATCTGTTGTTAATGCAACTTTCACCTCATCAATAACCTTATCTACTGGATATAATATGCTGTCCGGTGTAATTCCTGCATTAACATTTACATCTCCCTCCTGCCCCTGTGCCTTTGCAATAGGGTTAAATGTAATAAAGAGCATTAATGTAAAAGCTATAAGTTTTTTCATATATGTAGCCTCCTTTATTTGTAATTTCACTTTTTAATACGAAAGTTTATAATAATTTAAAGGGGTACCCTTTTAAAAAATATATTTTTTTCGTATAAATTATTGAAAGGGGGAAGTAGATGGACATTATTAGTAACAGAGATGAATTCATAATAGAAAACAAACCCTTTATATATAAAACCGCATCGAATATATGCAAAAGAAATCTTCAGTGGGAAAACGATGATGAGCTGAGCATAGCGCTTATAGCATTTAATAAAGCTATAGATACTTATAATAATGAAAAAGGAAATTTCTATTCCTATGCAAAAATGCTTATCAAAAACTCCCTTATAGATTATTTTCGAAATAACAGCTCTAAATATACTCTTTATTTTATAGATGAACAGATAATAGATATTCAAAATAAAAACTCTTTAAACCAATTTGAAATTGATATAGAAAATAAAATAAGGGCGCAGGAGATATATGATTTTTCAAGAAGGCTTAAAGAATTTGGAATTGAATTTAAAGATCTTATAAAATCTTCTCCAAGCCACAAAGATACACGAAATGAATTATTAAACGTTGCTATTAAAATATCAATGAATGAGGATATCGTTAATCTATTGTATAAATCTAAGCAGCTTCCTATAAAAAAAATATGTTTACTAACTTCAAAAAAAGAAAAATTCATAGAAAGCTGGAGGCGTTATCTGATTTCCCTTATAATTATTCTCTCAGATGACAGCTTTAAATATATAAAATCTTACCTAAATATAAAGGCAGGTGATTAAATTGATTAAAAAGGGAATCGTTATGGACTATGATGGAAAAAATGCAGTTTTACTTACTGAATCAGGAGAATTTATTAGCATTAAGACAAAAGAAAAGTTGTCAGTAGGTCAGGAATATGTATATAAATCCAAAGTAAAAATAATCCCCAAACAATTTTTAATTGCCGCCTCTGTAATTTTAGTTCTTTTCTTAAGCCTCTTTTATAACCTATATTACACCGTATATGCCTCCGTTACCGTGAGTATAAATCCTGAAATAAGGCTTGATATCAATAGATTTGACAGAATAATTAATGTTGTTCCTCTTAATGAAGATGCAAAAAATCTCCTTTCCGAAGCTAAAGTAAAATATAAAAAATTGGACAATGGTCTTATATTAATCGTTAACAAAGCAAAGGAGAAAAAATATATAAATAATGAATACTACGAAGGTAACCCAAAATCAATAAAACTTTTAGTAGACGGGAAAAATATAAATCTTACAAAGTTTTATAAAGAAATTAAAAAGCAAAAATTAAATTTAAACACGTTAGATATAAAAAACATAAAAAAGAATGATGATAAAACTAAATTAGAGAAAAAGGAAAATAAAATAATTCCCCCTTCTATCAAAAAATCAAATGATGTTCCTATCCCATCTGGCAAGAAAATAGTACGACCTAAATATAAAGCTAAAAAAGAAAAATCAGTTCCTAAAGGGAAAAATAAATAGCTGATTTTAAAAGCTATGATAAAGAATTGTTTTTATCATGGCTTTTTGTCTATCATTTATATCTGCCTCGCTGTCCCAGAACGGTTACTTATTTCACCTAATCTTCTCCTCTCTCCCGTGCCTGTCACTTTTTCTCCTACGCTGTTACTTATCAAATACATGGAATTTTTTTTCTGTTTTCTCCGTTCTCCGGTGCCTGGCACCTTTTTCGCTTAATAATTAACGCTAAAATTACTAATAATAAATAAAGAATAATAGTTGTAATTGACATTATCTTTATTTACAATAGTGTATATACAACTGTAAAGTGAGGTGTAAAGATGATAGATGAAATAAATAAGTTAAAGAAAGAGAAAAATGCCTTAATCCTTGCCCACAACTATCAGCTTTTAGAGGTAATCGATGCAGCTGATTATGTTGGGGATTCCTTTTATTTGAGCGATATTGCAAAAAAATCCGATAAAGATGTAATAGTCCTTTGCGGGGTTCATTTTATGGCAGAAAGCGCAAAGATTTTATCCCCTGAAAAAACAGTGCTCCTTCCTGTTGTTGATGCAGGCTGTCCCCTTGCCGACATGGTGGATACCGATAAGCTTTCGGAATATAAAGCAAAGCATACTGACGCTGCTTTTGTGTGCTACATAAACACAACTGCTGAGGTTAAAGCCCTTTGCGATGTTGTTGTAACTTCCTCAAACGCACTAAAGATTATAAAAAAGCTTGATAATAAAAAAATAGTTTTTCTTCCCGACAAAAACCTTGGGGAATACATTAAAGAGCAGGTCCCCGAAAAGGAAATAATTCTTTGGGAGGGATTTTGCCCAACCCACAAAAAGATTTCAAAGGAAAGCATACTTATGCTGAAGGATGAGATAAAGGATTTAGTAGTTTTAGCCCACCCTGAATGTGAAAAGGATGTAAGGGACATATCCGATTTTGTGGGAAGCACAAAGGAAATAATAGAATATGCTACAAACACAAACTACAAAAACTATGTTATAGCAACAGAAGAAGGAGTAATTCATACGCTAAAAAGGGATAACCCTCATAAAAATTTCTACGCCCCTGGTAAAACTGCAACCTGCCCTAATATGAAGAAAACAAGAATTAAAGATGTATATGAGAGCCTATTATATATGAAACATGAAATTAAAGTTGATAAGGAAGTTGCAGATAAGGCAAGACGTGCCCTTGAAAATATGCTTCTTTTAGCAAGGTGATAAAATGGATATAGAATGTGATGTTTTAATAGTGGGGACTGGAATTGCAGGGCTTTATTCTGCACTTAACCTGAGAGATGATTTAAACATTGCCCTTATATCTAAAGGGGATATTACAAAGACCAATACATATCTTGCACAGGGGGGAATTGCAACTGCAAAGGATGAGCATGATAAGCCATCCTTTATCGAAGACACATTACGGGCTGGAAACTATAAAAACGATTTGACTGCTGTCAGGGTTCTTGTTGATGAGTCTATCGAAAATATAAAAAAGCTTATTGAGCTTGGAGTTGATTTTGATAAATCAAAGGATAACCTTTTATACACACGTGAAGGTGCCCACAGCACAAACCGAATAGTCCACCACAAAGATTATACTGGAAAAGAAGTAGCAGACTCTTTAATAGAAAAGGTTTTAAAAAGAAAGAATATAAAGATATATAAAAACTTTTATCTTTGCGATTTAATAACCCAAAACAACAGATGCCTTGGCGGAATATTTATTAAAGAAAGCAAACAGCTAAACATATTTTCCAAGTTTACTATACTTGCAACTGGAGGAATTGGAGGTTTATTTAAAAACTCAACAAACCAAAGGATTTTAACAGGAGATGGGCTTTCTATTGCAGTTAAAAACAACATAAAGCTAAAGGACATACAATATATACAGTTTCACCCAACAGCCTTTTATGAAAGCACCAATGAAAGAAGGTTTTTAATATCAGAAAGCGTAAGAGGTGAAGGGGCACATCTTTTAAATTCTAAGGGTGAAAGGTTTGTAGATGAGCTTTTGCCAAGGGATGAGGTGTCATCAAAGATTTACAGTGAAATGAAAAAAACAAATTCCTCTAACGTTTATCTTAGCCTTTCCCATTTGAATTCTTCATATATCAAACAAAGATTCCCTAAAATCTACAGCGAGTGTTTAAAAAGGGGAATAGATATTACAAAGGATTCTATACCCGTTGCCCCTGCCCAGCATTATTTTATGGGAGGAATTGAGGTTGATTTGTATTCTAAAACTTCTATGGAAAACCTTTTTGCAGCAGGGGAAGTATCCTGCAGCGGTGTTCACGGCGAAAACCGCCTTGCAAGCAACTCCCTCCTTGAAGGCTTAGTATTTTCAAGAAGGGCTGCAGATTATATTAATAACCTTTCAGATAAAACCCCTCTTAAGAAAGTAAGCCCAAAGATTATAACCGACTTTGAAATGGTAAAAAGAGAAAACTTAAAAATAGCAATAGATTTAATAAAAGAAAAAAGGTGGGATCTTAAGGATGAACTTATCAGTTATTGATAAACTTATCATAGATGCTTTAAACGAAGATGTAACCTATGAGGACATAACAACTGAGGCGATAATATCAGATAGCCTGCAAAGCAGTGCAAATCTTTATGCAAAGCAGGATGGAATTTTAGCTGGAATTTTCGTATTTAAAAGGGTTTTTGAAATTTTAGGAGATGTTGATGTTCAGGTTTTAAAAAAGGATGGTAATGAAATAAAAAAAGGAGATGTCGTATGCACATTAAGAGGCAAAACAAAAAATATACTTATTGGTGAGAGAACTGCCCTTAATTTTATACAAAGGATGAGCGGTATTGCAACGCTTACAAGGGAATTTATAAAAAGGATAGAAGGAACAAAGGCTCAGCTTCTTGATACAAGAAAGACAACCCCAACCCTTAGAATTCTTGAAAAATATTCCACAAGGGTTGGAGGTGCTGTAAATCACAGGTTTAACCTGTCCGACGGGATATTAATTAAAGATAACCATATAAAGGCAGCAGGTGGAATATATAATGCAGTAGAACTTGTTAAAAAAAGATACTCCAACCTTAAAAAGATTGAAGTTGAAACGGAAGATTTAGACATGGTAAGGGAGGCTTTAAAATGCAATGCTGATATTATTATGCTTGATAATATGAGCATTGAGCTTATTAAAGAAGCCGTTTCGTTAATAGACGGCAGGGCTTTAACTGAAGTTTCAGGGAATGTAAGCTTAGATACTATAAGCGATATTGCAAAAACAGGGGTTGACTTTATTTCAACCGGTGCCATAACCCACTCCTACAAATCCTTAGATTTGAGCCTTAGGATAGTATAGTGCCACCCAATTGACAAAATAAAAACTTATATAAATAAAAAAGCAGGCTGTTATCAAATAACTTCCTGCTTAATTCATAATATCAATTCTTTCTAAAGTTAATTCATGAGTAGTATTTCGCTATAATTTTAATTTGAAATATAACATAAACGCAAAGGTAAATTTTAACTAATTGAGTCAAGAATAAAAAGAACCTTTTTGTTACTTGTCATCTCCCTTGCACTAAACCACCATTCCCTCTCTTTCCTGTATAATCCTTTCTACCCTATTATTATCGTCTACAAGCACAACCTTTGGTTTTATATCCTTGGCCTCGCTATAATCTACAAAGCAGTAGGCCATTATTATTATTTTATCCCCAGGATGAACAAGCCTTGCTGCTGCACCGTTAAGGCATATCTGACCTTTCCCTCTTTCTCCCTTTATAACATAGGTATCAAACCTTTTACCGTTGTTTATGTTTACAATCTGAACCCTTTCGTTTTCCAAAAGCCCTGCTGCATCCATTAAATCCTCATCTATTGTAATACTTCCAACATAGTTAAGGTTTGCCTCTGTAACCGTTGCCCTGTGTATCTTTGATTTTAACATATTTAAAAGCATATTATCCTCCTTTGTATCATTCTTCACATTTTATTCTCATATTATCTATAAGCCTTGTTTTCCCTATTTTAACCGCAAGGGCTATCAAAACTTCCCCTTTAATCCTATCTATCGGCTTTAAATTTTTGGCATTAACAAATTCAACATAATCAATCTTTGCATCCTTTGCAGTATTTATAAGTTTTATCATCTCGTCCCTAATTATTTTTACATCCCTCTCTCCCTTATCTATCATATTCTTTGCAAGGTTTAAGGATTTATAAAGATTTAGGGCCTGTACTCTTTCATCCTCGCTAAGATATGTATTTCTCGAGCTTAATGCAAGGCCATCCCTTTCCCTTATTATTGGGCATCCTACAACTTCAACATCCATATTCAAATCTTCAACCATTCTTTTTATTACAGCAAGCTGCTGAGCGTCCTTTTCCCCAAAGTATGCCCTGTCAGGTTTTACTATATTAAAAAGCTTTGTAACAACCGTTGCAACCCCTCTAAAATGACCAGGCCTTGAAGCACCGCAAAGCCCTTCTGTTAAATTTAAAACCTCAACATAAGTAGAATAATTATCCTTATACATATCGCTGCTCTCTGGCATAAATATAATATCACACCCTGCATCAAGGCATACTTTTTTATCTCTCACCTCGTCTCTTGGGTATCTTTCAAAATCCTCCGCAGGTCCAAACTGAGTGGGATTTACAAATATGCTCACTACAACGACATCGTTTTCTAATCTTGCCCTTTCAATAAGGCTTTTATGTCCATCGTGAAGATACCCCATAGTAGGCACAAAGCCTATGCTCTTTTTAATATTTTTTATATCGTTAATAACACTTTTCATCTCAGTTACGCTTCTTATTATTTTCATAGCATCCTCCATCCTGCCGTTTATATCCGGCACAAATATCAATTTAGCTTATGCAATTTTTTATAAAATTAACTTTAATCATAATATTATTTTATAAAGCAAATATTTAAAGCTGCTTTAAAAAATATATAAGCAAAATCTTTAGAAGCCAAATTTTTTAAAAATTATTCTATCTTTAATTCACCAAGCAATTTAAATACATTGACAGAACTAAATTTCTATTATAAAAGAATTTAAAATAAAACTTAATATATCAAATTGTTTTAGAGCACTTACCTAATTTAAGAATTAATCAAACTGTTTTGATATAATATGCCTGTGCTTATAAGGCTAAAATTATATTGTCTTGTTTTACTAATACAGCTTTTTTATCTCATCGGAAATTTCCTTATTAAGCTTAAAAGAATGCACATCCTCAGGGAATTTTCCCCCTCTTACATCTTCAATATACTCTAAAATTCCTGACTTTATTTCCTCTCCAAGGTTTCTATACCTTTTTACAAACTTTGGGGTAAAATCGCTGAAAAGCCCAAGCATATCGTTTATAACAAGAATCTGTCCGTCGCAGTATTTTCCTGCACCAATTCCTATGGTTGGAATTGATATTGATTCAGTAATAATTTTTGCCACCTCATCAGGAACAGCCTCTAAAACTATTGAAAATACTCCTGCCTCCTCAAGATACTTTGCATCATCTATAAGCTTTTTTATCTGTTCCTTTGACTTACCCTGAACCTTAAAGCCCCCAAGCATATTTACCGACTGGGGAGTTAATCCGATATGCCCCATAACAGGTATTTGAGCTTTTATAATAGCCTTTACCTTATCTAAAACCTCAATTCCTCCTTCAAGCTTTACAGCATGGCATCCTCCCTCTTGAACAAGCCTTCCTGCGTTTTTTATAGAATCCTCAACTGATATATGATATGAAAGAAAAGGCATATCTCCAACTATAAGAGCATTTTCAGCCCCACGCCTTACCGCCTTTATATGATGAATCATATCATCAATTGTAACGGATAATGTGTTTTCATAGCCTAAAGCTACCATGCCAAGGGAGTCACCGACTAATATTCCATCAATTCCTGCCTCATCAACAAGCTTTGCAAAGGAATAATCATAGGCCGTGAGCATAGTAAGCTTTATACCCTTTTCCTTTGCCTCTTTAAAAGTTGCAACTGTATTTTTCATTACTTATCTCCCCTTAACATTTTTTCTATTTTATTTAGCTTTTCCATCTTTTCTTTACATTCTTCATCTTTGCAGCCCTCTAATTTTTCCATTTCAATATTAAGTGCTGTAAGTCCTAAACTTTTATATATTTCCTTATATTTTTCAATGCTGTCAAGATGAAGCTTTATAGTGTTATAATCTCCCCTGACTATTGGCCCTGTTAAAGAATCTTCAACACCCTTTTCTTTTATGTTTAAAAGGGCTCCCTGCATAAGAGGATATATTGCATCAACTATAAACTTTTCATCCATATTGCACTCTAACATTATTTCCTTGGAAATTTTAGCTAAAGATACAATATAATTTGAAGCAAAAACTGCAGCTGCATGATATTTTGCCTTATTATTTTTATCTATTAAAAAATATTTAAGTTTTGCTAAGTCTAAAAAAGATTTTATGTTATTTATATTTTCTCCTTCTACAGAAAAAATAACATCCTTTAAAAATTTATAACACTCTCTGTCAGTAAAGGGATAAAGGGGATGAAGTGAATAAGAAAAAGCCCCGATTTTTTTTGCATCACAAAAAACATCAGAGGTCAAGCACCCGCTCATATGAAATATGTTTTTTCCTTTTAAATCAAAATCTTTAAGTCTCTCCCAAAGAGATGATATTGCATTATCGGGAGTTGTAATGAATATGTAGTCACAGGATAAGATAAGCTCCTCTAAGGATAAAACCTTTGTCTTTGTAAAGTCTGCAGCACTTTGACACGATAAAACAGACCTGCTGTAGAAACCTTCAACATCAAGTCCTGTCTCAGTTAGATAGCGTCCAAAGGCACATCCCACCTTTCCAGCGCCAATAAAACCAATTTTCATTTTTTCCACCTCTTTAAATTAGTCCCACTCCAAAGGATATGGGCTAATTCTATAATAGCAGAATTTCTTTATATGTTTTAGTATGTAATAAAAATTTAATAATATTATAAAAAAAGTATCACCCAGTTGATAATGACAACCCTAATCCTTAGTTTGTCACCTATCAACTGGGTGGCACTCTTTTAGTATCATTTTTTATTTTTCATATATTACCATTCCTACCCTATCTATATGCTCTTTAAGCTCTTTATGATTTAAATGAGAATAGTCAACTATATCAAAAAAATATGGCATAGGACTTTCCTCTTCAAGCATTGCATGGAGTTTCGATAAAATATCAAAGTTTATTTTTTCCCCGTAAATAGCAATATCAACATCGGATGCTGCTTTATAATTCCCTTTTGCCCTTGAACCAAATATTACTGCCTTCTCTATATCTTTAAATCTTTTCATTGCATCCCTTATATATTCAATATCCGAATCCCTCAATCCAAAATTCATTCCAATTCCTCCAATTTAGAACATAACTCCTTTATAAGAGGATAATAATTATTACGAATAAGCTCTTCTACTTCCTTTACAATCTCTTCATTATAAGTATGAGACATTAAATTCCTTTTTTCCAATGCATCAATCCATGTATGTCCATCTTCAACTAATTGTATTTGAAATGCAGTCTGTATTGTTGTTCTTGGACTTTTAACATCAAATCCTTCCATTTCAAGATAATCCTTCATAGTCTTCCATGCCAATTCAAAAGTATATTCAAAGCACTGTATAAGCCCTTGAACTTCAAACTTATTAAGCTCTCCCTTTTCTATAAACTCTGTAAGCTGAGCAACTGCTTTTTTATAATTTGAAAACCTCTGTTTCCAACGAACATCTCTATTCATAACGTCACCTCTTATACGATTTTTAAATCGACCAAAAACAAATCCTTGCTTTTTAAATTAATACATTATTAAGTATACCATATTTATGCAATTTTAATAATATAGCTAATAGAGTTATTGAGATTTAGAATTAAAATTACAATAGACATTTTATTCTTTAATGAACATGATAAAATGCCACACAATTGATAGCGACAACCCTATTCACGAGTTTGTCACTTGTCAACTGGGTGGCACTCTTTTAGTTTGTACATCCATAATCAATTAAAACCATCCTATTGTTTAAAATCCCCCAGGAACTTGTTGAAACTATATCCTCAAACAAAAGGTTGAATTTATTTGATAGTCTTATTAAATCTTCATAGGAATTTCTATCGCTTCTTACTTTCGAAATATCTATATAGGGCTCTCTTATATAATAAGATAGTGGTATTGCCCGAGGCATTGCAATCATTCCCCTTTTATACCATACAATAGGGCAAAGGTAGTCTTTCAATATTTTGTTTGTGTGGGTATAAACATAATATTCAACTTTACACTGATAATCCCCGTCTAAATCCTTTGCAACCTTTACCACATAATCATTATTTACAGCAAAAACAGCCCTGCTTATTCCTTCCCCTAAATATGGAAAACTTCTTTGTATTTCATACAATTCCATATCATAAATCCTGTTAAAAAGTTTACTCATAGAGCCCATATTACCACCCCTTACTTTTTTGTATGCATTTAAACCCTTTAATGTGAATTAAAAGTAAAATTTATAAAAATATAATTCGTTATTCACAAGTATTAATGACTTATTTAATTAAATACTATTTGTTAAATGCAAAAGATTAAATAAAATTTTAAAAGCTCAACTCTATTAAGAGATGAGCTTTTTATCTTTTGAAAATATTAATTAACCGAGTTCTACAACTATATCGTGAAGCTTATCACCATCTAATGCTTCTATAACCTTTCTTTCTATTACCGCTTTATTTTCATATATACTGCATTCTACTTTGTTTCCATCTATGCTTAAAGACAATATTTTATATTCTCCATAGTTTAATTTATTTCTATTAACATATTTAACCTTAATACTTCTTTGGGCAAATAGAGCCGTAGCAGAAGTTTTACCTTCACTGTCAAACTGCTTATCTATTAATTTAGGTTCTATTACTAAATCTCCAAAATAACCTTTAACTCCAAATACTTCATTAAGCACTGTTAATAGCATCCAGCTTGCTGAACCTGTAAGATAGTGATACATACCCCTTCCCTTTTCGTTTATATATTCTGGAATTCCAGGGTATATTCTACTCTTTTCAAAATTTATACAATGTGAATATATGGAATTAATTACCTCATATCCCGCTTCTACATAACCTCTCTTGTAAAGGGCATTTCCATACATTACTGCCATATGGCTGAACATCGCACCATTTTCCTTGTGTCCAAAGGCAAAACCAAAAAGTCTTCCCAAATCCTTTTTAACTTCATGATAGTTAGTATTAAGTCTATATCCTCCTACCTTATCATCCTTTAAATATTTATTTGCAGATTCTATAATTTTTTCAATTTGCTCTTCTGTAGCAGCACCACCCATTGTAGTAAATACTTGACTTGTTAAATTCATTCTTGTACCATTTGCATGGTCTCCTTCTACTCTATTTCCTGAATTATCATAATAGCCATTAAACCACTCATAACCTTCAGAGTTTTTAATCCATTCATTATTTCTAATATGATTGATTATCCATTTCCCTTTTATTTCTAAATCCTTTATCAGTTCATCAATTGATACCTTAACTTTTCTTCCTGATATTTTATTCTTACAGCTTTTAAAATATGTCTTTAATAAGTTAACTTTTTCTTCTACTGAATCATAATTTATAGGTACATTTAAAGAATCGAGTAGTATCGTCATTTCTTCGGCTAAATCTATTTCTTCAATGGAATATCTTCCCTTTAATTCTTTTAATATTTTTGCAAACTCAATTAAATTGCTTCCATATAAAGCAGTAAATGCAACGCTCTCTCCCTTTTCAGGCGCCATATCAAGTCCATCATTCCAATCTGCGCCTTCAAGTCTAATATTATTATGCGTTCCCACATTAAAGAAGGGTGTAAGATGTTGAATTAAAATATGCTCTAAAATAGTTCCTTTATAAATTACTCCATCAAAAGTTTTTAATTTGTTACCTTCTTCAATTGTCCAAGTGTCATCAAAATCAGTACATCTGCTTGAAAGTCTATCCTTGAAATATTCCTGTTCTTCTAATAAGAAGCTTAAATCTCCACTTAAATCTAAATATAATTTTGTAGTAAGGAAAGGCCATGCACCATGGTCCATCCATATTCTTGCTATATTATTTCTATCTGCAATAAATTCACCAGGTTTTGAACCAATTATTGTAGCATTACTCCCATCTATTCTCACACCAGCGTAATTATTATAAAGAAGCTTTCTAACCTCATCTGGTTCCATTATTAAAAGTGCAAGGCAATCCTGCCACAAATCTCTCCATCCTCTTCCCCCTCTGCCATAATCGTGGTGAGGTAGGAATGAACATCCATATATTCTTCTTAAAATTGGCTGCAGGTTAATCCACTTCATCCACCTATCAAACTTTTCATCACCAGTATTAAATTCTGGCCTGCTTAATTTGTTATTCCAATATTTTTTACACTCATCTAAAGCCCTATCAATCTTTTCAAGGTTTCCATATTTACTTATAAGAACTTCATTTTCTGTTTCATCGCCTTCTTCATTTATTGCCATCATAATAATAAATGTCTTAGTTTCACCCGCTGAAAGTTCTACATCTTTAAATCTTATTGCACCTATAGCTTCATAACCTTCAAACATATCCAAAGACTTAGAATATGGCTCTTTATTGCAGAATACTGCTTCAGGACATTCAAAACTTCCGCCTTCGCCAATAAATTCTTCAACTTCTGGGAAAAATCCAATAGGTTTGTCCCCATTATCTTCAACGCCAAGTATTGAATAAATTACATCATTTGTCTTATGACCTCTTTCATCAAATGAAAGTGCAGGTTTTACTACTACACCATTATCAGTTGTTTTAATTCTATGAAGCAGTGAAGTAACATGTCTATGGTCTCTTAAATTATCTGCTGAACGTCCATATATAGGAATTGCAGCAGTTGGAGCTATTGTTTTAGTATCCTCCCCTGTGTTTGTAATACTAACCTTCATTAATTCAACCTTATGATTGTCAGCAGGTGCAAAGTTCAAAATCTCTGCCTTTATTCCTAAATCATTATTCTCCCTCGTTACCTTATGCCATAAAAAACCTGCTTCTAATTTAACACTTTCAGGAGAATTTTCTTGAAAGGTATACCCTAACTGCATTGGTGAGTTGCCACTAACAGACCATGGTTCAAATCCTTTAATGTTAATCCAAAAATTTCTTGAGCTTCTCGTATTGTGTAAATCCTCCGCTGATACAGGAAGCAAAAGAAAAGTATTCTGGCCGGACTTAATATCTCCATTTAATGTAGGGGTAATTGATGACATAATACCAGCTTCATTTGCAATAGGGAAATATAAATAACTGCTTTTTTCAGGATTTTCAAGCTCAAAATCCCCATTTTCATTAACAAATCCCCATGATTTAAATTTATTCATAATATGGGCCTCCTACTTTATAATTTTACATGTACAAAATGCATTATTGCATATAGATATCTATCTTGCTTACTTTTCCTTCTCTCACTTTGATTGCATATTCTTCTTCAATTACATTTCCTGATATCTCTACCTTACTTCCATCCAACAGGTAAAGAACTATCCTTTGATTTGAAGAATCTATTTCATAGGTATTTTTTCTATAAGTATTGTAGTAAGTAACCCTGCATCTTCCTAAGAAATTAAAGCTAAGTTTGTTTTCTTCATCAAATAGCCATTCTATCAGAGCTGGATTAAAGCTTAAAGTTAGCCTCCCCTCTGTCATTTTAAATGGATTTTTACCTACAAACATAAGTCTCCATATACTTAAAAATTCTGCAGTAGCACCGCTTAATCTTGCAACAAATCCAGTTCCATGTATTGATTCATCAACATTAGCACTGCTTGCAATAAAGGATGAATTTTCAAGTGGGCTTCTGCCGTATACGCCTATATCCATAAATGGAATTAAAACATTTTTAAAGTCGCTATAAAACTCGTCATAAAGGCCGCTCTTTAATATTTCAAGCATATATTTATATTCCATATGAATCCATATCGATTCATTTTCAAGCCAGCCTGGTGTGAAGGCTCTTGCTCTACCAATCTCTATTGTCTCATTATTAAGTGATGCGTTTACCTTATACATCTTTAGCTTTCTATCAAACAAATCACTTTCTTTTACTTTATCGTAAACACTGCTTAAAAGCTCTTTATCATTATAGATTTTAAACCCTCTAACTACCCCCTCTAAAAACAGCGGCATCTTATGCTGCTTAAACTTAAGCACTCTAACATACACTTGCTCATCTTCATCATCTTTATCTTCACTGTTACTTTCAATAACTTCATATTCCTGAACATCATAGTAGAAGTATGTTGGCATAATGCCTCCATTTTCTTCTTTGGCTTTTTCTAATCCTGTCTGGAGCTTATTTTTTAGCTCTAAAATTTTATTAGCAAGCAGCTCTGCCTTTACTAAAACTTCTTTTCCTTCAAAACCAAATTTAACTTCTTCTCTGTATTTTTCACGTAAATCAGACATCTGTGACCAGAGATTGTAATCTATATCTTCTTGTGACTTGTAATAAGCTCTCAAAAGCTCTACTTCCTTTTCAATCAAATCAAAAACTTCAACTGGCAATTTGATTTCTTCCTCATAATATTCCTTTAATACATCGATTATGAAATTAGATAGTCTAACAAGCTCGTAGGCATCTGCCACTGAAGAGCCAAATAATCCCGGTAAACCATTTAATGCATCATACCAGCCTGGTTTTCCTGCCTCCATCTCTATTCCCATACCACAAGGATCTATTGTTGCAAATTTTATGCAAGCAAGATTTACCAATTTTACAATAAGGTTTGTTTTGTATATTTCACCAAAACCCTTGCCTTCCCTCATTAAATTTTTATATGTTTTTCTATTTTTTATAAGCTTCTTCTTTTCTTCATCTTCAATGAGAGAATTGTACTGCCTAACTTTACCGTTTGATAATACATATCTTTTTTCCCTTGGAAGAACAACTTCGCTGTTGTCAAAATATGTGTAGTCATACTCATTAAATAATAAATCTCTCTTCTTATCAGGATAAACCTCTAAATAGTTTTCAATTAAGTCTAAATTGTATGTCCAGTGATCAGTCCAGAAGCCTTCTCCATGAACTGCATAAACCTCTTCCTCAACATTCTCCATAATCTTTTTTAGTAGTTCCTCTTCTGAAACCTTAAGCTTTATATTCTTTTGTTCTATAAAAGTAAACAGGTTGCCAATTGTAAAGGAGTTGGTTAAAAATTTCTTTAAAATATTTCCTTCTTCAGCCAATTCATCAACAAAATTTAAATCATCTTTATTTACTCTATATTTAACCCCATTAATTACAAGAGGATTATATCCATCTGCTTGAATTAAATTCATAAAGGTCTTTATGTTGTAGCTTTTTACCTCTGGTCTAAAGAAAACATCATTTCTTCTATTTTGGTTTACATCTCTATAGTTTCCATTTCCACTTGAATAGTATTCCGGCTGAAGTGAAAAATCGTTGTAGTCTCTTTCTAAATCTCCATGCTTTCTTGAATACACGTAATAGACAAAGGTTTTATCCCCTTTATTGAAAACAACAGGATAACCTCCTCTTAATATATTGTCTAAATAACTTTGCCTGCAGTATTCATCAAATAACTTTGAAGATGTATTTGTATTTATGTCATCTGTTATTTTCTCTATAATTTCGTTTCCCTGTAAATATTTTTCGTTTATATATACTTCGCTGCTAAATTTATCTATATAGCTCTTTAAAACTGAAACCTCTATCGTATGTCCAATAACTTCATAAATATCTATAGTTTCACTATCATCTAATTCAACACTTGCTGCTGAAAAACTACAGGGCACTTTATTTGAAGTTATTTGTTTTCTACTCAATATATCTTCAATAGAATTATTTGCAAATATATCTGGAAAGCTAAAAGATGTATTCATACCAAAAACTAAATTAGCATCGACTATTGGCTTTATTAACTTCTTATATCCCTTTACATCTTTAAATGATAAATAAAAATTGCCCTCTTTAAATTCACTTACATTTACACTATCTTTTGACGATGATCTCATTCTAAAAATTGGTGTTCCCTCTTCGTAATCGTATACTTCCATCCACGCTTTAAGTGTATTCCCTACCTTCTTTAATCCCTCATCACTTATACCATAAGGAAGTAGTGCTGGCATACCATCTAAAATTTCAAGGTTCAATTTCTTGCTTGATATATTTTTAATTGTAACTTTTCTAACAAGTGCAGCTATCTTCTCCTGTGGCAGCATATAATAAAGCACATTTACTTTAATACCCTTTTCATTATTAACCTCTTCTATTTCTAACTCATTCATTCCAACATACATTTTTTGATATATTTTTGAATTATTTCTAATGTTTAAAAAGGGTTCATATATATCTTTACTATCGACAAACTTTATAAAGGTTCTAAATCCTGTACTTTGAACATTTTGGTAGCATTTATAAGCTGGGAAAAATTCCATTATTGGATTATCCTTGTTTTTTGTACCAAAGGCTGATATGCATTGCCCTCTATTTACATAAAAAATCCACATTGGAATTCCCTTTTTACCTGCTATTCCAGGTAAAAAGCTTGAAAATGGCTTTGCATTATTAAAATTTTCTATAACAAATCTGTTTTTTTTATCAAAATAACAGCTGTTCATATTTATCCTCCATAATAAAATTGATTCTTATGTTGATTTATATTTTAATTAAAATCATTATTTGCATTATAGTTACATATTACTTTTTATTTAAGCAATTATTTTCCAAAAAGTTTTTATAGCTTCTTAAATTTCATTTTTCGAAATCGATTTCGATAAGAAGAAAAAATTACATTTATTTTATAGGTTTGCAGGAATCTCTAACGACTAATTCTACTGGAATAATCATCGATGTTCTGCAAATCTTTTTATCAATTTCATTTATTAAAATATCTGCTGCATTTTTTCCTATTAAATCTGTATTCTGTTTAATAGTTGTAAGCCTTGGGGTTACGTATTTACATATATCCAAATCATCATATCCAATAATTGATATATCTTCAGGTACTCTTAATCCCTTTTCCTTTATAGCACTAATTGCTCCAACGGCCATAAAGTCACCTGCTGTAAATACAGCAGTCGGCAAATCTTCCAATTCCAAAAGCTTTTTCATAGCATTATAACCACCGTCAAAGGAGAAATAACCACCATCAACTAAGTATTCATCTATTTTTGGTAAGTTAAATTTTTTCAGAGAATTTATGAATTCATTTAATCTTACATTACCCGCAAACGTATCTTTACTTCCATATATATGAGCTATTTTCCTATGGCCTAATGAGTAAAGGTACTCGACTGCTAAATAACATCCTCTAACATCATCTGAGTGAATACTGCTTTTTCTGTTACATTCATTGTCTATTAATACACATGGAAAATCGCTATTAATAAGTTCTATTATTTGCTCATTATTAGGATGTGAGGTAATTATTATAACTCCATCTATACCTCTTATAATACAGTGATCTAAATAAGTTGTTCTATTGCCTCCTAAATCTTTTGAGATAAACAGCAGATCATAACCTCTTGATTCTACATTTTCCTTAAAGCTCTCAATAATTGCATTAAAATATGGGTGTTTCATCCCTATATTAAGCTTTTCGTCAAATAGTATTCCTATAGTCCAAGACTTTTTTGTAATTAAGATTCTCGCATGGGAATTTGGAATATATCCCATCTCACTTGCCTTTTTTAAGATTATTTGTTTAGTTTTTTCGCTTACATCAGAATAATCGTTTAAAGCCTTTGAAACTGTTGTAGGTGAAAAACCTGTAGCTTTAGATATATCATAGATTGTTGTCAATACTTACACCTCTTTTTTAAAACTTCGAAACCCATTTCGTGCTTCATTTTAATTATATCGATGGTAAACTTTACAGTCAATATACTATTTAATTTAAAAAATTTATAATAGTAAAGCCAATCCATAAGTTTGTCACTTGTCAACTGGGTGGCACTATTTTAGGTGAATCCTTTTTCTAATGTCCTCTATAGCCAAATCAAATTTTTTAGATTTCATATGAGGGTATGCCTTTATAAGATATATTTGTCTCTGGCTTATTCTTGCTATAAGCCTTTCCTTTACATCAGAAAGATATCCTATCCTTCCTTCAATTTTCTCCCTTACTTCAAGGGCTAAATTCTCTTTAAGCTCCTCCATACTGGATTTTGTTTCAAGGAGTATTTCCTGAAGCTCTTTAAATAATACTTTAAAAGCAATTAGGCTGTTTACAGTAAGCACTATATCAACAATCAGCCCAGCAAAAAGGAAACTATATAAAACTTCTCCAAAATTTTTCATAATCCAAAATATAATCCTTGAAACAGGAGGATTTATGAATTTCATAAAAACTACTGAGAGAAATCCCCATATTATTGAAAATCTAAGACATATAAATCCTTTTATGTTGAATTTCTCATTGCTGTAATCCCACCATTTTGAATTGAATAAAACTTCCATAAGATAACCAGTTACAAGCTCAATTATAGATGCAACAAGAGCTCCTCCAAAAAATATAAGTACATAATTATTATTAAACCGGCTTAAAAATACAATAAAAAACACAGCCGAAACCCCGTATATAGGGCAAATAGGACCATATAAGAATCCTCTGTTTATAAATTTCTTTTGAGTATAAATATGAAATATTACCTCAAGAACCCATCCAAAAAAAGCGTAAAAAATAAAGGAATAAAAAAGATAATAATAAGTATTCATATGAACCTCCCCATGAAGTATCTTAAATATTTTAACTAAATACTAAAATATACTATAGATGTACTTTTATCAATATTTAATTCAATACTTTTTTATACTTTAAATATAAATCCCATAAAAAAGACTTTGATAATTTATACCAAAGTCTTGAAATCCTCAGCTAATGTAATTTGTCAGCTTAGTATTCAAGGTAAATTATAACAATTAGCTGCTATATAAAAAGAGCTGTTCTTATCTATATTTTATAAGTGAACTGCCCCAACTTATAGAAGGATTAGACAGCTTTAGTCATTAATTAGTTTAAATGCCTGCTGTAAATCATAAATTATATCATCTATATCTTCAAGCCCTGCTGAAATCCTTATTAAATCCTTTGAAAATCCAAAATCTAAAAGTTTCTCCTCAGGATAACCTCTGTGGGTTATAAGCGAAGGTATTTCGATTAAGCTCTCGCAGTCTCCAAGGCTTACTGCTATTTTAATGAGCTTTAGAGAATTTACAAATTTCTTAGCTCTGTCAAGCCCGCCTTCAATTTCAAAGCTTACCATTCCCGAAAAGCCCTTCATCTGCTTTTTAGCAATAATGTGCCCTTCAAAATCTTCAAGGCCCGGATAGTAAACTTTTTTAACGTATTTATGCTCTCTTAAAAATTTTGCTATTTCAATTGCGTTTTTCTCATGCTCCCTCATCCTGACTCCAAGAGTCTTAAGTCCTCTTATTAGAAGCCAGGCGTTAAAGGGGCTTAATGCTCCTCCAAACTCACACATATAATCAAACTTTAAGCGGTTTATGTAGTCGATATCCTTTGAAACTGCAACACCTGCAACTACGTCTCCATGCCCGCAAATGTATTTTGTTGCACTGTGAACCACTACATCAGCACCTAAAGTTAAAGGACGCTGAAAATAGGGAGATGCAAAGGTATTATCAACAACAACCTTTATATTTTTACCCCTTACAGCATCGCATACTTCTTTAATGTCTATTATTTCAAGGTTAGGATTGCAGGGAGTTTCAAAATAAACAACCTTTACGCTCTCATCTATAGAATTTTTTAATTCATCAATATTTCTCATATCAACGGTTTTGCATTTAATTCCATACTTTGGAAGAAGAGTGTTTGCAACGCTAAATGTTGAACCATATAATGTTCTGTGGACTATAACGCTGTCATTAGGCTTTAAAAGAGAAAAAAGAACGCTGCTTATTGCCGCCATGCCTGATGAGAAAGCAACAGCCCCTTCTCCTTCCTCTAAAGCTGCCATTTTATTTTCAAAAAGCCTTAGGGTTGGATTGTTTCCCCTTGTGTAAACATAATCGCTGCTTTTAAAGCTCATAACATCCTCTGCATGCTCTAAACTATCAAAGGTAAAGGTTGATGTTTGAAATATAGGCGGATTTAAAGCGTTGTCAGGATTACTCTTTGAGCCTTCGTGTATAGCTTTTGTATCAAAACCATAGTCTTTATATTTTTCCATTTTTCCCTCCATCAATCTTCATTAATTTTTCTTTATCTTACACAATAAATAGGCATGCAAAACTATTTAAGTTCTTTCCTTCTTTTATTTAAAGAATACAATATTTTATAATATAAGATTCTACTTACCAATTAACATTAGAAAGTTTTTCATCTTTGACCGTATTTATTAAGATAAAAATCTCTCATAGCATCGATGTCCCCTTGAGAAAGCTCAACAACTCCACCTAAAATATTTGCAAATATTGCTGCCTTTGCAGACTTTTCAACAACTGCAGCAGCCTTCAGCGCCTCCTTTAAATCCTTTGCAGCGGCAACGCATCCGTGGTTTGCCAAAATCGCAGCATTTCTTCCCTCAAGAGCCGCAACTGCTGCCTCTCCAAGTTCCTTCGTGCCAGGTAATGCATAGGAACTTACCCTTACATCCCCTCCAACTATCTGCACTAAATCCTCCGCTGCAGCAGGAATGGGCTTTCTTGCAATTGCAAAGGCTGTGCAGTACTCACTATGGGTATGAACAACAGAATTTACATCCTCCCTAACAGCATATATACTGCTGTGAAGATTATACTCAATTGATGGCTTTTTATTTCCATCGATTATATTCCCATTAAAATCCATCAAAACAATATCATGGGGCTCAATTATATTATAATCAACGCCGCTTGGAGTTATAGCAAAGCCTTTATTATCAGGAAGCCTTACGCTTATATTCCCCCAAGTACCAACAACAAGATTTGATTTTAACATATTCTTTCCTGCTTCAACTATTTGAATCCTTATATCTTCATATTTTATAGCCATATTATCCTCCTATAATCTTATTCTGCTGTCTTTGCATTTGCAGTTATTTTGATTAAGCTCACCTTTAAAAACATTAATAAAAGCCTTTGTTACAGCTTCCTTGTTTTTATTCATTGCCCCTTCGATGTCATGAAGTTCTATATCACCGCCTATACCAGTACAAAAGTTAGTTATAATTCCAACAGCACTGTAGCACATTCCAAGCTCCTTTGATAGTACAACCTCTGGAACGTTTGTCATTCCCACAACATCAGCCCCAAGGCTTTTGTACATTCTAATTTCAGAGGCTGTTTCAAATCTCGGCCCTTCAGTACAGCAGTAGACTGCCTCTCCCTTTATATCGATTGAAAGCTTTTTAGCCTCATCATAGAATTTTGATATTAAATTCCTGCAGTAGGGCTCGCTCATATCAGTATGTACAACCCCTGTTTCTCCTCCTTCATAAAACGTATTAGGTCTTGATTTTGTAAAATCTATAAAATCTTTAATTACAACAACATCCCCGACAGAATAGTTTTCATTGCATGAGCCTACCGCTGCCGTTGCATACACATATTTTACCCCAAGCTGCTCTAAAGCTTTCATGTTTGCTCTGTAATTTATAAGATGCGGGGGATTTGAATGCCCCTTACCGTGCCTTGCAAGGAAAACTATCTTTTCACCATCAACATTTACTATATCAACATAAGCTTTGCCGTAAATCGTATCAACTTCCATAGAAGTGCTGTTTCCTATATCATATACACCAGTTCCGCCAATAATCGCCTTATCCATACTTTACCTCCTTAAACTTTGCTTTAAATATTTTGCCTTATTAACCTTGCCACTATTCTTTCATATAATAAGTGACTAATAAATAGCCGCAACAATTATATGAAAAAGTTTGTTACTTTTAAATTTATTAGTAAACAGGAGGGACGGTTACTTATTATATTAATTACCAATAATTTTTTATGCATGTCCCCCTAATTTTGCAGATATTGTGTATGAAATAAGTAACCGTCCCTGTGCTTGCCTGTGCTTGTACTTTTTTCCTTTTTTGTAAAGTAACTTTTTCATACTAACCGTCCCTATGCATGTCTACTTTTATACAAAAATTATAGGCAGCTAAAAGCCACCGCCTATAATTTAAGCTTTAATATGTTTTCTCTAAAGGGTTTTGTTATTATTCCCTTTTCAGTAATTATCCCCGTTATATTCTCATTAGGCGTTACATCAAAGGCAGGATTGTAAACATCTATACCTTCTGGGGCAATTCTTATGCCTTCTATATGTGTAACTTCCCTGCTGTCCCTCTCTTCTATTACTATTTCCTTTCCCGATTCTATATTAAAATCTATTGTTGATGTGGGTGCTGCTATATAAAAAGGAACGTTGTATACCTTTGCTATAACTGATAGCATAAAGGTTCCTATCTTGTTTGCTGTATCTCCATTTAATGCTATTCTGTCAGCTCCGACTATAATAACATCAACCTTACCATCCCTTATAAGGGTTGCAGCAGCATTGTCAGGTATAAGCTTTGCAGGTATTTTCTCCTTAACAAGCTCAAAGGCAGTAAGCCTTGCTCCCTGAAGGCGCGGCCTTGTTTCATCGGCATATACGAATATATTTTTCCCGCTATAATGCGCCTCCCTTATAACACCAAGAGCTGTTCCATAGGCTGATGTTGCAAGGGCACCTGTGTTGCAGTGGGTAAGTATTCTTGCATTTTGTGGTATTATATTGTTCCCATGCTCAGCAATTTTTTTATTTATATTCTCATCTTCCTTTGCTATTTTATCAGCTTCATCCTTTATAGCATCACATATTTTATCAATACTATCTTCCTTAAGAGTATTTATTAAATCCCTCATTCTGTTTATCGCCCACATTAGATTAACAGCAGTCGGCCTTGATACATATAAAATATCGCAGGCTCTTAAAACTTCCTTTAAAAACTCTTCCTTTGTAAGATTTTTATATTCTAATGCCGCAAGGTATACCCCATAGGCAGCAGTAACTCCAATCGCCGGGGCACCTCTTACAACCATGTCCTTTATAGCAAAGTCAACTTCTCTATAGTTTTTGCACTCGAAAATCTCAAAACTTAAGGGAAGCTTTCTCTGATCTATTAATTTTAAAACTCCATCTTTAAATTCTATAGTATTAAACTGTGCCATTTTAACCTCCTATTTTATAGCTATCCTATCAGCCTATTTATACATCTTTCAACATTATAATAGAGCTTTTCAACATCCACGGTCTTTATTTCATAGTTTTCCATTACTATATTGCCGTTTATAATAACTGTTTCAACATCACTGCCCTGCGCAGTGTATGCCATAGAAGATACTACATCATGTATTGGGTAAAAATGCGGCTTATTCATATCAACTATTATAATATCTGCCTTTTTATCCACTTCAATTGAGCCTAAATCTTTATCCATACAAAGAGCCTTTGCACCATTTATAGTTGCCATTTTTAAAGCCTCAATTGCTGGAACAACCGTCGGATTTCCCGTTACACCTTTATTTAATATTGCAGCTAAATTAATTTCCTCAAACATATTTACATTGTTGTTGCTTGAGGATCCATCGGTTCCAAGGGCAACGTTAACCCCTTTTTCAAGGAGCTTTACAACCGGTGCAAAGCCGTTTCCAAGCTTCAAATTGCTGCCTGGGTTATATACAACGCTTACATTCTTTTCTTTTAATATATCTATATCCTCATCAGATAGATGCACACAATGAGCAGCAGTTACTGGAACATCAAAAATCCCAATATCATATACATGCTTTATGGGAGACTTCCCATATTTTTCATAGTTCTCTTCAACTTCTCTTTTACTTTCTGAAAGGTGAATATGTACTGAAAGACTCATTTCCTTTACAAAATCAGCTACCCTTTTTAAATATTCAGGGCTGCATGTATATGGAGCATGGGGGCCTGCCATAATAGTTATCCTTCCATCACCCTTCCCCTGCCAGTCGCTATAAAATCTTTTTGTTATATCAAACCTGCTGTCATCATCAGCTCTACTGCCTATCATTCCCCAAGCAAGTCTTGCTCTGATACCCGACTCTAATGCTGCCTTTGCAGTATCATCCATAAAAAAGTACATATCGGAAAAGCAGGTAACACCAGACTTTATGGATTCTACAATGCTAAGCATAGTGCCGTAATATACATCTTCCCCTGTCAGCTTATCCTCAATAGGCCATATCTTTTGAGTAAGCCACTCATGAAGAGGAAGGTCGTCGGCATAATTTCTAAAAAGGGACATTGCCATATGAGTATGAGCATTTATAAGTCCTGGTAAAACTGCCTTTTTGCTGCCATCTATTATTTTATCCGCCTTAAAATCAGAAGGCACATCATTAACATATTTTATCCTGTCATTTTCAATAGCCAAATCAGCATTTTCAAAGATTTCTTCCTTTTCATTCATAGTGATTATATAGGCATTTTTAATTAATATATTCATTTTGTACACCCCTTTTTATCTAATTTTTCAAATCCTTAATTCCTTATAACTTAAAAACTAACCTTTATGGCACAAAACAACATATCACAAATTAAATTATCCTTTTAATTTATGATTCACTTTATATTATAGTCGTAAAGTCTTATAAATATCAATTATCTATTAGCTATTCCAATAGAGTTTTCTATCTTTGCCTCATCTATTGAATACATCCTTAAAAAAACTAAGCCCAATAAAATAAAAATTGCTGCAACTATACCGCAAAGCCTTATTCCAAGAGGTCTATCTATACTATATCCAAAGGTTTTAAATAAAAAAGGAGTTATAAAGGATGAAAGTCCTATAACTATTTTAATAATAAGCCCTTGGGCACCGAAAAACATTCCCTCTCTTCTTTTTCCAGTATTTTCAGCATCCACCTGAGCTATGTCTGCAATCATAGCATTTGGAACTACAAATATAACCGAAAGTGGAATACCAGAAAGAACTACGATAACAAAGGAAACATTATATGAAAACAAACTCCCAAAGAAAGAAGTTAAAAACATAATAATTGAAAGAAAAATAGAGCTTAAAATCATAACCTTCTTTTTTCCGTACTTTAAAACAATTTTAGGAAGGAAGGGCATAAAAACAGCAGCCAATACAAAGGCACCTGCTATCATAAATCCAGAGTTTTCCGCCTTAGTTTTTAGAAGTACCTCAGTTATATAGGGCATTGTTATGGTTAGGGTATTTATTCCAAACCATACTGTTATATATGAAATAAGGTAGTATGCGAAATTTTTATTAGTGATTGTCTGCCTGACAGATTCTATCATTCCTATATCCGGGACTTCCTGCATATCTTTAATGTTCTCTTTAACAAATATAGGAGTTAAAATAACTGATAAAAGAGCAATAATTCCAAGTACAATACCCATTACTTTAAAATTATACATATTTATTATTATTCCAGAGCCCACTTCAGCAATCATTACACCGATTATTTGTGTAATTCCCTGCATAGTCGTCAGCGTTATTCTTTCACTATTATTAGATGATATTTCACTTATAAGGGCAAGGTAAGGAGCTGTAACTATTGTAAAAAATATAAAAAACAAACTTAAAACTACTGTAAGATAAATAAAATTAGCAATAGATTCCCCTAAAACAGGAGGAAACCAAAGTGCAATAAAGCTTAGTGATAAAGGAACAGCTCCATATAGTATAAAGGGTATTCGCCTTCCTCTTTTGCTTTTGCATTTATCTGAATAGTATGCAACAAGAGGGTCTGATACACCATCAAAAATCCTCGCTATTATCATAGAAAAACCAATCACCCCAACGGGTATCAACGTTCTTAGGTTTGAACTGTTTACTTTAGGAGGGGTATAAAAGTATTGATACCATTTTACCGTGGTTTGAGTGAAAATAGATATTCCAAGATATCCAAGGGAATACATAATCATAACAAACCTTTTACTTTTCATTTTTTTCACTTCCTTTATAGGTTTTTAAATAATAATCCCTCTCAAAGTTTTCATTTACATCGCCGTAATATTCTGCCTCTAATCTTTGTGCTTTCAATCTTTTAATATCTATGCAGCCAATTATGAGACTATCACCTTCATAATTTTTAGAAATATTAACTATTCCATCCCCCTTTTCAGTTAAGGGGGCAGGCGCAAAAATTCCCGATTTTCCTGTAAATTTAATACCCGCTATGTTCCCATTTAACGAGGATTTCAATCCATAAACATAAGACTCCTGAACCCTCGGCCATATTCCTCTAAGGGCTCTGTAAAAATTATATTCTTCATTATTTGCAATAGGCAGAGCAACAATATCGCACCCAAGATTTCTTGCAATCTTAAAAGTCTCAAAATAAGTTGCATCCATGCATATAGGGCACGCTATCCTTCCAATATCAGTATCAAAATAGTTTAGTTTATCTCCCCTCGATAGGTTCATATCCTCTTCAAAATCAGTTAAATGAAGTTTCTTCTGTCTTCCTAATATTTTCCCATCTCTTGATATTAAACTTCCGCAGTTGTAAAGTTTACCCTCTTCCCTTAAAAGGTAAGTGCCAGTGTATATATAGATATCGTATTTTGCTGATAGGGAGCACATTATATGCTCAAGAGCACTTTGAATAGGAAAAGATATTGCATACAAAATATTAAAAATAGTTTTATCTTCTCCCTTTGAGGGGGACAGTTCTTTGTTTTCTGCTGTTTTCTCTAAATTAGGATGATACATCTCTTTATCAAAGGTCTGAGCTTCACACTTTGAATTTTCATTTGTCGTGTTTTTACTAAATAGGGTTCTTATCTTGTCACTAAAGGGAATTATTCCATAAAGGTCAAGAAAATTATACTCAGGGAAAACTATAAAATCGCATCCTGCTTCCTTAGCTTCCTTAACGAATCTATGTAAAATATCTATATATTCCTCAACTGACTTAACCTTTTTAATGCTTCTTTGTACACAGGCAACAGCTGCAATATCCTTTTTTTTATCTATTTTCTTATAGTAATTTATTTTAATAAGATGCTTGTCTATTTTTTTTCCGCTCAACTTTATTTTAAAAAACATCTCTAAAAAATTACCGATTCCTGCCTCCATTTAGCCACCTCCCACAGCGATTTCAAATCATTTTAACATATCCTCATAAAGCTTTATATTTAGCTTTGATAATACATCAAACTTTTTTATTGCATTTTTCCTTTTTTCATTATCTAAATTTGCAACGATTAAGTTACAATCGTTATTTCTTTCAATTTCTAATATTCCGTTTTCCCTCTCTGTCATCTCAAGGGGAGCATGAATTATAGAAAGGCTGTTAAAATTCATATTTTTATAACTTCCTTTAAATCCGCTTTCAACCCCAAAGAAAAGATTTTGCTGTACATTTTCCCAAAGGGGGCTTATATTAAAGCAATATTTCTGTTCTCTTATAGCTGCAGGCGATAAAACTAAATCCGCCCCTGACATTGCAATATATCTTGAAACTTGGGGATAAAATAAATCCGTTGAAATAAGAAGGGATGTCTTAAAGCCATGTATATTAACAAATGCAGCATCCTCTCCCCTGCTAAATCCTTCATCCTTTTCCCATTTCGATAGGTATATCTGCCTTTGCCTTAGCAGTATCCTTCCGTTTTGAATTATACAGGAGGAATGATATTTTTTCCCATTTAAAGTTTCGAAATAACTTCCTGGGCATATTATTAAACTTTTAAAATCTATTGATAATCTAAGAATACTTTCAACATATTCCCTGTCACTTTTAAAAAAGCATCCTAAAAGTCCTGGAAATACAATAACCTCAACCTGCTCATACAAAGCTTTTACAAGAAGCATAAGAATTTTATTTAAAACATCATCCTTATCCATACTGCTGTTAAAATCATCTTTTCTGCTTACAACCGCTCCAATTCTCAAAACTTCTCCTCCTTATCAGCATTTTTAATAAGCGCCTCATAAAGAGCCATAGCTAAATATCCGCTTCCTGTTGCAAAACCCACTCCTGTTTTAGCCTCTGTGCTGTCTTTATCAAAGCTCTCACTTAAAAGCCCATAGTCCATTACTGCTAATTTTACATATTCAATTGCTTTATCTTTTCTTATAGGATTTAATATGCTTCCACAAAGTCCAAGCCCCGATGGAGTGTTAGGATGATGGTCGCAGGCAAGCTCTTTTATCCTTGCATCTTTAAAATAATATCTATACCTTTCAGAATAATAATATTCAATAGTGTTTTTAAATATTTCATCCCTATAATCTATAAATCCATAGTAAGGCAAAAGCCCAAGATTTCCCGGAGGATCATTATAAAGCTTAAAATTTCCCATTTTGTCACAAGACCATACAAATATATCTTTCCCATCAATATTTTTAACAAGGTGCTTATAAATTCCTATTCTTATTCCCTCTGCCTTTTCCTTTAATAATTCAGCTTTCTCCTCTTGCCCTATTTTTTCATATATTCTGCTAAGATTAATAAATCCTCTCTGCAATATAACATTATCTATAGTTACAAAGGGATACTCGCTCGGATCATCTGAAGGAAGAAGAAATGTTTTATAAAGCATAGTACTTTCATCATACTCTCTCTCTATTCTTTTAAGTACGAACTCTAAGGATTTTAAAATCTCTCTGTCATATTCCTCTAAATCCTCAACTGATATAAAGTAACTTGCTGCCTCATCAAGTTCAAAACCGGGATAAAGTACAGTCCCATCAATATAGTGGGCATGATCCCCTGCATTTTTAGAATGAACAATAATTATATCCCTTAAAAGCCTTTTATAAAGCTCTATATCAACAAGCTTTAAAGCAGGGAAGGACCATAAAAAGCTGTCTCTTTCCCAAAAAGCACCTGAAACATAATATCTATGGCTTCTTGAAGTTAGAGATATATACTTGTCGCTTTCCATATCCTTTCCAACTGCAAAAAAGTAATTAAAAAATAAATTTTCATTTAATATTCTCTCAATAGTTAAATCCCTACGATATTCAATTTTCTTTCTGCACAGCCATTCTTTAAGTTCTAAATAAATGTTTTCAAATCCTTTCCTTTTAAAATGTATAAGAGTTGTTGAAGCGCCATCAACATCTGAATTCATAGTTATATAGAAAGCATTTTTATTTTTGCATTTTAAATTTAAAATAAGCCTGTCCTCATAATATTCATAGTTAAAATCTCTATCCCCTCCAAATGCCATGGCAAAACTTAATGAATTTGAGCTTATATTAACCGCAGGATTATTAAGCCACTTGTCTATTATAAATTCCTTTTTAAAGTCAATATTATGGGAGTTAAACCTTAATAATCTTAATTTTTTTAAATTGCAAATAAGTTTTATATAAATTTCCTTGTAACTTTCAAACTCATACACAAAACCTTTTTCGCAAAGGTCTGCATATATCCTTATTATTACATTTATATCCTCTTCAAGATGAACATCAAAGCATGATATATAATAATTTTCTTTAAAGCATTCAATTTTTTCTATATTAATCTTCTTTTCTTTAACATAAAATTCCGGTTTAAAAACATATTCATCATCATAAATCTCAGTCAGTGCTTTATTAAAAAGAGAAACAATATTAACGCTCTTTATTGAAGCGTCACAAACATTAATCTCAGGTATGCTTATATAGTGATTCCCTGCATATAAAACCCTTTCGTTTCTATCAATTTCCTTTGGAGTTGTAAGTATTTTTTTCATCTAATCCCTCCTTTATTTCTATTATTTTCTATAACAATAATAAATTTCCTGCATGTTAAACTATTTTTAACATTATATTATTTTTAAAAGGGACGGTTAGTGTGAAAATGTTTTCTCAATCTCCGGTGTTAGGGAGAGTTCCGAAAGCGGAGAGGAAACTTTTTCACACTAATTTTTATTGGGGGTTTTACCTGCCACCTTATAATTGCAAATTCGTTAAATATTATAAATAGTAAGTAACCGTCCCTCAGCTTGTTTACAATAGATACTTTACTTGCTAATCTAAATGAATTTATCAACCTTTCTCTTATATCCATATAATCTCTTAGCGATTATATTGGAATACCGATATATTTCAAGAGCCTTATTATTTCGCTAACCCTTCTCTCATCAATCTTCATTTCCCTCATTATTCTTATCTGTGTTGTTACATGATGCTTGATTACTATACCTATATACTGCTTAGAAGTGTAATCAGAAACGTTTTTATAATATTCAATAAGTCTATATGTGATTTTTTCAATGTCGGGGAGTCTTTTTTTCATCACCTCAATATTTACGCTCTGATCAGCTCTTCCTAAATTATATTGATAAAGCTCTATGTCTTGATAGCTTATTGTATTCACATAGGGAATAGGGGCAGTAATATATTCCTCATCCACATAAAAAGTTTTCTCTAAGCATTTTAGATTAGATTTTAAAAGCACCTCAGTTTTGTAGGTTATGGAATGCATATGAAAATATCCTGTAAAGTTGTCTGGATTTAAGAATTTTAGAATTGACTTTAACTGAATTGAATTTTGACTTTCAAAGCTTTCAAATTCCCTTTTGTAGCTTACCATTTCCCTTTTTCCATCGATAAAACACCTGCAGTAATTTGTAATAATCATATCATCGCTGCAGTTTAAAAGGTAGGTAAGATGATTTATTAAAGATGATTGGTTAACACTGTCATCAGCATCAACAACTTTAAAGAATTTACCCTTTGCAAAGCTTATACCTGTATTTATTGCAGAGCCATGTCCTCCGTTTTCCTTTGATATAACTCTAAAAACATCAGGGTATTTGTCCTGATATTTTAAAGCAACGCTTAAAGTATTATCCGTTGAACCATCGTTAACAATGATAATATCAAGAAACTTCATAATTTCATCCTTTATTATAAAACTGCTAAGACACCTGTTTAAATAATTTTCCATATTATATGCTGGCACTACTACCGTTAATAGTTTTTCCTTAGAATTAATTTTACTATCTATATAATTTTCAAGGATTTCACCCCTTTCATTCCATGTATTTTTATCAGCCTCTTCATATAATTTATTCTTAATATCAGCATTATCCTTAATGTTTAATGCATAATCAATCTTATTTATAAAATCATTATAATTTTCTCCTATAAGGCACAGACTGTTATTTTTGCATTCAGGGATATTTGTTGAAACAACAACTTTCTTCTGAGCCAGATACTCATAAAGCTTTACAGGAGACACAGATAAAGTTACATCATAAATTTTAAAAGGTATAATACAAACATCAAAATACTTTGAATAATATTTAAGCTTTGCATAATCTTTGCATCCTAAATAATAGATATTTTTAAAACTTAATATATTACTTCTTTTAAAAGAGCTGTCATACTCCTGCCCAATTAAAACAATATTATAATTTCTTGAGGCAGAAAGTTTTTTTATAAGCTCATAATCTATCCATTTAGAAAGAGCACCATAATAACCTATAACAGGCTTATTTTGATTCAATATGCCTCTTATATCAGGCGGTACATAATTTTCATATTCTATAGTCCAATCTTCTAACCTTACACCATTTTTTAAGAGCAAATAATCACCTTTTCTAAAGGGAAGTATTTTTTCCTTAAGTCTGTCACAGGAAACAACAACTATATTAGATGGATCTTCCAATATCCTTTTATGCCTCTCCAAAACATAACCTGGAATGTTAGGTATTATATCGCTGCTTATTTCATCTATATACTCATAAAGTATAATTCCTCCAAGGCTTTTTATATACTCTATATCTTTAATTGTATTCCCAAAATCCGTTCCTATAAGATGGTAAATAACAGGAGATTTAGTATTTGTGAATATCATTTTTATTATATTATTGCGGTTTACTCTGTCGTTAAAATTTACAAGATACAAAAAATCCTTCTGTTTTAAAATAGTTTTCACTCTGTCCCCTAAATGTGAAGGATTTGCAGCATAAAATATCAAATCCCCTCTTTTTAAGTGTTCTTCAACCAAATGGTGGGTTCTTTGCTTCATAGGCGTGTTCCATCCTAAATTCAAAGTGGAATAAATATATACGTTTTTGTATTTCCCTTCTTTAAGATCAGCTAATGCTCTGTTTAAATCACTGTCCATCACTATCCATCCTTTCTTAAAATTCGTCATATTATATTATTTTTCTTATATATTTTATGAAGTTGCTTTAAAGTTTGTTAAGTTTTATTGGATGAATATTACATTCTCCAGTGTTAGATATCGGATGAATCAGGTAAAAAATACCATGCAATTAACAAGTAAAAAACTTTTTCATTTCTTCGTTGTGGCTATTTTTTAGTCATGATTTGTTAGTGTGAATATGTGAAATAAATTTCCTATAGGCAAAAAAATTCATAGAAATCTATTGCATTAATTTAAAGTATAAAGCCTTTTTTCCTGTTTTTCTGCTAAGAATACCTCGATATGAATTTGGCACAGTTTTTGTATATATAAATATTAAACGCAATAATTAAATAATTTTTATGGAGGGGGAATAAAAATGTCTAATGAGTCAAAGAAATTGGAATTCTATGGTGGTGAATGGGTTTCTTTTCTTCCATTTATCGTATTCATCGTGTTAATCGTTTTAACAACCTTTGTTTTTGGTTCTATTTCTGATGGTGCTCTTTGGGTGCCAGCCTTTATGGCTTTAGTCGTAGCCTTCTTCTTTGCAAAGGACAAGCGTCTTTATGCCGATACAATAATTAGCGGTATGGCAAGCAAAGAAGCAATAATCCCCGTTGTATGCTGGATTTTTGCCGGAGTATTTTCAAGAATACTTAGAGCATCAGGTTTAGCATCAGGGATAGCAGGTCTTGCAGCTTCAATGGGTATAAACGGTACATTTTTCATAGTTATATCCTTTATAGCCTCTGCTTTATTTGCAACAGCCTCCGGTACAGGATTTGGTACCATAGCTGCAGGAATGGGAGTTCTTTATCCTGCAGGTGTTGCCCTTGGCGCGCATCCAGGTCTTCTTGCCGGTGCAATAGTATCAGGAGGTGCCTTTGGCGATAACTTAGCTCCAGTATCAGATACAACAATATGCTCTGCAACATCACAAGGCGTTGATGTTCCTGGTGTTGTACGCTCACGTTTTAAATATGCAGCTGCAGCAGGAATTATAACTATAATAGGTATAATAATAATCGGCATGGGCTACTCTGGACAAGTTGGAACAGCTCAAGCTATAACCTATAATTCAAAAACTTTATTTATGCTTATTCCTGTAGCAATAACAGTCTATATTGCAATAAAAACTGGAGATATAATAATTGCTACTACTATAGGTTCAGTTCTTGCAGCAGTTACAGCAGTAGCAGCAGGATTAATAGACTTTATACAAATAGACCCAAGCGCTGAAGTTGCAAAGGACGCTCTATTAAAAGTAACAGGTGCCGGTCTTGACAGAACTGTCGGCGGTGTTATCTACAATGGTATCAACAGCATGATGCAGGTTTGTATGCTCGCAATTCTTCTATTTGGTTCTATTGCTATAATGAGAGCAGGCCATGGCGATATAAAACTTCTAAATGCTCTTGAAAAGGTTGCAAAGGGACCAGTTGGTGCTGAAATTGTTATTTCAGCAATGATAATAGTGCTCTCTGCCCTCATGGGACTTAATGCCCCAGCTATACTTGCAGTAGGTGCATCCTTCGCTAAGCCTCTTTCACAAAAATATGGCATAAGCCCATATAGAACAGCAAACCTTCTTGATGCAACCTCCTGCACACTGGTTTACTCGCTTCCATGGACACCGGCTGTTATATACACTATAGGCTTTGCAAAGGACAGCGTACATCCTCTCTCAGCACTTGATGTTACTCCTTACGTAATATATGCCTATGCTATGATGGTCGTAATGCTTATAAGCATAATCCTTGGAATTGGTAGACACGATAATATGGAAAAAAACAAAAATAAAAAAGCTGCTCAATTATAATAAAAAAATCTCCTCTTACTAAAAAGTAAGAGGAGATTTTTTATCTAATCTATTGCAACTTTTAATTCTTTTAGCGCTTCAATAACTTCTTCCTTCGCTAACTTTGTATCCTCTGCTAAAAACTTTACATCTTCCATAGTTACTTCTGTTAGCTTTTTATTTTCTACTGCATTTTTAATATAGCTGTGGCGAAGCCTGTTCATATCAAAATCCTTTGCAGTTATTTGTCCAATATTTTCTGGTATAACAACGTTTTTACCAGGAATATTCTCTATTGAATTTCCTCTTCTTACTTCTATACCATTTTGTTTTGCAAAGGTAAGCTGAGGCATTGGATGTTTTCCAGCACCAGTATATTCTGTCTCCTGCACAACAATAATCTTATCCTCATCCATTTCCTTTGCTAAGGCTATTGCTGCTGCAAGAGAAGTATTTCCTGCAGGACCTCTTTCAATTCCTTCAAGCTGAGCAAGCATTTCTGTAACATAAAATACATCGCCCTGAGTTACAGTCACATATCTGTCCATATATCTTAAAACCCTTGCTGCGTTTCTTGGAACATCTGACCTGTCTGGCCATGTTGCAAAGGGAACTCCAAATCCAGTATGTCCTGTCGTAAATGACTTTCTATTAAAATCCCTGTCAGAAGCCATATGAAGTCCCGTTAAATCAACTGATGCTCCTATAACCTTTGTATCTTCAGCTCCTGCTTTAATAAGTCCCCTCGCTGTTCCTGTAAGGTTTCCTCCTCCTGCATGGGTAGCTATAACAACATCAGGATATCTTCCTTCCATATCCTTCATTTGATTTGCTACTTCGTATCCTAAAGTTTCAACTCCAGCAATGCCAAAGGGAGTATAAAGTGATGCATTAAAATATCCTGTCTCCTCTAAAAGTCTTAAAAACATATAGAAAAGCTCTGGCCCAACAGTAAGCTGTACAACCTCTGCACCAAAGGCTTCACATTTTCTCGCCTTTTCTAATATTTCAGGCTGCCCTATTTTCCTTGAATCGAATACTTCCTGAACTATAATACACTTTAAGCCTCTTTGAGCCGCCTGTGATGCAACAGCCGCGCCATAATTTCCGCTGGTTGCTGCTATTACTCCCTTATAGCCCATCTTCTTTGCATGATAAACGGATATTGAAGCTCTTCTTGCCTTAAAAGAACCCGAAGCGTTTGCGGCCTCATCCTTTATAAATATCCTTGCTCCTTTGCCCTTTTGTGCATATTTCTTTATCAGCTTGTTTATATTTTTCAATTCAAATAAAGAGGTGTTGCCAACCTTAGTTTCATACTGTATTTTTTGCATTTCTGGAATAGAATAGGCAACTTTCTCCATCATTCCTTCATAATCAAAGGATAATTTCCCATATTCAAATACGCTGTAATCTAAACCAACAGCCTTTTTCATTATTTCATTTTTTCTTCCCATTACTGCTTGATAAGATAAATCTATCACTTAAATCACCTCTTATTTTATAGATTTTCTATTTCTTTTCTAACTTCAACTCCAACATCTAAAAGTTCTTCAACAGGATGTCCAAAATTGTGTTCATGCCTTGGATTAACTACAACCAATTTGCCCGATGTTATTCTTCCTGACAAAGTTTTAATCGTAACAACATCGCCAATTTCTGCTGCTTCATCTTCTAAAAAGCCCTTTGTCCACATCATAAGAGGTACAGCCTTTGTATCCTCTGGTACTTGGGGTGCCCTTTCTTCAGGCTTTAATACTAAATTTTCAATCTCTACCCATTGACCTTTTCTTGCAGTATTCAAATACATTACCTCCTTTAAAACTACTTTTTAAGTATAATAAAAATATTATGTCTTATTTTATAAGCCTTCAAAATTTATAGTGCAAATTTAATGCCAAAGGGAGAAGACTATAAATTGTAGCCTTCTCCCTTTGAGTGTGAACATAATTTCCTTTTTAAATATGAAATTTATTTCTATGTGGAAATATTATTCCATATGCTCTTTTAAATTAAGCTCAATAATTTTATTAAAAAGCTGCCTTCTGCTTATATTCATGATGCTTGCGGCCTGAGTTATATTATTGCTGCAGTATTTTAAAACATTTAGAATATACTCCGTCTCAAACCTTCTTCTTGCCTCTTTATAGGGTATAATAGAAGATTCATTATTACTATTGATTTTACCTGTTTTTTCTAAAGTGCTTTTAACACGCAAAATGCCATCTTTAGACAAAACCACTAACCTTTCTATTATGTTTTTTAGTTCTCTTATATTACCCGGGTAATCATATTTAGTAAGATACTCTAAAGTTTCATCATCTATACCTCTAATTTCTTTTTTGAGCTCCTTTGAAAACAAATTAATAAAAAAATTAATCATATCTAATATATCTTCTTTTCTTTCCCTTAATGGAGGTATTTCTATTGTAATTGTATTTATTCTATAATAAAGATCCTCCCTAAAACTGCCCTTTTTAATTTCCCGTCGAATGTCCCTGTTTGTAGCTGCTATTAGTCTAAAGTCCACATTAATGGGTTTATTTGAGCCTACCCTTTCTATCTTTTTATCTTCAAGAACCCTTAAAAGCTTCACCTGAGTATTTAAAGACATTTCTCCTATTTCATCTAAAAATATAGTTCCGCCGTTAGCCTGCTCAAATCTTCCTATTCTTCTATCCAGTGCCCCGGTAAAAGCACCCTTTTCATGTCCGAAAAGTTCCGATTCTAAAAGATTGTCAGAAAAAGCCTGACAGTTAATAGCCACAAAGGGCATTGAGGATCTATTGCTTTTCTCGTGAAGCATATGAGCTATAACTTCTTTCCCAACACCAGATTCGCCTAAAAGAAGAACATTAGTATTGCTGCTTGCAACTGTGTCAATAATATTTAGTATTTCTTTCATTTTAGGATTTTTACTCTGATTTAAAAATCTTCTTCCTTCTTTTTTATTAATAGATATTATTTTCTGATTTTGAAAATTTACTATCTTCTTTGCCTTTTCTATCTCAATAAGAAGTTCTTCAGGATTATGGCTTTTTATGAAGTATCCAAAAGCTCCCATCTTCATTGCATTAACTGCTGTTTCTATGCTTCCATAGCCAGTTACCATAATAACTTCAACAGATTTATCATATCTATTTTTTATTTCTTTTAAAAGCTCAAGTCCATCCATATCGGGCATTATTATATCTGAAAGCACTAAGGGATAATATTCATAATCTAAAATATCTAATGTTTCCTTTGCACTCCCTGCCTCTCCTACGATATACCCTCTGCTTTCAAGTATAATTCTATAGGTTTCACGATATTCTTTTTCATCATCTACTATAAGAATTTTGCATATATCGCTCATACTACCTTACCCCCATTTCTACTGGAAAATAAACTTTAAAGTTTGTACCTTTGCCTATTTCACTCTCAACTGTTATTTCTCCATTTAATTTTTTAACTTCATTATATACAATATAAAGTCCTAATCCTGTTCCCTTATCTGGTCCTTTTGTAGTATAAAAGGGGTTAAATATTTTTTCCATATCTTCTTTTTTTATTCCGTATCCAGTATCCATGCACTCTATCATAATTCCATCATCAACCTTATATGCCCTTATATTTATGCTTCCATTTTGGTTTATCGCATCAGCGGCATTTGTAATAAGATTTATAAGAATATGTTTAAGGGATTCTTGATTTATTAAACATGTTAAAGCATCATCGCATTGAACTTGAAGAGATATGTTTCGTTTTTGCATATATTTATTATGAAGTTCACGAATATTTAAAATAAAATTTTTAATGTTTGTCCATTCAAGCTGATTGCCAGATATTCTTGAAAAATTCAAAAGGTTATCTATTATTTTACTTGCCCTTTCTACTGCAGAATCTATATAATCTAAGGACTTATTTATTTTCTCATCTCCGCTATTTAATCCTCTTAAAATAAAACTGTGATTTCTAACAATTCCTAATGGATTTCTAATCTCATGGGCAATACCTGCAGCTAATTGCCCTATTGCTATCATTTTATTGGCTTGAAGAATCTGGTTCTTGCTTATTTTTTCATTTGTAATATTATTTATAACCATTAATACATTCTTTACATTTCCTATTGAATCTAAAAGAGGATATATATTAAGGTTATATACCTCATTTTTTATAGACATTTCTATCTCATAATTTTCTTTAGTTGTAAATGCATCTTCTATTATGCATTTTTCGCAGCCTTTGCAAAAACTCTTTAAATAACTGCTGCAGCTGCTGCTTATAATGTCTTTTTTAGGCTTTTGTATAAAATCTAAAAAAGCTTTATTTACATTTACTATATTTTTATCTTTATCAATAACAATCATATATTCAGTCATTCCATCAAATACTATCTGAAGGTCATTTCGGCTGTCCTCTAATTCTTTTGTTCTAAGCTTTACCTTCTCCTTTAAAGACTGATTCCATATGAACATCATAACGAATATCAAAAGAATTATAAGGGTTGTTATTAATATGTATTTTTTTATCTTATCAACATCCACTGCCTTTACTATTGGGGTTGAAATTCCAAACCATTTTTGCTGTATTTTCTCTAACTGACCTTTTTTATTTAGGCTGTCAATCCCTTTATTAAGGATAGGTATTAATTCAGGCTTGGATTTTGGAACAGCAAATACAACTTCATTTTCATAAAGAGGATTATCAATTATTTTAACTGAGTTTTTTAAATTATTTTTATCTATCTGATATAAAACAACAGGCTCATCTCCAGCAACAGCGTCAACTTTTCCCTCTTCTAAAAGTTTTACTGCTTCCTGTATATCAGCAACATAAAAAAGTTTTACTTTAGGATAATTTGCCTTCATAAACTCATTTAAATAATCTCCCTTTTGAGTTGCAAGAATCTTACCATTTAAATCAGAAACAGATTTTATTTTGTTGTCTCCTGCTTTTACGGCAAGTACTCCTCTCAAATTATATATAGGCTTTGTAAAAAGATAATACTTTGACCTTTCCCCGCTTTTAAACATGTCACAAATGTCCGTTTCACCCTTTGAGAGCTTGTCTAAGGCTGTCTCCCACAAAAGAGGGTGAAGCTCAATTTTAACTCCCAATTCTAAAGATAAAGAATTAACATAATCCACAACTACCCCTTTATATTGGTTATCTGCAGTATCAACAAATCTAAGAGGCGGGGCATTCCTATCCGCAGAATATACTAAAACCCCCTGATTTTCGAGCCATTCCTTTTCCTTATCCGATAATATACCAGAATGTTCTCTCTTTATGCTGCTCAAGATATTGCTACTTAATGTATCTGCTTTGCCTGCATAATTTAAAATTATAAATAAAAGTATAAACAACAATGATAGAACTATCATTTTAATTTTCGATGTCTTTATCATATATCCCCCTCGTTTTGCTAAGTATTAGCATATCTTACGCTACAATTATATCATATAAGATAAAATAAGTAACCGTCACTATGGGTACCTATGGGTATAATAAAGGGCAGATTTCATCTGCCCTTTATTATATTATTGCGCTTTTTAAGTTTTTTGTTTGAAATTATAGCCTTAATATTAAGAAGCTTATGCTTATATTTTTAGGGCTCCATGAGGACAAACATTGACACACTTTCCACAGCCCACGCACTTTTCTTCATTTATTACTACATTTCCTGAAAAGAGACCTGTCTTTTTAAATTCTATGGCTGAAACTGGACATACTCTCTTTGCTGCACAAAATGGTGAACTGTCGCATCTATCCTTTAAAAGCTTTACCTTTTTCATATTATCCCTCCTTCTATATACCCCCATAGGGTATATAGAAATTATATACGCTTTTAAATTTAATGTCAAGATGAAAAAATATAAGCCCAATACTATTAAGAGTTTTTAAAATTCTTATTCATAGAAACAAAAATGCTCAATAGTATTATCATTATTCCCGATATAAAGAACATAACCGATATAGAAACCCTTTCAGAAACAGCACCGGCTGCAGCACTTCCAAGAGGAGTCATGCACATGCAAAACATACCCATAACTGAGGATACCCTTCCTAAAAGTTCTTTTGGAGTATTTAGCATTACATAGGAATTTATAGGAGCATTAATCATTGGAAGTACAAATCCCATCATAAAATAAAGAATAGCAGCTACTATAACCGATGATACAGCTCCATTAATTAAGTTGCCCGGCAAGCTTAAGAGGCAGTAATTTATACCGAAAAAAATCAGCCCATTTATAACAAGTTTCTTCTTATTAAATTTAGAACCAATCTGGCCTACAACTACGCCGCCTATTATAGCCCCCGTCATAAGCCCTACCCCTAAATAGCTCATGAGTTTAGCATCTCCTCTTAAAACATCCTTTACAAAAGCTGCTTCAAGAACATTTATAGGCGTTACAAAAAAGTTTACAGCCGCAGCCATTAATATAATTATAAATATGAAAGAACTTTTTTTAACAAAATTAAGGCCTTCCAAAAGATCGTTATAATAGGATTTTATATTAGAATATTTCATCTTTTCAATATTTTCAGTATATTTCATAAAGGATAAAAGTATACAGGCTATAAAAAACGTCATACCGTCTATCAATATTGCACCAGATATTTTAAATATCGAGATAATTGCCCCTGCAAGAGCAAGGCCTATAAGCTCTGAAAAAGTATTTGCAGAGGATGAAAAGGAGTTTGCCGTAAGATAAAGTTCTTTAGGTACGAGCGATGCATTTAGTACTGAATTTGCAGGATTAATAAAGCTTTCAAAAGTTGAATTAAGCGCTGTAAAAACAAACAAATGCCAAGGTCGCAATAAATTATAATAAAAAAGTATAGCCGTAGCAGACACTACAATACCTCTTAAAAAATTACCTGTAATAATTATTTTTTTCTTGGAATGTCTATCTGCAAAGGCACCTGCGAAGGGGCTTAATACTATGTTAGGAACTGCGTTTACAGCAAACAAAGTCCCCATCAAAAGTTTTGATCCTGTTAATTCATATACCATCCAGGCATAGGCAATTGCATCAATAGAATCTCCAAATCTTGATATAGAGTAGGCTATCAGCTTAATCATAAAACTTTTATATTTAATCAAATCCTTTATACCCACACTATTTCTTACTAATTCGGCATTTTCCATAAGTTACACCCCAAATCATAACCATATTTCAACTACTGTGCCATCGGAAGAGTGCACGTCTACTATTTTAAGGCCTTTATACTCTTTTAAAATATTGAAGGATTGATTTAGTAAATTGAAATCGATGGTTTCAATATATTTTATATTTTCATTATTAATAGCTTTCTTTTTTATATATACTTTAACTGCTAATTTTGCAAATGCCATTGGAACATATATTGGAACTTTACACTTAAACCCCTGTGTTTTTATTATAATCTTCATATAGCCACCTACTCTATACTAACTTCTACGATATCTCCCTTATCTGATTTTATGTCAACAATTTTACCCTCTAATCCTGAATCAATGGCTCCTATAATTTCATCAAAATCAACATCTTTTAAACTCTCATTTTCAACTTCAATTGGAAGTTTCTTAGTAAGTTTCAATACAGATTTTACAAATTTCACAGGAATAGTTATATTTACATTGTCACCTTTCTCAGATAAAACCTTTACTCTTAACATTTTTTGATTATTATTTTTTACTTCAGGCAGTGTTTCACTATTTTTTAAAGCATTAATTATCTCTGCAGCTTTTTCTGAACTAATCTTTCCTTCCTCAACCATCTTTAAAACTCTAATAATCTCATCACTCATTTCAAAAACCCCCTTATTCATTTAACATTTTTATAGCATCATCAGGTGATATTTCACCATTTTCAAGCATATTAATTATATCGCTTTTGCTTGAGCTTTTTTGTTTTGGAATCGAATATCCAAGGGCCTCAATCACATCATCAAGTTTTGCCCTGACCGTTGGATAGGAAATTCCAAGCTCCTTTTCAACATCTTTTATATTTCCTCTGTTTTTTATAAACACTTCGGCAAAATATAACTGCTCACTATTTAAATTTAAAAAACTTGTAAGCTCAAAATCGTTTTCAATAGTAGTATTGCATTTCGGACATTGTAACTTTTTAACTCTAAGATTTGAGCTGCAAACTGGGCATTTTGCAATTAGTTTATATGCCATATTTTTCTACCTCCTTATTTACAGTATAATATATATGTTTAAATATTTCAATATTAATATTAATTTTTTTAATTTTTATTTATATATATTTTAAATATTTTAATTTTGATATTTATTTTTTGTTTGGAATAAGCAAGCCTCCCTTACGTTGACAAGTTATCGTAATCTAAGGGCAAATAAAAAAGGCCGCGATTTGCAGCCTTTTTATTATCTATATAACTTTCTTTTAATAACCTTGTAAACTTCACCAGATATAAACGGTATTGAGCAGAAGATTAAGATTACTGTCCAATCCCACAATGTAAGATATACCGTTTGGAAGATTGGTCTTAAGAACGGTATATAAATTACGGCAAATAATAAAAGGAAAGAGAAAATTGATGCATATACAAGTATTTTATTTGTAAATACGCCTATCTTAAATATGGTGAACCTTTCTGAACGGCTTGAATAGGACCTTATAAGTTCTGCCGTTATCAGCGTTGCAAAGGCATAGGTTCTTGCGAAGCTTAAATGTTCAACATTTGTTAAATAATCAGGATATCTGTTAAGCCCAATAAAATAAGCACCAAGAACAGCAACAACAAGTGCTATACTTTGAACTGCAATGCCTGTTATCATGGATTTATCGAGTATTGGCTCTTTAGCGTTTCTTGGCTTTAAGTCCATAATATCAGGCTCTCCCTTTTCTGTACCAAGGGCCAATGCTGGGAAGCTGTCAGTTACAAGGTTTAACCACAAAAGCTGTATAGGAACAAGGGGCGTTGGATATCCAAAGAGCATGCTTAAAAATACAATCAATATCTCACCAACGTTGCAGGATAAAAGGAAGAATACAAACTTTCTAATGTTGCTGTAAATTATTCTTCCCTCTTCAACAGCTGATACAATACTTGAGAAGTTATCATCAGTAAGCACTATATCAGCAGTTCCCTTAGCAACGTCTGTTCCAGTAATACCCATAGCAACTCCTATGTCAGAGCGTTTTAAAGCCATAGCATCGTTTACTCCATCTCCGGTCATAGCAGCTATGTGGCCGTTCTTTTTAAGGGCATCGACGATTCTTACCTTATGCTCAGGAGAAACCCTCGCATAAACGCTTGTTGTTTCAACTCTTTTTATAAGTTCTTCATCAGACATATTGTCAAGTTCATGACCTGTCAGTACACCGTCTCCTTCATTCATTAGCTTTAAATCCTTTGCTATAGCTACAGCCGTATCCTTATAATCCCCTGTTATCATAACAGGCTTTATACCAGCTCGTCTGCATATATTTATAGAATCCTTAACCTCAGTCCTTGGAGGGTCAATCATACCCATAAGCCCAACAAATATCATATCTTTTTCTATTGTATCTGAGGATATAGTTTTAGGCATTTCATCATATTCTCTGTATGCAAATGCAAGAACACGAAGGGCACTGTTTGCAAAATTGCTGTTTGCCTCTTTTATATCTTTTTTCATTTCATCGGTTAAGTCTTTAATTTCTCCGTTTATATATATTTTTGAACACCTTTCAAGAATTATATCCGGCGCACCCTTTGTAAAGGACACTATACCCTTTATAAATTCTTTATGAAAAGTTGTCATCATCTTTCTGTCGGAGTCAAAGGGTATTTCCGCAATTCTTGGGTACATTAAATTAAACTCGCTCTTTAAAAAGCCTGCCTTCTCTCCTGCAACAACAAGAGCTCCCTCAGTGGGGTCTCCAACTATTCCAAACTGCCCGTCTTCTTTTTTCTTTATTGAAGCATCGTTGCAAAGAGTTCCTATTGAAAAAAGAAGTTTAAAATCTTCATCTTCAGCAGCATTTATTTTTTCACCATTTATTATAAATTCTCCTGATGGGTTATATCCTTGTCCCGTAACATCCATATATTTATTAGCGCAATAGGCCTTTACAACAGTCATCTCGTTTTGGGTAAGGGTTCCTGTTTTATCAGAGCATATTACATCAACGCATCCTAAGGTTTCAACTGCAAGAAGCTTTCTAACGATTGCGTTTCTCTCAACCATCCTTTTCATTCCAAGGGCAAGAACGATTGTAACAACCGCAGGAAGCCCTTCAGGTATTGCCGCAACTGCAAGGCTTACGGCTACCATGAACATCTCAATTAAAGAACCTCCCCTTATTATCCCTAAGGCAAAAACAACAGCGCATATTCCAAGGCATGCTATTCCAAGCCACTTGCCAAGCTGGTCGAGTTTTTGCTGAAGAGGTGTCTTTTCTTCCTCTATATTTTGAATTTTATCCGCTATCTTTCCAATCTCTGTTTTATGACCAGTACCAACAACTATACCCTTGCCTCTTCCATAGGAAACAGTTGTACTCATATATGCCATATTAGCCCTGTCACCAAGGCTGACCTCTTTATCGAATATCTTCTTTGCATCCTTTTCAACAGGTACTGATTCTCCAGTTAAAGAAGATTCTTCTACCTTTAAATTATGACTCTCTATTATTCTAATATCAGCAGGTATTACATCTCCTGCTTCAATAACAATTATATCTCCAGGAACAAGCATCTTTGCTGGGATTATTTCAATTTTACCATCTCTAAACACCTTAGCATTAGGCGATGCCATCTTCTTTAATGCATCGAGTGCCTTTTCAGCTTTCCCCTCCTGCATTACTCCAAGTATGGCGTTAATAATAACTATCGCTATAATAACTATAGAATCTGTAGTCTCTCCCATTGCTGCAGATACAACGCTTGCAGCGATTAAAATTATTACAAGAAAGTCCTTGAATTGAGCTATAATCTTTTGAAAAAGGGATTGCTTTTCCTTTTCCTTCAGCTCGTTATAACCGTATTTTTCAATAAGTTCATTTGCTTGACTTGAAGACAGCCCCAAAGATAAGCTAACCGAAAGCTCCTTTGACACTTCCTGCGCAGTCTTGCTGTGCCAATTATTTTGCATTTTCATCCTCCTTCTTTCAGCTTAAACTTAATGTATTTTCATTTATATAATATCATAATATATAATTATTTTCAACATATAATAGGTTATTTTTTAACTTATTTGTATTAAAATTAGATTTTTTAAAGTTTACAAAGTTAGTTTAAACTTCATATATTAAATTATTCATAAATAATAAAAATTAAGGAACTGCCATCGGCAGTTCCCATTTTATTATTTATAGTTTTATAGTTTCATCCTTTGCTATAGCTTCAATATTATCATCCCACAGATATTTCTTTGTTTCACTTACAAGCACACCGCTTAGAGCTATTAATGATATTAGGTTTGGTATTGCCATAAGTCCATTAGCAAGGTCTGCAAAGTCCCAAACAAAGTTAAGTGAGAATACTGAACCTACATATACAAATATAACCCAAAGTATTCTATATGGAAGAATAGCTTTCTTTCCAAGGAGATATTCTATAGCCTTTTCACCATAGTATGACCATCCAAGAATTGTGGAGAATACGAAGGTTAAAAGGCCAACTGTTAAAACTATAGGCCCTAATACTGGAATTGCTGAGAAAGCTGCTTTTGAAAGAGCTGCTCCCTTTAACCCTTCTGTCCATTTTCCTGAGTTAACAAGAACTATACCTGTCATAGCGCATACAACAACTGTATCCCAGAAAGTTCCTGTTGAGGATACAAGAGCCTGTTTCACAGGGTTTCTTGTCTGTGCTGCTGCTGCAACTATAGGAGCACTACCAAGACCTGATTCGTTAGAGAAAAGTCCTCTTGCAACACCATAGCGCATTGCAATCATAAGGGTTGAACCTGCAAACCCTCCAAGGGCCGCCTGTCCTGTAAAGGCTGATTTAAATATAAGAACTAATGTTGCTGGAATAGTCTTTATTCCTAATATTATAAGAATTATACATCCAAGAACATAAAATGCTGCCATAAATGGAACGAGTATATCGCAAACCTTTGCTATGCTCTTTATACCACCGAGAATAACAACAGCTGTTAGTACTGCCATTATGATACCTGTAATATAGGTTGGAACCTTAAAAGTTTCATTAACCATAACAGATATTGAGTTTGCCTGAACCATACATCCTATACCAAAGGCAGCTATACTTGTAAAGAGAGCAAATAACCATCCGAGCCATTTTTTCTTCATACCGTATTCAAGCACATACATAGGTCCACCAGCCATAGTGCCATCAGCCGTTTTAACCCTGTATTTAACCGATAGGAGAGCTTCTGCATATTTGGTTGCAATACCGAATACGCCAGTTAGCCATGTCCAAAGAACAGCACCAGGACCGCCAAGAGCAACCGCTGTAGCAACACCAACTATGTTACCAGTTCCTATTGTTGCTGCAAGAGCTGTAGCAAGAGCACTGAATTGACTAACATCACCCTCTGCAAAATCATCCTTTGTAACAGAGAGCTTAATAGCCTTTCCGATATACCTTTGGATGAATTTGAGTCTGAAGGTTAAATAAATATGAGTCCCAAGAAGAAGAATAATGAGTGGCCATCCCCAGATAATACCATCTACTGTCGATATGAACTTTGCTACGGATTCCATAAAAATCCCCCTTTATTTGTTATTATGAATTTAATTTTATATTAAATTCTATTTTTTTTCAATTTAGAATATTCTGTTATTGTTTTACAAAATTCGATTATATGTATTTAAGTTTATATTTATTCGCAATATGTCTTAATATCTTGGTATTTCTTAGTGTTTCTCATTTTATAATTTTGTAAATTTATACAAACATTGATTAAATCATTAATCTGTTGTTTATGATAGTTTTTTTCTATAATTGTTATGCAATTTTTAAATATAAAAGTTGCATTTTTGTGAAATATTTAATTTGCTTCTAATAAAGATGCAAAGAGCAGGAGAAGTTTCCTGCTCTTTAATGTCCTCTATTTTCCACTCGAGGGACGGTTAGTGTGAAAATGTAGCATTCCCATATTTGGTTATATATGACAATACGCAGTGTTAGATACCGGAGAAAGGAGGTATACCGCAAAAAAAGTGCCACCCAGTTGACAAGTGACAAACTTTTTCATTCCGTCGTTGTGGCTATTTTTTAGTCATGCACTGTTACTTATTACGCACAAAATAGATTTATAAGGCGTACCCATCTCATTTATCCCTAAAAATCAGTATCTTCTATGCAAACCTAATAAAAGGTGCTTGTACGAATTGTGTGCAAAATAGGTATAATAAGTAACTGTCCCTCACCTGCTACCTCTCCTCCCTAAAGTAAGGAAGGCCTAAGAATTTTGGAGGGGAATTCTTTTTTGACCTTTTAAAGGAGAAAAGAGTTAGGATGATTATTGTAACTAAATAAGGAAGCATGTCTAAAAAATATTTAGATATAAATCCATCCTGTATCCTGAATCCTATAATGTCGAGTCCTCCGAAAAGATATGCCCCAAGAAGAGCCTTGCAGGGATTCCAAGCTGCAAATATTACAAGTGCTACTGCTATCCAGCCCCTTCCTGATGTTATATTGTTTTGCCAAGCAGGGACATATATTAAGGACAAATATCCTCCCGAAAGGCCGCAAAGAGCCCCTCCTGCTAAAATGTTTACATATTTATATAATGCAACATTTATACTTACAGCGTCGGCAGCATAGGGGTTTTCTCCAACAGCCTTAAGATTCAGCCCTATCCTTGTTTTATAAAAATAAAATGCAGCTGCAAAGGCTAAAATATATGAAAAATATACTATAATATCCTGTGTAAAAAACACCTTACCTAAAAACGGTATATCCCCTAATAAAGGAAGTTTTATTGGGCTTAAAAAGTATTTAACTCTATCAGGAACCACCTTACCTGATAGGTTTTGTCCAATAAAGCTTGATATTCCGCTTCCAAATATGGTAAGAGCAAGCCCTGTAACCGTCTGGTTGGCTCTTAAAGTTATAGTCAAAAAGGCATATATAAGAGCTCCAATGCATCCAAAAAGAATTGAACAAAGAATTGCTAAAAAGGCATTATTTGTCCCTTTAGCTGCCAAAAATCCTGCTACAGCCCCCATAAGCATCATTCCTTCAACTCCAAGGTTTAAATTCCCTGCCTTTTCATTTAAAATTTCTCCAAGAGTTGATAAAAAAAGGGGAGTGCCTGCTATTATTGTTGCATGTAAAAAACTTGTCATCCTAAATTCTCCTTTCAATCCTTAAATTTAAGCCTGTAGGTTGTAAATATTTCCGAAGATAGAATGCAAAATAGTATTAGAGACTGAAGTATAAGAGCTGCAGAATTTGGTATCTTAAGGGATGTTTCTATATATGAACTTCCCTGCAAAAGGGCTGCAAAAAGTACTGAAACTATTAATATAAAGGGTTCCTTTAAATTTGAAAGGTATGCTATTATTATTGCTGTATACCCTACTCCTCCAGCTATTTCAACGGATAGGGTTCCATTTACTCCGCTTGATTGTATAAATCCTGTAATACCGCATAGAGCGCCGCTTAGGAATACACATAGAATAGTTACTGCTTTTATGTTTATTCCTGCATATCTTGCGGTATTTATACTCTCACCTATAATCGCTATTTCATACCCCTTCTTTGTATGATTCATGAATATATATACTAAAATAATTAAAATAAGCGCAATAATCCAACCAACGTTTACTCCTAAGAGATTAGGAAGCAGCGCCTTATCAGGAAAATTTGCTATCTTAGGAAATCCAAGGGCCTTCTTATCCTTCCAAGGTCCATACTGAAGGTAGGTTATGAATTTTAAAGCAATATAGTTAAGCATAAGGGTAACTATAGTTTCATTTGTTTTAAAATATATCTTTAAAACTGCAGAAATAAGAGCATACAATCCGCCAAAAACTGCTGCAGATAATGCCATAAGTAGTAGAAGGGTTGTACTATTAAAACCATTATAAAAAAGTGCCAATATAGAAGCGCCAAAGGCTCCCATTAATATCTGCCCTTCCCCTCCAATGTTCCAAAATTTCATTTTAAAAGCAGTAAGTATTCCAAGGGAAGTTATAATAAGGGGCACTGCCTTTATTGTTGTCTGTCTTATCCTAAGGGGAGAGCCGAAAGCTCCTTTAATCATACCTATAAATGCATCTTTAGGATTTATCTTTAGCATTATTAAAAATAAGCTCATTATAAAAAAGGCTGCCACAATTGATATCAGCTTAACTTTAATATTAGTATATTTATCTACCTTATCCCTTCTAACAAATCTCACCTGATTCACCATCCTTCATTCCAAGCATCAAAAGTCCAAGCTTTTCCTTCGTCGCATCCTTTGAATCAACAATTTTAGTAACCTCTCCCCTACTCATTACCATTATTCTATCGCAAAGCTCAATTAATATATCCAAGTCTTCTCCTACAAATATAACTGAATTACCCTTTTCTCTTTCTTCATTAATAATGTTGTATATGGTATAGCAGGTATTTATATCAAGTCCCCTTACTGGATAGACAAGTATTAAAAGCTTGGGATTAATATATATTTCTCGTCCTAACAATATCTTTTGAATATTCCCCCCAGAGAGATATTTAATAGGATAGTTTACATCAGGAGTTTTGATATTTAGCTTTTTAACAAGCTCTATTGCTCTTTCTTTAAAGGGTTTTCTATTTAAGAAAGGAGATTTTTCTAATTGATAGGATTTTAGCATCAAATTATCAACCATATCCATGGAGCCCACAAGTCCCATACCAAGCCTATCCTCAGGAACAAAGCCAAGATTAATACCTTTCTTCATAAATTCTCTAACGCTTTTCCCCGTTAAGTTTTCACCTTCAAAAATTATATCTCCTTTTTTTATCTTCCTGACTCCAGCTAAGGCCTCACAAAGCTCCCTCTGCCCTGAGCCCGCTATACCTGCAATTCCAAAAATCTCTCCCTTTTTAACATCAAAGGATATATTGTTAAATACCTTTTTGACATCCTCAGTTAAGGATATTCCTTCTACTTTAATAAGGACATCCCTAAGGGACAGTTCTCTTTTTTCTTCGCTTTTTTTATCTATAGACAATTCATTATTATTTGAAGTTTTATTAAAATCCTTCTCTTTTTTTGATTCTCTTTTTCTTATTTTTAAGTCAACATTCTCCCCTACCATAAGCCTTGTAAGCTCTTCAATGCTTGTCCTTTCTTTATCTAATGTCTTAATAAAATTTCCCTTTCGAAGCACAGATATTCTATTGCTTATTTTAATAACCTCATCCATCTTATGAGATATAAATATAACCGAGCACCTTTCTTCCTTAATTTTTCTCATTATATTAAAGAGTTTTTCTGCTTCTTGAGGAGTAAATACAGTAGTAGGCTCATCAAGAATTAAGACCTTTGCCCCTCTATATAAAACCTTTAATATCTCTACAATCTGCCTTTCCCCAACTGACATATCCTCAATATATTTCTCAAGATTAACTTTTATATCGTATTTTTTTAAAATATACTCTATTTTCTTATTAAAATCCTTATCTTTATCTCTTTGTCCAAGAAGTATATTCTCTTTTACAGTCATAGATTCTACAAGTTTAAAATGCTGATAAACCGTACCTATTCCATTAGATATTGCATCCCTCGGGGAAGATAGATTTACCTTCCTGCCAAAAATCGATATCTCTCCTTTGTCAGGAGCATATATCCCTGACAAAATGTTTATAAGCGTGCTTTTTCCTGCACCGTTTTCCCCAAGAATCGTATGGATTTCTCCCTCATATATATCAAGGCTTACATCGCAAAGGGCTTTAACTTTCCCAAAACTTTTATCTATGTTTTTTAATGAAACTAAAGGCTTCATAGCTATCCTCCTTAAAGTGATAAAGGGCTGATTTCAGCCCTTTATTATTTCTTTGGTATGCTTCCTTCAACGCCTTCTATAAAATAATCCATGTTCCAAACCTCATCGTCGGTCATTGTCTTCCCATCTTCAACCTTTAAAGCACCAGTTTGATCCTTTATAGGTCCTTTGAAAATTACAAGTTTGCCGCTTTTTATATCTTCCTTTGCCTTTTCAACAGCTTCCTTTGCGTTCTCAGGAGCAACCTGTGTTAATGGTGCTATATCTACAACGCCGTCCTCTATTCCTCCCCAGTACTTTCCTGACTTCCAAGTGCCATCCATTATCTCTTTAACCGTTTTAACATAATATGGTCCCCAGTTCCAAACCGCTGAAGTCATGTTTGCCTTTGGAGCAGTTTTGCTCATATCAGAGTTGTATCCTATTGAAAAAACTCCTCTCGATTCTGCAGCCTGCTGTGGCCCTGCCGTATCCTGATGCTGAGTTATAACATCGCACTTATCATCGATTAGAGCTATTGCCGCATCCTTTTCCTTTGCAGGGTCATACCAGGTGTTTGTCCAAACAACTTTAACAGTTGCATCCTTGTTTACAGACTTTACTCCAAGGGTAAAGGCGTTTATGCCTCTTATAACCTCAGGTATAGGAAAGGCTGCAACATAACCTATCTTGTTCGTCTTTGTCTTTAGCCCTGCAACGATACCTGTTAAATATCTCATCTGCTCAATCTTTCCAAAGTACTGTCCCATGTTTTCTGCTGTTTCATAACCAGAGCAGTGTAAAAACTTTATATCAGGGTGCTTCTTTGCTGATGATAAAAGTCCCTCTTGGAATCCAAAGCTTGTACCAAAAATAATAGTAGCCCCTTGGTCAATCATGTCTTCAACAACTTTTTCAACCTCTGCCTTATCTTCCTTAACTGATTCTTTGTAAATTGTTTCTACTCCAAGTTCCTTTTCAAGGTATAATCTTCCCTGATCGTGAGCATAGGTATATCCCCCATCACCTATTGGTCCAACATAGATAAATCCTACTTTAACCTTTTTATCCTCTTTTTGTGATTGTGTATTTGATGAATTTGAACAACCCGCAAATGTAAATATTAGTACAGCACATAGTAAAAAGACAGCTATTTTTTTCATGTTTTTCCTCCTCGTTTGTAAAAATATGTTATTTAAAAATTATTTTATTATCATCAAAGTTCTCTATAGAAGCAAGGGCGTTTACCTTATATCCCCTTTTTTCTATTTTTTCTCTGCCTCCTTGAAAAATCTTTTCTATAACAACCCCAATGCCTGCTACATTTGCTCCTGACTGCTCTATTATTTCTATAAGTCCAAGAGCTGCACAGCCGTTTGCAAGAAAGTCGTCTATTATAAGGACGTTTTCTCCATCTTTTATATATTTTTTGCTAACTCTAATTATATAATCAGTATTTTTAGTAAAAGAATGAACCTTTGATGTGTATACATTTTCATCTATTATAGAAGAATTTGTTTTTTTAGCAAAAACAACAGGAACATAGTTAAAATGAATTGAGGCAAAGGATGCCACTGCAATTCCTGAAGATTCTATTGTTAGTATTTTATCTATGGTCTGTCCTTCAAATAACCTTTTAAATTCCTTTCCAATCTCATTAAAAAGCTTTGTATCTATTTGATGATTTAAAAAATTATCAACTTTTAATATTGAATTATTAATCACTATACCGTCCTTTAAAATTCTTTTCTTTAAAAGTTCCATATAAACCTCCATTTTTTATTTTAAAATCCTTATAATTTTAAGATATTCTGCTCTCTTTTTAAGGATTTAATCTAATATTCTATATTAAAAATGTTTTAACTTGCTATAAAAAAACTCTCGGCGATGCCGAGAGTATATAATCCGATAGCAAAAAATATCGAACTACATACTCGTAGTCAGGTTGTTTACGGCATCCTGGTAGAAACGCCCAAACCGTATTATTGGGCATATACGAGTAGTAAATATTCGTATAATAACGACTATTTATTTTTATATTAAACATAATACATCATATTTCACCAAAAATCAATTATTTTTTTATTTCAATATGCCTTAGCATATCCTTTTTGTATTAATATTCCAATTCCTTTTCATATTTTTTTGTTGAAGACAGCACAATATAGTTTATAACTACTAAAATGCTTATAACGCCCCCTAAAACTTTAAAGGCGATTTGAAGAGAAAAACTATCTCCAATCATACCCACTATCGGGAACATTACTATCATAAAAAGGCTGAATATCATACTTGAAAATGTAATTAAAAAATGGTTACTTATTTTTAATATAAAAATAAGTAACCATACCCTTAAATTTAAATTTTAAATTTGTTTACGCTGTCTAATAGTTTATCTGCGCTTTCCTTTGATGAGTTCATCTTTTCAAGAATCTCTAAAGACTTAGAATTAACATCTATTATTCTCTCTGATATATTTGTAGCACCTCCAGCCACTTCATTTGAAGCCTTTGCAACTGTATCTATAGTTTTTGACATCTCTCCTATAGAATATAATAGTTCTTTTGATATGCTGTTAAATTCCCTCACAAGATTTTCAACGTATTTTGCATCTGTACTGTATTTTTCTGCTACGCTGAACATTGTAGAATAATCAGAATCCACATCCTTTGCCATAAAATCAAGGAGCTGCTTTGAACTTGACGCAAGTTCATCTCCTGCTTTTGTTACTTTTTCCGTAACCTTTTGAATTTCAATTACTGTTTCCTTTGATTTTTCCGCAAGCTTTCTAATCTCCTCAGCAACAACCGAAAATCCTCTTCCAGCTTCCCCAGCTCTTGCAGCCTCTATAGCAGCGTTCAGTGCCAAAAGATTTGTCTGCTCGGTTATTTCCATTATTGCCTCAGAAAGAACACTTATCTGTTTAATTACCTTTGAGTTTTCAATTGCTCCTTCAAGATTATTTTTATTTGTATTAAAAATATCATAAGCTCTGTTTCTTGATGCTAAAAAGTTTTCTTTAATTTTTTGAGCATTCTTTAATATTTTCTCTGCTGCAACTTCTCCATTGGTCGAATTTTCAACAATTAGTTTAACCTTATTTTCTATTTCATGAGAAGTTGCCGCCATCTCCTGAGCCGAGGCTGATGTTTCCTGCGTACTTGCTGCAACCTGCTCAGTTGTAGCTGATACATCTTCAATGTTTGAATTTAACTCCCCAATATTGTCTTTTACATTTTGTACAATACTTTCTATTCCTTCTGCTTCAACTTTTACACTCTTTATAATTCCTTTTAAGTTATTTTGCATGGAAATAATTCCATTTATTATATGGCCAATTTCATCCTTAGAAGATTTTATATTAAGTTCTTCCGATAAATCTCCCTTTGAAATATTATCTACAACCCTTGATGCAGTTTTTATTGGTTTTATAATGCTCATTCTAATCCAATAAATAAATATAAGTGATATTAGTATTATTAAAGCTATGGAAAACAAAGCAGCCTTTATTATCAGCTTGTTTTTAACTGTACTAAGCTCACTTATTGGCTTACCAATAAATAAAATACCTTCTATCTTATCATCATAACCCTTTAAAGGCTTATAGTATGTAAAATATTTTTCATTATTTATATCTGCATTCCCGCTGAAATTTTTTCCTTCATTTAATACTATATTTGCAATTTCAGGCTTTAATTTAGTACCTATTATTCTCTTTCCATCTTGAATTATAGTTGTATTGATTCTTTCATCATGTAGAAATATAGTGGCATCAACATTATATCTTTTCTTAATGTTATCAACATAGACATTATTAGACAAATCATACCCTAAGTAAATAGAGCCTATAATTTTACCTTCATCGGATTTTACAGGGGCAGCTGCTGCAACAGAAAATCTTATGTCATCCCCCTTCTCTATTCCTGATGCTGCATTGTCTGAAAGTGCCCTCTTTATGCTTTCCTTACTCGATAGATTATCACCTTTTTTATCTTTATCATTTGTTCTAACTATTGCTTCTCCTTTTTCATCAGTTATTATTATAAAATCAACATCCATATCTTTTAAAATAGTATCAGATTGTGCAAGCAATTCCTCTTGATTTTTATCTAAAACGCTCTTCTTTATTTTATAATTATCAGCACAAAGCTTTGCATAATTCAATGATTTTCCCTTCAAGGTCTCAATTTCATCATATAATAAATTCGAAATCATTTCTGTGTTAGTTTTGGTATTAGAATCAAAATATTTTAAAAATTCCGTAACTGATAACGCCGTTGATAGAACCCCCAATAATATCATACTTAAAATAACTGCTAAAATAGTTTTTGAAGTAATACTTTTCATATATACCCCTCCCGCCCTTATTACATAGATAACACAATTTGTTTTACATAATTATACACGATTTTGCATCAAAATTCCATATTTTATAACTTTTTTATAAATATTTTTAACTGCATTTAATTTTTGATTTAAATATATTAAAAATAGTACAAATTAAACAAAAACCGAATAGCAATTTTGCTCATCCTCTCACACTATCATATGTACCGGTATATAAAGATTCGTTACATTACAATTCATTTATAAGCAGTTATCTATAAGGCACTTATAATCCCAAAAACAATGCCACAGGACTTTTCCTGTGGCATTGTTTTATACAATTTTATTTAAATAACGAAATGTGAAGTACCAAGGATGCAAATACTACGGATACCATGGATACAAGTTTTATAAGTATGTTAAGAGATGGCCCTGATGTATCCTTGAATGGGTCACCTACTGTATCTCCGACAACAGCAGCTTTATGCGAATCGGAACCTTTCCCTCCATGATTTCCAGCTTCAATATACTTCTTTGCATTGTCCCATGCTCCGCCTGAGTTTGCCATCATAATTGCAAGAACAAAGCCTGTTACTGTTGAACCTGCAAGCATACCAGCAACCCCGTTTACTCCAATTGTAAGTCCCACTATAATTGGAACGATTATAGCAAGCAGAGCCGGCATTATCATTTCCTTCTGCGCTCCCCTTGTGCATATATCAACACATTTTGCATAATCTGGTTTAACTCCCTGTTTGCCTTCCTTAAGTCCTTTTATTTCCTTAAACTGTCTTCTTACTTCAAATACAATATTCTGAGCTGCTCTTCCTACTGCCTTCATAGTCATAGATGAAAACAGAAAAGGAAGCATTCCTCCAATAAAAAGACCTATAAGAACTGTTGGATTTAAAATAGATAAATCCATATTAAAGGAAAGACCTTCTTTTTTAACTATTAAATCAACCTCATCCTTATATGCTGCAATAAGCGCTAAAGCTGTAAGTGCTGCAGAGCCTATTGCAAAGCCTTTTCCAGTTGCTGCTGTAGTATTGCCAAGAGAATCAAGAGCATCTGTCCTTTCCCTTACATGCTCAGGAAGATGAGCCATCTCAGCAATTCCACCGGCATTATCTGCAACTGGCCCATAGGCGTCAGTTGCAAGTGTTATTCCAAGTGTACTAAGCATACCTACAGCTGATATTGCAACACCATATATGCCTTTGTTAAAGCTCTCTGTTCCTCCCGAGAGGAAATAGCTTGCAAGAACTGCTACTGCTACAACAACTACAGGTACAATTGTTGACAGCATTCCAAGGGATAATCCTCCTATTATTATAGTTGCAGGACCAGTTAGAGATGTACCTGCAAGTTCCTTGGTTGGTTTATAGGAATCCGATGTGAAGTATTCAGTTGAAAGACCAATTATTATGCCGGCTAAAAGTCCTATAAGTATTGCAAAATAAACCCCAATATTTTCTTTTCCAAGTATGGATGTTACAAGAAAATATGAAATAATAACTATTAGCCCTGCGCTTACATATGTGCCTCTCCTTAAAGCCTTTAATAAAGTTTTTTGCTCGGCCTTCTCCCCAGACTTTACAAAAAATGTACCTATTATTGATGCAACTACTCCAACAGCCGCCATAATCATTGGAACAGTAACCCCATCTACCCCATAGCCTGCAGCAACACCAAGTGCGCTTGTTGCGACTATTGAGCCTACATATGATTCATAAAGGTCTGCGCCCATTCCTGCAACATCTCCAACGTTATCCCCTACGTTGTCCGCAATAACTGCAGGATTTCTCGGGTCATCCTCAGGTATCCCGACTTCAACCTTTCCAACAAGATCTGCACCAACATCGGCAGCCTTAGTAAATATACCTCCTCCTACACGGGCAAACAAAGCCATCGAGCTTGCACCCATTCCAAAGGTCAGCATTGCGCTTGTTACATTTTGAATCCTTGCTGCTTCCGGAAGTGCCCTGTACCACCATGATAGGAAATAATACCAGAAGCTTAAATCAAAAAGACCCAGACCAACAACAACAAGTCCCATTACGGCACCGCTTGAAAATGCAACCCTAAGTCCTGAATTCAAGCTTTCACTCGCAGCATTTGCAGTCCTTGCATTAGCATTCGTTGCCATCTTCATACCTATAAAGCCCGCAAGGCCTGAAAAAAATCCCCCTGTTAAAAATGCAAATGGAACAAAAATAACAAGATACCCTCTAAGGGCAATAATAAGAAGAATTACAAACATAACAGCAAAGAAAAGAGCAACCCCGCTGTACTGGCGCTTTAAATATGCATTAGCACCTTCCCTTATAGCCTTTGCAATTTCCTTCATTAAATCATTGCCTTCACTTTTTTTAAGTACCGTACGTGAAAGATACCATGCAAAAAGAAGTGCAACAATAGAACCCAGTGGAGCAAGTAAAAGTAAACCCATATTGAACCCTCCCTGCATAAAAATATTATTTTACCCAAAATTTTACTCCGATTTTATTATAGTACTTTTTGTTAGTCAATGTAAATGAAAATTATAAAAATTTTCACAATAAAACAATAAATTATGATAAAAAGGAGATGGCTTTTGCCATCTCCTTTTTCATAACTTTTAAAAATTAGTTATTGTATTAATTAATATCAAGTGCTGCATGATATCCTTGGTATATAGCAGTTGTTATAGTAGAAGCCTTTACGCAGTCACCAATTTGTGCAACATGCGGTGCACAATCTATTAGTTCATCAACAATGTCTCTTCTTGGTTTTTGTCCAAGTGCACATATTACAGAACTTCCAGGAACAAGATGCTCTTCTCCGTTTACATCAACGCATATAACGCCTTCTTCTGTTACACGAACTCCTTTATATCCTGTATGAACATTAATATTGCACTTTTGTATCTCATTTAATAAAATCGGACGATGTCTTATGTTTGCATCAATTGCTAATTCTTCTCTCATTTCTACTAAATGAACAGTCTTTCCTTCCCTTGCAAGATGAATTGCAGCTTCACATCCTGCAAGACCTCCTCCAAGAACTACTACTTCATCAGTAACCTTATTCTTTTCTAAGTAATAGTTATTAACAACTATTACATTATCGCCATCCAAGCCAGGAATTTGTGGGATAATTGGTTCAGAACCAACTGCTATAATAAGTGCATCAACATTTTCTTTTTCTACATATTCTTTAGTAACAGTTGTGTTTAACCTGATTTCAACTCCAGCATCCTCTGCTAATTTTGCTAAAGTAACCCCTAACTCATACATTTCATGTTTAAATGGAATCGCTCTTTCTCCTTTTAATATTCCGCCTAATTCATTAGACTTTTCACAAAGTATTACCTTATGTCCTCTCTTTGCAGCAGTTATAGCAGCTTCTAATCCTCCCGGTCCTCCTCCAGCTACTAATACTTTACGCTGTTTTGCCGCAGGTATAATCTCAGTACCATCTAATTCACGACCTATTAATGGATTAACTGTACATCTTCTTGTTGATGTTGTCGCACGCTCTGCCATACAAGTAAAGCATCTTAAGCATTTTACAATGTCTTTGTCCCTGTTGCTCATAATCTTATTTGGGAGTTCATGGTCAGCCAAAAGTGCACGAGCCATTTCAACAACATCAGCCTTGCCGCTTGCTATAATTTCTTCCATCATTTCAGGATCATTTAACGCACCAACTGTTGCAACCGGTATATTTACATGCTTTTTAATTTCTGCTGCAAGGTAAACATTGCATCCATGAGGTACAAACATTGAAGGATGCGTTATTGCAAATCCTCTTTGATAAGTTCCTGCAGATACATGAAGTAAATCTATTCTGCTTTCTAATAACTTAGCTATTTGAATACCTTCCTCAAGATCATAGCCGCCTTCAAAAAGCTCAGAACCGCTCATCCTAAATTCAATTGGGAATCCAGGTCCTACAGCCTTTCGTATGCTGTCGAGAACTTCTTGAGCAAAACGTACTCTGTTTTCAAGAGAACCACCATATTTATCTTTTCTCTTATTAAAATATGGAGATAAGAACTGATTTATAAGCCAGCCATGTCCTCCATGAACCATAACCATTTCAAAGCCTGCTCTTTTAGCAAGTGCAGCACATTTCCCGTAAGCCTCTACAATATCAGCTATCATTTCCTCAGTTAATTCCTTAACTTCAAGACCATCAGGACGTACTCCTGCACTTGGACCCCACTGCGCAAGTCCACGTTTTTTATCCTTGTCAGTTAAGTAAGTTCCTGCATATTGTCCTGAATGAGAGAGTTCTACACTGGCAATCGCACCATGGCGGCGTATAGCATCTGCAGTATAAGTAAAACTTGAGAGAGAACCTACTGTTTTTAAATCCAAATGGAATGCATGAGAACCATCAGTTTCAGGATGAACCATACATTCACTTACAGTAACTGCTGCAGCACCTCCTTTTGCTCTTAATTCATAAAAAGCAGTAGATGCTCGTCCAATAGTACATTCAGCAGTTATATCTGTTCCACCCATAGGAGCTGAAAACATTCTGTTTCTAAAATAAACATTTCCTATTTTAATAGGTTTACACAAGTTAGGATACTTTCTTTCCATATTTTAATCCCCCTTAAATTTTTATGCTGCTATATTGCAATTTTTTTCTTTCTGATTAACAAAACGATAAACAAATGTTAATATAAACCCTGCCATTCCAAGAGCAGCAGCTATTAAAAATGCCCTTTGATAGCTGTTATCTGCTGCATATACGTTCTTCATTACAGTTGGTCCAAAATAACCTGCTAAAGCAAACCCTATAAACATTATTCCATAGTTAACACTGTTGTTTTTAGGGCCGAATTGGTCAGCTGTAAATCCCGGAAATACTCCCATCAATGAACCAAAACATACTCCTAAAATTGAAATTCCTATACAGAACTGAGCAACATCTCCCTGTCCAGATAGATATAATAATATAAGTCCTACGATTGAAAAAACAAAGGCTGCCGCTAATGTATTAACTCTTCCTATCTTGTCTGAAATATATCCTGCAACAATACGTCCTGCAGTGTTAAAGAGCGCTAAAACTGATACTACTGTAGTTGCTGCTGCAGTTGACATTCCAATCATTTTCTGTGCTATAGGCGATGCCTGTGAAGTACACATTAAACCAGCAAAGGCTCCACAAATAAGCATAGAAATCATTACATAAAATATTGGGCTTGAAAGCATTCCCTTCCAATCTCTATCATTTGAACCTGCCTTGCTTTGACTCTGCACTGGTGGTGTCCAGCCATCTGGCACAAAGTTTACAGGACATTTTTCTATAAAAAATGAAGATACACATACTATAACAAGGAACGCTGTTCCTATTATTTTGAATGCTGAAGTTACTCCAACATTGTTAATTAAAATATTAGCAATTGGAGGCACTAATACTGAGCTGAAACCATAAGCTGCTGTTGTAACACCGCCAACCAAACCTCTCTTATCTGGGAAAAACTTAATTGAATTGCTAATTGTACATCCATAGATCATTCCTATTCCAAGACCAGTTATTATACCATAAGCAAGTGTTAGAAATCCTAAACTTTTAGCAAATCCTGATAGAATCATTCCACCTCCAAAGAGTATACCTCCAACAAATATTACTTTCTTTGGTCCAAATAAGTCGTTTATTCTTCCGCCTGAAATCATAGTAATAGGTCCTACTGAATTAGCAACTGTAAATACAATTGCTAAAGCACCTGGTGTTAATTTTTGTCCAGTAATACCGCTCAAATACTTTGCCATAGGAGCTGCAAATACACTCCATGCATATATTGAGCCAATACATAGATTGATAAAACAGCTTGCGATTAAAATAATCCATCTTTTACTTGTTAGTTTCATAATACCCCTCCTATTATTCTTTGTGTTAATTTTATCACAATGTATATAACATGTCAACATTTACATGTTTAATTTTACATGATTATTTTCATAATATTATATTAATTATTACAGATTGTTATTAAATTTAAAAAAGTGATATAATGAATAAGTAATTATTGAAAGTGGTGATTTTATGAGAGTTTTAAAATACGCAATTTTAGGGTTATTAAATAGAAAGCCCATGACCGGATATGATTTAAGTAAAGAATTCAGTTATCAAATAGGTAATTTTTGGAGTGCAAACCATAGCCAAATATATCCAGAATTAAAAAGATTATTAGATGAAAAACTTGTAGTGTATAATATTGAAATAAGCGGAGATGTATTAGAAAAAAAAGTTTATACTATTACAGAAAAAGGTAGGAAGGAATTTCTTAAATGGCTAAATAAGGATGAACCTATGGAGCCAACCCCTAAAAATGTCTTCCGTCTAAGAATGTATTTTTCCAACAACTTAGATATTGAAACAAGAATTCGCCTTTTAGAACATCAATTAGTTCAACACGAAGAAAAACTTGCTTTTTTGTTATCTGAGATGCAGCGTTACAGCGGTGTTCCGCCCTTTGATAGTGATGATTTTGGAGATTATTTAGTTTTAGATGGGGCAATTATGAGAGAAAAAACAACAATTGAATGGTTAAAAAAATGCATAAAAATTTGTCAAAGTAAAACCAATTGCGATGAAGAGCGCAATTAAAGGAGATGGCTTTTGCCATCTCCTTATGCTTTAACCGTATTTAAATATCTTTGATAAAGTCTAAAGGCTATTTCCTCAAAGAGTGTAAAAACCCCCGATGCTATAAAGTATATTCCTATTGATACAGGTGCTTTAATAGTTATAATTATGCTTATTACCATCATGGATATCATATTAAATCCTAAATTTTTAACTTCACTTCCATAGGGTTTTAAAATTCCTATATATGAAATTAAATTTGGAGAAACAGAAATTAAGCTGTACAAAAGCGGGACAATAAAGTATCTATCTGGCAGCTTTAAGCTGCTAACCCAAGGAATTAATATGGTCCCAACATCTGCCGGCATCCTCTGTATAGTATAATAAAGGGCTGATAATATAGGCAGCTGCAGTATCAATGTAAAGCATCCAAACATGCTTTTAGAGCTTTCTTTATAATGTTTCATCAATTCTTCATCAAGCTTTGCCTTATCATTTTTATATTTTATCTTTGTTTCTTCAATTTTCTTTGAGATTTCACCCTGTTTTAAAATGCTCATCCTCTGCTTAAAAGATAAAGGCAAAAGTAAAAATCTCAAAAGTATTGTAAGAAGTATTATGCTTATTCCCCAGTCTTTAGTAATAGAAAAACCAATCCTTAATATGTTATTAAACATTTCCAAAATGATGTTCATATCTATTCTCCTTTATAAAATATTTTTGTTAGAACATCATTTTGATTAGAACACCTCACAAAACCGCCAAATATCATATTTTTGGTAAGAAGAATATTCATCTCTTGTAAGGCTTTTAAAATATTTTAGCGCAGTAATTAAAATTAACCTGTTATATTTTTTTATTTTATTGATACGATAATTCCTATAGTTTTTAATGAAAGTTATTACGCTGAATATACAAATAAGAAATACCGCAAACTGCATTAACATAATAGCATCTATCTTCATAAAAATTACCTTCCTTAAAAACTTGCTATACTAATTATTATATATTATAAATATAATCAATTCCAGTTATATCGCACTTATACAGAGATTTCGCAGCAAAATTCCAGTAGAATTTTTATTTTTACTGAAATTGCATTTTATTGTATCATATTGAAGAAATGGTATTCCACCAGCTCTATAGGTTGCAAAAATAGTTATAACTCCCCCTACCCCCAAAAATTTAAATAATTAATTTCCAATTTTATTGTTTCATTAAGTTTTTTCAAATACTGGATTATTCCAGGTATCTTCTATTGTAAATCTCTCATCTCTTATATCCTCAATAATATTTATTTGAAGCATTCTTTTCTTCCTAAAACCTCTAATACATCTAAAAAAATATAACTGCATAAGATTAAAT
>NZ_FUYH01000020.1 GCF_900167605.1 Caloramator quimbayensis | reverse complement strand
TATCTGGTGGTTAGGCATCTATGGTAACACCCGTTCCCATTCCGAACACGAAGGTTAAGCATAGGTGCGCCGATGATACTGAGCTGGAGACGGCTTGGAAAAGTAGGTGGCTGCCAGTTAATAAATGTTCCATGGTAGCTCAATGGTGGAGCATCCGGCTGTTAACCGGAGGGTTGGAGGTTCGAGTCCTCTCCATGGAGCCATTTTTATTTTTTGATATTTTAAGCCTAAGACAAAGTCTTAGGCTTTTTAAATAATTTCACCATAATAAATTGCATATAGTAGTTTCTCCATTTCTTCCTTTGACATTTCAACAGGATTCACTTTTGTAGAACCTTTTAAGGAATTTTCTAAAAGTTCATCATAATTATTTTTAAACTCATCTTCTAAAAGTCCTATTTTTTTAAAGGAGGATGGAATGTTTAACTTTTTATTTAAATCTATAACCGCCTCAATAAAATCTGTTACTCCTATAAGCTTAGATAAGCGGTCTAACCTAATGTTTACTTCTTTATCCCTCGAATTGTATTTTAATACATATGGTAGAGCAATTGCATTTAAAAGTCCATGTGAAAAATCAAACTTACCGCCAAATGCATGGGATATTCCGTGAGCCATACCAAGACCAACGTTGGAAAATGCACTTCCTGCCATTGCACTGTATATATGAACTTTTTCTCTGCTTTCTAAATCACCCTTTTCGTAAGATGAGGGGAGAAAAGCAAATAATCCTTTAATAGCCCCTTCTGCCAAGGCTTCTGAATAGGGATTTATGTTTTTATTAATATAGCACTCAACAGCATGGGTGAGTGCATCCATTCCAGTTTCAGCAACTAACCATTTGGGCATAGAAAGGGTTAAATTAGAATCGAGTATAGCAATATCAGGAATAAAAGCATCACATTTTAAACCAATTTTTAAATTCATTTCATCATATGTTATAACAGAAGCTCTTGTAACTTCTGCTGCTGTTCCTGAAGTTGAGGGAATTGCAATAAGTTTTATATTTTTTCTTCTTTTTGGCAAATTAAGCGTATTAGGGTTTTTAATATCTAACTTATCGTATTCATAAAAAACTGATAGAGATTTTGCAACATCTATAGAGGAACCACCTCCTATTCCTATTACAGCATCAGGCTTAAATTCTCTCATAATCTCTAAGCCTTTTAATACGCATCTAAAGGAGGGATTCTTTTTAACATCGCTGAATATGTAAAATTCAGCATTTTTTGTTTTTAATATATTAGATAGCTTATCTATTGCACCATTTTTAAACATGGAGCTGCCGCCAGTTACAATAAATGCTTTTTTAATATCAACGTTTTCTATATAGTTTAATGAATCTTTGCCAATGACTATACATTCCCCATGAAGTTTTAATTCTTTCATAGCTTTAAGCCTCCTTTAAAGTATTTTATTTAATTATAACATAAAGAGAAAATTATATAGATATGAGAAATAATTATTAGAAAAAAATAGAAAATATTATTACATATAATTGAAATTAATAGAATAAATTGGTATAATATATTTGCACAGGTTGTGCACAAAACACTGATCTATTTTGTAATATTTCAAAATAACAGGGGATTAAGATAGGAGGGTTATTATGGAAGTTAAAGAAAACATTAAAGAATTTGTGACAGTAGATGATGCGTTAAATTACAAAAGAAAAAATGTTATAGAAAACTACAAAGAGTATATAAGCTCAAGTGCTGTACAGCTTTTAGGACTTTTAGATTTTGACAAAAACTTTGTAAGAGCAGAGGGTACAAAAGTATATGATGAAGACGGAAAGGAATACATAGACCTGCTTGGAGGATATGGTGCACTTAATGTTGGACATAATAATAAGTATATACTTGAAGAAATAAATAAAGCTGTTGGCTTACCTAATATACTTCAAGCTTCTATCTATAATTTTGCAGGAGCCTTGGCAAAGGATTTAGCCCTGATTACTCCAGGAAAATTGCAAAGAACATTCTATAGCAACAGCGGCGCTGAAGCAGTAGAAGGAGCTCTAAAGCTTGCTAAGATTTCAAGCGGTAAAAATAAATTAGTTTACTGTAAAAATTCTTTTCATGGGAAATCAATGGGAGCATTATCTGTTACAGGAAGAGAAAAATATCAAAAGCCTTTTAAGCCTTTAGTTCCAGAATGCTATGAAGTACCCTATGGAGATGCAGATGCTCTTGAAGAAATGCTTAAATCACTAAAAGATGTTGCAGCCTTTATAGTTGAACCCGTTCAGGGGGAAGGAGGAATCAACGTCCCACCAAAGGGGTATCTAAAAAGAGTAAGAGAAATTTGTACAAAGTATGATGTTTATTTTATAGCTGATGAAATTCAAACAGGCTTTGGAAGGACAGGTTATATGTTTGCCTGTGAGGCAGAGGATGTTGTGCCTGATATAATGTGCTTTGCAAAATCCATCGGTGGAGGAATAATTCCTATTGGAGGATATATAACAACGGATGAAATATGGAAAAAAGCCTATGGAAAAATTGAAAAGGCGTTTTTGCATACATCAACCTTTGGAGGAAATACAATCGCCTGTGCTGCGGGTATCGCTTCAATAAAATATATATTAGAAAATGACTTGCCTAATAAGGCAAAGGGAAAAGGAGAATATTTCTTAAATAAGTTAATTGGATTAAAAGAAAAATATCCAGAAGTTATAAAAGACGTTAGAGGAATGGGACTTATGATTGGAGTTGAATTTGTAGAGCCTAAGGGAGTTTTAAATGCAATCACGGCAGGAAAGCTTAGTGAGCTTTCAAATGAATATTTTGCATCCCTTGTTGCAGGAAAACTTATGAATGAATATGGAATAATTACAGCATATACTCTTAATAATCCTAATGTCATAAGGCTTGAACCACCACTAATTATTTCATATGAAGAAATAGATAAGGTAATTTCAGCATTTGAAAGTATATTTGAGAAAAACAAAAGCTTTTTAGGTATAGGTTTAGGCAGCAGTAAGCAGATTTTAAAATCTATGTTTAAAAAATAAAAGCTCGGGAAACCCCTATGAATTTAAAACATAGGGGTTTTATTCATGAGGTTTTGAAACAAACTTATTTCCTTTTATATAAAATCTCCATAAAAAATCCTTAGCTTCCTCTGCATAATTTATATTTATTCTTTTGGATTCCTTTATTTCAAAATCAGTTATCCCTTCTGCTATATAAAAGCTTTCACTGCAAATATCTTTTTTATTGTATGATTTATCGATTTTAAAAGCGCTGCAGAGCTTTGATGGGCCATTGGTAAGGTTAATGATTTCACCTTTACTAAGTTCATTAAAATTTTTATTGTATCTGTTTACTGCCATTTCATCAAGACCTGATACAGGCTCTAATGCCCTTATCAAGACTGCACAGGGCTTTTCTACTTCTTCAGTTACTATATTTAAACAGAAATTCTTGCCGTATATCATATAAACGTAGGCATGACCAGGAGGACCATACATAGCATCATTTCTCTCAGTTCTTCTATAATTATAAGAATGGGAAGCCTTATCAAAGGGACCTATATAAGCTTCAGTTTCAACAATCATTCCTATAAGATTTTTATGATATGTTTTCTTAACAATGTATTTTCCAAGGAGTTCTCTTGCTACGATAAGGGTATCTCTTTCATAGAAGCTTCTACATAGCATATTCATTAATATTACCTCCATATATTAGGAATAATAAGCAAAACTGCAAAATAAGCTGGAATAACTGCTATAAAAATTATAATTTAAGATAATTAAAATGAAAAGAAAGATTTTCATTGCATTATAAATAAAAATATCTTTCTTTAAATATGTATGACATTTTTTACTTTATAAATAAGAAATATAAAGAAAGAAAGAGAAAATATTCAATAAACATAAATTATACTCTTTGAAGTATTAAACTTAAAATGATACAATATATTGTATAGTGTAAAATGATATATACAAAATATTGATAAGGAGAGGTATGGATGGAGCTAACAGAAAATTCTTTAAAGGTTCTTAATAAGAGATATTTAGCTAAGGATGAGAATGGAAATGTTACAGAGACTCCCGAGGATATGTTTAAAAGAGTAGCAAGTGCGGTTGCTTGTGCAGATAAGATTTATGATAAAGATGCAGATATTGATGCTACAGAAAAAAAGTTCTATGATTTAATGACTTCATTAAGATTTATTCCTAATTCTCCAACCTTAATGAATGCAGGGCGTCCTTTAGGGCAGCTTTCTGCCTGCTTTGTTCTTCCAATTGAGGATTCGATGGAAGGTATATTTGATTCGGTTAAAAACGCAGCACTTATACATAAATCAGGAGGGGGAACGGGTTTTAGCTTTTCAAGGCTAAGGTCTAAAGGCTCGACTGTTAAAACAACAGGAGGAGTTGCATCAGGGCCTGTTAGCTTTTTAAAGGTATTTAACTCTGCAACGGAGGCTGTAAAGCAGGGGGGAACAAGAAGAGGGGCAAATATGGCAATACTTCGTGTTGACCACCCAGATATTATGGAGTTTATAAAATGTAAAGAGGATAATAGCGAAATAACAAACTTTAATATTAGCATAGGAATTACTGAAAAATTTATGGAAGCTGTTTTTAAAGATGAGGATTATGAACTTATAGATCCTCATACTAAAGCTTCAGCAGGTAAACTAAATGCTAAGGAAGTTTTTGATATAATAGTAAAAATGGCTTGGAGGAATGGTGAGCCTGGAATAGTCTTTTTAGACAGAATGAATAAAGATAATCCAACTCCAGCTTTAGGAGAGATTGAAAGCACTAATCCCTGTTTTCATCCTGATACTTTAATATCAACAGAGGAAGGCCTTGTAAGGATTGAAGACCTTTATAAAAAGTATGGCAATAATATGTTCAATATTATAACCGATAATAGGGTTATAAAAGATAAAATAAGTGAAAATGTAAAAGAGTATTATGAAAATGGTTTAACTTTAAGACCTGCAAAGGTTTATAAAACTGGAATAAAAAAGACTATAGAAATAAGGCTTCATAATGGTCAAACTTTAAAAGTAACGCCAGAACATAAGATTATGACAACCGTGGGCTGGAAAGAGGCTGATAAGCTCTCTATAGGTGATGAAGTTCTTATACAATCTTCAAAGGGATTTTTTAAATATGATGATAAAATAGGAGAGGAACTTGGGTTATTTTTAGGATGGCTCTCAGGAGATGGATGGCTTACATCTGATGGAAAAGTGCTTGGAATGGTTTTTGCTGGATATGAAGAATATATACTTAGAAAGATGCAAAGCATAGCATTAAAATATGGTGCTGGTGAGGGAATAATAAATAAGCGTGAGAATGGAACATGGCAGATTTTATTTAAACGAAAGGAATTTGTAAATAATTTAAAAAGCTTAGGATTCGAAGCAAAAAAAGCCTATGCAAAGAGAGTACCAAAATCAATATTTACAGCTTCAAAAAATACAGTTGCAGCATACATAAATGGACTATTCAGTTCCGATGGAACGGTTAATTTTGTTGACGATAATCATAGAGATATAAGGCTTAGCTCTGCTTCAATAGAGCTTTTAAAGGATGTACAGTTACTACTTTTAAATTTAGGTATTTATTCAAATATATATAATAGGACAAAATCTCATCCATCAAATTTTGAATATATAACAAAAGATGGAGAAAAGAGAGTTTATGAAAGTAAGGGATATTATGAGCTTATAATTACGGGCAACAATATATGCTCCTTTAATGAGGAAATTGGAGATTTAATACAGAAAGAAAAAAATCAGAAACTAATTAGTATAAACAGACCCTCAAGAAAAAATACTTACTATACTACACAAGTAGAAGAGATTAAAGAAGCTGAAACTACTGAGGTTTATGATATAAATGAGCCTGTCACTAATTCTCTTGTAGCAAATGGGGTTGTTGTTCATAATTGCGGTGAGCAGCCTCTGCTGCCCTATGAAAGCTGCAACCTTGGTTCCATAAACCTTGTTAAAATGCTTAAATTAAAAGATGGTAAATATGAGGTTGATTATGAACTTCTTGAAAAAACTATTCATGATGCGGTTCATTTTCTTGATAATGTTATTGATGTAAATAAATATCCTCTTTCTGAAATAGAAAAAAGAACAAAGCTTACAAGAAAGATTGGGCTTGGGGTTATGGGATTTGCTGATATGCTTATAATGCTTAAAATCCCTTATAATTCTCAGGAGGCTGTTGATTTTGCAGATAAATTGATGGGTTTTATAGATGAAAAATCAAAGGAGGCAAGCAGCAGACTGGCAGAAAAAAGAGGTGCCTTCCCAGCCTTTTATGATAGCATATATAAGGATGAAAAGCCCATAAGAAATGCTACAACAACAACTATAGCACCAACAGGTACCATCAGTATAATAGCAGGGGTTTCATCTGGCATTGAGCCTTTATTTGCAGTTGCTTTTGTAAGAAATGTTATGGATAATGATAAACTAACTGAGGTTCACCCATATTTTGAAAAGATAATAAAAGATAGAGGCATTTACTCAAAGGAACTTATGCTTAAGGTTGCACAGCAGGGTACTCCATCTCATATTAAAGAAATACCTGAGGATGTTAAGAAAGTTTTTGTAACAGCCCATGATGTAAGCCCTATGTGGCATATAAGGATGCAGGCGGCCTTTCAAAAGCATACTGATAATGCAGTTTCAAAGACAGTAAACTTTAAAAATGAAGCAACAGTGGAAGATGTAAGGCAGGTTTATATACTATCATATAAACTTGGATGCAAAGGGGTTACCATATATAGAGATGGAAGCAGGGAAGGTCAGGTTTTAAATGTTGGTACCAAGGATTTGAATAAAAAGGATGTGGAAAAGGAAAAATCAGCTCCAAGACAAAGGCCCAAGATAACAAGAGGCATTACAGAGAAGGTTAGGGTAGGCTGCGGCAATCTTTATATAACTGTTAACTATGATGACAATGGTATATGTGAGGTATTTACTAACGTTGGCAAAGCAGGGGGATGTCCTTCTCAATCGGAAGCTACGGCAAGGCTAATTTCTATAGCCCTTCGAAGCGGCATGAGCCCATCGGAGATAATAGAGCAGCTAAAGGGGATAAGATGTCATTCTACTTTAAGACAGAGAGCAAATAACAGCGATATAAAGGTTTTATCCTGTCCTGATGCAATTGCAAGGGCAATAGAGAATCTTATGAACTTAAATCAAACGGAAAAAGAAATAGATTTGGATGAAATAACAGATTTAGCTGAACTTATACCACGAAAGGATACAAAAATAGAAAAGATAAGCTGCCCTGAGTGTGGAAGCAGCATTACCCATCAGGATGGGTGCGTAATATGCCCAAATTGCGGTTATTCAAAATGCGGTTAATATATTATCTTATTAAATGGTTAATCTTTATAATTATAGGTGAAGGTAAAGAGAAATATATTTCTCTTTACCTTTTTTATGTGCTCTCGGCATGGGAGAAAACTTGGCTGAATAAAATAATTATTAAGCTCCTACTTTATTTAATAGAATTAAGAAAAAAAGTAAAAAAAGAAGGATTTTAAAAAATTATGTCGAATATAGAGATTTGCTAATTATACCTTAAAGACATAATAATTATCATTAAACGGGGGTGTATTTATGTTAAAATGTAAAAACTGTGGATTCAATTTGGAAGAGGGGGATGTGTTTTGTCCAAACTGCGGTAGTAAACAGCAGGAGGAAAGTTTTAAAGATTATTCTTCAAACCAGACACCAAAATCTTATAATCAATTGGATTTCCAACAGATAATTAATGTTTCTACTCAAATGTTTTTAAAACCAATTGATGGTGCAAAAAAGTTTATTGAGGAAGGAAGTAAACAAACTGCTTTAATACTTGGGGTAGTTATTTGCTTAATTCAAGGTTTTCTTGGCATTTGGAAAACAAACCAAATAATTAATAATATAAGCAAAACAATTATTGATTTTGCTAAATCTGTTAATAGTTTTATGTCACTTTTTAATGGAGAGTATTTAAGAGATTTAAATGATTTAGTTGATCTTACACAGGTGATTGATAAAATAAAATCTTTAATACAATTGCCCTATGGTAAGATATTCTTACAAAACGCAATTATAATGTTTGTAATTATTTTGGTTGTATTCATTGGAATGTTAATATTTACTAATATCCTATCAAAGGAAAAAAGCGACGTCTTAGCGATATTTAAAATATCAGTTGTAAGTTTATTGCCTTTTGTGTATTTTGAAATTCTTTCTATAATTGCATCGTATATAACATTTTATTTGGGTATTATAATTCTTTTATTTGGAATTTTTGCTTCAATAATCAGTTTAAACAGGCTAATAAATATTTATTTAATCAGCAATGAAAATCATTCTGTATTTATAACTGCTTTTATTTCAATTATAGCTTTAATCGTATTTACTACTATAACTGCTAAATATATGAGAACTAATTTTATGTGGCTTATAAATCATATTAAAAATATTTCAAATATGATTGATTTTTAATCAGGAGGTTATAATATGAAGTTTTGTCCTAAGTGTGGCTCTAATATAAATGAAAATCAGAAATTCTGTTCAAAATGTGGATATAACCTAAACAGGGATTTAAGTAGTGAACAAAACAATGACCAATCAAATAATACAGTTATTAATAAAATCATAGACAACAATTCAAAGGGTAAGTCTATTAATTATAAAACAATGCCTAAAAACACGAAATACGGAATAATCGCTTCATTGGTGGTTGTTATTCTATTTTCAGTATTTTTTGTATTAGGGAAATCACAATCTAAACCCTCAAAGGTAGTTGAAAACTTTGAGCAAGCAGTAAAAACTGGAGATAATAAAAAATTAGTAAAACTTTTATATGTTAGCGATAAAAATTTAAAATTAGATGATAAAAGTGTAGAACCACTATCGAAATATCTTAAAGATAATCCTACTTATACAAGGGATTTGATTAAAAAATTAGCAAAACAAGCTTTTCTTTCAGGTACAAATAATGCATTGTATAGTATAGCTCAGGATAATTCTTCTGAGATATTTACTATTAAAAAAGTAGGGAATAAATTTCTTTTCTTTCCAAACTATAAAATAGTTGTAAATCCTGTTTATATAAATATCTATACGAAAGTAAAAGATGTTGTGTTTACTATGGATGGCAAGGAAATGGGTAAAAGCGATACTGATAATTTTGAAAAACAATATGGTCCATTTTTGCCTGGAATACACAAAATTACTGCCACATATAATGGTAAATATGCAAATTTAAATGAGAGCTATGATGTAAATACAATCGATTCAAATCAAATAGACGAAAAGGGAAGGATAAGAGTATATTTGCTTAATAATATTAAATATATTGATTTTGACAGCGATTTTCAGGATGCAGAAATATATGTGAATGATAAGGCTACTAAAGTTAAGGTTCAAGATGCAAAGATGTTTGGACCACTTAATGCAGGCACAAAGGTTTATGCTAAAGTTAATAAAAATGGTAAAGATTTAATAAGCGCTGAATATATAGTGGATGATTCTGAAAATACACAGGTATATCTTAGCTTTGAAGATGCTCTTTATAATTTAGAGAGGATGGAAGAACAAATAACAGATTTAATGGAAAGCTATACAGCAGCATTGTGCGGCGCTGTGAATTATAATGATTTTTCTTATCTTGAGTCCTTTTTATATCCAGGCAGCCAAATATATGAAATGCAAAAAGAATACGTATCTAATGCTTATAATAAGGGCATTAGAGAGTATATTAAGTCCCTTGACATTTTATCCTATAATATGAGTGAAGATAATAAAACAGGTACTGTGACTACTGAAGAAAGGTATGAAATATATAATGCTAACAATGAACAGAGCATAAAAGCTTTTAAATATACTTATACATTTAGATATAACGATTTAAATCAAAGATATCAAATAGAAAGTATAAAGCAAGCTGATTAAATAAAAAATCTGGCCTCTTTTAAAGGGCCAGATTTTTTATTGTGTATCTATAATAATAAGGAATTTTTTAAAACATTAAAGGCAAAATAATAAATAGAAATGTTAAGTTATAATTAACATTGACTTAACCAAAACGTGCAGGAACATAACATTTATTGAAAATATAATAAAGATGTAAAGATAAATGAAAGGAGAAAAAATATGAATAAAATCAAAGGATTAATTCTTGTGTTATTAGTATCTATGCTTACATTATCAGCTGTAGCTTGTAGCAAAAAGCCAGCAGCTCTTTCAGGAACAGTAAAAGCGGATGGTTCAAGTACAGTAGGGCCTATAACTCAGGCAGTTGCAGAGGAATTTAAAAAAGTTAATAAGGATGTTGAAATAGCTGTTGGAATATCAGGTACTGGCGGTGGATTTAAAAAGTTTGTAGTTGGAGAAACAGATATTAACGATGCCTCAAGACCAGTAAAAAAGGAAGAAATAGATAAAGCAAAAGCAAATAATATAGAGATGACGGAATTTGAAGTTGCAAAGGACGGAATTGCAGTAGTTGTAAATAAGGAAAACACATGGGTTTCAGATATAACAGTTGAGCAGCTTAAAAAGATTTGGTCAAAGGATTCAACAGTAAAGACTTGGAAGGATGTTGACCCATCATGGCCAGATATTCCAATAAAGCTCTATGGACCAGGAACAGATTCAGGAACCTTTGAATATTTTACAGAAGAAATTAACGGAAAGGCTAAAGAGATAAGACCAGACTTTACAGCAAGTGAAGATGACAACGTTTTAGTTCAGGGTATAGAAGGCGATAAGGGAGCTTTGGGATACTTTGGACTTGCATACTATGAAGAAAATAAAGATAACCTTAAGATATTAAAAGTTAATGGAGTAGAGCCAACTCTTGATACAGTAATGAATGGAACTTATAAACCACTTTCAAGACCACTTTATATATATGTAAACAATAAGTCATTAGAAAGACCTGAGGTTAAGGAATTTGTAAAGTTCTATCTAACAAAGGCAAAGGACCTTGTAAAGGAAGTTGGCTATATTCCTCTTGAAGATTCAAAATATCAGGAGCAATTAAGCAAGATAAAGTAGGCACCTTTAAGGTGCCTTGTGCACTTTAAACTATAAGGGGGATTATGATGAAGAAAATCCTGTTTGAAAGCAAATCGAAGATGCAGAGAAATGAAAGAGTTATAAATAAAATACTTATAATGCTTGGTGTTATATCCATATTAACAACAATAGGTATAATATTGTCCTTAGCTGAAGAAACTGTACAATTTTTTAAAAGCGTTTCTATCGTTGAATTTTTTACAAGCACAAAATGGACTCCTATGTTTGAACCTGCAAACTATGGTGTGCTTCCTCTTGTTATGGGAACATTTTTAATAGTTATTTTTTCTTCTATTATTTCGATACCTATTGGACTTGGAAGTGCTATTTATTTAAGCGAATATGCACCAAAGAAAGTGAGGAAAATATTAAAACCTGTACTTGAAATACTTGCAGGTATACCTTCAATTGTCTATGGATATTTCGCATTGACATCAATAACTCCTCTTATAAGGAGTATATTTCCTAATGCAAGTGTATTTAATGCATTAAGTGCAGGTATAGCTGTTGGCATAATGACTATACCAATGGTTTCATCACTAAGCGAGGATGCTATGATGGCTGTACCAGACTCATTAAGGCTTGGGGCCTATGCTTTAGGTTCTACTAAATTTGAAGTTGCAACAAAAATAGTGGTTCCTGCTGCTTTTTCAGGTATTGCTGCATCCTTTATATTATCAATATCGAGGGCTATTGGGGAAACTATGATAGTTGCTATGGCAGCTGGTTCAACGCCAAAATTAACATTAAATCCTCTTGAAAGCATACAGACTATGACAGGGTATATTGTTCAAATAAGCCTTGGAGATGTTCCAGCAGGCTCTATAGGATATAAAACTATATTTGCAGTAGGCACATTGCTGTTTTTTATAACTTTTATATTAAACATATTATCAAGAAATATAGTAAGAAAATACAGGAGGGCATATTGATGAGCGTGTTAAAGGAAGATTTAGTAAGGCTTATTGATAATCCTGAAAGCCTTAGAAGGAGAAAAATAAAAAATAAATTTTTTCATGTAGTACTCTTTCTTTGTACAATATTTGGAGTTGTTGTACTTGCCTTCCTTTTATATGATATATTGAAAAAAGGTTTGCCTTGGCTGTCAGTAGATTTTATAAAGAATTTTCCATCAAGATTTCCTAAAAAATCAGGAATTTATCCAGCGCTTTTAGGGAGCCTTATGCTTATACTTTTAACTACGGTTATAGCTTTCCCTATAGGCGTCGGGACTGCTATTTATCTTGAAGAATATGCAGGAAACAATAGATTTACCGAGTTTATAAAGCTTAATATCGCAAACCTTGCAGGAGTTCCTTCAATTATTTATGGTATGCTTGGGCTTGCGGTTTTTGTAAGGGCACTTGGAATGGGGAGAAGTATTTTAGCCGGTTCGTTTACAATGGCACTTCTTATTCTACCAATAATAATTATATCATCTCAGGAAGCTATAAGAAGTGTTCCAGGGATTTTAAAGCAGGCATCCTATGCCCTTGGAACAACTAAATGGCAGACAGTTACTGGGGTTATTCTTCCCTATGCAATACCAGGTATTTTAACCGGTACGATTCTATCTGTATCAAGAGCCCTTGGAGAAGCGGCACCTTTAATAGTGGTTGGAGCATTATCCTATGTATCCTTTGCTCCAAGTTCAGTAATGGATGCCTTTACAACGCTTCCAATACAAATATTCAACTGGGCCAGCATGCCAAAGAAAGAATTCCAAAATGTAGCTGCTGCTGGTATTATCGTGCTTCTTATAATTCTGTTAGCTGTAAATGCTGTTGCTATAATACTTAGAGACAAATATCAGATAAGAATGAAGGATTAGGGGGGAGTTTAATGGAGACAAAAATTAAAGTAGAAAACCTGAACTTTTATTATGGTAATAACAGAGCACTTTCTAACATAAATATGGATATATATAAAAATAAAATAACTGCGTTTATAGGGCCTTCAGGATGTGGTAAATCGACGTTTTTAAGGACTATAAACAGAATGAATGAGTTTATAGAAAATACGAGGGTTGAAGGTAAAATATTAATAGATGGTGAAGATATATATTCTAAAAAAGTTGACCCTGTTGAGCTTAGAAGAAGAGTTGGAATGGTATTTCAAAGGCCTAACCCGTTTCCTAAAACTATATATGAAAATATAGTATACGGTCTTAAGAAGAATGGAGTTAAAAATAAAGAGATATTGAATGAGGTTGTTGATACTACTTTAAAATCTGTTGCTCTTTATGAAGAGGTAAAAGATAAGATACACAAATCAGCATTAGAGCTCTCCGGTGGTCAGCAGCAAAGGCTTTGTATTGCAAGGACAATTGCTATGCAGCCTGATGTAATACTTTTTGATGAGCCAACATCGGCCCTTGACCCTATATCAACTATGAAGATTGAAGAACTTCTTCTTGAATTAAAAAATGATTATACTATAATTATAGTAACACACTCAATGCAGCAGGCGGCGAGGATATCAGATTATACAGCTTTTTTCCTAAACGGTGAGGTTATAGAATTTGATGAAACTAATAAGATATTTTCAAATCCAAGGGATAAAAGAACTGAAGATTATATAACGGGCAGATTTGGTTAAGGTGGTGTTTTTAATGAGGGAACATTTTTTTCAAAAAATTGATGATATAAAACATGACATTTTAAGAATGGGGAATATGGTAGAAAGGATTATAAATGATTCTGTAAACGCATTGAAAAATCAGGATGTTGAAGCCTCTAAGAGAATATATATAGATGATGATAAAATAGATACGATGGAACATGAGATTGAAAATAAATGTGTAAGCCTTCTTGCACTTCAGCAGCCTTTAGCAAAGGACCTTAGAGTAATAACAACTGCTCTAAGAATAATCATTGATCTTGAAAGAATGGGAGACCATGCAGTAAATATTGCTAAAACTACTATAGAAATAGGCAATGAACCATTTATAAAACCTCTTGTTGATATACCAAAAATGGCAGATATAACGCAGGAGATGGTAAAGTTAAGCCTTGATGCCTTCGTTAAGGAAGATATAAACCTTGCTAAAAAGGTTGCTGAAATGGATGAAGAGGTAGACAAACTTTATGAACTTGTAATAAAGGATTTGTTAAGCATTATTGCAAAGGACAGCAGCAGTATGAATCAGGCAGCAAAGCTTATGTTTGTTGGAAGGTTTTTGGAGAGAATAGCAGACCATACCACAAATATATGCGAAAGAATTATATATATGGTAACAGGTGAATATGAAGAAATAAATTAAAGCGGCAGTTGCCGCTTTTTTTGTGTCAAAAATTAATACTTTGAATAATATGAAATAGAATAATTTTAAGGGGGATATTATGTTTCCAGCAAACGATGCCTTATGGACAGTTTATATTAAAACTGCACTTATTAGAAATGTCACCCCCTGCTGGGTAGACATAGTGGGCGATAATTCAAATCCTGCCTGTTACTATTATTTAAACGATGCAGCTGTAAGTCCTAGGGAAATTGCCTTTAGGATGAGGTTAAACGGAAATCCACTTAGCAATAATCCTAATAAATATGAGCTTAAGGAGTTTATATGGGGAGTACAAATAGTTGATATGAACAACTCAGTTTTATTCTCTGTTTATGTTAATGCAACAACTGATAATTATGCCCTTGAGGTTTGGGATTCAACAAATACTAAAATATATAGTACACCAATTGTATTAAACAGCCCAGAGACTGCAAACGATAATGTAAGAGTAAGAAGTGCAGGAACTGTTTTCCCATGCGGAGGGCCTACAATTCCTGATGAGGATTTTTTCCTCGATTTTAGAGTGCCTGTAAGTGCCTTTACAGGGTTTGACTTTGATACTGATACCTATAAGCTTTGCTATTTTACTTCAACACAGGAAAACGTAATAAATAAAGATTATGAATGCGGGGGATTAATAAATAAACCTGAAGGGGCAGCTTTATGCGTTAGTAAGCACATTGAAAGCGGTCCATCGATTATTTGCGCATGCAGCACAGCTATATGGGTACTCCATGTTGTAATAGAAAACTGCGGTGATGTAGATTTAACTAATGTTGTACTAACTGATACTATAAATTCTGAAATTGCATCTAATGCAACTATAGTTTTAATGCCTAATGTTGGCCCGATATTAGTAGGGAATCAGATAACATGGAATATAGGAACTTTAGAAGCAGGAGAAAAGCAGACTCTCGGAATAGAGATAACAGGATACTTTGATACTCCTGGTCATAAGATTTTTGATGAAGGAGAGGTCGACTGCGACGAGCTTGATCCTATACCATTTAAAGATGTTGGAATAGATGTAATAAAATCTACAGATAAACTTATAGTTCAAAAAAGCATAATAGAAGGACCAGATAAGGTAAGCCTTTGTGATATTGAAACATGGAAACTAAGAATATATTTAAAAAATACATGCGAGGCTGATTTAGCAGCATTTTCGGTTTTTGATGAAATAAACTGCAACTTTTCTCTTGAAGATTCAATTGAGCTTACTCCAAGTAAAGGTATAGCCTTTGCTGATGGTAAAAAGATATATTGGGATATTGAACTTTTAAGATCTAATGAGGAGGCAACTCTCGAGATAACCTTAAAAGGATTTTTTACAAAGGAAGGGCTTAATATATTTAATAAAGGATATGTATATTCAGACTGCATAGGAGAATTTCCTTTTGAAGATGAGGGGATAGAAGTTTTTGCTAAAGAAATTACTGATATTATAGATATAGACGGAAAGATACAGGATTTAAAGACGGGGCAGCTTTTAGATGATGTTTTGGCAACAATATACGATAATAAATGCAATAAGATAAGGGTTGAAACTTTTGATAAAAGATATAATATAAACCTTAAAGCAGGAACTTATATTATAAAATTTTCAAAGGAAGGCTATGTAGATAAAATATTAATAGTTGTACTTCAGTCAGATATGGATATTTACTTTGACATTAAAATGCTTAAAAGAGCAGCTGTAGTATGCAATGCTGATGTTGCAAATAAAGACCTTTATCTTAGCATAATAAAAGAAAGAATTGACGCTGATGTTGTATTCAGCAAATCTACTTGTATAAATACTAAGGCTCAAATTGAAAATCTTTGTGATGTTATTGAAAATATAGAAACTAATACGGTATGCAGCTCTAAACTTTTAATAAATTTTACTGTTGAAAAGAATATAGTATATAAACTAAATAGCGAGAAGAATTTAAAATATGAAGATTATGATTTCAATGTTTGTATTCCGATTGATGGGAATATAGATGGATGCAGCTTCGTATATAATTACAAGTCGAATGGAAATTATTACTGCAAGGATGGTAATATAGTATATAATATAGCATATATTAAATTCAATGGATACTTTGTTTGTGACAGCGATGTTTTAGTAAATGGAGCTGATGAGTAGAAGATAAGTTTAACTTATCTTCTTTTTTTATAGAAATTATGAATAAAATACCACAATTAGTATAAAATAATAAATGTGTCTATTCAAAAAATTTTTAATATTCTAAGAGGAAAAATGAATTTTTTATAGAATACATAATTAAGCTTGCAATTCAATTTGCACTAAAGGGGGAATTCATATGAAAGAATACAAAGTTGAAAATGTCCGAAACATTGGAATTATAGGTCATGGTGGAACGGGCAAAACAAGTCTTGTAGAAGCAATTCTTTATAATTGCAAGGAAACAGACAGAATAGGAAAAGTGGAAGATGGTACTACAGTATGTGATTATGATGCGGAAGAGAAGAAAAGACAGATATCAATATCAACAGCAGTGGCTCCCTGTGAATGTAGCGGCACACGAATTAATTTTGTAGATACTCCAGGTTATTTTGATTTTGTTGGTGAAGTTATTGAAGGATTAAGAGCTGTAGATACTGCACTTATTAACGTATGCGCTGTTTCCGGAGTTCAGGTTGGAACTGAAAAAGCATGGGATTTTGTAAATAAATTCAAGCTTCCGAGGGTATTCTTTATAAATAAACTCGATAGAGAAAATGCTAATTATGAAAAAACTCTAAGTGCTTTAAAGGATAAATTTGGAATAGGAGTTGCTCCAATACATATTCCAATAGGAAAAGAAAATGATTTTAAAGGAATAGTAAATATTGTTGAAAGAAAAGCAAAACTATATGATGCAAAGTCTAAGACTATGGTAGATGGTCAGATACCAAGCGATATTTTATCTCTTGTTGATGAGTATAGAAATAATCTTATGGAAACCGTAGCCGAAAACGATGAGGCTCTTCTTGATAAGTATCTCAGCGAAGGAGAATTATCCGATGAAGAGATTATGAAGGGACTTAAACTTGGTATAGCATCAGGAGAGATAGCACCTGTATTTTGCGGTTCAGCAATTACAGGAGTTGGGGTAACTACTCTTTTAGATTCCATAGTAAAATATCTTCCATCTCCAGCAGATAAGGGAGAGTATGAAGGGATAAATCCAAAAACAAAGCAGAAGGAAGTTAGAAAAATAGATGTAAATGAGCCATTCTCAGCCTTTGTATTTAAAACTATAGCCGACCCCTTTGTTGGAAGACTGTCTTTATTCAGGGTTATATCAGGAAGCATAAATTCAGATTCTTCTATATACAATGCAACTCAGGACAAAACTGAGAAGGTTGGAACTCTTTATGTTTTAAAAGGTAAAAACCAGACTGCAGTTACAAAGCTCCAGGCTGGAGATATAGGAGCAGTTGCTAAACTTCAGTTTACAGTAACAGGAGATACATTAAGCGATTCTTCAAAACCTATAGTTTATCAGGGTTTTGAATTCCCGCAGCCATGTATTTCGATGTCTGTTAAGCCGAAATCAAAGGGTGATGAGGATAAGATATCCTCAGGTCTTCACAAGCTTCTTGAGGAAGATCCTACATTTAAGATTTCGAGAGATGTTGAAAATGCAGAAACTTTAATAGCAGGTCTTGGAGAACTTCATATTGAGGTTATCGCAAGCAAGCTGAAAAATAAATTTGGTGCAGATGTAACTCTTGACATACCTAAGGTTCCCTATAGAGAAACAATTAGAAAGACTGCTGATGTACAGGGCAAGTATAAGAAACAGTCTGGAGGCCACGGCCAGTATGGAGATGTAGTTATAAAGTTTGAACCTCAGTATGAAAAAGAGGATTTGATGTTTGTTGATGAAATCGTTGGAGGAGTAGTTCCAAGACAATACATCCCAGCTGTTGAAAAGGGACTTAGAGAAGCGATTAAAAAGGGTGTTCTTGCTGGATATCCAGTAATTAACCTTAAGGCAACCCTTCATTACGGTTCTTATCATCCTGTTGATTCATCAGAAATGGCATTTAAGACAGCAGCATCCCTTGCATATAAAAAGGGTATGAAGGATGCAGACCCAGTTATATTAGAGCCTATAATGCATATGGAAGTAATAGTTCCTGATGAATATATGGGTGATATAATAGGCGATATTAACAAAAGAAGAGGAAGAGTTCTTGGAATGGAACCACAGGATGGAATGCAGGTTGTTGTTGCAGAAGTTCCAATGGCAGAGGTTTTCAAGTATGCAACAGACCTTCGCTCGATGACACAGGCAAGAGGATCCTTTACAATGAAGTTTGAAAGATACGAGGAAGTTCCTGCAAATATAAGCCAAAAGATTATAGAAAGCGCTCACAAGGAAGAAGAAGAGGAAGAATAATATTAAAACAGTATGTATAGTAATATCTTATTTTAAAGAAAAAATTGGCATAATCGTTTATATACGGTTATGCCTTTTTTCATTCTTAAAAAATAGTTAAAAAGTAATTGTATGTAAGTTGAAAATAAAAATAAATTATAATACTATAAATATATATAAGCATAAAAGTAGGTGAATCAATTGAAGCTACAAAATCCCCATGATAAATTTTTTAAGGAAACATTTTCAAATATAGAAGTAGCTAAGGATTTTATTAGAAACTATATACCAGCGAATATAATAAAAATAATAGATTTAGATACATTAGAATTACAAAAGGACAGTTTTATTAATGAGCAGCTGCAGGAAGTGTTTTCAGATATGCTATTTAAGGTAAATATAAATAATAATGATGGGTATATTTATTTTCTATTTGAACATAAAAGTTATATTAGTAAACAAACAGCACTTCAGCTTATAAAATATATGGTAGAAATATGGGAAATGAGCATTAAAAGTGAAGGTATAGGAAAACTGCCAGTAATAATACCACTTGTAATATATCATGGCAAAGAAAAATGGAGAGCTAAAAAAAGTTTGGGAGATATCATAGAAGGATATAATGAGTTAGAAGAAGACATAAAAAGATATATTCCAAATTTCGAATATCTTTTATATGACATATCAAGATATAAGGATGAAGATATAAAGGGACATGTACAGCTTAGGATAATGTTATCAATATTCAGAGATATATTTATAAAAGATGTTAGGGAGATGCAAGATACAATTTTAAAAGCAGCAAATTATCTATCAGAACTTGAGGATAAACAAACAGGAATACAATATTTTGAAACATATATGAGATACATATTTAGTTCATATAACGAAATGACAAGAAGTGATTTTGAAAATATAGCAAAAAAGATAGAAAAAACTTTTATTGAGGGGAGTGAGCATATTATGACATTAGCTGATATATTTAGAAAAGAAGGATTAGAAGAAGGCTTAGAAAAAGGATTAGAAGAGGGCTTAGAAAAGGGTAGAAAAGAAGGAAAAAAAGAAGTACTCACAAAGTCAGTAATAAAACTTCTAACCAAGAAGTTTGGGATATTACCTAATGAAATAAAAAATAAAATTGAAAATGTGGATATAGCAATATTAGAGATAATAGTTGAAGACATACTTGAAATTCAAAGTATAGATGAGATAATGAAATATTTTAAATGATATATATTAGTTTTTAATGGAATTTTTAGAGAAATAAATATAAAATAAAGCATCCTTTCTTTAATAGTTTTGGCAAGAAACAATAGAAAGGATGCTTTTAAATAACAGCAGATTTTATGTTAATATTATTTTGAATAAAGTTTTTATAATAAAAATAAATTTCTTAAATTGCAATAATAAATAAAAATATAAAGATTTCATTGATTGCATAAAAAAGTAAAATAAAAGCTATGGATAAAAGGTGTTAAAAACCCTACTCTGATTTGGAAAGGATTTTAATTTAAGTCAGAGCAGGGTTTTTTATTCTTATTACACCTTAATGAGGATTTTTACCTTACCTTCAATATAATAACTTTAATATTTAACTTTAAAATGTAAAAACTAATATTAAGGATAAAAGGTATGAAGGTAAGGAGGATGTTGTATGTCTGATTATAGAATAAATTTCGGCAGCGCAATAGGTCCTGCTGATATGAATAAATTATATGGCATGCTAAGCATATTAGGAGGAAACGATGAACTAAATATTATATTAGAGTCTGCAGATGCACATCAGACAGAAAGCATATTAAAAATGCTTGATGAGCATGATTTTGATGCAGCTACTAAAGGTTCTTCTGATGGACTTCACTATAATATAATCGCAAGGAGGAAGATGTGACTATGAATAATAAAAAACATTATAGATTAAAGCATTTAAAGCACATAAAAGTTGAACATATGGACTTTACAAATAATAAGTTTAACGATGGTAAAGCAAAGGATGTAGATGTTGGAATAAACAATTTAGGTCTTAAATAAGTCAGGGGTTAAAATGCCTTCTGGCTTTTTATTATTGCTGAATAATATTGTTATATGATATAATAATTTATAATTAGAACCAGGTATTAATATTAGGTTGTATGGAGGAATTTATGGAGATAAAGGATATAAAGGAAATAATAAAAGCTATAGATATGAGCAGCATTTCAGAGTTTGAATTTCAAAAAGGAGATATGAGGATTTTAATAAAGAAAAATGATGAAATAAAAAATATTAAGTTTATAAAAGAACCAGAAGTAGAAAGTACTGTTGTAATTGAAGAGAAGGCACAGGCAAAGGAAGAAATAAAAGAAGAAGAGCTTTATTTTATTAAATCTCCTATAGTTGGAACTTTTTACTCATCGCCAAATCCAGATTCAAAACCCTATGTAGAAGTAGGAAGCAAAGTTAAAAAGGGTGATGTTCTTTGTATTGTAGAGGCAATGAAGCTTATGAATGAAATAACATGTGATGTTGATGGTGAAATCGTTAAAATCATGGCTGATAATGGAAGTTTCGTAGAATATGGTCAGCCTCTGTTTGGCATAAGGAAGGTGTGAGAATGTTTAAAAGAATACTTATTGCAAATAGAGGAGAAATAGCTGTAAGAATAATAAGGGCCTGTATGGAAATGGGCATAGAAACTGTTGCTGTTTATTCCGAAGCTGATAAGGATGCTATGCACGTTTATCTTGCTGACAGGGCGGTATGCATTGGTCCTGCGCAGTCACAAAAGAGCTATCTTAACATTCCTGCAATAATAACAGCTGCAAAATTAACCGGGGCTGAGGCGATACACCCCGGATTTGGATTTTTATCTGAAAACTCAAAGTTTGCTTCTCTTTGCAGCTTAGCTGATATTAAATTTATAGGTCCATCAAGCAGCGCTATTGAGCTTATGGGTGATAAGGCAACTGCAAGAGAAACTATGAAAAAAGCTAACGTTCCTGTAGTTCCTGGCTCTGAAGGTAAACTATATACAGCAGAGGAAGCAAAAAAGGTTGCTGATAAAATAGGTTATCCTGTTATGATAAAAGCCTCAAGCGGAGGCGGGGGCAGAGGGATGAGAGTTGTAAATGATGAAAGAGAATTTATTAAGCTTTTTAACCTCTGTCAGCAGGAATCAAAGACTGCTTTTAACGATGATGCTATGTATGTTGAAAAATATATAGTAAACCCAAGACATATTGAATTTCAAATACTATCGGATAGTTTTGGGAAAATATTATATCTTGGAGAGAGGGATTGCACTCTTCAAAGGAGAAATCAAAAGGTTTTAGAGGAAGCTCCCTCAATAATACTCGATGATACTCTCAGGGAAAAGATGGGGCAGGCTGCAGTTAAGGCGGCAAAAGCCTGCAATTACGAAAATGCAGGAACTGTTGAGTTTTTGCTTGATAGGGATAAAAATTTTTATTTTATGGAAATGAACACGAGGGTTCAGGTAGAGCATCCTGTTACAGAGATGGTAACAGGCATTGATATAATAAAAGAACAGATAAAAATAGCAGCAGGCGAGCCATTGCAATACGAGCAAAAAGATATAAAAATTACTGGCCATGCAATAGAATGCAGGATAAATGCAGAAAATCCCAATATGAATTTTAGACCAAGCCCTGGGAAGGTTACAACCTTTCATACTCCAGGAGGATTTGGAGTGAGAGTAGACAGCGCTATATATCAGGATTATTCTATACCTCCTTTTTACGATTCTATGATTGCAAAACTTATAGTTCATGGAAAGGATAGAAATGAGGCTATAGATAAGATGAAGGTTGCTTTATCGCAATTTGTTATCGATGGAGTTGATAACAACATAGACTTTTTACTGAGGCTTTTGTGCAGTGATGATGTTATAAATAATAACTATGATACATCCTATATAGAGAAATGGTTAAAGAAATCGGGTGAATGATTATGTGGAAGGACTTGTTTGTACAAAGAAAATACGCAACATTAAAGGTAACGCAAAAGAGTGACTTGGCAAAAGATGAGAATGTTAATGCTGAAAACATTGATGTAGATATGTTTACAAAATGTCCATCCTGCGGTGAGATTCTTATTAATATGGATCTTGAGAGCAATTTGAAGGTTTGTTTAAAATGCAATCATCATTTTAGAATTGGAGGCAATGAAAGAATCGATATTACTTTTGATAAAGGCAGTATAGACTATTTCGATACAAATATGAAAAGCTTAAACCCCCTTAAATTTCCAAATTATAGTGAAAAATTAAAATCCTTAAGCAAATCCTTAGGTATTAATGAAGCGGTGATAACAGGAAGGGCAAAGATAGAAGGATTAGATGTATGTTTTGGAGTTATGGAGCCTAATTTTATAATGGGCTCTATGGGAAGCGTTGTGGGAGAGAAACTTTCAAGGATGTTTGAAAGAGCAATAGATATGAAACTTCCTGTAGTTGTTTTTTGTGCTTCAGGAGGAGCAAGAATGCAGGAGGGAATGTTATCTTTATCTCAGATGGCAAAGGTTTCAGCAGCGGTAAAAAAACACAGCAATGCAGGGCTTTTATATATAAGCGTTATAACTGATCCTACAACGGGAGGAGTTACTGCAAGCTTTGCATCTTTAGGAGATATAATAATAGCAGAGCCTAAAGCCACCATTGGCTTTGCTGGAAGAAGGGTAATAGAGCAGACTATTAAGCAAAAACTGCCCTTAGAGTTTCAAACATCAGAATTTATGCTTGAGCATGGTTTTATAGATATGATAGTAGAGAGAAATAAAATGAAGGAAACCCTCCATAATATACTTAAAATTCATTTGGGGGTGAAGGGAAATGAATGATATCGAGATAAGGATAAAAGAGATAGATGAAAAGATAAAGAAGATAAAGGATTTTATGGAATCAAGCGGGATAGATTTATCTGGAGAGATTGAATCTTTAAATCTAAAGAAAAATGAGCTTATAAAATCCCTGAACCCTAAAAGTCCCTGGGAAATAGTTCAAATAGCAAGGCAAAAGAGCAGGCCTAATTATGAGGATTATATAGACGGAATTATAGATGGTTTTATAGAATTTCATGGGGACAGGAATTTCAGGGATGATGCTGCTATTGTTGGAGGCATAGGCTTTATAGGTAAATTTCCTGTTACATTTATAAGCCACGCTAAGGGGAAAAACATAGAAGAAAATGTTAAACGAAACTTTGGGAGTCCCCATCCTGAAGGCTATAGAAAGGCTCTAAGGCTTATGAAACAGGCTGAAAAGTTTAAAAGACCTGTTGTGTGTTTTATAGATACCTCAGGAGCCTATTGCGGTGTTGGGGCAGAAGAGAGAGGACAGGGAGAAGCTATTGCAAGGAATCTTCTTGAGATGTCGGACCTTAAAACTCCTATAATATCCGTTGTTATAGGAGAAGGAGGAAGCGGAGGAGCTCTTGCTCTCGGAGTTGCAGACAGGGTTTTTATGCTTGAAAATGCAATTTACTCTGTTATATCCCCTGAAGGGTGTGCCTCAATACTTTTAAAGGATGCAGGAAGAGCAAGCGAGGCCGCAAATTATCTTAAACTTACATCAAGAGATCTTTTAGAGCTTAAAGTAATAGATGGAATAATAAAGGAACCATCAGGCGGTGCGCATAATGATGCAGCACTTACTGCTAAAAACGTTAAAAAGGTTTTAATTGATACTCTTAATGAGCTTACTAAAATAAGCGTCTATGATTTAGTTGAAAAAAGGTATGAAAAAATAAGAAGCATAGGAGTTTTTCTTGAGTAGAGGGCAGATTCTGCCCTCTTTTATTTAAGAAAAATGATGAAATATTTATATAATTTAAGTATTTTTTATATAAATTTTGATAATTGGGTATAATAAACAAATAAAAGAATATTTTATTTATTATATATATTGAATCTATTAAACAGGGTATTATAATAAAATTAAAGGTCAAAGAAAGTCAAAGTCAAAAGAGGTGGTGTGATGGCAAGATTATCCGATATAATTGAAAATTTTATTAAAGAAATGCTTGAGAGTAATGACAAAAATTATCTTGAAATTCAAAGAAATGAGCTTGCTAATCTTTTTAACTGTGCCCCATCTCAAATCAATTATGTGCTTACAACGAGGTTTACTGTCAATAGAGGATATTATATTGAAAGTAAAAGGGGCGGTGGAGGATGCATAAAGATTACGAGAATAAATATAGACAAGAATGATTATATAAGGGAAGCAATATGGAACAATATAGGTGATGAGGTAACGCAGCAGGATGCAGAAGGTTATATCGACATTTTTGAAGAAAGAGGCTTTATAACCGAAAGGGAAGCAAAGCTTATGAAGACAGTTGTAAACGACAAAACTTTAAATCTTCCATCAGAGATAAAGGATTTAATAAGATCCCAGATATTAAAAAGTATGCTTATAACTATGATTGAATAATGGAGGTGTTAATATGCTTTGTCAAAAATGCAATCAAAAAGAGGCTAATGTTCATATTACAAAAATAATAAACGGGGTAAAAACAGAACTTCATCTTTGTGATGAATGCGCAAGGGAGAGCAATGAGGCTAACATTTCTATACCTGTAACCTTTGGAATTCCAATGTCTTTTCAGAATATACTTGAAGGCTTTATGGAGATGATGGGAGGAATACCACAGCAATTAGTTGAAGAGATTTCATGCCCAACATGCCATATGACCTTTGAAAATTTCAAGCAGACTGGAAGGTTTGGCTGCGGAAATTGCTATAGTGCTTTTAATGATAATATACTTCCACTGATGAAAAGAATACATGGAAACATTCAGCACACAGGAAAGGTTCCAAAACGTTCTGGAGGAATTTTAAAAGTTAAAAGAGATATTGAAAAACTTAAAAATGAACTTAAAATGGCAGTTGCTAATGAGGAATATGAAAAGGCAGCAAGGCTTAGGGATGAGATAAAACGTTTGGAAGAAAGGTTAAATAATAAGCAGGATAAGGAGTGATAGAATGAGCTTTTTTGCTAAATCAAATGATTCGGGAATAGTTTTAACAAGCAGAATAAGATTTGCAAGAAATATAGATGGTATGCCTTTTCCACAGGCTCTTTCAGATTCAGCTTCAAGGAAGGTAATTGATGATGTATATTCTGCACTTTTAAAGAGCAGCATTAATGAGGTCAAAAATTTAAAGCTGTTTAACCTGAAAGATATGGATAAGCTTAATATGATGGCCATGGCTGAAAGGCATGTTATAAGCAGAGATCTTATTGAGAATTTTCAAAGGGCAGCAGTTATTTTAGATGATGATGAAAAAATTTCTATTATGCTTAATGAGGAAGATCATATAAGGCTTCAGGTTATGTATAAAGGGCTTATGCTGAAAGAAGCTTTTGAAGATGCAAACAGGATAGATGATGCTATAGAAGAGAATATAACCTATGCCTTTGATGCAAAATTTGGATATTTAACGAGCTGCCCTACAAACGTGGGAACAGGAATGAGGGCATCAGTAATGCTGCATCTTCCAGCATTAACCTATACTAAGAATATAAATAATATATTAAATACAGTATCCCAGGTTGGAATGACTATAAGAGGGCTTTATGGAGAAGGAAGCAATGCCCTTGGCAATATATATCAGGTATCTAATCAGGTTACCCTCGGTCTTTCAGAAGAAGAGATTATCAACAGCCTTATTGCAGTTACAAAGAAGATTGTAGATCAGGAAGAAAAAGCACGAGAGTTAATGGCTCAAAAAAGAAGCATAGCATTAGAGGATGATGTATATAGAAGCCTTGGACTTTTAAAGTTTGCAAGAACCCTCGATACAAATGAATGTTTAAATCTTATTTCAAAGGTAAGATTAGGAGTTGAAATGGGAATAATTAAGGAAGTAGATATTAAAAAACTAAATGAGCTTATTACTCTTATTCAGCCTGCAACATTACAGCTTGTTGATAAAAGAGAGCTTGAGAGTAAGGATAGGGATGTTGTTAGAGCTAAAATTGTAAGGGAATCTTTAAAATAGGAGGGATGATAAATGTTTGGAGGATTTACTGAAAGAAGCCAGAGAGTTTTTTATACAGCAGCAGAAGAAGCTCAAAAGCTTGGGCATAATTATATTGGTACAGAACATGTTCTTTTAGGGATTGCCAAGGAAGGTGGTCAGGCATCTAAAATTTTAAAAGAATTTGGAGCAGCAGAAAATAAGATAAGAGAACTTATAATTGAAATAGAGGGTGAAGGAGATATAGAGCTTCGCCTTCAGGAGATACCTTTAACTCCAAGAACAAAAAGGCTGATAGAAATGGCTCGAAATGAAGCAAGAAATCTTAATCAGAACTTTATAGCTCCAGAGCATATGCTGCTTGCCTTAACTTTAGAAAATGAGGGAGTTGCAGTTGCAATACTTCAAAGAATAGGAGTTGACCTCTCAAAATTAAGAAGCGAGATAATCAATAATATGGGAGCAGAATCTCAGCATAAAAAAGGATATGGCACAAAGAGTACAAATGCAAACACGCCTAACCTTGACCAATATGGAAGAGATTTAACCAGCATGGCAAGCGAAGGAAAACTTGACCCTGTTATTGGAAGGGATAAAGAAACGGAAAGGGTAGTTGAGATACTTTGCAGAAGAACAAAAAACAACCCCTGCCTTATAGGAGAACCTGGAGTAGGTAAAACAGCAATAGCTGAAGGACTTGCACAAAGAATTGTAGAAGGTAATGTACCGGAAATACTTAAAGATAAAAGAGTAATAACTCTCGACTTATCGGGAATGGTAGCAGGTTCTAAATACAGAGGAGAGTTTGAGGAAAGACTTAAAAAGGTTATGGAGGAAATAAGAAACTCCAAAGATGTAATACTTTTCATAGATGAGGTTCATACTATAATCGGGGCTGGAGCGGCTGAGGGTGCAATCGATGCTTCAAATATTCTAAAGCCTGCTCTTGCGAGAGGTGAGCTTCAGGCTATAGGAGCAACCACTATTGATGAATATAGGAAGTATATAGAAAAGGATCCTGCACTTGAGAGAAGATTCCAGCCTGTAATGGTTGGAGAGCCGTCCCTTGAGGAATCACTGCTTATTCTAAAAGGCTTAAGGGATAAATATGAAGCTCATCATAAAGTTAAAATAACCGATGAAGCTTTAGAGGCTGCTGTTAATCTTTCGGATAGATATATAACAGACAGATATCTTCCTGATAAGGCTATAGATCTTATGGATGAAGCATCATCAAAGGTAAAGCTTAAGAATTTGACAGCACCTCCTGACATTAAAAAGCTTGAAGAGGATTTGGAGAAAATAAAGAAGGAAAAAGAAGAAGCTGTAAATATGCAGGAGTTTGAAAAGGCTGCAAAGCTTAGAGATAAAGAGCTTCAGATTCAAACTGAGCTGAATAAAGTTAAAGAAAACTGGAAGACACAAATGAGCAACGATATGCCTGTTTTAACCACAGAGGATATAGCAAATGTAGTGTCGAGATGGACGAATATCCCTGTTACTAAGCTTACTGAAAGCGAGTCTGAAAGGCTTTTAAATCTTGAAAATATACTTCATAAGAGAGTTATAGGACAGGAAGAAGCAGTAAAGGCTGTTGCAAGGGCTGTAAGGCGTGCAAGAGTGGGATTAAAAGATCCTAAAAGACCTATTGGTTCATTTATATTCTTAGGCCCTACAGGAGTTGGAAAGACAGAGCTTTCAAAGGCTCTAGCTGAGGCTATGTTTGGAGATGAAAATTCTATTATAAGAATTGATATGTCGGAATACATGGAAAAGCATACTGTTTCAAGGCTTATAGGCTCACCTCCAGGATACGTGGGATATGATGAAGGAGGACAGCTGACAGAAAAGGTAAGAAGACACCCCTACTCAGTTGTTCTGTTTGATGAAATAGAGAAGGCACACCCTGATGTATTCAACATACTGCTTCAGATACTTGAAGATGGAAGACTTACCGATGGTAAAGGTAAAACTGTTGATTTTAAGAATACAATCGTTATAATGACATCAAATGTAGGAGCACAAACCATTAAAAAACAGCTGACATTAGGTTTTGCACAAAGTGTAAGGGAAAAAGAAGACTCCTATGACAGGATGAAGGAAAACGTTATGGAGGAGCTTAAAAAGACCTTTAGACCAGAGTTTTTGAATAGAATCGATGATATAATAGTTTTCCATCAGCTCGAAGAGGAGCATGTAGAAAAGATAGTTATGCTTATGCTTGATAACGTAATAAAAAGGCTTGCAACTCTCGATGTTAACATAGAATACGATGATGATGTAATAAAGCATCTTTCAAAGGGAGGGTTTGATCAGTCATATGGTGCAAGGCCTCTTAGAAGAGCTATAACAAAGGCAGTTGAAGATAAGCTGTCAGAAGAAATGCTAAAAGGAGATATAAAAAAAGGTGACAAAGTTTTAATGAAAGTAGAAAATGAAGATATAGTATTCACAAAACAATAACAAAAGTCCTGCTCATGCAGGGCTTTTTAAGCGTATATACTAAATTAAAATTGTTTTGGGATTTTTTTATAATTAATGTATAAATTTGTTGATAATGTTTAAATAATAAAATATAATTAATGTGCTATAATTTTTGTTGGATGTGATGATGGTGGGTAAGATAAAAACTTCTTTTATATGTCAGGAATGCGGCTATGAGTCACCAAAGTGGATGGGTAAATGCCCAGGCTGCGGAAGCTGGAATACTATGGTTGAAGAAGTACAGGAAAAGAATAATAATAAACTTATAGAAAGTACTTCAAGGCCATTGGCTATAAATCAAATAGAGTTATTGGAGGAGGAAAGGTATTCAACTTCCCTTGAGGAGCTTGACAGAGTTCTTGGAGGGGGAGTGGTTAGGGGCTCCCTTATACTTGTTGGAGGGGATCCTGGTATAGGCAAATCAACACTTCTTTTGCAGGTGGCTTCTAATATATCGTCAAAAGGAAGTCTTGTTCTTTATGCTTCAGGAGAAGAATCTTCAAAACAGATAAAACTAAGGGCAAAAAGGCTTGAGGTAAAAGAAGAAAACCTTTATGTTCTCTCGGAAACCAACCTTTCTGCGATAGAAAAATTTATTGAAGAGCTAAAGCCCAAAGTGGTTGTGATAGATTCAATACAAACTATTTACAGACCAGAACTTTTATCAGCCCCAGGAAGCGTAAGTCAGGTTAGAGAAGCAACATCGGTTCTTATGAGAATAGCTAAAACATTAAATATTTCTATTTTCATAGTTGGGCATGTTACTAAAGAAGGCTCCATTGCAGGGCCGAGGGTTCTTGAGCATATGGTTGATACTGTATTGTATTTTGAGGGAGAGAGGCATCATACATACAGGGTTTTAAGAGCTGTTAAAAATAGATTTGGCTCAACAAATGAGATAGGGGTTTTTGAAATGAGAGAAAAGGGGCTTGTGGAGATTAAAAACCCATCGGAGCTTCTTTTGTCAGGTAGACCTAATAATGTTTCGGGTTCTTGCGTAGTATGCAGTATGGAAGGGACAAGACCGGTTCTTGTTGAGATTCAGGCTCTAACCTGTGCAACGGCATTCGGCATGCCAAGGCGTATGGCTACAGGCGTTGACTATAATAGGGTAATACTTTTGATGGCAGTGCTTGAAAAAAGAGTTGGGATGCAGGTTCAAACCTTTGATGCCTATGTAAATGTAGCAGGAGGTTTAAAACTCGATGAGCCTGCCTGCGATCTTGGAATAATATGTTCTATAGCTTCAAGCTTTAGAAATCTTCCAATCCATCCGAAAACTATAGTAGTAGGTGAAGTTGGATTAACTGGTGAGATAAGAGGAGTTAACATGATTGAAAAAAGGATACTTGAGGCAAAAAAACTTGGCTTTTTAAAGTGCATAATACCAAAGGAAAACGTAAGGGGTATCGAAATTCCTAAAGGAATTTCTGTAATGCCTGTTGATAATATACATGAAGCATTAGATGTTATATTAGGGGGATAAAGATGTTAGATAGTCGCGAAATGGAACTTATAAATGTATTAAAAATAGTTGCACCTGGAACACCTCTGAGAGAAGGTCTTGAAAACGTCTTAAAGGCAAAGACTGGAGCACTTATAATGGTTGGAGATCAAAAGGAAGTTATGGGAATAATAGATGGAGGATTTTTTATAAACAGCGAATATAGTCCTTCCTATTTATATGAACTTGCTAAGATGGACGGCGCTATTGTTTTAAGTAGCGATTTAAAAAGAATACTATATGCTAATACTCAGCTTATACCTGATTCCTCAATAGCAACCTTTGAAACGGGAACGAGGCATAGAACTGCTGATAGAGTTGCGAAACAGACAGGAAATCTTGTTATTGCTATATCTCAAAGGAGAAACATAATTACTGTCTACAAAGGAAATTTAAAGTATATTTTAAAAGATACCAATATAATACTTACTAAAGCTAATCAAGCAATTCAAACTCTTGAAAGATACAAGGCTGTACTTGATGAAGCGATGACGAATCTATCGGTTCTCGAATTCGATGATTTAGTTACTGTATATGATGTCGTTACAGCGGTTCAAAGAAATGAAATGGTTATGAGGATAGTAAACGAAATACAAAAGTATATATACGAACTTGGAAATGAAGGAAGACTAATATCTATGCAGCTTGATGACCTTATCGATGAAGTAGAGAATGATGGAATAATGCTAATTAAGGATTACAGCTATCAGAAGGATTTTAACGATATAATGAAGGGAATTAAAAATCTTTCTTCTGATGAGCTTTTGGAATTATCTTTGGTTTGTAAGATTTTTGGATATAGTGCGGACTTGATGCTCGATACGATGATTTCATCAAAGGGTTACAGGCTTATGAGTAAAATCCCTAAGGTTCCTCCAATCGTTATTGAAAACCTCGTTAAAACCTTTGGACAGCTTAAGAATGTTATGCAGGCATCAATAGAAGAACTTGATAATGTCGAAGGAATTGGAGAAGCAAGGGCACGGGCAATAAAGGAAGGATTAAGAAAGCTGCAGGAAAAGGTTTTACTTAATAGACATCTATAATAAATAAAAGTCTGCTCATCATAAGTTTTTGATTTATAAAAAAGGCTGCCGTGTTAGCTTTAATACGGCAGCCATGTTGTATTATAACATTGAGAATTTTCCAAGGGTTTGAATTTTATCATTTTCTTTAATGATAACATCAAAAAGGTTTATTCCAAGTGCATTGCAAAGGGCTGTAAGATAGTAAATGTTATTTCCTATTTCTTCTTCGAGGACTTCTCTGCAATTATTGCAAAGCTCGCCTTCTATTTGATAGCTTAAGCTATTAACAATATCTTCAAGGGAAGCATCATCAGATATCCTTTGTTTATGAGCGGATACGCTGATACAACCACAATTGGTTACTGATTTTGCAACGGCACGATTAATTCTCGAATTGGATTCGGAAAGTTTTGTCATTATATCTATTATGCTTTTATGCCTTATCAATGATTCTGATACCGAATTTTGAAAATCGTCAACCAAGACGTCTTTCATTATGCTTCCACCCCTTAATACAAATTTTTATTTTTATATAGAATAATAGAACTTTTACATGAAATACCTGCACTTATTAAAGCGGCTGTTTGCTGTAGAAATAGATTGAATTTTTATATTATTATCTTAATCATATTATAAGTATATATTTGTTATAATGTCAAATACATTAATTTTAAATTTAGTTTATGTAAACAATATTTTGTCAGCAATAATATAATAATAGTAAAAGGGTCACTCATTCATCCTCATAAACATATAATCTAAGTCTTTCTTGAAATTATAAAAATTATATATTAATTTTTGGAGGGTGACCTGTATGTTTTCAATTGGTGAATGGATATTTTATCCTGTCTTTGGAGCAGGTTTAATTATAAATATAGAGGAGAAAAAAATATTTGGTGAAATAAGAAAATATTACGTTATAAAATTTATAAACGGCATAGATATGATGGTACCTGTTTATTCTAATGAATCCTTTAAATTGAGAAAAGCAATATCGGTTGATGAATGCAAAGAAATATATAATATTATATTAAAATCAACACCTGAAAATCTTCCTTCTAAATGGAGCGATAGATATAAGTATTATATGAGCTGTATTAACGAAGGAGATATTAAAAAACTTTCCAAGATAATAAGGGATATTGGAAATTTATCAAAAAATAAGAAACTGTCAAGAAGTGAGCTCAATATATTTAATGATATATTAAATCTTGTATCAGGAGAAATTTGTGCAGTTTTAAATAAAGATATTGATAGCATAAAGAGAGAGATTAATTCTTTAGCAAAAGATTAAATTCATAAAAAAATAACATAATGTTATAATATATGTTATTGCTTTTTATTAGAGCATAATGTATATTTAAATTAATCTAAATGGAAATATTTGATATATGAAGTTTATTTTTAATTATTTTGTTAATAATAATAATGGAGGTGTATGAATGTTAGACAAGATTTTTAGATGGTTATTGACAGTTATAGGTTTAGTTTTGGGGTATGCATTAACAGGTCTGTTTATTAAGCTTGAATTTTTTCATCAGCTAATTAATTTTAATCAGAATATGGTATCTTTGATTGCAGCCTATATTATTTGTACCTTGATATTCGGAATTATATTTTATATTATCTCCCCATTCATAATTAAAATTGTTTGGAATATTACCGGATTTTTCGAAGGAACGCTTCAGAAGATTCCTACAAATGATATTATTTTATCGGTTGCAGGGCTGATAATAGGTCTTATAGTTGCAAATCTTTTTATAAGCTCAGTCTCAAGATTTCTTTCAATCACCAATTCTACGGTTTTATCAGTAATTGGAAGTATTATATCGCTTATAATAAATATTATTTTTGCAACTCTCGGGGTAAATATAGCTATTAAAAAGAAGGATGATTTATACAATATTTTTACCTTTCTAAAGAAGTTTGGTAAGGAAAAGAAGAATAAAACTGATATAAAAACTTTTTCTTGTCAGCCTAAAATATTAGATACCAGTGTTATTATTGATGGAAGAATCCTTGACATTTTAAAAACTGGTTTCGTTGAAGGACCTATAGTAATTCCATCCTTTGTACTTGAGGAGCTTAGACATATTGCTGACTCTTCAGACTCTTTAAAAAGAACAAGGGGAAGAAGAGGACTTGATATATTAAATCTTATACAAAAAGAGCTTGAAATCAATGTAGAGATATGTGAGAAAAACTTTGAAAACATTCAAGAAGTGGACAGTAAGCTCTTAAAACTTGCTCAGGTTTTAGGAGGAAAGGTAATAACTAATGATTTTAATCTAAATAAGGTTGCTGAATTTCAAGGCGTTTCTGTTCTTAATATTAATGAACTGGCAAATGCTGTAAAACCGGTTGTAATACCAGGAGAAGATATGCATATACAGATTATAAAAGATGGAAAAGAATCAGGACAGGGAGTTGCATATCTTGATGATGGTACTATGATAGTTGTTGAAGGCGGTAAAAAGTATGTTGGCGATATAGTTGACGTTACTGTAACAAGCGTTCTTCAAACTGCAGCCGGAAGAATGATTTTTGCTAAGATTAAGAATTCACAGGATAAAGCAGTTTAATACTGATAAAATGCTTAAGGGATTGTAAAGTTTTTACAATCCCTTAATAAAATATTGCTCAAAGGAGAATAATCATGGTTTCTGCTGTTATTGTAGCCGGTGGAAAAGGCGAAAGAATGGGATATGATATACCAAAACAATATATAAATATTAAAGGACGAGAGATACTTGCGATTACTTTAGATGCTTTTGAAAGTTGTGAATCTATAGATGAAATAATACTCGTAGTTCCAGAAAGTTATATAGATTTTTGTTTGAAAAATATAGTAGAAAAATATTGCTTTAAAAAAGTTAAAAAGGTTGTAAAGGGAGGGTTAAGCAGGCAGGAATCAGTGTATAACGGTCTTTTGAATTGTAATCCTCACTGCGAAGTGGTAGTTATACACGATGGAGTAAGACCTTTTATTCAAGAAAATATTATACAAAAAAGTATTGAAGGTGCTAAAAAATTCGGAGCATGTGCTGTTGGAGTTTATGTTAAGGATACTATTAAAGTAGTAGATGATGAAAAATTTATAGTTTCAACTTTAAAGAGAGATGAACTTATTTCTATTCAAACTCCTCAAACATTTAAATATGATTTAATATTAAAATCCCATGAATATGCAAAGCAAAATAATATAACTGCAACTGACGATTGCGCTCTATCTGAAGGATATGGCTGCAAGGTAAAAATAATAGAAGGAGACTACTTTAATATAAAGATTACAACGAGAGAGGATATCATAATAGCAAGGGCTATATATGATTCTTTACTGAAAAACTTTAAGGAGGAGCAAAATGAGAATTGGTCACGGCTATGATGTACATAGGTTAGTTGAAGGAAGAGAGTTTATATTAGGCGGAGTTAAAATAGAATATGAAAAGGGACTTTTGGGGCATTCGGATGCAGACGTACTGCTTCATGCAATTATGGATGCTCTATTAGGTGCTGCTGCATTAGGAGATATAGGGAAACATTTTCCAGACACAGACCCCAAATATAAGGGAATAAGCAGCATAAAACTTCTTTATCATGTTGGAATTTTAATTAGAGAAAAGGGATATGAAATATCTAATATCGATGCAACTGTAATAGCTCAAAGGCCTAAAATCTCTCCTTACATTGAAAATATGAGAGAAAATATTTCAAAAACATTAAATACAAATAAGGAGAATATAAATATTAAAGCGACAACTGAGGAGGGCCTTGGTTTTACAGGATGTGGGGATGGAATTGCTGCCCATGCAGTGTGCATCATATATAAAAGAAATGAGGGGTAAATTTATGATTGAAGTGAAGGGGCTTTGCAAATACTTTAAGAATGTTAAAGCGGTGGATAACATTAACTTTACTGTAAGTGAAGGTGAGATTGTCGGGCTTTTAGGAGAAAACGGTGCAGGTAAAACTACAACTTTAAGAATGATTGCAACTATGTTAAAGCCAACTTCAGGTACCGCTTTAATAAATGGTTATGATTTGCTAAAAGAACCTGATAAAGTAAGAAGCAACATTGGAATTTTATTTGGAGGAGAAGCTGGACTTTATGACAGATTAACAGCAAGGGAGAATATTAAATACTTTGCAGACTTAAACAATATGAATGAGAATGAAAGCAGAGAAAATATAGACAGGCTTGTCAAAATGCTCGATATGGAGGAGTATGTGGATAGGAGAGTTGGGAAATTCTCAAGGGGTATGAAGCAGAAGGTGGCGATTGCACGTTCAATTGTTCATAATCCTAAAGTTATGCTTTTTGATGAACCGACTTTAGGGCTTGATGTAACTTCTTCTAAAATTGTTCAGGATTTTATATTAAGCTGCAAGAATGAAAATAAGGCTATTGTATTTTCAAGTCACAGTATGCAGGAGGTTGAAAAACTCTGCGATAGGATTGTGATAATACATAAGGGAAAGATAATTGAAGATATGAGAGTGGATGATTTTAAGGGAAAATATGGAGAAGATTTTGAAAAGGCCTTCGTTGGATTGGTAGGTGATAAATAATGAATATGAAAGCAATAATGATAGTATTTAAAAAAGAGCTTACGGATCTTTTAAGGGATAAGAAAACGGTTATTGTAGGAATATTGATTCCGCTTATTATATTTCCTATCATGTTTGGCCTTATAGGCAGGAGCGTTGAGGGAAACATAAAAAAGACATCTGAAAATTTAAAGATAGCCATTCAGTCTCAGGATAAAAGCCAATTAGCAGTTTTTTTAAAGTCTCAAAAAAATATAACTGTTGTTGATTCTAATGACATTAAAAAGGATGTTCAGGAAGGGAAAATATATGTAGGATTAATTATTCCTCAAAACATTGAAGAAAGCATAAAAGATGAGAAATCAGCAGAAATAAAAATAATATATGATGATACAAGTCAAAATTCCAATATGGCATGTAATATTATAAAATCCTTAATTGAAGAATACTCAAAGGAAATCGTAAAATCAAGGCTTATGTCTAAAGGAATAGACTATTCTATCCTGACTCCTATAAATATAAAAGAAGAAATTGCAGCAAAAGATGAAGGCGGATTTGGTAAATTTATGCTGTCCCTTCTGCTTCCCTTAATGCTTATAATCTATGGAATGACAGGCCCGATGGCAGCTGCAACTGACCTTGGTGCAGGTGAGAAGGAAAGAGGTACATTAGAGCCTCTTTTAACAACTCAGGCTGGGAGGATGAGCCTTTTATTTGGCAAACTACTTTCTATTACTGTAATGGGATTTATGGGGACTGTATCTTCAATAATAGGCCTTATGATTGGGGTTAAGGCAGGAGGAAGCGTCTTTGGAGGTGATATGCCTTTACTTTTATCTCCAATAACTGTAATTATGATAGGGATATTTGTTCTTCTAATAATAATGGTATTCGGCGCTTTAGAGCTCTCAATAAGTATATATGCAAGATCCTTTAAAGAAGCGCAGACATATTTATCTCCTTTAACTATAATAGGTATGGCAGGTGCCTATGGAACATATATGATTGATGTTAAAAATGTATCTACTATTCTTTTTAATGTGCCTCTTGCAAATGTGAGCCTTATAATAAAGGAGTTCATAATCGGTATATACAATCCTCTTCATATAGGTATGACCTTTGGCTGGAATCTTGTTTATATTTTTCTTGCTGTATTGTTTGCAAGATATATGTTCTCAAAGGAAGAAGTTATATTTAGAGCATAATGTTGACATATATAGTTGTTAAATATATAATTTCATTAAGAAAAGCCTCAGCCTTCGCCGTTAGGTGAAGGCTTTTAACATAGGTAGGAGGGATAAAATGAAATATAGTGAATATTTTATACCTACATTAAAGGAAGCAATAGGGAATGAAGAAAATGAAAGCGTAAAACTAATGATTAGAGCGGGACTAATTAGAAAGGTTGTTTCCGGTGTATATTTTTATATGCCTGCCGGCTACAAGATACTTAATAAAATAGAATCTCTCTTAAGAGAAGAAATGAAAAGTTTAAAAGCCAATGAAATACTTAATCCAAAGCTTATACCTTTAGAACTTTCATTAAAGGAAGAGGATGAGGATGAAAATATCTGCTTTAAGGACAGAAATGGGAGAGGATTTTCTCTTGGAACAAATTATGAAAAATTGATATTTGATATTCTAAAAAGCGAAATAAAATCCTACAAATCCCTGCCTTTAATGCTCTACAGCATTGATGATGAATTCAGGGATGAAAGAAGACCAAGGGCAGGTCTTTTAAGAGCGAGGGAATTTAAAACATTTAATATATACAGCTTTAACAAATTAGAAGAAGATTTTGATGAATCCTTTGGTAAAATGGATTTAGCTACTAAGTCCTTTTTAAAGAAAGTTAATCTTGAATCCATAAAGGTAAGATGCGATTATGACCCTTTAGATAAAATTTATTCCTATGATTATGTTGTTGAAAGTGAAAACGGAGACTATAACTATGTAAATTGTGAAAATTGCGGATATAAATCTGCCAAGGACTATACAGCCGTAAAAATTGATTGTATAAAAGATGAAGATAATCTGCTTGAAATGAAAAAAATTTCAACTCCAGATGTAAGAACGATAGATGAATTAGTTTCTTTTTTAAATACTTCAGCTAAAAAATTTGCTAAAACTCTTATTTATACGGCAGATGAAAAAACTGTTGCAGTTATGGTTAGAGGAGACAGAGAAGTTAATGAGAACAAGGTAAAAAAATATCTTAATGCAAAGGATATGAAACTTGCAGATGAAGAAACAATATTAAAGGTTACAAATGCACAGGTTGGTTTTGCTGGTCCTGTTGGAATAAAAGCCGATATACTTCTTGTTGATAATGAGATAACTTATATGAGAAATATTGTTGTTGGTGCAAACGATACAGGCTACCATCTTATAAATGTAAATTATGGAAGAGATTTTGAAGGAATAGTTGGAGATTTCAGGAATATAACACAGGATGATTTATGTCCTGTATGCGGCAGTAAAATATCAATTAAAAAGGGTATAAAAGTTGCAAGTTTAAATAAAAATGAATATGACTCAGGTATAAAATACAGGGACGAAAAGGGAGAAGAAAAGAGTGTTTTGACAGCTCTTTGCAGCATAGGAATAAGCAGGGTTATGTCTGCTGTATCGGAAATAAGTCATGATGACAGGGGTATATTGTGGCCCTTTGAAATTGCCCCATTTAAAGTTGATGTTATTATAGCTTCAGTTAAAGATGAACTTCAAGTTAAAGTTGCACATGAAATATACAATAACTTAAAAAATAAAGGCATCGATGTTTTGATGGATGACAGGGACGAAAGAGCGGGAGTTAAATTTAATGATGCTGACCTTTTAGGCATTCCTGTAAGAATAACTGTGGGCAAAAAGGTAAAAGATGGTTTTGTGGAAGTTAAGCTAAGAAGTGAAGAAATTTCAAAGGATGTAAAAATAGAAGATGTTTTAAGTGAACTTAATTATTTAGGTTGAAATAGATTTGTTTTCAATATACAATTTAAAGAGATAATATAAGCGGAGGTGCAGTATGGAAAGAGTAAGATTTGCTCCAAGTCCTACAGGACATTTACATATAGGAGGAGCCAGAACAGCGTTATTTAACTATCTTTATGCAAAGCGTACGGGAGGAAAGTTTATAGTTAGAATAGAGGATACCGATTTAAACCGTTCGACAACTGAATCAGAAAAGGTTATAATAGACAGCTTAAAGTGGTTTGGGATCAATTGGGATGAAGGAATTGAAGTTGGAGGGCCTGATGAGCCTTACCGCTCAACAGAAAGAAATTTTATTTATGAGCCCTATGTTAAAAAACTCATAGATGAAGGAAAGGCATATTACTGCTATTGCAGCGAAGAAGAAATAGAAAAAGAAAGGCAGGAAAGTCTTTCAAAGGGTGAAACCTATAAATATTCAGGAAAGTGCAGAAACCTTACAGAAGAAGAGAGGAAAAAGCTTGAAGAAAAAGGAATTAAGCCTGTTGTAAGATTCAGGGTTCCAGATAATGAGCCAATTATAATCGATGATGCTGTAAGGGGAAGAGTAGAATTTAATACAAATGATATAGGGGACTTTATCATAGTAAAATCCGATGGAATTCCAGTATATAATTTTGCTGTTGTTGTTGATGATCATCTTATGAAAATTACTACAGTAATAAGAGGAGAAGAACATCTTTCAAATACTCCAAGGCAGATACTTATATATAAAGCTCTCGGTTTTGACATTCCAAAATTTGCTCATGTTTCATTGATACTTGGAAAAGATAGAACGAAGATGAGTAAAAGGCATGGTTCAACATGGGTTGAACAGTATGAGCAGGCAGGGTATCTTCCAGAAGCTCTTATTAATTTTCTTGCTCTTTTGGGCTGGTCACCAGAAGGCGATGAGGAGATTTTTACTCTTGAGGAGCTCTGCGAGAAATTTTCGTTAGAGAGAGTTGCAAAAAATCCAGCTGTATTTGATATAGATAAATTAAATCACATTAATGGTATATATATAAGAAAGAGCCCTATAGAAAGAATAGTTGACCTTTCAATTCCTCATCTTATAAAGGCAGGCTATATTACAGAGGAATTTGCAAAGGATAACAGACAGTATGTTACACTTCTTGTTTCAACCTTTAGAGAAAAGATTTCGCATATATCTGAAATAGTAAATCATGCTGCGGTTTTATTTGGTGATGAAGTTAAAATTGAAAATGAGGAAGCTGCAGAGGTTTTAAAACAAGAGCATGTTGTAAGTCTTTTAGATGAACTATATGCTATTGTAAATGAAGCAGAAAAGCTTGATAATGAATTTATTCAAAATATGTTTAAAGAGCTTAAAAACCGTACCGGCGCAAAGGGTAAAGCTCTCTTTATGCCTGTTAGAGTGGCACTTACAGGACAGGTTCACGGTGCAGAACTTGTAAACATAATAGAGCTTCTTGGGAAAGATAATGTTCTTAAAAGAATTGAATATACAAAGAAGAATTTGTTATAATAATTAAAAAGATGATGCAATGAAAGAAAGAAGTAGAGGGGACTTTATTTCAGAGAGAAGCTGCCTTGGCTGAAAGCGGCTTTAATAAATATCCTTGAAGATGCGTTCTGGAGCATTTCCATGGGTTACTGTGGAGACGGGTTTACCGTTATATAATTTAAAGTGAGGCTTTAGCCTAAGTAGGGTGGAACCGCGGATTAACCTTTCGTCCCTTTTGGATGGAAGGTTTTTGTTTTATGAATATTATATATTGAAGTTAAAAGAAAGGAGAATAGTAATGGCGATAAAGGTTTTTAATTCGCTTACAAGGCAGAAGGAAGAATTCATACCTATTACACCTAATGAAGTAAAAATGTATGTGTGCGGACCAACGGTTTATAATTTTTTCCACATAGGGAATGCAAGAACTTTTTTAGTATTCGATACTATAAGAAGATATTTTGAATACAGAGGATATAAGGTAACATTTATACAAAACTTTACGGATATCGATGATAAAATGATAAAAAGAGCCAATGAAGAAGGGACAACGGTCAAAGAAATAGCACAGAGGTATATTGCTGAATATTATAAGGATGCGGATGCCCTTAATATTAAAAGAGCAACGGTCAATCCAAGAGCAACTGAATTCATGGATGAGATAATAAAGTTTGTAAAGGATTTAGTTGATAAGGGATATGCTTATGAAGTAAATGGTGATGTATACTTTGAAACTAAAAAATTCAAAGAATATGGCAAACTTTCCCATCAAAATCTTGAGGAACTTGAAGCTGGAGCCAGAATAGATGTAGATGAAAGGAAAAAGGATCCTATGGATTTTGCACTGTGGAAGGCGCAAAAGGAAGGAGAACCAGCCTGGGAAAGTCCCTTTGGATTAGGACGCCCAGGATGGCATATAGAATGTTCTACTATGGCATCTTCTCTTCTTGGAGAGACTATAGATATACATGGAGGTGGAGTTGACCTTACATTCCCTCATCATGAAAACGAAATAGCTCAAAGTGAAGCAAGAAATGGGAAAACCTTTGCGAGATATTGGATGCACAGTGCATTTTTGAATGTTAACAATCAAAAAATGTCAAAATCCCTTAATAATTTCTTTACAGCAAGGGAGATACTACAAAAGTATGACAGCGAAGTTTTAAGATTGTTTATGCTTTCAGCTCATTATAGGAATCCAATTAACTTCAGTATAGAGCTTTTAGAACAATCTAAGGCTGCATTAGATAGATTATACAATACTATAGGAAATCTCGAACATATTATAGAAGTTTCAAATGAAAGAGAACCTTCAGAAGAAGAAAAAGAATTTTTAAATAAGCTTTTAGAATATAAAAACAGATATATTGAAGTTATGGATGATGATTTTAATACTGCTGATGGCATATCTGTAATATTTGATATGGTAAGGGACATAAACAGCAGCATAAATGAAAATAGTGCAAAAAAAGTTGCTGAAAGTTCCTTGAATTTAATAAGGGAGCTTGGAGAACCTCTTGGAATACTTCAAAAAAGTGTAAGAGGAAACATTGAAGATGAAATTCAAAGGCTTATTGAAGAAAGGCAGGCAGCAAGAAAGGCTAAAAACTACGCTCTTGCAGATAAAATCAGAGATGAGCTTAAAGATAGGGGCATAGTTCTTGAAGATACACCTTCAGGGGTTAGATGGAAGAGAATTTAGAAAGAGGTTTTTAAATGTTTGAATTCCTTGAAAAAATATCAATAGACGAGAAAGATGTAAAGATGATGAATCCTCTCCTTTGGGCCTATATCGGGGATTCAATATACGAAATTTATGTTAGAAGCTATATAATCAGCAAAGGAGGAAAGACTTCCTTTGACCTTCACAGGGAATCAATAAAATATGTTAAGGCTTCTGCCCAGTCAGACATTCTTGAGGTTATTATGGATAAGCTGAGTGAGGAAGAACAAAACATAATAAGACGTGGAAGAAATACGAAAACCTATCATATACCTAAAAATGCCAAGGTTATAGATTATAAAAGAGCAACTGCTTTTGAAGCGTTGATTGGCTATTTATACCTTCTAAAGAGATATGATAGGCTTGATGAGATTATGAGTTTTATTTTTGAAGGGGTTAAATGATAATTTAACCCTTTTTTATGTTATAATATTTCATATCAATAATTGAGGAGATGATTTAATGCAGAGCAACTTGAAAGTAAAAATAATAGCCCACACTCCACAGCCGGAAAAGATTGTAGCTTCAGCTGCTAAACTTTGTTATAGCAGTGTAGGCGTTGATGATATAATGGAAAATCTTAATGAGGAGAATATAAATAGATTTTTGAAGATGCTAATGGATTTAGGCCATGAGTCTCCAATAGAGCATATAAGCTTCACCTTTGCAGCAGAGGGAGTTTCAAGAACTTTAACTCATCAGCTTGTAAGACACAGGATTGCATCTTACTCACAGCAGAGCCAAAGATATGTTAAACTTGAACAATTTGAATACATAATTCCTCCTTCAATTGAAAACATACCTGAAGCTAAAAAGCTGTTTATTGAAACTATGGAGAAAGACCAAGAAATATATAATGAGCTCTCAAATATTCTTTTTAATAATCATTATGAAAGGCTGATAAAAGAAGGCTTAGATGAAAAAAAGGCAAAGAAAACTGCGGAAAAGATGGCAATTGAAGATGCAAGATACGTGTTTCCTAATGCCTGTGAAACAAAAATAGTATTTACAATGAATGCAAGAACTCTTTTAAATTTTTTCAGCCACAGATGCTGTAATAGGGCTCAATGGGAGATTAGAGCTCTAGCAGATGAGATGCTGAAAGAAGTTAAAAAAATTGCTCCTGTTATTTTTAAGAATGCCGGACCTCCCTGTCTTAAAGGTTCATGTCCTGAAGGGGCTATGTCCTGTGGTAAAATGATTAAAATGAGGGAAAAATACAGTAGGTAAAATATTATAAAGAAGGAGTTAATGAAATGAAAAATTTTAAGCAAAAGAATAAAAATTTTATAAAAGAAAATGAAGAAAATGAGAATATTGTTTTTGGAAGAAACCCTGTAATCGAAACTATAAAATCAGGAAGAAATATAGAGAAGCTTTTTGTATTAAAGGAACCTGAGGGCTCATTGAAGATGATTATTTCAATGGCAAGGGAAAAAGGCTTTGTAATAAGCGAAGTAGATAGAAAAAAACTTGATGAACTCTCCTCAGGTCAGAATAATCAAGGTGTAGTTGCAATCGTTTCACCCTATGAGTATGCATCAATTGATGATATTTTAAATTACGCAAAACAAAAAGGTGAAGACCCCTTTGTAATAATACTTGATGAAATTGAAGATCCCCATAATATGGGCTCTATTATAAGAAGCGCAAATGTCTGTGGTGCCCATGGGGTTATTGTACCTAAAAGAAGAACAGCTCTAATTACAGCGACTGTTGCAAAAGCTTCAGCTGGAGCAATAGAGCATACAAAAATAGCTAAGGTTACAAATATAAATCAAACCCTAAGAGAATTAAAAGAAAAGGGTCTTTGGATTATAGGAACGGATATGAATGGAGATACATGTTATAAAACCAATCTTAAAGGTCCTGTTGGTATAGTTGTGGGAAGCGAAGGTAAAGGGATATCGAGGCTTGTAAAGGATAACTGTGATATTGTTGTAAGTATTCCCGTTAAGGGAGAAATAAATTCTCTTAATGCTTCTGTTGCAGCTGGAATAATAATGTATGAGGTTTTAAGACAAAGGAGCATTTAAAGTGATTAAGTATATTTTCATAGACGGGTATAATGTTATTAATGCATGGAATGACTTGAAGGAATTAAAAGATGAGAATCTTGAGGAGGCAAGATTGAAACTCATTGAAATGATTCATGATTATGCGGCCTTTAAGGGTATAAATGTTATTGTTGTGTTTGATGCACATTTTGTTAAAGGAAGCTTTGAAAAACATGAAATGCATAAGAATGTTGAAGTTGTTTATACGAAGGAATTAGAATCAGCGGATTGTTATATAGAGAGAAATGTGGCTATTTTATCAAAGAAAGGTGAAGTTGCAGTTGTATCCTCCGATTATCTTGAGCAAAGGATTGTCCTTCAGATGGGGGGTATTAGAATAACTCCAAAGGAATTTCTAATAGAGATACAGAATATAAAGAAAGTGATAAAAGAGAGAACAGAGATATCCTATGTAGAGAAAAGCAACAGATTAGAAAATAATATAAAAAAAGATGTTTTAGAAAAACTGGAAAAAATGCGAAGAAACCTTTAAAACTATTGACTTTAAAGGGCTTTAAGATATATAATTACAAATACGGGGTTAAACTTTGGGGGGGATTGCATGAAAGCCGATGGTGATGTTGACAAAGTATATTGCGAATATGACGGTATGCTTGATGAAGAAGTTGTAATGTATGCAAGAAATGGAGATGCAAAAGCTGAAGAGTATCTGATAAACAAATATAAGAATTATGTTAAGGCAAAGGCAAAATCCTATTTTTTAATAGGAGCCGATAAGGATGATATATATCAGGAAGGGATGATAGGACTTTATAAGGCTATTAGAGACTTCAGAACTGATAAATTGTCTTCCTTTAGAGCTTTTGCAGAGCTGTGTATAACAAGACAGATAATTACAGCGATTAAAACAGCAACTCGTCAAAAGCATATACCTTTAAACAGCTACATATCCTTAAATAAGCCTATATATGATGAGGAATCTGACAGGACTTTAATGGATATCCTATCCGCTGTTAAAATTTCAGACCCTGAGGAGCTTATAATAAGCAGGGAAGAGAGAATAAAAATAGAAAAAAAGATAACAGAAATATTAAGCGATTTAGAAATGGAAGTACTATCTTATTATTTGGATGGTAAGTCCTATCAAGAAATTGCCTGCGATCTTGATAGACATGCAAAATCTATTGACAATGCTCTTCAAAGAGTAAAAAGAAAGCTCGAAAAATACTTAAAAGAAAACGAATAGATTACAATAAATTGGATATTGACAACTAACTTTAAGCAGTGTAGAATAGATAATCGATAGTACTTAAATATTTTTTGCCCACGTAGCTCAGTAGGCAGAGCGTCACCTTGGTAAGGTGGAGGTCACCGGTTCAATCCCGGTCATGGGCTCCATTATTTATATGAAACACCGGGATAAGTTTATTAAGTGGTGCAGTGCCGCTTAAATAATATCAGTACTTTAAGATAAAGGTAAGATAAAGGAGGAATATAAAATGGCAAAAGAACATTTTACCAGGACGAAGCCACACGTAAACATAGGAACAATAGGACACGTAGACCATGGTAAGACAACATTAACAGCAGCAATAACATTGGTATTATCAACATATGGAAGAGCACAAGTAATGAAATATGACGAAATAGACAAGGCACCAGAAGAAAGAGAAAGAGGAATCACAATAAACACAGCACACGTAGAATACGAAACAGATACAAGACACTATGCACACGTTGACTGCCCTGGACACGCAGACTATGTAAAGAACATGATAACAGGAGCAGCACAGATGGACGGAGCGATACTTGTAGTAAGTGCAGCA
>NZ_FUYH01000001.1 GCF_900167605.1 Caloramator quimbayensis | reverse complement strand
CGGTCCCTATCCGTCGCGGGCGTAGGAAATTTGAGAGGAGCTGTCCTTAGTACGAGAGGACCGGGATGGACGAACCTCTGGTGCACCAGTTGTCACGCCAGTGGCACAGCTGGGTAGCCATGTTCGGAAGGGATAAGCGCTGAAGGCATCTAAGCGCGAAGCCCACCTCAAGATGAGATTTCCCACCGTAAGGGTAAGACCCCTTGAAGAACACAAGGTTGATAGGTCAGAGGTGTAAGCGTCGTGAGGCGTTAAGCTGACTGATACTAATAGGTCGAGGGCTTGATCAATAATTTGCTGTGCAGCTTTCAAAGAACTACATTAAATAGTTGGGATTTTTAATATTTTACGACGAAGCATTATGATTTATTCGTATTAGTTCTTGCCGAGTCTGACGCAGAAAATCTTAGAACTTTTGCTTGTTTGAGAGAAGCGAGTTTGCAAAAGTTCTTAATTTTCAAGGAAGCGAGGCTTAGAACTAAAGAAGAAATCAGATAGCAAGGAGAAAAATATTAAAACAAATATCTGGTGGTTAGGCATCTATGGTAACACCCGTTCCCATTCCGAACACGAAGGTTAAGCATAGGTGCGCCGATGATACTGAGCTGGAGACGGCTTGGAAAAGTAGGTGGCTGCCAGTTTTTATAATACATGGCCCCTTGGTCAAGTGGTTAAGACATCGCCCTTTCACGGCGGTAACATGGGTTCGAATCCCGTAGGGGTCACCAAATTGAATAAATTAGAAAGGCTATTGGAAAAACCAATAGCCTTTTTTGCATGCATATGTTATACTTTTTATGTCATAGATGGAGGTACTATATACATATATAAATTAAATAATGTTTATAAAAATGCCGGATTTGAAGGCAAATTATCAAAAACATGTATTAAAAGCGGGGATTAAATATGGTTCAAAAATATTACCTTGTGGATGAGAGAGCAGTTCCAGAAATATTTGTAAAGGTTATTAAAGTTAAGGAGCTTTTAAGAACAGGAAAGGCAAAGGATATCTCTGATGCAGTATGTCAGATTGGAATAAGCAGAAGTACATATTATAAATATAAGGATTATATATTTTCAGTATCCGATGGTATGATGGGGCATAAGGCTACTTTTTCCTTTCTTATACATCATAAACCGGGAGCTTTATCTGTAATATTAAATGAAATTGCGGAAAACAAAGGGAATATACTTACCATAAATCAGGACATACCTATTAATAAGGTTGCAAACGTAACAATTACTGTTGATATGTCTAATATGGATATAGAAATTGATGATTTTATAAAAAAAATAAAAAATATAGATTATGTGATAGATGTTAATATAGCAGCTATGGAATAATATAAAAAATGAAGACATATTTATCTTCATAAAGTGGCATGATGATAAATATGATTAAACGATTATAGCGGCATTTTAAGGCTTTTTTAAAGATTATATAAGGTTAGTGTTTTTACTGTCTTCATTATATAATTACTATGTTCTAAATATGCAGATAGAGGAGATATATATGGGCATTTTATATAGGGAGATAGTAGATTATAAGCACAGATTCTTAGCAAAACTTACATTCATACTAACGCTTATTATAATTTCTGTTGATGTAGTTGTTCTCGTTTCAAATCCTAAGGAATTTTATAATGAACTAATATATGCGGGATATGCAATGCTCCCTGTAGCACTACTTATATCTTTGATATTATGGCAAAAATGCAGGATAAGGTATAAATACTGTATTATAGACAATGAACTTATAATAGAGAGAATTAAAGGCACCAAAAGGAAGGTAGAGCTTAATCTTAATGTTAAAAATATAGTTTCAATAGATAAAAACAGCGAAAAGAGAAGCGATATAGAAAAGGTATATAATTTTACCTGCGGATGTAAAAGAAAGGATATATATAGATGCCTTTTTAAAAAAGAAGGAAAGCTATACAGTTTTTATTTTGCACCAAGCGGTAACATGCTTAGCAGGATTGAAGAGATGAGAAGTAAAAATAGTTTTGCTTCATAAAAAAATTTTCATAAAAATTAAATCCCCTACTAATACAGTAAGGGATTTTTATTTTTTATTCTTTTAATATTTCCGGCTTTTGAATTATATCTACACCGGTTATTGACAGCGCAGAGGCAGCCTTTAACATCTGCTCCTTTGCATAGGCAGTTATAGTGCAGTCTGAAAACTCCTTAGAATAATATTTTACAGGAGAGGAGCATATTCCAATGTAGGGATGTATCGTTGGAATTTTATAACTTATATTTCCTAAATCAAGGCTTGCCATTATGTTTAAAGGCCCGTGGATTTCTATGATTCCGCATTCTTTTAAGTTATGGCATGTAAGGGTTGAGAGCTTTTCATTAGTTTTTAATGGCATATATTTATCCTCAAGGTAGCTTATTTCTGCGCTGCAGTTGTAAAGTTTTGATGAAAAGTTTGCGCAGTCTTCAATCTCTTTACACAAAATATCGAGATTTTTAATGTCAACAGCTTTTATCATAATATTGCAAATAATATCATCGGGTATGAGGTTTATATCCTCTCCTCCATTTTTAATAATATAATTTATGAATGTAGAATCAATATGTTTAGATTTAATGCTTTCAATAAGGTTAAAAAAGGTTATGCAGGGGGATAGAGCGCTTATTCCTTCATTGAAATTGATTGATGTATGGGCGGACTTTCCTTTAAATTCTATTTCCATCAAAGCCATCCCAAGGGATGAACCGCTCTCACAGGTTTTATCCATAGCATGACCGCATAGCACCGCATCTATATCATCAAATATGCCCTTTTTCATCATTTCTATTTTAACAGGAGCTCTGCTCTCGGAAGGACAGCCTATTACAGAAACGCTTCCTCCTATCTTATCTAAAACCTCTCTAAGGGCTATTGCAGCGCCAAGGTTTATAGCAGATGTTATGTTGTGGCCGTATACATGCCCTGATTCTTTTGCGTCGTATTCGCAGATATATGCAATCCTTGGTTTCCCTGAGCCGCATACGGCTTTAAATGAGTTTTCTATACCAGCAATGTCAATATCAACTTCAAAGCCTTCTTCTTTTAAAAGGTTTACGAGCATAGATGAAGATTTTTCTTCAAAATAGGCTTTTTCTGGATTTTTATACATAAAATCTACTACATATTCGAGTTTTTCTTTTTTAGAGTCTATAATCTTTCTTATAGAATATCTTATACTGTTTTCCATAGAATCACTCCTAAATCCTTATTAATATTATTATTTACTTAGAAAAATTTTTTAAACTAAATGATTTTCTTTAGATTAAAGATAAAGTCAAAATTGAAGCTCCTAATACTGCACGGTAATATAAGAGGAAGATTGACTGTGCAGTATATTCACTTTATAACCATAAAATATTCATATAAAAGTAGGCTATATTTCAAAGATTTTTAATATAATAAGTAACCTAATTATAGGGATGATGAATGAAGTGATTTTTATTTATCACAGCTTGTTTATAAAAATCTTTAAAGCAGTATTCTTTCGATTAAAGGAAAGCCCATAATACTGCTAAGGGCAATATAAAACGAGTTTTAGAAGCTCTTGCCTCACTGACGCAGAAAACATTAGAACTTTTGGTTGTTTGAGAGAAGCGAGTTTCCAAAAGTTCTTTGTTTTCAAGGAAGTGAGGTATAGAGCTTCTTAATGAGTGAAAGAGATTGACCATGCAGTATATGGGCTTTATATGTTTGATAAAAATATGCCAATTATCTAAGAAGTATTATTAAAAGACTCTTGTGTTTATAATTGCAAAATAAAAATTTTAAAAAACTATGATATAATAAAAATATACAAAAATAGGAGATGATAGAATTGAGCGATATGCCTATAATTGACGGGCTTTTAAAATACATAGAAGAAAAAAATGTATCCTTTCATATGCCGGGGCATAAAAACAACAAAAAAAATTTTAAAGAACTCAGTATAATAAGGGATAACCTTTATAATATGGACAATACAGAAGTTTTTGGACTTGATAACCTTCACATACCGGAGGGAATGATATTAGAGGCACAAAAAAAGGCTGCGGCATGCTATGGAGCAAAGGAGAGCTTCTTTTTAGTAAATGGAAGCACCTGCGGAATATACAGCATGATAATGGGGCTTACAAAGCCGAAGGACAAAATAATAATACAGAGAAACTGCCACCGTTCTGTTTATATGGCATGTTTTCTTGGAGATTTAAATATAGTTTATATAAACCCAACGATTCTTGAAGGATTTGATATACCTGTATCTATTGATAAAGAAGAAATAATAGATTTGATGGATAAAAATCTTGATGCAAAGGCAATAGTTTTAACTTGTCCTACATATTACGGTACCTTATGCGACCTTGAAAGCATTATAAAGGAGGCGGGAAAAAGAAATATAAAAGTTTTAATTGATGAGGCCCATGGAGCCCACCTTTATTTTAATAAAAGGCTTCCTAAAGGAGCAATTCAGTGCGGCGCTGATGCCTCGGTTGTAAGTCTTCATAAAACTACTCCATCCCTGACCCAGACGGCCATTTTAAACATAGGAGAAAACGTTGACAGCGAGGGAATAAAGTTTATGCTAAGGGCTCATCAGAGTACGAGTCCTTCCTATGTTCTTATGGCATCATTAGACAGCGCAAGGCATATAATGCAGGAAAAAGGAGAGGCTATGTTAGATGAGCTTATAGATAACATTGAAGAGTTTAAAAAGAAGATGGAAGGTATAGAAGGATATAATATAATAGATGCTTCTTTAAAGGGCAGTGCAGGTATATATGATATAGATGCAACAAGGCTTACTATATCATCCAAAATAGGAGGAAGGCAGCTTGAAAAAATATTGCGAGAAAAATATCATATACAGGTTGAAATGTCGGATACAAAAAATATAGTTCTTATATGCACCGTTGGGAATTTAAGAGAGGATTTTGAAAGATTATATAATGCATTAAAAGAAATTTCATATCTTGAGAGTGAAAAAAATTATGATGATATAGACTATAAATTTATAAATTATAAGCCTGTTATGAGCTTAAGGGATGCCTATTATAATAAAGGAAGAAAAGTTAAATTAGAGAATGCACAAAACCTTATAAGCAAAGAGATGGTAGTACCCTATCCTCCAGGAATTCCAATTCTTGTTCCCGGTGAGATTATAACTTATGATATAATAGAATATATAAAATATTTAAGGAGGAAGGGTATTGCATTAAACGGAATATCGGATAATACAGCAGAATATATTGACATTGTTGAATTTTAAGGTTATTGTATAGAAAACTAATTGTTGCGGGGGAGAGCATGAAGGGATTATTTATAACTTTTGAAGGACCTGACGGTTCAGGGAAAACTACTCAGATAAATCTTTTAAATGACTACTTAACAAAATGCGGATATGATGTGGTTTTAACGAGGGAGCCTGGAGGAACGCAAATCAGTGAAAAAATAAGGGATGTAATATTAAACCCTGAAAACAAAGGAATGTCACCGGTATGTGAAGCCCTTTTATATGCAGCATCGAGGGCACAGCATGTATATGAGGTTATACTACCATCACTAAAATGCGGCAAGATTGTAATCTGCGATAGATTTGTAGATTCTTCCGTTGTATATCAGGGATATGCAAGAGGGCTTGGAGAGGATTTAATTGAAAACATAAATAACTATGCAACATTGGGTATTGAACCGGATATTACATTTTTGCTTAATTTGCCTGCTGAAATAGGAATAAAAAGAAAAAAAGAGAGCAAAAAACTCGATAGATTAGAGCAGGAGAGCATCATATTCCATGAGAAGGTAAGCGAAGGCTACAATAGGATGAAGGACAGGCACAAAAGAATATTTGAGATAGATGCAGCTATGGAGGTTGACGTGATTCATTCCGTAATAATAGAAAAAATTAAAAATATTTTATAGGAGGTCTTTTTATGAAGCTTATATTTGCCATTGTCCATGACGATGATGCTATTGAGCTTGTTAATACTCTTACCGATGAAGGTTTTGGAGTTACAAAGCTTGCAACTACAGGAGGATTTTTAAAGGCAGGAAATACAACCCTTTTAATAGGAGTTGAAAAGGAAAAACTTGATGATGTAATGAATATAATACAAGATGTGTGCAAGACAAGAAAAGGAGTAATATCTCCTCCATCACCAGTTCTTGGGGCAACAGGAGTTTACATCCCAACACCAGTTGAAGTTACAATAGGCGGTGCAACCGTGTTTGTAGTTGATGTTGACAGATTCGAAAAGATATAATTTTTGAGGTGGTTTTATTGTTTGAAGTTTTAGGGCAGGAATATGCAAAGAATGCAATAAAAAGCATGTATGATAATAATAAAATGTCTCATGCCTTTATAATACAAGGTCCGGATGGCATTGGCAAAAGTATCTTTGCAGATTATATTGCATCAATGATACTGTGCAGAGGCTCTAAAAAACCCTGCAGTGAATGTACCTCCTGCAAAAAAATACAAAGCGGAATCCACCCAGATTATAAAATAATATCATCTTCAAAGAGCATAGGCATAGATGTTATAAGAAAACTTATTGATGATGTGAATATAAAGCCCTATGAAGGGGATAAAAAGGTTATAGTTATAAAGGGAGCAGATAAAATAACAATAGAAGGCCAGAATGCCCTCTTAAAAACCCTCGAAGAACCTTTGAAGGATACTACTATTATAATCCTTTTAGAAAACATAAACTCAATACTTGATACTATAATTTCAAGGTGTCAGGTTTTACGCCTTGGAAGGGTTGAAAGGGATAAAATACAAGAATATTTAATAAAACGTGGAGTTGAATATAAAAAAGCAAAAACTGCTGCATGCCTTAGCGATGGAATTCTTGGCAATGCTTTAAAATATCTTGATGATAAATACGCAGCGCTAAGGATGGAGACTTTAAAAACTTTAAGGGATATAATAAGAGCTGATGAGGTAAAAATATTAGACAGTGTAGATTTTTTTCTATCACAAAAGGAAAATATAGATTCAGTGTTTGATATTATGCTGTCTATTCTAAGGGATATTTCTGTGCTTAAAATTACAAAAAACGAAGATATAGTTATGAACAGTGATATATATGAAATACTAAATGAAGAATGTAAAGTATTATCCATAGATAGAATAAATAAAATCATTAATATAATAAATTCTGCAAGAAAAAATATAGATAATTATTTAAACTATCAGCTGACTATTGAGGATATGCTTTTAAATATACAGGAGGTTTAATATGATAACAGTTGTTGGCATAAGATTTAAGAAGGCAGGAAAAATATACTATTTTGATCCTGATATATATGATTTAAAAACTGGAGATTTTGTTATAGTTGAAACAGCAAGAGGCCTCGAATTTGGAGAGGTTGTTATAGGCCCAAGGCAGGTAGATGATTCTTCTATTGTTTCTCCTTTAAAGAAGGTAATAAGGATAGCAGATGATGAGGATAAACAGAAGAATTTAGAAAACAAAGCAAAGGAAAGGGAAGCCTTTTCTATATGCCTTAAAAAGATTGAAGAACATGATCTTCCTATGAAGCTCATAGATGTTGAATATACCTTTGACAACAACAAAATAATATTCTACTTTGTTGCAGATGGAAGAATCGACTTTAGAGAGCTTGTTAAGGACCTTGCTGCTATATTCAGAACGAGAATTGAACTAAGACAAATAGGCGTCAGGGATGAATCGAAGATGGTTGGAGGTCTTGGCCCCTGCGGAAGGCCTATGTGCTGCTCAACATTTCTTGGGGATTTTGAGCCGGTTTCAATAAAGATGGCAAAGGAACAAAACCTTTCACTGAATCCAACAAAGATTTCTGGAGTCTGCGGAAGGCTTATGTGCTGTCTTAACTATGAGCAGTGTACCTATGAGTGCATAAGGAAAAAGACTCCTATGGTAGGCTCAAAGGTTAAAACCTGCGATGGAGAGGGAGAGGTTGTTGAAAACAATATCTTAAGAGAATGCGTAAAGGTTAAAATAACCTCTGAAGATGAAGCTGAAGTTAGAAACTATCCTATATACGATGTAGAGCTTATATCTGGAGACTATGAGCATAATACTATTTCTGAAGAGGAAATAGAAAAGGAAATAAAACAGGTAAGCGAAGATGAGGATATAGAGTTAATACTTGAAGAAAACATTTCAAAGGATAAATAAAATAAATCTTTTCATAAATAGCATATAGTGTTAAAATGATATAGGAAACACCTTTATAAAATAAAAGGGGGGTGAACAGTGTGGCATATAAGATTACAGACGCTTGCGTAAGCTGTGGTGCGTGCGCTCCAGAGTGCCCTGTAAATGCAATCAGTCAGGGAGATACTCAATATGTTATTGATGCAGCAACATGCATTGATTGCGGAAACTGCGCAAATGTTTGCCCAGTTGGAGCTCCAGTTCAAGAATAATTTGCGATAGTGTTAAAAAAGGCCTAAGGCCTTTTTTAATTTTTTGATATTTTGTTTTTATGATATAATTATCATAACCTGATTATAAGGAGAGGTTTTTGTGCTGAAAGATGGAGAAAGAATAGACGATCTTGAAATAAAAGGGCTTAAAATAATTCAAAACCCTGAGTGGTTCTGCTTTGGAATAGATGCAGTTTTGCTATCGGATTTTGCCTATGCAAGAAAAAAGGAGAAGGTTGTTGACCTTGGCAGCGGCAGCGGAATTATTCCTCTATTGATATATGCAAAATATGAGCCTTCAGAGATTATAGGAATTGAGATTCAAGAGGAAGTTTCCGATATGGCAAGGAGAAGTATTTTATTAAACAACCTTGAGGATAAAATTAAAATTTATAAAGGAGATATTAAGGATTGTTTTAAGGATATAGGTATTAACTGCTATGATGTTGTAGTTTCAAATCCTCCATATAAAAAGGGCAGTACAGGTATAATAAATCCAAAGGATAAAAAGGCAATCTCAAGACATGAGGTTCTTATTACCCTTGATGAGCTTATATTTTCTGCTTCAAGGCTTTTAAAAGGAGGAGGCAGATTCTATATGATTCACAGGCCTGAAAGATTGAATGATATATTTTTAACCCTAAACAAAAACAAATTCTCCCCTAAAAGGCTAAGGTTTGTTCATCCCTATATAGGTAAAGCTCCGAGAATGGTTTTAGTTGAGGCTTTAAAATCAGGAGGAGATTTTTTGAAAATTGAAGAGCCTCTTTATGTATATAATGAAGATGGAAGCTATACCGATGAAATATTAAAAATTTACGGAAGGTGTTAAAATGACAGGTACAATATATCTTGTTGCAACTCCAATTGGAAATCTTGAAGATATATCAATAAGAGCTTTAAATACCTTAAAAAGCGTTGATATAATCGCTGCAGAGGATACAAGGCAGACTTTAAAGCTTTTAAATCATTTTGAAATTAAAAAGCCTCTTATAAGCTATCATGAACATAACAAGATAGAGAGCGGTGAAAAACTAATTAAGGAGGCTTTGAGCGGAAAAAACATAGCCCTTGTTACTGATGCGGGAACTCCGGGAATATCAGACCCAGGGGAGGGACTTGTAAAATTAGCCATTGAAAATGAAATAAAAGTATATCTTATACCAGGGCCTGCTGCGCTTATATATGGTCTTGTTGTATCGGGCATTTCAACGGCAAGATTCGTATTTGAAGGATTTCTTCCAACGGATAAGAAGGGAAGGAGAGAAAGGCTTTCAAATCTTTTAGATGAGGAGAGGACAATAATATTCTACGAGGCTCCCCATAAGCTTATAAGAACCCTCGAGGATTTGTATTCAAATTTCGGAGACAGAAGGATTGCCCTTTGCAGGGAGCTTACTAAAAAGTATGAGGAGATAATAAGATGCACTTTAAGCGAGGCAATTGAAATATATAAAGAAAAAAAGCCCCTCGGAGAATATGTAATAGTTCTTGAGGGAAAGAGCAAAAAAGAAATGGAAATGGAAAAAATGCAGGAGTTTGAAAAAATATCAGTGGAAGAACATATAATGATGTATATTAATGAAGGACTTTCAAAGAAGGACGCAGTAAAAAGGGTTGCAAAGGAGAGAAACCTTCCAAAATCAGAGGTTTATAAATACAGCATAGATATAGAATAAAAAAACTGTGCACTAATTATTTAGTGCACAGCCTTTTATGTAGATTAGTCTTCTTTTAATTCAGCAAGACAAGCTTTGCATATATTCTTGCCTTTGAAGTTTATAACGTCTCTTGCATCTCCGCAGAAAATGCATGCTGGCTGATATTTCTTTAATATTATCTGTTCGCCATCAACGTAGATTTCAAGGGCGTCCTTTTCACCAATTTCAAGAGTTCTTCTAAGTTCGATTGGAATAACAACTCTTCCAAGTTCATCTACTCTTCTTACTATACCTGTTGATTTCATTTTTTCCCCTCCTTCAACATGCTTCGACATATTCTATTAAGATAATAACAAAACTACCAATTAAAGTCAATATCAAAAATGAAAATTTCTATAAAAATTAACATTTTTAAATAAATATACAGACTATTTAGAAAATGGCAATGTTAATTGCAATAAGAGAAAAAATTCTTTTACAAAGGCTGTAAAAAATTGCATTACTAAAAATAAGCCTTCAAATTTCTGACAATATGTGTTAAAATTTCTTAATTAATAGTATAAAATCCAAAAAACTTTAATTTTATTAACAAAAATATACTTAATGAAATTATTAATTTTTTGTATTAAAATGTTGTTATGGGGTGAGAAGATGGATTATTCATTGCTAAAGCAGAAACTTTCTTCAATAGATTATAAATTTAAAGAAAGATATGAGAAAATAGATAAAGAAAAAATTAAAAATGTTTTGTTTGATATAACAGGAAATCCAATAAAGCTTAAAAAGCTTCATGAGGACGAAATAGAAAAGCAGACCTTAGGCTGCGGGATAGTGGGGGTTGACGGCTCTATTAACAGCTATGGAGGACTTTATCCCCATTACATCTCAATAATTCAGGCTCTGTCAAAATCAACTAAGGAAAAGGAAGATATAATTCTGCAGGATGTTTATGTTCCTTTATTTGAAGAGGATGATGGGCAGATAGGGGATGAGGCAAGAAGAAGGGCTATGATGTCGAGGCTCGAGATTGAAGCAGCAACAATTGCTATTGATAAGTTTCAATCTAAGGTTATACTTATGGATGGCTCTTTAATGCACTACAGCATTGACTGCAGCAGCGAATGGGAAAAATTTAAGAGAAAGGCTGTAATAAAAAATAAAATAATAATAGGAGTTACTGAAGAAGTTAAAACAAAGGATATTATAAATATAATAGGAAGCAAAATTAATATAGGCTGCGAAACCTTTTATGACAGGGATTTGCTCTTTGGGCTTTTAAATATGGGAGAGATGCTTTTGCTTGAGGGGAATATAAAAACTAAAAAAACAGAGAGCGGAATAAAATCCTGTTATATAAGGTTATCTGAAGATCCTCAGGTTGCAGGGCTTGACTTTATTGAGGAGCAGTATGAGGAGGCACTTTCCTACTGCGATTTAATATACACCTTAACTCCTCTAAAGGGAAGGGGCATTCCCTTTTGGCTGGATGTTGTGGATAAGGAAGTAAAAATAACCGATGATATGGTAAAATCTTTAGTTGAGAGTGCAATAAGCAGGGATATAAGAGAAAGAATTCTAAATCCTAAGAGGAGCAAAAGATAAGGAGGGATTTTATGAAGGTTGCAGGTATTACAAACCAGCAGGAAGTTTATGTTGTATCAGATAGTAAACCTTTTAAAATAAATCAGATACTTATAATTGAGGATGAAAATTTGGGAAGTCTTTTGGGGGAGGTTGTTGAAACTTCTTCCTATAACAAATATATTCCCTTTAATATAAACGGTGAAATGGGAGACAACAATGTTTTAGAATCCCTCAGGGCCCTTGGGTATAATATAGATGAAAACACTATATATATTGCGAGGCTGAATTTGATAGTTGAGGCTCAATACCCTGTAACTGTCGGCTCTAAGGTCAGATATCCTTCCTTTGATGAGGTAAAGGACCTTTTGGTAAAATCCTCTCCTGAAAGAGGTCTTGTACTTGGGGTTGTAAAAAGTACTGAGGAGCTTGATGATACTATTGATAATAAATACAGGGATTTGCTATGCCTTCTTCAAAATGGGAAAGTAAAAAATCAAAGCGGCATTCCTTTTATATTCGATATAAAATCTATGCAGCAGTATCCCCACATTGGAATATTCGGGGGCTCAGGCTCTGGAAAATCCTTTGGAATGAGGGTAATACTTGAGGAGATTATGAAACTTTCTATTCCTACAATAGTTCTCGATCCCCACTATGAAATGGATTTTTCAACTCCCTTTGACAAATTAGAATCTAAGTATAGAACGGATTTTAAGGATAAATTTAAATGTCTTCAGATAGGCCGCCATGTTGGCATTAAATTTTCAAACCTAAGCGTAAGGGACCTTTCGGCAATACTATCAGCAGCATCCCCTGGAAGCTTTACTGAGCCTATGATGTCGGTGGTAGAGCAGCTCCACAAGAAGGGTGATACTTACTACAGCTTTGAAGAGAGGCTTATGATACTAAAAGAGGCACAGGAAATAGGAAACGAGAGAAGAATAGTAGAACTTTTAAATAATGCTGTGGACAGCGTTGAGCAGGATAGATATAAAAGGATGGTTGATATTTATAAAAAATACGGTACCCTTCCAGCACAGTCGGTAAACGGAATACTTTGGAGGCTTCAAAGGCTTAACAAGGAAGGCCTTTTTACCAATGATATAAGGGAGATAGAAAACTGTCTTATGCAGGGCAAAACTGCTGTGGTGCAGGGGCCGCTTAAAATAATGAATGTATTCTCATCCTATGTTATAACCTCCCTTTATCATAAAAGAAGGGATTACAGGGATGGGCTTCAGCTCGGGGAGTCTCTCGATTATTTTCCTCCTTTTATAATAGCCTTTGATGAGTGCCACAACTTTGTCCCAAAGGGCTATGATACATCGGCAAAATCAGTGATTAAGGAAATCGCTCAGGAGGGGAGAAAGTACGGTGTGTTTTTAATACTTGCAACCCAAAGGCCTGCGCTTTTAGATGAAACCGTTACGGCACAGCTGAATACAAAGCTCGTATTCAGGACCGTCAGGGCTTCGGATATAGATACTATAAAGGAGGAGACGGACATTACATCTGAGGAGGCAAAGCGTCTTCCTTACTTACAATCCGGAGATACTTTTATTTCCTCGGCAATATTCGGAAGAACTGTTGCGGTTAGAATAAGGATGGCAAAAACCACAAGCGTTCATACTGAAAACCCCTTTGATGAGCTTTTAAACATGAATAGCAAAAAGTATGAGGAACTTTTTAAAGATATTAAAGATCATCTGCCTATCTATCCTAATGACCTTTTAAGCGTTCTTAAAAATCTAAATTCGGCAGGAATTAGGGATATTGAAGATTTAAAAAGCAGCCTTGAGGCTTTAGTTGATATGGGCTATATAAGAAAAAGCAGCACTATTTTTGGACAGTGCTATGAAAGTGCGGTATAAAGAATTTCTTTATACCGCTTTTTTGATTTTGCTCTCATTTTTAATTGATATGTTTATAGTAAAATCAGTTTCACTTTTTATGATTTGAAAATTTGAAAGGGTATTTTCTGTATCTGATACAAAATCATAATAATCGATTTCAATATCTTCGTATTTATCTGTCCTTATAAGGGATACCTTTCCATATTCCTGAAACCATTTTAATAAATCCTTAATAGATGATGACTCTGCTATTGAATATATATCCAGCCTTTGACGGGATAGATTGTATAAAGGGAATTTCTTTTTTAAGGAGCCGTATCTGTTTTTAAACAGGTTTAAGTCTTCGAAGTATTCAATTCTTTTATTGTTGTTTTTATGATAAAGCTCATAAACTCCGCAATAATTTCTTCTTAAAATTCTTACATCTCCTTCCTTAATCTCGACATATATTTGCTTGCCCTTTTTTAAGTTAGAGACTTCGTCGGGTTTATAAATCATCATAACACCTCCAAAAAAGATGCCCTCTTTATTACATTACCCTTTTGTTTTTATTGTAACACATAAAATGTTTAGAAACATTAATCAATTGTAAATTGCATATTAATTAAAAAATTTCTACCTATAATATTATATCGTCCTATTACATAAAAATAATTAGAAAGGTGCCACCCAGTTGACAAGTGACAAACTAATTGATTACAGATTTCGTTAAAAATTAGGAGGTTAGGAGGGACAGTTACTTATTATAAATATTTTACAGACAAATTATATATCCGAGTATCCGAGGGACAGTTACTTATTTTATATAAATCATACGTAAATTAGGGGAGATATTTTTTACTCTTTTATTCATCTATGGTTATAGGAACCAAAAAAGGAGAAGAAACATTTTCACACTAATTGTCTACTAAAAATGTATATATATTATCTAAAATAAGTAACTGTCCCTCAAATCAATATAAATTAGGAGGCAAGTGATGATAAACATTATATGGTTTGTGATATTATCGGCAGGGATCTTAACCTTTATGATAAAGGGAGATACGAAAGGTTTATTGCAGGCGATGACCGATTCTGCACAAAACTCTATTGAGCTTTTAATGGCCCTTCTTGGAATTATGGCTGTATGGTCGGGAATTATGAAACTTTGTGAAAAATCTGGAATTGTAGATGCTTTGGCAAAGATTCTCTCACCAGTTATGAGGATTTTATTTCCTAATCTTGAGAAGAAAAACAAAAAAGCCCTCGGAAGCATAGTAATGAATATTGCTACTAATATGATGGGGCTTTCGAATGCTGCAACTCCCTTTGGAATAAAGGCAATGAAGGAGCTTCAAAGCATAAACCCTGTAAAGGAGAGGGCTTCTGATTATATGATAACCTTCATAATAATAAACGGTGCGTGTGTTCAGCTTCTGCCTGCAACCGTAATTTCAATAAGGGCAGGCCTTAATGCAAAGGATCCATCGGATATAATACTCCCGACGATAATCACTACGCTAATAGCCCTTATAGCTGGTCTTGTTTCTAATGCTATATTTAGAAGCAGAAAAGTGCCACATAGTTGACAAGTGACAAACTTTTTCATTCCGTCGTTGTGGCTATTTTTTAGTCATGCACTGTTACTTATTATATTTTATATATGAAAAGATTATAAACTTTTCTCCGACTTTCTTGAAGGACAGCTGCTTATTTCGCATAAATAATGCGCAAATAAGGTATCAAGTGAAGATAAGAGGTTGTGGGGGACAGTTAATTATTATTGATAATTCACAAACAAATTAGGGGGAATGATACCTCTAAAAATAATTAATTAAAATAAATAAGTAACTGTCCCCTGAAAAACCTTAAAAAGTCCCACAAAAATGCTCAGATATTATCTAAAATAAGTAACCGTCCCTTCAGAACCTCCAAAAAAGGCTCACAAATAAATGGTATATATAAAACCCTAAAACTTGTCCTGCAAAAAAGGAGGATAGTATGAACATAGGAGTTTATTTTCTGCCGCTATTAATTCTTTTTATTTTAATCTATTCTTTTATAAAAAAAGTAAAGGTATATGAAACTTTTATAGAAGGAGTGAAGGAGGGATTTTCTTCTGTATACAGTATAGCTCCCTATCTTTTGACTATGCTCTTTGCAATCGATATATTCAGAAAATCCGGTGCAATGGATTATTTTATATATGCTTTAAAGCCGCTTTCAAAAATATTAAAAATACCTGAGGGAGTAATTCCTATGATACTTATAAAGCCTCTTTCAGGAAGCGGAGCTCTTGGAGTAATGACCGACACGATGAAGCAGTATGGAGTTGATTCTATAGAAGGGAAAATAGCAGCGGTTATGATGGGCTCTACGGAGACGATATTTTATACCATATCCATATATTTTGGCTCTGTAAATGTAAAGGATGTAAGACACAGCCTTAAAGCATCTCTTATAGCACATATTATTGGAAGCCTCGCAGCGGTTTATATATGCTACTATTTTTTTAGATAATAAAAGGCAAACTGGGAAAACTATAAAAGATAAGGGGTGATAGAGTGAAATATCTTTTTATAGTTTCAAGGGTTGCCTCTTTTTTAATAGATTATATAATTTTTTATATGCTATACTACTTTCTTGCTCCCTTTAGAATTTCAGGCTACATATCATTATTGCTTATATTTTTCCTCTATAGGACGTTAAGTGCTACTTTTTTTGGCGGCACTATTGGAATGATATCTTTAAAACTTAAACTTTCAAAGCATGACTTTAAAACCTGCCTGAAAAGAGAAATACTAAGATTTGCTTCAGATTTTTTTTATATAGGCTACATATATGCCCTCTTTGACGTAAAAGTAAGAACCCTTCACGATGCAGCTTCAGACACAATGGTAGTATATAAAAATTCTAAGGAAGATGCTTTAGAGACTAAAAAGTATATAAAATCAGCAGCATATATACTACTCATAATATCCTGCATAAGGTGGCTGAGCTTTTTTATACTAAACGATATAGGGCTTGTAGGGCTTAAAAGGATTTATTCCTCCGATGTATATTACCAGAGCTTTGAGGGAGATAAGCTTTTGAGTTTATCACAGGATGAGCTTTACATGAAGACGTTAGGAAGAAAATATACAACCCTAATCGAAAAAGGCGGTAAAAATTATTTAATAAGAATATCAAACAAGCTGAAATATACAGAGGTATACAAACTAAGCATAGAAAAAAACTATCTTTATGGAGAGTATCTTTATACAGTAAATCTTCCTCTTCAGTTCATATGCAGCGGAAAGTTTATAAAATCAAAGGATTTATGCGGCATAAGCCCAACAGGGAAAATAGTACTTGTTGATGAAAACGGGAAAATATACGGAAACAGCGATGTTAAAATATCAAATGTAATATCCTTAAAATGCGGTGATGTAGATAAAGACGGGTTTGATGAAGCACTTATTCTTGGTAAGGATGGAAACATAGAAATATTTAAAATGAAAGGAATTTCTTTAGAGAGATTATATTTTGGTAAATTTGGAGAAGATATAACTCCCATTACCTTTTATATTGACGGAAGCGTAAAGGTTATGGGGAAGGGGGATGGTAAAAGTATACTATACACTTATGAATTTGTCAACAATAAATTTAAATTTTTAAATAAAAAATATATAAATATTGAAAATGCTACTAATATAAAAAAGTTTGATGATTTAATAATAGTATCCCACATAATTAGAAGCAACATGACCTTTAACCGTGGTACTGTACAAAACCTTGAAATCTATGGTTTAGACGGTAAAATAAAAAGGCTATACAACCTTGGAAAGCGCCCGGGAAGAAGATATAACTATAAAGTAAGGTGTCTTGAGGATGTCTGCGATATTGATAACGATGGAGAGGAGGAGATAATATTAAAATCAGTAGATAAAAAGGATGTAATGGGGCAAAAATATAAAATCGAGGTATATAGGCTGGTAAAGCCTCTTTTGTATATAAATAGAATATTAACTATTATAGAGGACATACTATATTAATAATCTATCGGCCTTTAAATAAATCTATTTTTTAAAAGGGTACAGCATTGGTATATTTATATTGTTTATTAGAATGCTTCTTGACAAATTATTATATAAATCATAAAATTGTCGTATAATATAAACAAATAGAAATTATAAGTGCTGTGAAGGAAAGAGTAGCATACAGCAACAATTAAAGAGAGCCGGGGAAGGTGAAAGCCGGTATTGAAGCTTTATGTGAAGATGGCTCTGGAGCAGTGCAGCTGAAACATAGTAAGCTGCAACGGGTACGACCGTTACATCGCAGGGTGATGATTGTCACCTACTAAGGCTCATTCCGCAAGGTATGGGTGAATTAGGGTGGTACAGCGATGCCTCGCCCCTACGACAATGTAGGGACGAGGCTTTTTTGTATATTGAATCCTAATGAATAGACCTCTGCCTTAAAAGCTTCATAGCTGTGAGCATAAAAATCAACTTTCTGAGATATAGAAGTTATAAGCAAATAATATAAAGCCTATTAAACTCAATTTTTTGTTGCATTTTAGGAGGCATTTATCTTCCGCTAAAGGATAATATACTTTTTTCCATATTCCGCTGAATTTATAAAATACAATTAATCTTATGTTTTTATGCGTATCTTACCATTATGATGGTATGGATTACGAATATAAATGACAAAAATTGGAATCTAAATTCAAAAAAAGATTTAGCAAAATATTAGTCTTATAGTTAATTAGGTTAAATTAATATAAAAATATAAACGAAGGGAGAACTTTTATGGAAAAGAAAACCTATTACATCACAACCCCAATATATTATCCAAGCGATAAACTTCACATTGGAAATACCTATACAACCGTTGCTGCTGATGCTATGGCAAGGTTTAAAAGATTAACAGGCTACGACGTAATGTTTTTAACAGGAACCGATGAGCATGGACAAAAAATTCAAAGAATAGCAGAGGGCAAGGGTACAACTCCAAAGGAATATGTTGATAAAATAGTTGCTGGAATTAAGGAACTTTGGAAGATTATGAACATATCCTATGACAGATTTATAAGAACAACCGATGATTACCATGAAAAAGCAGTACAAAAAATATTTAAAAAGCTCTACGACCAGGGAGATATATACAAGGGATACTATGAAGGCTGGTACTGCACACCCTGCGAATCCTTCTTCACAGAAACCCAGCTTGTTGACGGCAAATGCCCAGACTGTGGAAGAAGCGTTGAATGGACAAAGGAGGAGGCGTACTTTTTCAAGCTTTCAAAATATCAGGATAGACTTTTAAAGTATATAGAGGAACATCCAGATTTTATACAGCCTGAATCGAGAAAAAATGAAATGATAAACAACTTCCTAAAACCAGGACTTGATGACCTTTGCGTTTCAAGAACATCCTTTACCTGGGGAATTCCTGTTGAATTCGATCCAAAGCATGTTGTATATGTGTGGGTAGATGCCCTTTCAAACTACATAACTGCAATGGGCTATGGAAGCGGAAGCGATTCTGACTATAAAAAATACTGGCCTGCTGATGTTCACCTTGTTGGAAAGGACATAGTAAGATTTCACACTATAATATGGCCAATTATGCTTATGGCCCTTGGCGAGCCCCTTCCAAAGCAGGTTTTCGGCCACGGATGGCTCTTAGTTGACGGAGGAAAGATGTCAAAGTCAAAGGGAAATGTGGTTGATCCTGTAGTTCTATCTGAGCACTTTGGAGTTGATGCTGTAAGATACTATCTTTTAAGGGAAATACCCTTTGGAGCAGACGGACTTTTCAACAACGAGATGTTCATAAAGAGGATTAACTCAGACCTTGCAAACGACCTTGGAAACTTAGTTTCAAGAACTTTAACCATGGTTGAAAAGTATTTTGAAGGAAAACTTTCAAAGGGAAGTTTTGAGGGTGAATATGATGAGAGCTTAAAGAAAACTGCCCTTGAAGTTGCAGTTAAAGTTGAAGATTTAATGAATAATCTTAGAATAAGCGATGCAATGGATGAGATATGGAGACTTATAGGAAGAGCAAATAAATATATAGATGAGACTATGCCTTGGGCGCTTTCAAAGGATGAAACAAAGAGGGATAGACTTGCAGGAGTCTTATACAACCTTGTTGAGAGCATAAGAATAGTATCGATTCTTATATCATCCTTCCTTCCAGATACAAGTGCAAAGATAAACAGTCAGTTTAATTTCAGCAGCGGCATATTAACATGGGATACAGTTTCAGAATTTGGCAAAACCCCTGATGAAACTGAAGTTAAAAGAGGAGAGATTCTTTTCCCGAGGATAGATGTTGAGAAAAAGCTTTTAGAGCTTGAGAGCTTAAAGGAAGCACAAAAGGAAAGCGAAAAGAAGATAGAAATGGAAAAAATAAAGGACGAAATAACTATAGATGACTTTGATAAAATAGACCTTAGAGTTGTGAAAGTAGTTGAATGTGAAAAAATTAAGGGCTCAAACAAGCTCTTAAAGCTAAAGGTTGAAATGAATGGAGAAATCCGTCAGGTTGTATCTGGTATTTCAAAGTTTTACGAGCCAGATCAGCTTATTGGCAAAAAAGTAATACTTGTTGCAAATTTAAAGCCTGTGAAGCTTAAGGGAGTTGACTCCTATGGAATGATACTTGCAGCTTCAACTCCTGACGATTCAAAGCTTTTTGTTGCAACAGTAGATAACGACATAGAGACAGGAAGTCAGGTGAGATAATTGATATTCGATTCCCATGCCCACTATGATGATGAAGCCTTTGATAAGGACAGGGAAGAGGTTATTGATAAAATTAAAAAAAGCGGCGTTAGTGCGGTTTTAAACTGCTCTTCCAACATGGCATCGATTGAAAAGGTATTTGAAATAGTATCAAAGCACGATTTTATATACGGTGCCCTTGGCATACACCCAGAGTTTCCAAAGGATTTGAAGGGCAACATAAATAAAATCGGGGATTTAGCACAAAACAGAAAAATACTATCAATAGGAGAGATAGGCCTTGATTACCACTATGAAGGATACGACAGGGAAGCTCAGATAAAATGCTTTAAAGAGCAGATGGACCTTGCAAGATGCCTAAACCTTCCTGTTGTAGTACACAGCCGCGATGCCATGGAGGATACCTTAAAAGTTCTTTCTGAGTTTAAAGAAGTTAAAGGGGCTTTGCACTGCTTTTCAGGAAGCTATGAGAGCGCCATGGAGGCCGTAAAGCTTGGATATTACATAGGCTTTACAGGGGTTATAACCTTTAAAAATGCAAAGAGAGCCCTCGAGGTTTTAGAGAAAATACCAGAGGATAGAATTTTAATTGAAACTGACTGCCCCTATATGGCGCCCGTGCCCTATAGAGGAGAGAGAAACGATTCCTCCTATCTTCCCTATGTAATAGAGAAGGTTTCAAATATTAGAAATATAAGCTATGAAAAAGCCTGCAGCATAACCTATGAAAATGCAGCAAGGCTGTTTAATCTAAAGGTGCAGTAATGCACCTTTTATTTTGCTTTTAAAGAAGATATAATGTTAAAAATTAACAAAAAATATCCATGAAATGGAATATATTTTGTCGAAAATATAGCAATCTGAATTTTAATTAAGCTACATGAAGCTATAGTAAGAATAAGAGGCATAATTTGCTAAAACAAAAGAATTTATTTGAATATAAACATATATTGTTATATATAAGGCTAATAAAAAAGTGATATATGTTATATAATAGTTATGATTTTACTCTCCGAAGCTGGCGATGAATAAAGGAATCATATTTGGTTATAATTTATTATATAAGCGTATATATGCCAATTGAGGCATTTGTTATATTAAGTACCAGCAGGATTGGAATACTCCAATCTGGAAAGGAGGTAAAATATTGGAAAACGATAGAAGACTTGCATTGCTAAAGCTAAGAAAGCTATTAACAGAACCTGCGCTAATAGCCTCTGTCCTTTTAACTTTAGTGATTTTTTTTGTTTCCATGGAAAGAATGAAAAAAGATGTTTATGTTGAAGTAGATGGCAAAACAATAAAAATAACTACTAATGCTTCAAAGGTTAAAGATGTTTTAAATTCAGCTAATATTAAAGTTGGTCAGTGGGACAGGATATTACCAGGCCTTGACAGCTCAGTTAAAAAAGACATGAAAATTTCTATAAAACGTGCAGTACCTGTAACTGTCAGGTATGATGGAAAGGTTGAGAAAATTTATACTGCCTATGACACAGTTAGTGAGGTTTTAAAGTCTAAAGGAATAGCTTTAAATCAAAGCGACAAGGTAGTTCCAACCCTATCATCAAACATCATTGAGGATTTAGACATTAAAGTAACGAGAGTTAAAGAGGAAACTATTGTTACAACTGTTGAAATTCCCTTTAAGACAGTTAAAAGAAGCGATGACAATCTTGCAAAGGGAACCGTTAAAGTGCTTAAGGAGGGTGCTGCAGGAGAAAAGGACATAATAACGAAGGTAGTTTATGAAGACGGCGTTGAGGTTTTAAGGGTTAAGACTGATGAAAAGATTAAGAAAACGCCTATTGATAAACTAATTGCAGTTGGAACCCTATCTTGGTTTATCCCTTCCCGTGGAGGCGATAAGGTATACTATACAAGAAAGCTTGTAATGAAGGCAACATCCTATACTGCTGATTATGCTTCAACGGGCAAAAATCCTGGAGATCCTGGTTTTGGAATTACAAGATCAGGAACAAGGGTAAGAAGGGATCCTGATGGATACAGCACCGTTGCGGTAGACCCAAGAGTTATTCCCCTTGGTACAAAGCTTTACGTTGAAGGCTATGGATTTGCTATTGCCGAAGATACAGGGGGCGCAGTAAAGGGCAAAATTATCGACCTTTATTTTCATCCAGGGACTAAAGAATATAGGAACTGGAATACAAAATATGTAGATGTATATATTATAAGATAAGGCGGTTTGCGCCTTATCTTTTTTTGGTATAATATAAATTACAAAGAAATTAAGCGGAGGTAAAAATGATTAAAGAGATAATAGTAGTTGAGGGCAGGGATGATATTACTGCTGTAAAAAGAGCAGTAGACGCAGAGCTTATCGCAACATCCGGCTTTGGAATTACAGATAAAACTATTGAAAAAATAAAGACAGCATCGCAAAAAAGAGGAGTTATAATATTTACCGACCCCGATTATGCAGGAGAGAGGATAAGAAAAACAATAAGCGAGAAGGTACCAGGCTGTAAACATGCCTTCCTTCCCAAAAACAAAGCAACAAAAAACGGGGATATAGGAATTGAAAACGCCTCCCCTGAGGATATAAGGGATGCTCTATCAAAGGTTAAAACTGAAGTTTCAGGAAGAGAAGAGTTTACTATGGAGGATTTATATAAATACGGCCTTAATGGAGATGAAAAAGCTTCAGATTTAAGGGATAAGGTAGGTGCAGAGCTGGGAATAGGATATGGAAACGCCAAGCAGTTTCTAAGCAGATTAAATAGATATGGAATAACAAGGCAGGAATATGAAACGGCTATAAAAAAAGTAAAGGGGAATTGATATGAGTCTAACATCTAAAACTTTGGATATAATAAACCACTTCGGATTTAAATTCAATAAAAACCTTGGACAAAATTTTCTTATAGATGAAAACATTTTAAACAAGATTATAGAAGGGGCGCAGATACAAGAGGAGGACTGCGTAATTGAAGTAGGGCCTGGAATTGGAACCCTCACTCAGGCAATGGCAAAACACTGCAAAAGGGTTGTATCTGTTGAAATAGACGATTCCCTTATTGAAATTTTAAAGGAAACCTTGGGAAATTATGAAAATATAAAAATAATACACGGTGATGCCTTAAAAGTTGATTTTAAAAGATTGATTGAAGAGGAAAATCTTGAAAATGTAAAGGTTGCGGCAAACCTTCCCTATTATCTTACAACACCTTTTATAACAAACATTTTAAGCCAGAAAACTAACATAAAAAGCCTGACGCTTATGATACAAAAGGAAGTTGCCGATAGAATAATTGCAAAGACAGGAAGCAGCGAGTACGGCTCCTTATCCCTTCTTTGCAGCTACTACTGCGATGTAAAAAAAATAGCAAAGGTTTCTAAAAACTGCTTTATTCCAAAGCCTAAGGTTGAATCTATGATTATAAGGATGGATATTAAAGATAAACCTTCAATAAAAGTTCTTGACGAAGCACTATTATTCAGGGTTATAAGGAGCGCTTTTAACATGAGAAGAAAAACTCTTTGGAATGCTTTAAAACCCTTAGGACTTGGGGATGAAAAATTAAAATGCGCCCTTAAAAATTCCGGAATTGACTCCTTAAGAAGGGGAGAAACCTTAAGCCTCGAGGAGTTTGGAAAACTTTCTGATGAGATTAAAAAGCTAATTTGAAAAATTTAGTTCACATTCCTTCCTGTTCTTCATATATTATAATGATAAGGAGAATTAGGAGGGAAAATAGTGACAAGTAAAAAATACAATCGCTATTTTATAATATTTCAGGAAGAAGATAAGGGGTTTGGTATTGCACTTGACAAGCAGCCCACAGGATATACAAAAATAGAAACAAGAAACGGGAAATGTAAAATCACAGTTTATGTTCAAAATCTTATAAAGGCAAAGGGTCCATATATATGCTGCATGATAGATGTCAGCAAAAACCCTGCAGTTGTGGCAAGGCTTGGGGAGATAAGCGTTGATGAAACCGGAAGAGGAGAGACCTTTTGGGAATACAAAGAAGAGGATATTGCAGGGACAGGTATGACCATAGATAAATTTTTAGTTTCAGCGGTAATAGTAGAAGGGCACAATATATTATCACCCCTTACAGGATATGCGAGCAAGGAAAAAATAGAATGGAGAGATAAGCTGCCAAGGGAAGATAAAAAGGATGTTGAAGAAAAAATAGAAAAAGCAGAAGAAATTAAAGAGGTAGAAATAGATGATGATGCAAGAAAGTTTATAGAATATGAAGAAAAAATAAAAATTGATGCTCAAAGGGAAGAAACCAAGGAAGAGGATAAAGAAGAAGATAAAAGGGATGAAGAAGAGAAAAAAGATGACCAAAAGGACAATATAATAAATGAAGAAAATGAGGATAGAGAAGAAATAAAAGAGGAAAAAGATTATGATGATGAAGTATATGAATTTACGAGAGGGGATAAAGGGAAAAAGAGAAGAACCCATGCACAATCTTTTCATAAAATTTTAAAGGAATATGAAGAAGCCGGTGATATGTGCGAAGATTTAAAGGGCTGCAGATGGTGGAAGATACCCTTTAAAGAGGATTACGAAACGGTGCAGGATTCTAATTATCCATATTACTGCACAATATATCATCCTTTAATGGCATATCCTTATATCAACTATATAAAATATATTAAAAAGGCTGGACACTATTATTTCGGAATAAAATACGATAACACTGGAGAAGTTAAGGCAATTGTCTATGGAATTGAAGGAAAACCAACTTCTGATGAACAGCCCTACATGGGAATGACAGGCTTTGCAAAATGGTTCGCTATAAAAGGAAAGGATGCTGGAATTTGGACGATGTTTTACAATCCCTATACAGGATGTATAATGATTCCAAAACCTTAAGGCGGAAAAACCGCCTTTTAATAATGCTTTTAATTTTACTTATTTTATGTATAGTGCTATAATAAAATTAAAAAAAAATTATTTAACCCTTATTAAACTATGGACAAATAAAAAAAAATAGTATAAATTATAAGGGAATAGGGTTTATAAATCGGGGGTTTTATTATGCATCCTATACTTTTTAAAATAGGCAATTTCCCTATATATTCCTACGGAGTTTTAATGGCAACAGCAATCGCCTGTGCCCTTTTACTCGGACTTTTTAGAGGCAAAAAAAGAGGATTTAATACTGATTATTTAATAGATATAGCTCTATACGGCATAATAGGGGGACTAATAGGTGCTAAGCTTTTATTTTTTATAGCTGAAATGCCTACTATTTTTAAAGATCCATCCTCTATAAAATATATGATTACAGAGGGCTTTGTTGTATATGGAGCTATAATAGGAGGAGCTGTTGCAGCATATATATACTGCAGGGTAAAGAATATAAGCTTTATAAAGCACTTTGACCTTTTAGCCCCTTCAATTGCATTAGGACAAGGCATAGGAAGAATTGGATGTTTTTGCGCAGGCTGCTGCTACGGCAGTGAAACTCATAACTTCCCCTTTGCAGTTATATTTAAAATATCCGACTATGCGCCAAATAACATACCCCTTTATCCAACACAGCTGATGTCGAGTTTTGGAAATTTCCTTATAGCTGCTGCTCTTTTGTTTTTTGCATCTAAAAAAAGAGATGACGGAAAAGTTGCAGGGCTTTATATGATACTATACAGCATTGGAAGATTTGTAATAGAGTTTTTACGAAATGACCCAAGAGGAAATGTTGGTATTCTGTCAACCTCCCAATTCATATGTATTTTTGCACTTGTTGGAGGTATAATAATATATAATTTTGATAGAATAATTAAGTCTCCTGCCTCTCATGACTAAAGTACAGCTAGTCTGTACTTTTTTTGTTTTTTTATATACACTAAATATGGAGGGGTATATATGATATATGATTTAAAAAACGGAAAAACTTTAACAGTAAGAAGGGCAAGGGAAGAGGACGCATGGGAAATTGTCTGCCTATCAGACAGGATAGGAGGAGAGACGGACAATTTAACCTTTGGAATAAATGATTACTATTACGGAGAAGAAGAGGAAAGAATACTAATAAGAAACATAAGGCACAGAAACAACTGTCTTTTAATAGTTGGAATAGTTGAAGGAAGGATAGTTGGAATTTTAAGCTTTATAGCCTCCCATAGAAAGAGAATAATGCACAGGGGAGATATGGGGATATATATACTAAAGGACTATTGGAACCTTGGAATAGGCTCCTGTATGATTGAATATTTTTTAAAATGGGTCAAAGAACATGGCGCGATTAAAAAAATAGCCCTCGAAGTTAGGACTGATAACGAAAGGGCGATTAATCTTTATAAAAAGTATGGCTTTGAAATAGAGGGGCATCTTAAAAAATCGCTTTTTATAGATGGCAAATATTATGATACCTATTACATGGGAAAAATAATAGAAGGGTGAGCTTATGAAAAAAATAATCCTTTTGCTTATTATACCTTTTTTATTTACATCCTGTATTGGAGGTAAAAAAAATCAAAATCTTATGTCCTTAGGGCTGAATAAAGACATAGAAAGAATAACTGTAACAAACAACAAATATGCAGGCAAGTACACAATTATAGATAAAAAAACCATAGAAAGATTCAGCAATACAATACTTGAAGCTAAAGATGCAAAATCTGACAGCGGACTTGAAAGCGACTTTACCTTTGAATTTTACAGCGAGTCTAAGTCCATTGCAAGCTTTAAGTACATCGCAGGAATTGATGATGAAAGTACAGCAAATCTTTACGATGATAAAGGAAGGCTCTATCATGTAGATAATTCTATTGAAGATGAATTTATAAACCGTCTTATGAAAAAAGGAAACTTTAAGCATGTATCTGAGTATTATGAATCTCTGCTATCTTTAATATTCGAAAAAACAAACATACAAAAGGGGCAAATAGCTGTTGTTGATATTAGAAAAGACTTCCTTGTCACAAAATATATAACCTCAATAGAACAAAAAAAGATGATAGAAAGTATTGATAATAAGGGCATAACAGTAAAATTTCCTAAGGAAGCTGAAAAATATGATTACTATATATTGATAGATACAAGAAAGTACAACGACAATACATGCAAAACCTATGTTACAGTAACTGACAGCCTTGGCTCAAAGGTAATTTATGTTTTAGAAGGAAATTATATTGATTCGAAATGGAGTTATTATATAAAATTCAAATAATCATTTTAAAGATAAAAGCTTCATATATTTTATATGGAGCTTTTATTTATGGTGATAAATTTGAAGAATTTTAAAGTTTTTATTATAGCTGTTATTGCTGTTTTTACTTTTTTATCAATACTTTATCTTTCCATTATAGCATTAAGAATTCAAAAATACGCTTTTAAAGAAAATAAACCCTTAGGAATTATTTTCTATACTAAAACTCCTTCTAATAAATTAAATTCCTCTCTAACATATGTTAAGCAAAAGATTAATGAATACGGATGGGATGCAGTCATAATTGAATATAATGATGAATATGAAAAAGATGAAAAAATATTAGAGAGCATAAAAAAATATACTAAGTATTATATATTTGAGATAGACGAAGGAAGGAGCGTCATAAACAGCAATACAATTCTTTTAAGGCTTAGAAAAAACGACGAGAGGGAATATGAAAGGGCTTTAAAGATTAAAAATAATTTATCAGATAAAAATATAAAATTAAACATAGTTACAAATACTTTAGAAAAAACAAAGGGGTATAATGTTATAAAACTTGAAATATCTGATAAAAACAGCTACGAAAGCGCAAGAGATTTGATTTTAAATGCTGTAGTATCCTTTTCTAATGATTATACTGACTGATGTTTAAAATATATTTATATGGAAAAAATATAACTACATGGTTATATAAAAATATAAGGAGTTGATAAAGTGAAGGCTAAGGTTGATCAGGATGCTTGTATAGGCTGTGGTCTTTGCCCATCCATTGCCCCTGAGGTTTTTGAGATGAGGGATGATGGAAAGGCTCATGTTATCGGCGATGAAGTGCCGCAAAACGCAGAAAACGATGCGAAGGAGGCAGAGGGTAGCTGCCCTGTAAATGCAATAACTACTGAATAGGCGGGAAACCGCCTTTTTTATTTTGCCTAAAAAATTTTTTTAAAATTTTTTTGTTTTTGATGAAACTTTTTATAAACTTCTATCGTCATAAATAGTGATTGAATTCCATATATTCTATATAGAGTTTGTACAATGGGAAATGTGGATAATGTGAATAACTTTTTACATTATTTAATAAAAAATAAAGTTATAAACAAGGAATTTAACAATTAGCGAAGAATAATAGTTTATACTGATTAACATTAATTTAACCTTATAGGAAATTATATACAAACAATGAAAAATATATAGATTATTGGTATGAATTTATATATTTACAAAGTTTAAATACCTGTGCTAAAATATGAATTACAATACAGGTTTTGATAAAATTAGATATTAAAATATAAGTTGAATATATATGATTTAATAGGAAATAATTACTTATGAAGTACATAGGAAAAAGGTTTAAATTTTACTACAAATTCTTTTAACTACTTGAAAATGGTTTATGTTTAGTATATTATGTATACTAGGTGCATTACCAAAATTAACTAACTTCGCAGATGATTTATTCATCTATATAAATCAAACAAAATTTTTAAAATTCGAGAGGAGGAGAAAAACTATGGCAAAAGCCAAGAAAGTGCTCAGCACTGTATTAGTTGCTTTATTTACAGTATTCACAGTGCTCAGCTATGTACCTGCACAGACTACAAAGGCTGCAGCAGGACCAACAAAAATCACTATCGTTGCCAAACCACAAGCTGAATACAAGGTTGGTGACAGAGTAATCGTTAAATTCAATTCAGCTCCTTATAAAGGAAAAGTTCAGTACAGAGCATTCCTTTGGAAAGTAGGAGTAGGTAAGGTTAAGGAACTTTACCCAGGCTATTCAAAGGACTACTTCTACAAAGCAGTATGTCCTGGAACATCAACATTCACAATTGATGTATTATATGTAACAGAACCAGGAACATACGAAATAGTTGTAGGAGTTAAAGCAAGTGGAGCTAAGGCTTCAACAGCTAAATATGTTAATGTTGGAAGATTTGTTGTAAAGGCTAAAGAAGAAGCTAAAGTAGAAATTAAGGAATTAGTTAACCCAGCAGACGTAACAGTTGACGAAGGTGCAGTAGCAACTCTTCCAGCAACTGTAAAGGCAGTTATGACTGACGGAACAGAAAAAGAAGTTGCAGTTAAGTGGGATGCAGTTGATACAACTAAAGCTGGAGAATATACTGTAAATGGTACAGTTGAAGGAACAACATTAAAGCCAGCTGTAAAGGTAACAGTTAAGGCAGTTGCACCAACAGCTACTGTAAGTGCGGTTGGAGTTAAAAAATTAGAAGTTAAATTCAATAAAGCTGTTGATGATACAAAGGCTAAATTTGAAGTTAAGAAAGATTCAATATTAGTTAATACAGAAAAAGTTGAATTCGCAGCAGATAAAAAATCAGCAGTTATTACAATGGCAACTAATTTAACAAAAGGTGAATATACAGTTTCAGTATCTGGTTTAACAGAAACTGCAATAAGCGTAAAAGTTACTGTTGATGATGTAAAAGTTGCTAAAATAAATATTTTATCAACAAAAGCACCAAGATTGTCAGGAAATGACAAGAGAGCTTTAGTTTCATATGAGGTTCTTAATCAATATGGCGAAAAGATGACAGGACAAACAATTAGCTGGACAATTTCAACAGGAAAGTCAGTTTATAATGAAAATACAATAGACGGAACATTTGAAATTGAAGCAGCTGGTACTTCAGATTTTATACCTGGACAAATAGTTTATATAACAGGTGTTCATGCTGCAAGTGCAACTGTTGTAAATGCTCAGGTTGAAATAGCTTTAGAAGCTCAAGCAAATGAAGTATTATTTAAGGGTGTATATGATACTACAAATTTAAAATTAGTAGATCTTCCAGCAGGATTTACTGATAACAGATATGTATTATTATTCCAAGTAAAGGATCAGTATGGCAATATAATGTCAAGCCCAAATTTAAGTAAATTAGTATTTACTTCAAATAATCCTTTATTTGTAAGTTCAGACACAGCTAACGGAGCTTTTGCTGTATCTTCTGATGTAACTCTTGATGGTGCTACTTATAAAGCAGTTGCATTAAAGGCAGGAAGTTCTGTTAATAATGGTGGAACAGTAACAATTCAAGCTATATCATCTGTAACAGGAAAGATTTCAACATATACAGTTGAAGCTAAGGCATTAGCTGCAGTTAAGACATTCACAATGTCAGCACCTTCAAAGATGATTGCAGAAACTGAAAAAGTAGAAATACCATTTACAGCTGTTGACCAATATGGCAATGCTGTAACAAAATATTCTCAGTTAAATGGTAATGTAACTTTATCACCATTGTATAATGGTACAGGTACTTCAGGATTAAAATTTGAAGAACAAAATGATGGCACAGCAAAATTATATTACTATGCTCCAGCAACAGGTGCAAGTGATAATGTTGATTTACCAGTTTATTTAACATCTATAGTAACTAATGGCGGAAACTTCTCAAGCTTAATGGTAAGCGTTAAAGAAAAAGCAAGACCAACAACAATAGTTGGATTAGATTCAACTAAATCAACATATATTGCTAAAGGAAACTATGTTGATATAGAAGCAGCAGATTTAATAATTCAAGATCAATATGGTAGAACAATGACAGATTCAGCTGTTAATGCTTGGGTTGATGCAGCTTCAGAAAACAGCATAGTTGTTGAATCAACTTCAACAAATTCAGCATTCCAAGTATTACTTAATAATAGTGATTCTGTTACTCAAGTAATTTCAACAACAAATTCAGCAGTAAGAATATTTGCTGAAAATAATACAAATAAAACAGAAACAATTAAGTTTACTTTAGCAACTGGAGATAACGGTGCAAATCCAGTAACAGTAAGTACTAAGTCAATAGTATTTACAAAGGTTAGCAAATCAGAATATGTAAGCTTCGAAGTTGCTGACTTTGGTAAGATGTACAATAATGGAAATGCTTCAGCAGCTACACCATCAACTCATAACAAGACTGTAAAAGTTTATGGAGTATTAGCTAATGGTACAAAAGTATTATTGCCAGCAGCAGACTACTCATTAGCTTTAACTACAAGCAAGTTAACAACAAGTGGAAGTATTATTGTAGATGTAACTTCAGGTGGATATGCAGCAGCTGATTTTGTTGATAATTTAGGAAATGCAAAGGATGTTAAAACAACTGTTATAGTAACTGTTAACGGTGATTCAGGAGAAGCATTACAGATTCTTGAAAAGGAATTAGTAGTTTCTAATGAGGCACTAAAGGTTGCAACAGTAACATTAGATGAAGATCTTGTAGCTGATGGAAAAGCAGTAATTAATCCAACAACAGGTGGAGTAATTGATGCAAATAAGTTAAAATCAGTTATTTATGAAGTAAAAGACCAATATGGTGTTGATTTTACAGAAAATCCAGTGATAATAATTACTAACTTAGTAAAAGTTGATGGTTCAACATTTACAGTAACAAATAATGGTACAAATAGTGTATCAATAGCGAATGCTACTATGGGAGATAAATTCACTGCTACATTCAAGTATGCAAGTGGCTTAACTGTAAAAGTTGATTTCACAGTTGGATTAACACAATAAGATAACGTAACATGAATGCCACCCAGTTGACAAGTGACAAACTTGCCGCTGGGCGGCATTTTTATTTGGCTCTTTGCCAATAGTTGGGGCGGATATTCGATTAGAATGCCTGTCCTTTCTTGTTTGAGAGTGATTTTAGAAAGATAGGTTGGGTTGTATAGAGTATCCCCTAAAAAATTGCACGACAAAAATACCAACGGAAGTTGGATTTCTAAAATATGGGAAAGTAAAATTTTAATTACAGCAATGAAGAATTCTATTTCTAAACCTATCAAAGTTTTTAAAGCCGAAGGCATTTCTTTTAATAACTTTAATTTTGTTGTTAAAGCCTTCAGTACAAGCATTTGTATATGGTATATCAAAAGAATTCACTATTTCATTAAAATACCTTATATAAGTATTAGCACATCTTTCAAATTCTTTAAGACCACTATTTTGTGCAAACTTTATCCATTCCTTAAATAAAGTGCGAACTTCTTTGGAAGAAGAGGCAGTTTCAATTATTTTTAATAGTTTTTCTTTTGGTTCTATAATAAATGCTGGGGCTACGCCTCAACATTTATTATAGAACCAGAATAAAAAACAGCCGTTTAGGCTGTTTTATTTGTTTAGCTGGTTTTCTAAGCTTTCTACTGATAAAACATATTGATTTATTGCTCTTTGAAATTTTGTCTGCTGCTTTAAAAGAGCTATATGACTGCTAATTTCATCGACACTTAGAGATGAATTTAAACTTACACTCGCTTTTGTAATATCATATGTGATTTGAGCTATTTCAAGATTTAGCTTTTCTATTTCTATATTATATTCAAGATTTTTAAGGTTGTTATAGCTGCTCCAAAGGTTTGCCTCGAGGGAGGTCTTTGCATTTTCAAGGCTTGCCTCTTTAGTGTTTATTGAGGCTTCGAGGTTTAAAAGGGTTGAGTAGTTGTTTTCTGATTCTTCATCGGAGCTTTTGTTTGAATTCTCATCGACTATTTTATATTCGAGTTTTGAAAGTTCAAGGTCTAAAGCCTGTTTTTTGATGTCATAGCTGTTTTCTATTGTGTTTTTTATTTTGTTTTCTATATCGCTGTCGTCGAAGGTTTTTACTGCTATATTAACAGGTTCAATATCTATTTGCTTGTTTATATCTATATTCAATATTCTTTTTATGTTTAGAAATGCAATATTAAGCTGTTTCTGAGATGTCCAAAGCTGAGCTTCAAGCTGGCTTTTTTGGGTTTCATAGTTTTTTAAATCGGAGGATTTCATTTTTCCTACATTAATTTTTGCATTAACAATACTTATATTTTTGTTTAGGTTATTGATTTCTTCCTGATAGTTTGATATATCTTCCTTTATCATGAGAGCTTCATAGTATTGTTTTTTAATATCCTGTATTAGGGAATTTAACTTATCATCCCTATCATGTTTTGCGTTTTCTAAAGTAAGCTGTGATTTTTTCCAGTTTAAAAGTTCTGTTTTTCTAAGGTTTATGTTGCTTTGTATATTTGTGCTCGTATCCGTTTTTGCCTTTTCAGCATTATCGAGGGCAGTTTTATATTGTTTTTCAAGTATTGCTATCTTTTGATCCATAAGTTTAATTTCTGTATTTTGTTTTTCTATATTGCTAATCGCATCTTGTAAAGTTAATTTTATTATTCCGTCTTCTTCTTTAAAAACTGTATCAGCTAAACATGGGGAAGATAGACTTAAAACTAATGAAAATGTAATTATAAATGCTATAAGCTTTTTCAATTTTAATCCCTCCTAATAATTTATACTTTATGCAGCAGGGCCTATACCGCATGCAAAATTAAGTTTTAATTCGTTTATATAAAGGGTTCGCTTTGCTTGGTTTAATTGTATCTGCGCCTGCAAAAGATTAAGATTTGAATTTTCAACATCAAGCCTGCTTATAAGCCCGAAGCTGTATTTCTTTTTAGCAATTTCATTATCATATTTTGCCGCATCATATTTTTTTTGATAGTTATTAATGTCTTGTATATTTTTTTCAATATCCTTATATAGAGTAGTAATTTCTATTTTAATATCTTCCTTTGATTGTTCAAGTTTGTTTTGAGCATCTTCCATATCGTATTTTGCCTGCTGTGTATTATCATTTAAATCTGAAGGGTAAACTTCATAGGTTATTTCATATTCTCTTTTTTTAATATCATAATACTTCTGATTGCAAATTATTTCTGATCTATATGTAAGAGCCGTATTTATATATTCATCAAGACTTTTAATATCTAAATATGGTGTCATTCCACTGTCTGAAAACTCATCATATTTAGTTAAAAGAGGCTTATTTATAGCCTGATTTAATGTTATAACGAGACTGTTCATATTGTTTTGCATCTTTAAAAGCTCAAGTTTTGATTTCTTAAGGCTGCTTTCTAAAGTTTTATAATCCTTATTTGATATTAGCCCGTTGTCATATTGTATTTTAGCTGTATTAAGCCTGTCTTCAAGTATTTTTATATTGTTATTTTGAAGTTTTATTGAGTCCTGCATATTTAAAATTGTATTGAACTGCTGTGAAATCGATAGTATTGAGGAATTTTTTGCAATTTCCATATTGTTTTTATTTTGAAGTATAGCATAATCAGCATTAGGAACGGAGAGCTCCTTGATTTTTGTAAACTGCAGCTTATCATCTATAGTCATAATAATATGCATTCTTATTAACATAGTAACTTGCATTTTCTCAGCAGGACTTAAAGATGAATAATTTTTAAGTAAATCCTTCAAAGCTTCATTAGTATCCAACCTTTGGGCAGCGTCTTTTGAAGCTTCCTCTGCATCGCTTTTTGATTTTTCGAGGGATTTTACCTTATTGCTTAAGGATTTTAATGTTATTGAATTTTCTATTGCGTCATCTATTATATTGTTTAGGAATAATGTGCTGCTTTCAGCATAGGCTGTTGAGGAAAATATAACTAAAAAAATTAATGACAGCAATAATAGTTTATGTTTCTTCATATGTATTCACCTTCTCATTCATTTTATTTCCTCCTTTTAATAATGCCAAAATTAGCTAATATATCATAATTAATTATACATTAATTATATATTAAAATCTTCGCTAAACTGTGGCAAAATATCGATTCATTATCAAAAATATTATATATTGCAATTATGAATAAAATATGGAGAAGATTATTAAAAATATATACCACTAATATAGACGAAAGAAATTTACAAATCCCATACAAAAGTGCCACCCAGTTGACAAGTGACAAATTCCTTCTGATAGGACGCTTTTTAGTTTTTATGGCATTTCTGTGTCGTTAATGATAAAATATTGGTATATATGAACAATATTAGTATAATAAGCGTCTTATATATAATGGAGGGATAATATGGGAAAGAATAAGAGAATGAGCATTGTTTTTTTATCATTTATTTTTTTGATTTGTGAAGTCTTAGGCTATATAGGTGCTTTTGCAGCTCCAAAGGTTTCTGTAGTTCCAGTGGTTGCAGCAATTAGTACAAACTATGAAACAGGAGATAAATTGAATTTAAGCATAACATCTACAGGAAACACTAAGGTGCAGTACAGGGTTATATTAAGCAATGAAAAGACAAAGAAAACTATAGATATTACAAAGGGATTTACTAAAACCTATTACAACCCTAAAAGCCCTTATAAAATAAGCTATGCATTAAATGAGGGAGGAAGCTATGTATTAATTGTTTACTCAAAAATAGCGGGATCCTCAGATAAAAACAGCAAAAGTATTGTTAAAAGGTTTAACGTATGGGATAAGAGTGTGATAATACAAAATATTAATCCTGTTAATATTACAGTAAATATTGATGATGAGGTAAAATTCCCTGATAAGGTTAAGGCATTAATGAAGGATGGAACGGAGAAGGAGCTTGAGGTTGTATGGGATAGTCAGGAAGTAGATACTTCAACTCCTAAAACCTATACAATAACAGGAGTGGTTAAAGGATATACATATAAAGTTACAATGAACATTAATGTATTAAACGAAAAAATAGTTGAGGCAAGCGATGTAAACCTTGAGCTTAATGAAGATGATGAATGTGAACTGCCAAAGACATTTAAGGTAAAGCTTAGCGATGGTACAATGAGAGATGTACCTGTTAAATGGAATGCAGATAAAATAGATACATCAAAACCTGGAGAGTATACATATTTTGGAGAAATAGATGGTTATAAGGATAAGGTAAAGCTGAATTTAAAGGTAAAGGAAGTAGGTTTAAGCCTTGTTAGTATAACTTCAAATAATTTAAAAGAAGTTATATTAAAGTTTAACAAAAAACTTGACATTACAACGGTTTTAAACAGCAATTTCAGGCTCTTTAAGGGGACAACCCCAATAACATCAACGGTTCAGCTTTTAGATGATGATAAAACTGTTGTAGTAACTCCAGCCTTTAGTTTAGATAAAGGTGCTCTTTATACTATTGCTGTTGATAATGTCAGGGATTTAAAGAGTAAAAAAATAGAGAAAACAGTTAAGGATTTTACAGCTCTTGATAACAGCAATCCTGAAGTTCTATCTGTAAAGCCCTATGGAGCTTCAAACATTTGCATAAGTTTTAGTGAGCCTGTCAAAAACATATCGGGCGGTACGGTAGAGGTTAGAAAGGGTGGAAACCTTATAGCATCGGGCAGCACATATACTGGATATGACACAAATACTATATTAGTATCTTTATATTCTGCAATGACAGAGGGCAGCCAGTATGATGTTACGGTAAAAGGCTTTAAGGATTTTGAACTTAAAGAAGCCCCATCAAAAACATTAAGCTTTGTTTATAAAAATGAAACTTCGCCTATAACAGCAAAGGTTAAGGCGGTTAATCAGTCGGTTGCGGTAGTTGATTTTAACAGACCAGTAGCAAACCTTACAAATCTTAATTTTTATCATACAAATGCAGCATATACTGCCCTTGGCATATATAAAGATGCTGATATGACTGTAAGCCTTGATTCAAATCCTGTAAGCAGGGTATTTGTAAAATTTTATGACAACTCTTTTAAGAAGGGATACCCTATAACTTCTTCTGTAAACAGCATAAACATATTAGGAAAGGTAGGAAACTTAGAAGTAATAGATAAATATAACAATAAATTTCAGAGCGTAAACCTTCCAATATCTATAAATACAGAGGCTGAGCCTTTAAAAGTTTTATCAATAACGCAGGAGAGCGACACATCCCTTTTAGCCCAGTTTAACAGAGAAGTTAATTTTACAGCAGCTAATGTTGATTTAATAGATAATAGAGGAGAGAGAATTTTAGTAAATGCAATATCAAACCTTGGAGACAATATAAAATACAGGATAAATTTTAAAAAATCTGATTCAGCAGTAAACATCATAGTAAAACTTTTAGGCATTGAGGATAAATTTAATTCTTTAAATAAAATCGATATATATACTCAAAGTATAAACCTTACAGATAAAACCCCGCCTAAGGTAGTAAAGGTTACTAAAAAGTTTGTTGCAGGGCTTGAACAGTGCCTTTATGTATTCTTCAGTGAAGGGGTAAATAATACAGCCCTCGATGCATCAAACTATTATCTTCAAAATGCAGCAGATGGAAGCATGAGAAAAATAACAAAGAATCCTATCTTTGAAGATGGAGATAAGATTATAAAGATAAGCCTTACTGATTATGAAAAGTCCCTAATAGATGCAGGATACAACCTTTTTGTAAAGGATGTTGAGGACAGTACTAAAAATGCAATAGTAGGGCAGATACTCTTAAACAGCAGCTTTACAGCATTTAATTCGCAGGAGAGCAAGCCTAAGGTTATAAAAATAGAGGCGATATCCAAAAATACTGTAGTTGTTACCTTTGACCAATATTTAAAGTATGTTGATGACAGCGCATTTAAAGTAAACGGTGCGCAGGTTTTATCAATGGATGTATCATTAAACAGCGAAGGTAAAACCGTTGTAACTCTAACTTCAAACTATGGTACAGAAAACGGGATATATCTTTTAAACATAGTTCCCGATTCTAATAATAAGCTTCAAAACAGCTTTGGAGAGAGCGTTGATATTGGGGTTTATACTTCAAGCACTCCAATAAAAATTCAGGATAAAATACCACCTCAGGTTAAATATGTAAATGGAATGGCTCAGATTACTGCTATTAAGGGGGCAAATGATATTATAGATTCTCTTTGCATAGAATACGATAAGGATATAGATGCAACAAAGCTGTCAGCCCTATCCTACAGCGTAACGGGAAGAGCTATAAAAAGGGTTTATACTAACAGTGTGCCTTTAAAATCAGCATTATCACAGACAGGAAGATATGTTATAATTGAGCTTAAAACTGACGGGATAGTTGATGAAATGAAGAAGATGCCTCAGGTTATACAGCTTCTTGATATATACGATATGAGTGAAAACAAGCTTTCGCCAACAGGAAGGGCTTATTAGTGCAATTTAAGTTTAATGTTTTAGTTAGTATTAAAAAACAATTGAATTTGTTAAATATTTGATATAAAATTATTATGTGCAAAAAGGAGGGGTAAAATGGGGAAAAACAATAAAAAAAGCAGAAACAATGTAAAAGAAAATATAATATTTATTATTCCAATATGTTTGATTTTAATGATAGTACCTTTAATAGTGAGATTGAAGATTGTAGAACTAAATAGTGATGTTGCTTTTTTTTGGACAGGCAGCACTAATTTTGATTTTTTTTCATATAACAAAGCAAAAGTGTTTATATTTTTAGTTATTGCAGCGGTAATAATAAATTTATTTAATAAAGGATTTAAACTAAAAAGCAATAAGTTATTATATATTTTCTCTTTTACATATATTTTATCAGTAGTAATATCAGCCTTATTATCTAAAAACAAATCCGTTTCTCTTTTTGGATTTCCTGATAGATATGAAGGTGTATTCGCTCTTATATCGTATATTATAATAATGCTATTAACCTATAACTTAATTAATTCATACAAAACCATAGATTCTTTTTTAAAGTGCCTTTATATTTCAGCAATAATAATTGGTATTATAGGATTATTCCAATATTTTAACATGGATTTTTTTAACACTCAGCTGGGTAAAAGGCTTATTGTGCCTCTTAGCAATTCAAATTTATTAGAAGGATTAAAATTCACATTGGGTGAAAGGGCAGTCTATGGAACATTATACCACACTAATTATGTAGGAAGCTTTATGGCGATACTTTTTCCTTTGACTTTGAGCCTTGCTATACTTCATCATAATAAATATTTAAAAATTTTATTTTCTCTTTTATCAGTTCTTTTCCTGTTCAACGCAATAACATGTCATTCAAGAGCAGGAATACTTGGTATTATTTTCTCTTTTGTATTGCTTATTATTCTATTTAGAAGCTATATTATAAAGCATTACAGATTGTTTTCTATTATTCTTGTTAGTTCAGTTATTTTAGTCATAGGAGCTAATAAAGTATGGAATAATTATCTCTTTTCTAAAATTGGAACACTTTTTAGTGATGCCAAAAATCTTGTTTCTAATGAACAGACTAAGGATAATACTCTTCTAAAGGATATATCATTAGACGGAAAAAGATTAAAAATTAACTATAATGATGCAGTTTTAAATTTTGAAATAAAAAATAACACCATATTTATTTATGATGATAAAAATAATGAATTAAAATATGACATGGATTTTAGCAATGGGAAAATAACAATAAAAGATGAAAGATATAAAGATAAAGATATATTGTTTGGTTTGTTTGATAATAAACCGTTAATTCAGCTTCAAATAAGCACGGCAAAATTATATTTTATTTATGATAATGATAAGTTTAAGATACTTAGGAATAAAGGACAATATTATGAAATAAGTAAAATCGAAAAACTCGGATTTGAGGGGAAAGAGAATTTAGGATCCGCCAGAGCATATATATGGTCAAGAACTTTTCCTTTAATAAAAAAATCACCTGTATTTGGATATGGACCAGATAACTTTGCAATGTATTTTCCCCAAAATGATGTTGTAGGAAAATTAAATGTCTACGGCGATCCTTACATAATTGTGGATAAAGCTCACAACATGTATCTGCAGACCTTGGTTAATACAGGCATTATATCCTTAATTTCACTAATTGGTATATTCTTGATTTACCTTATACAGAGTTTTAAAATATATATGAAATCTAAATTTGAGACAAATTATGAAATAATTGGGATTTCGGTATTTTTGGGCATATGTGCCTATTTTATAGCCGCTCTATTCAATGACAGCGTCGTATCTGTTGCACCAGTATTTTGGATACTTCTTGGAATTGGTTTTGGAGTAAATGAGAGGGTAAATAATTAATTTTCAATTATTAAATGGAGGATAAGAAATGGTATCTATAGTTATTATGGCAGGTGGAAAAGGAGAAAGGTTTTGGCCAAGAAGCAGACAAAGCCTTCCTAAACAGCTTATAAGTCTAACAAATGATGGTAAGACGATGATACAATTGACATACGAAAGAGTAAAAAAAATAACTGATAAAGAGAATGTATTTATTGTTACTAATGAAAATTATTCAAATATAATAAGGAAGCAGCTTTTCGAAATACCTTTTCAAAATATATTAATTGAACCATTAGGAAAAAATACAGCACCATGTATTGGGCTTTCTGCGGTATACATAGCAAAAAAAGATCCTGAAGCTGTAATGATAATATTACCTTCGGATCATTTGATAAAGAATAATGACATCTTTATAAATACTTTAGAAGCTGCTGCAAAAATGGCACAAGAAGGGGATAATTTAATTACTATTGGAATTATTCCATCATATCCAGAAACGGGTTATGGCTACATAAATTACAGTAATAAAGTATGTGACATTGATGGTAATAGTATATATAAAGTTAAACGATTTGTAGAAAAACCTGATATAGACAAGGCAAAACAGTATTTAAAAGAAGGTACATATTTATGGAACAGCGGAATGTTTGTCTGGAAGGCATCAACAATATTAAAAAATATACAAAGATATATGCCTAATTTATATGAAGGTTTAATGAAAATATCTGATGCTATTGGGACTGATAATGAAATTAAGGTATTGAGAGAAGAATTTAATAAATTTGAATCTATATCAATTGACTATGGTATTATGGAACATGCAGAGAATATTTATACTATACCAGGGAATTTTGGATGGGATGATGTTGGAAGCTGGACAGCACTTGAAAGAATTCAAAATACTGATGAAGATGGGAATGTTAAATCAGGAAATGTTATAAGCATCGATACTAAAAAGTGCATTATACAAGGGAATGATAAGCTAATTGCAGCAGTTGGTATAGAAGATATTATTCTTGTTGATACAGATGATGCAACATTAATATGCTCGAAAGATAAATGTCAAGACATTAAAAAGCTTTTAAATAAAATTAAAGCAATGAATAAGGAAAATTATTTATAAAAACTACAATAAATATTGAAAGAAAGGATAATATTTATGAAAAGTGCGTTAATAACTGGAATTACTGGACAAGATGGATCATATTTAGCAGAACTTCTTCTTAGTAAAAACTATAAAGTATATGGATTGGTAAGAAGAAAGAGTAAATTAGATTTTGGTAATGTTGAACACATAAAAGATAAAATAGAATTTATATATGGTGACTTAACAGATCAAATTTCGTTAATAAATGCCATGAGAATATCACAAGCTGATGAAGTTTATAACCTTGCAGCACAATCATTTGTAGCAACATCATGGGAACAGCCTATTGCAACAGCTAATATAGATGCATTAGGTGTAACTAATATGCTTGAAGCAATTCGTATTGTTAAACCTGAAGCTAAATTCTATCAAGCATCAACTTCAGAAATGTTTGGCCTTGTACAGGAAACTCCTCAAAAAGAAACAACACCGTTTTATCCAAGAAGCCCATATGGGGTTGCCAAGCTCTATGGACACTGGATAACTAAAAACTATAGAGAAAGCTACAATATTTTTGCTTGTTCAGGTATATTGTTTAATCATGAATCAGAAAGAAGAGGCAAAGAATTTGTAACAAGAAAAATTACTGATGCTGTTGCAAGAATAAAGTACGGTTTATTGGATGTTTTAGAGCTTGGTAATATGGATGCAAAACGTGACTGGGGACATGCCAAGGATTATGTAAAAGCTATGTGGCTTATGCTTCAGCATGAAAAACCTGACGATTATGTTATAGCAAGTGGTGAAACACATACAGTAAGAGAATTTGTTAATTTAGCGTTTAAATATGCAGGTATTGAGATCGAATGGATAGGAAAAGGAGTTAATGAAAAGGCAATAAATAAAGAAAATGGGAAGGTTGTTGTAGCAGTAAATCCTAAATATTTTAGACCGGCTGAAGTTGAACTTTTGCTTGGAAATCCTGAAAAAGCAAGAAGTGTTTTAGGTTGGCTGAATGAAATTACTTTTGAAGAGCTTGTAAAAATAATGATAAATGAAGACTTAAATAGAGTTAAAAATAGTTTAAGCTATGAAGAGTTTATTGAAGCAGCAGCTGCAAAAGAAATAATGGAGTGATAATATTGAGAGCTTTAATAACAGGAGTAAATGGATTTGTTGGCATATATTTGTCAGAATATCTTATTAAGAATGGCATAGAAGTTTGGGGTACAAAGTTACCTCATACATCTATGCCGCATCAAATAAGCAGCAAAATCATTGTACGGGATATGGACATTATTAATAAAGAAAATATTTTTGAAATAATTAAAGAATGTATGCCTGATTATATTTTTCATCTTGCTGCACAGAGTTCTGTTGCTTTATCATGGGAAAATCCACAGTTAACAATAAATATAAATGTCAATGGGACATTAAATCTTTTAGATGCAGTTAGAAAGTCTAATAAAAATATAAGAATTCTTTTAATAGGCTCAAGTGAAGAGTATGGTATAGTAAAGTCCGAAATTATAAGTATAGATGAAGATTATCCTTTGAATCCAACTAATCCTTATGCTGTAAGTAAAATGGTTCAAGAATATTTCGCCTTGCAGTATATTAATGCATATAAAATGGATATTATTATGGTACGTGCTTTTAACCATATAGGACCTGGTCAAGCACCAACATTTGTTGTTCCTGATTTTGCAAAAAAAATAGCACAAATTGAGAAGGGGCTTATAGAACCAGTTCTTTTTGTTGGTAATTTAGAAGCAGAAAGAGATTTTACAGATGTTAGAGATATTGTAAGAGCATATTTTGATATAATTACGGCGGGAAAAAGTGGACAAGTATATAATGTGGGTTCAAATAAAACATATAAAATAAGTTATATATTAGATTTACTTCTTTCTATGTCGAATAAAAAAATAATTGTTAAAAGTGATCCCTCAAAAATGAGACCATTAGATGTACCTGTAATCAGGTGCGATAATAAAAAACTTGTAAAACTTACATCTTGGAGTCCTCAATATAAAATAGAAGATACAATAAAAGATGTTTTAAATTATTGGAGAATTAATATTTAATAGAGGTATGCATATGATTGAAGATATAATGGAACTATTTAAATATAAAGAAATGTTAAAAAATTTGGTAAGAAAAGATTTAAGAACTAGATACAAGGGTTCTTTTCTTGGTTTTTTATGGACTTTTATTAATCCATTATTAATGTTATTAGTATATTCGATAGTATTTCCATATTTATTGAGAATTCAAGAGAAAAACTATGCAATGTTTTTATTTGTTGCTTTAATACCATGGATGTTTTTTTCTACATCATTACAAAATGGTGTAAATAGTATTGTATGGAATAATGGATTGATTAAAAAAATATATTTTCCAAGGTTAATACTTCCAATTGCAACTGCAACGAGTGGATTAATGAATTGTATTTATTCAATGATTGTAGTTATTATAAGTCTTATGATAATGGATGTAAGTATTAAATGGTATGTAATTTTTTTACCATTGTTGCTGTTTATTCAATATTTATTAGTATTAGGATTTTGTATTATATTTTCATGTATAAATGTTTATTTTAGAGATTTAGAACATATATTAGGCATAGTTTTGCAAGCATGGTATTTTTTAACACCAGTTCTTTATAGAGTAGATGTATTGCCGAAAAATTTGCAATTTGCCTTAAAATTGAATCCAATGTCTGCACTTATTATATCGTATAGAGATGTTTTATATGATGGTAAATTTCCAAATGTGATGAGTTTAGTGTATGTGTTTATATTTTCTATTTTTTTATTAATATTTAGTATTTTGATTTTTAATAAGTTGAAAATAAGGTTTGCGGAGGAAATATAATTATGGTAGCTATTGAAGTAGATAGAATAACAAAAAATTTTAGGATTTATCAAGACAAACCAACAACATTTAAAGAAAAAATATTGAATATAAAAACAAATAGTTATCATGATATTTGTGTCCTTGATAATGTAAGTTTAAAAATTAATAAAGGAGAAACAGTTGGAATAATAGGGCAGAATGGTTCGGGTAAAAGCACACTTTTAAAATTATTAGCTAAAATTATATATCCAGATAAAGGACATATAAAAATAAATGGTAGAGTAGCCAGCTTGCTTGAATTAGGTGCGGGATTTCATCCGGATTTTACAGGAAGAGAAAATATATATACAAACGCATCAATCTTAGGTTTAAATAAACAAGAGATTGAACAAAGAATTAATGATATAATTAAATTTTCAGAATTAGAAAATTTTATAGATACTGCTGTTAGAACTTATTCTTCAGGAATGTATATGAGATTAGCTTTTTCTATTGCAATTAATGTTGATGCAGAAATATTATTGATTGATGAAATCCTTGCAGTAGGAGATGCAAGTTTTCAAAAAAAATGTTATGAAAAAATGTATGAGTTAAAGAAAAAGGGAGTTACAATAATTTTTGTTTCTCATGACGTAGGTGCAGTAAGGAAGATATGTGATAAAGGTATATGGATAGATAATGGAATTATTAAAAGTATAGGGAATGTTGAAACTGTAATAAATAATTATTTAGAATGTATATCTAAAAAAGATGAAGTTAATAATTCAAAAAATAAAGTTATTAAAAAATATACAAAAAATATTGAAGAAGATAATAATATGAATATCAAAATTTCTAAATATCTAAACAATGCATCAACCAGATGGGGAAATAAAAAAGTTGAAATAGTCGATGTTAAAATAATTAATGAATCAAATGAAATAGTAAATACAGTTACAACTTGTAGACCAGTTGTAATTGAAATAGATTATAAAATAAATTCCAATATTAATAACTGTGTATTTGGTATTGCGATTAAAAGAATTGATGGGTTTTATTGTTATGGTACAAATACTTTTATTGATAATATCGATATTAATAATTTATCCCGAGAAGGCAAAATAAAATTTAGTATTAAATCGGTTGATTTGTTAGAGAATACTTATCTTATTGATGTCGCAGCACATTCAATTTTTGAGGAGATTTATGATTATAGATGTGATATATATAAAATTAATGTTATCGACCCACAAATAAGAAAAGAACAGGGGTTAATAAAATTACATCATGATTGGATTTTTTAATATTTGGAGGAGAAAAAATGAACAAAATTGATGAGAATTATGTTTTAAGTAAAATCGAAAATATTGAATTCCCAAATAAAAAAAATACGAATAAAATCTTAACAATTAATTCAGATGATGAGCTTACACAAAAGGTAATCAATTCACTAACTGTTAATATAAATAATAATAAAGAAAATATTGAAAGTATTTATGATGCTGATAATATAAAAAATATTTTTAATGATCCCAATATTAATTTTTTTATTAACGAGGCTAATGAATCTATTGAGTCTGATTATATAGAAAAAATTACGAGATTGAAGTGGTTAAAAAAAATTGTTAATACTTCTATAAGATTTCATACAAGAATACAAATAAAGTTTAATCGAAGTATAGTGAATTTATTAAATATTATAATAAATAAAATTAAGGAAATTATAGATTTATATGAAAATGATAGATTAAACGTGAAGAATGAACTTGAATATATAAAAAATAATATAGACTTTTTACAGAAAGATAATGATAGAAATATAAAAATAGGGCAACAATTTGATGATATTTTGAACAAATATAAAGAGTTAATAAATATATGCGAAAATGATAGATTAAACGTGAAGAATGAACTTGAATATATAAAGAATGTTGAAATAAATCGACAAATATTTGAGGCTATTAGTAATAAAAATAATAATAAAGATAAAGAGATATATAATATAATAAATACTTTAGATACACGTATTTTGAATCAAGAAAAGTGGTTAGCATTAATCAGTAAGAGAATAGAGGATTATGAATATAATTTTATGAATTTAAGAAAAGAGCTATTCTATGAAGTTTCAAAAAATGTTAAACAAAATAATAAAAAAGTAATTGTACCCAAAATTGCAAATTATATAAGTTTTAGCAATAAATTAAAAATCATGAAAGGAAAATTAAAATTACAGCTTGGTGTGGGAATGACAGACAATAATGAATATATAAATATTGATAAGAGAGAATTGCCTACGGTAGATATAATTGCGGATATAACAAATTTACCGTTTAACAACAATACGATTTTTGAAATATATAGCTCTCATTTAATTGAACATTTTACAAAAATGGATTTAAAGCAGACGATTTTACCTTACTGGTATAATCTTTTATGCAAAGATGGTTTTTTAAGGATAATTACACCTAATATTGAAGAAATGATTAATAGATTTAATGATAAAGAAATAGATTTTAATACTTTATCTGAGGTCATTTTAGGAGGACAAGAATATGAAGAAAATTATCATTACACTATGTTTAGTGTAGAATCATTATCAAAATTATTAATTGAAGTAGGATTTTCTCAAATAAAGATTATTGATGAAAAAAGACTAAATGGGATGTGCTATGAGATGGAAATAATAGCAATAAAATGATTAATATATATGATTGTGTTAAATAAATATGAAAAATAGCGTAGATATTCTTATAATTACACAAAATTGCACAGTTTTTTAGTTAATTTCAATTAATGAAGTTTAATCATACTGGAGTTATGAAAAAAAGGCATGCAGAAGGCACCTACTTAAAACTTAAAAATGTAGGTGTGTTGAGAGTATATACTTTATTTCAATAATTAAGCAGATAGAAGATATTTATTAATATTTTTTTCATCATCTAAAATACAAGCAACTTGTACAGGAATTAGATTGTTTAAAGAATAGTGAGGTCTTAAAAAATTATAATGGAAAATGAACATTGTTATTAGCGTGTTTGCACTCTCAAATGATTTAAAACCTCTTTTACGTTTATACCAGTCTTTAAATGTATCATTAAAAGCTTCTATCAAGTTGTTGGATATATCGTCTTTAAATGATTGAACTTTTATGTGTTTTGAAGTATTAAAAATAGTTTTAGTAGCAAGATTATATGAGCCTAATCTATCGGTCACGATAGCTGATGGGCATCCAAATTTACTTGCAGATTTAAACAAAGCAAAAGCTTGAGAAGCATCTCTTGAAGGAGATAAATTAAAACCAAGAACCATTCTATTTTCTGAATCTATGATTAACCAAAGATAATGTTTCTTACCATTAATGAAAACGACAGTTTCGTCGGCATGCCATTCATCAGAGGCACTTAAATCAAGATTTTTAGTAAGTTTATTAGCTATGCTTAGAAAAATTGGAGCGAATTTTTTGCACCAAGATGCAATAGTTACATGAGAAACTTTGACATTGTAGGTTATTTTAAAGAATTGAGCTATTCTTCTGGTTGAAGAAGCATTTAGATAATAGAGGTTAAGTGCAGTAAGAATTAAAAATAAGGGGAATCTCATTCTTTTAAAATCTGTCTTTCCATTAATTAATTCACAAGATGCAGAGGGGATATTAATAGGTTTTGCAACATAAATAGAATGACCACATTTTTTAGAGTTACAAGTGTAATGGGAATAGTACTCATAATCATGGTGCAAATAAGTACCACTTCCACAAACAGGACATCGAGGATATCCTCTCAATATACGATTTTTCTTACCCTTACAATCTTCAAGAGTGAACTGACGTCTACAATCTTTACATTGATATTTTTGATTACCTGCTTTGTCTTTACCAAAGCGATAAAGATTCTGACTATGGCATCTTGGGCATGAAATTTTATTCAATGATTTGCACATAATTTCATCTCTCCTTCGGAGGTATTTTACTTTTGCAATATATAAGATAACTCAAAGGGGAGATGAAATTCAAATATCATATAACTTAACAAAACTATATATATTAGAAGGAGGACAAATATGAATGTACACCAAGCAATGGATGCAATTGACTATGGGGATGCTGTTAGTAATAGTGTAATTAACTTGAAAGAATTATTAGAAGAAGCAGGATATAATTCTTTAATATATAGCAAGTGGTTTCATCAAAAAGTACATAAATATTATAACCCTATAGAAAAATTAGATGTAAAAAATAATGACATTGTTTTTTACCATTTTTCCGGCAAAAGTGATATATTTAACCAAATTATAAAATTAAGAAGTAAAAAAATTTTAGTTTATCATAATATTACTCCTCCGCATTTTTTTAAGAATAATAAACAATTTTTCAATTTATGTCAGATGGGACTTAATCAATTAAAAGAAAATATCAATCGCTTTGATGGAGCAATAGCGGATTCGGAATATAATAAATTAGATTTAATAGATTTGGGAATGGATGAAAAAAAAATTGATGTAATTCCAATTGTATTTAATTTTGATTTAATTTCTCTGGATAAAACAAATAAAGTTTTATTTTCTAATTATGCAGATAGTAGATATATTAATTTTTTATATGTTGGTCGTATAGCTCCAAATAAAAAAATTGAGGATGTAATAACAATTTTTGAATACTATTATAAAAATATAAATAGAAATTCTAGATTATTTTTAGTTGGTAATTTTGATAATTATTTAGATTATTATAATGAGTTAAAAAAATATATTGATTTATTATTATGTAAAAGAAATATATTTTTTACAGGAAAAGTATCTGATGAAGATTTATATACTTATTATAAATTAGCAAATATATTTATTACAATGAGTGAGCATGAAGGCTTTTGTGTTCCTATTATTGAAAGTATGTTTTATGGAATACCTACAATTGCTTTTAATAGTGGTGCTGTTAAATATACAATGGGTAATGCTGGTATACTTGTAAATGAGAAAAAACATGAAGTTATTGCTAAATTATGTGATAAAATCTTAAATGATAATGACTTAAAGGATGCAATAATATTAGCACAAAGAAATAGGGTATTAGAATTTGATACAAAGAATATATTCTTAAAAATTACAAATATAATAAGAAAATACAATTATTAAGAGAGGTGTTATATGGGAAAAAAGGTTTCTATTGTAATTTGTACATATAATAGAGGATCATTTATAGTAAAAACATTAGAATCTCTTTCAAATTTAAAATATAAAAATTTTGAAGTAATAGTAGTTAATGGACCTTCAACTGATGAAACAAGAGAAATTTTACAGTTGTATAAACATTGTATAAAGATTAGAAATAATAATATTAGGAATTTATCTGTTTCAAGAAATATAGGTATAAGAGCATCGTCTGGCGACATAATAGCGTTTATTGATGATGATGCAATTCCAGATCCATATTGGTTAAATGATATTATATCGTATTATGAAGATGATACTGTTGGAGGAGTTGGTGGGAAAGTTTATGGACCAGGTGCAACTCATTTTCAATTTACTAATGGAACAATAAATTTGTGGGGTGAAACTGAACCGTTAAGGAGCGTGTCAAGAGAGTTTAATGATCCTAATGGCGAAATATTCAATATAATGATGGGGACTAATGCAACATTTAGCAGAAAAGCATTAGAAAAAGTTGGCGGATTTGACGAATATTATGAATATTATCACGATGAAAGTGATGTTGCAGTAAGGCTTATAAGGGCTGGATATAAAATTCTTCATCATCCAAATGCATATATACATCATGAGTTTGCTAAAAGCCATATAAGAACAACTCAATATAAGCTTAATTGGTATCCAATAGTAAAAAATACTGTATATTTTGGATTGAAAAATTCAGAGGGCTATTTTAACTTGGATGTAAGAAAGAAACAAGTTAAGAAGACAGCTGAAAAATGGAAAAATAATTTTAGAAAATGGTATAATAGTAAAGTTATAACTAAAGAAGAATATTCATCATTTATGGATATGTGGGAAAAAGGATTTTCTCAAGGTATGATAGATGGATTAAATACTGAAAGACAGTTAGCAAAAGATTTATCACCAGATTCAGATTTTGTAAAATATGATCCAATTAAAATAAGCATAAAAAAGGACAGATTAAATATTTGCTTATTATGTAAAGATAATCCAATGGTTTCGTATGGAGGAGTAGCTACTTATTCTAAGCAATTAGCTTTAGGGTATAAAGATAAAGGGCATACGGTGCATATTATAACAAGTGGTCAAAAATATGAAACGAAACTTTATAATGATATATATATTCATACGGTAAAAGAAGATGATATTAAGATTAAATTTTTAGAATTACAAGATTATAATATTACTGCTAAAAATATTAATTATAGCTACTTGTTATATAAAACTATATATGAGTTAAATAAAAAATATGATTTTGATATTATAGAATCGCCACTATGGGATTTTGAAGGAATCATACCAGCAAAATTAATAAATATTCCCGTTGTAACCAGATTGCAGACGCCTTTACTTAAGGTGATTGAGACGCAAAAATGGAATATGAATGATGATTTTGCATTAGCATCAAAGTTTGAAAAGAAGCTTATAGAGATGTCTTCTGGTATAATAGCGATAAGTGAAAATATAAAAAAGACAATATCAGAGTTATATAATATAGACTTTGATGATAAATTTGTTAGAAAAATTTATTTGGGAATAGATAGAGATATTGAAAAAAATAAAAATAAGGTTAATAATAATTTTATTACTGTGCTATTCGTAGGAAGATTAGAAAGAAGAAAAGGTATTCATCTAATATTAGAAATAATACCTGAAATATTAGAAAAGCATAAAAATGTTAGATTTAAATTTATTGGAGATGACAGTATAGTTGCAGAGAATGGGAAAACATATAAGGAAATTTTTTATGCTACAAATAAAAATAAAAATATAATAAATAATGTTGAGTTTTTAGGTAAAGTGAATTCAGAAATTCTTAAGAATGAATATAGAAATTGTGATATATTTATTTCGCCGTCTTTATATGAATCTTTTGGGATTATTTTTTTGGAAGCAATGAGGGTTGGCAAACCTGTAATTGGTGGAAATGTTGGAGGTATGAAAGAGATAATAGTAAATGGAGAGAATGGATATTTAGTAGATGTAAATTCATCAAATGATTTACTCGACAAGTTGAATATACTTATTAATGATGAAAATAAAAGAAAAGAAATGGGACAAAAAGGATATCAAAGATTTAATGAATTATTTACTATTAATAATATGTTAGATGATTCAATAGAGTTTTATAAAGATGTTATTTATAGATTTTCACAACAATATTGTAATGTAAGCAAAATTAAAGAAAGTATTGAAGATATATTAATGAGAAAGCAGCCTTATAAATTAAAAAGTGAAGATTTAAAAATCATAGGTTGGAGTCATACTAAACTTCAACAGTGGGGGGATACAGATGTTTTGATGAGTTCAAATAAAGGTGATTCTATTGAATTTTCATCAGAAAAAACAATTAAAATACGATTTTTGAAACATGGTTGGTCGGGAATTGTTAATATTTATAAAGATAATGAAAAATTAGAAATACTTGACTTATATAATAAAGATATAGATTATGATTATTATTATGAAATTAAGAATGATGAAAATATTAAACATTATTTTAAAATAGAGGTATCAGGGGATAAAAATATATGTTCTAATGATGTGGAAGTATGGGTAGGAGATATATATGAATACTAGGTGAATGTATAAGTTTGTAATTTATTTTAGTTTTTTTATAATAATTTTATCAAATTAGAGAGTTTTTCACGATTTTGTTATTAATGGATAGTGTTAATAATATGAAAAGCTTAAATATAGTTGTTAGTATAATTTTGTAGACATATTAACTCGAACAAATTAAAATAAAATTAGAGAGAGGATGTGTCTACAAAATGGCAAGAAATCAAAGGAAATATACCGATGAATTTAAAGATACAATAGTAGAGCTATATAATTCAGGAAAAAGTTTATCAGAGTTCAGTAGCGAATATGGCATTTCAAAATCTACTGTTAACGGTTGGATAAAAAACTTAAGGCCTGTTGTTATTGATGAAGGTTAAATTGTAACTATGAAAGAATATAAAGCATTAAAGCAGGAGATGGCAAGAATTAAGGAGGAAAATGAAATACTAAAAAAAGCCATGGCCATATTCGCAAAAAAGTAGATTTTATCTTTAAATTCATAGATGATAATAAGGACAAACATGATGTTAAGCTAATGTGTAAACTGCTAAAAGTTTCAAGAAGTTCTTATTACAAAAGCCTTAACCAAGTTAAAAGTAAAAGAAGTATTGAGAATAAAAGATTAAAAGAAGAAATTCTTAAAATATATAATGATAATAAAAAAGATTCAACAATGAATTTTGTGATAGGTAGTACACCTACCCCGTCCAGACAAAAGCCTTAGGAAAAATATTCAAGTATTTTTCCATAGTAAGGAAGTATGAATTAACCTATGATGCATGATAATGTATAAAGTTTAATAATATACCTTTACAGGATTTTTAAGTAAAGCGACGTGTTTAGACTACCCCTGTATAGTTAAACTTAAGATTTTAAGCACATTCAAATTCCATCTTCACCCTAAGTTCAAAATTATTATGGTTCCTATATCCATAAGCTCTTCTTTTGATATTTTTAATCTTATGATTATTACCTTCGGTAGGACCATTGGATATAGGAAAATCATAATAGTTTAGTATATATGGCATCCAGTTATCTATGGTTTTGCAAAATATCTTTAGTTCAGGAATATCGTATTCATAAACAAAGTCTTTGTAATACTCGTGGAATGCGATAGCATCTTCTTTTGATGTAATATTAAAGAATTCCCTGAACTCTTCCTTTAAATAGTGGAGTTCATAGATTTTCTCATATTTTGTGCAGGATAATATTAGCCGTAAGGCTTCATCATGTTTGAGATCTTCTACATTTTTAAGAAGAGCCCAGCGAATTTTAAATACTTCGTTCTTTTTACTATTTTTCTTAATATGATTCTGAATGTGTTTTCTTGCATCATCTACATTTTTATGAAGTTGTTGTGATATGTGGAAACGATCAATTACTGGTTTGGCATTAGGGAAACACTCTAATACAGAATGGCAATATCCTCTGCTCATATCCATAGATACCGCCTGAATACCTTCTCTTACGTCCATAGGGATGGTATGAAGGTAAGATATAACATCCTCCTTCTTGCGTCCAGTAATTACAGCAACTACGTTGCCTGTTTCATGGTTGTATATAACGGTATCATAGTTATGGCCCTTTTTTGTAGCTATATCATCGATACCAAGGAGTCTGAGGGACTCAGGGTTCCTATTCTCTAAGATACTATTTGCATAAAAGTTGTATATACTCTGACATGTTGCTTCACTGATGCCTGTAATTTCATGAGCATTCTTCACAGTGCTTTTAAGCATTAGAGAAAATATATACTTCTCATATGGGGTAGTAATCCTTTGATATCTCCTTATGAAACTAAAGGATTCATCAAAGGGGTGTTCAGGATCACAACTGCAGACATAACGCTTTTTAGTAAGAATAATAATAGTTTCCTTATCCCATACAGGAAGGTGTTTATAAGGCTGACGCCTTGAATCATGAACAGTTTGGGTTATTTTCTTACATTTAGGACATACAGCAAAATTATGTTTAGACTCAGCATAAATATAAACAATTCCATCAATTACATTAGCAGAAGTTACCTCTAAATCTTGCAATCCAATCAGACTTTGGATAAAATTTAAATCTAAAGTCATTTTGATACCTCCTTTTTGGTTGTGTTTGCAAGATAATCATAATAGAGGTATCGGGTGACTTTAAACTTTTTTACCATGGAAATTCCAATGTAAATTATGGAACAGTTTTTAAATCACAAAATTTGTTGTTGAACCAAAAATTATGTATTTTTTTAATAAGTTTTTCTCTAATTTTAACAGGGTGTTCAAGTAAAAAAGTTCAAACTAATAGTATTAGTTCTGAAAATGCTTTTAATCAGCAACAAAATAATAAGAATAAACAATGTACTAAAATTGTGAAATTTAAGCCTCAATATAAGGAGTGGTATAAAAGAGAGTTTAACGGTTGGCAACAAAATTATGGAATAATGAGTTGGCAAAAGGGGGCCAATATAGAGTTTGTTTCAAATAAAACATTTGCAATAGGATTTTTAAAACATGCTTGGTCAGGTAAAGTTGCAATTTTTAAGGATAATAAGTTAATGGATATATTGGATTTATATTCTCAAAATATGCAAATAGATTTTAAATATGATGTTAAAAATATTGATAATAAAGAGCATACTTATAAAATAGAAGTTTTAGGAGAAAAAAACAATCAATCTAAAGGAATAGAAGTTTGGATAGACTGTATATATGAGTATTAAAATATGCATATTTATATTTAGGAGCATAAGATGAAAATTATTGTTAATGCTACAATTATTAACAACAAAAGAGCAGGTATAGGCAATTATGGATATAATCTAATAAGTAATTTAGTCAATGAAAAGGACGTGAATTTTACATTTATTCTTCAAAAATGTATTAAAATTGATTATAATAATGTACACTATACAAAAAATTATATTAAAAGTTACCAAAGAATAATAGATGAGCAGCTTTTTCTACCATTAAAATACAGAAAATATGATCTTGTTCATTTTATTGATTATAGCAGTCCGATAATAAATATTGGAATTCCTTTTATAGTTACGATACATGATTTATCTTTCTATAAGTATCCAGAAATGTTTTCACAAATGAGCAGAACTCTAAAACAGAGATTAACACCATTAAGCATTAAAAGAGCCTCATTAATTATTGCGGATTCAAATAGTACCCGCAATGATATAATAGAGTATTTTCAAACGGCAGCAGAAAAAATACGGGTTATATATCCAGGTAAGCCTAACTTTAGAAAGATTAATGATATAACTATAGTTGAAAATATTAAAAATAAATATGGTATTAAAGGAAGATATATTTTAGGTGTATGTACTTTAGAACCAAGAAAAAATTTAAAAAGACTTGTACAAGCATTTGAAATTATTTATAAATATTATAATGATATTTATCTTGTGTTAGTTGGACAAAAAGGATGGCTTTATGATGATTTAATGCTTAAAATTGAAAATAGCTTTATAAAAGATAGAATAATTACAACGGGTTATATTAGTAAAAAGGAGCTTGAATGTATTTATAGCGGGGCTGAAGTTTTTGTATATCCAAGCCTTTATGAGGGGTTCGGCCTGCCTCCACTTGAAGCAATGTGCTGCGGTGTCCCTGTAGTTGTATCAAATAGTTCATCGCTTCCTGAAGTAGTCGGGGATGCAGGTATATATTGTGATCCTTATAGTATTGAAAGCATTGCTGAAAGTGTATTAAGTATTTTAAAAAACCAAGAAATAAAAAAACACCTATCTATTGAAGGTATTAAAAGATCTGAAAAATTCAGCTGGCAAAAAGCTGCACAAAAAGTTATGGAAGCATATAGAGAAATACTGGAGTGATTATTTTACGAAAAAAATAAAAACTATAATTATATTTTTTATATTTCCTTTTTTTCTATTGTCCTTTTGCTTTTTAATGCAGAAATAGCTGAACAAAGGTATAAAGGAGTTGACATGTCAAAACTTTCACAATATAATGCTTTGATTAACAGTGATATAAATGAGATAATTATGCATCCGAATGAAATAAATAAAATTAAAATTAAAGTTAGAAATACAGGAACAATGACATGGATTCCTCAAAAGGAGAAATCTATAAATATATCTTATCATATTTTAGATAGAAATGGTAAAACAATATTGCGAGATGGGGAAAGAACAGGATTACCCTATGCAATAAGAACAGGTGAAGAAGCTTTAATTGATATGAAGCTAAAGTCTCCTGATACTGAAGGAAGCTATAAAATTGAAATAGATATGGTACATGAAGGAGTTACATGGTTTGAGCAAAAAGGTTCTAAAACTCTAATAATAAATCTTGAGGTGAAAAAATAGTGAAGGTAGCAATCGTACATGAATGGTTCAGTGGTATTGGAGGTTCTGAAAAAGTAGTTAAAGTTTTTCACGATATATATCCAGAAGCTCCAGTTTATGTGTTAATTCATGATAAACATAAGATGCCTGAAGAATATAATAATATGGATATAAGAACTTCATATTTACAGAAGATACCATTTGCAAATAAAATATATCAGAATCTTTTACCTTTTATGCCTGGTGCTGTGGAAAGGTACGATTTGTCAGAGTATGATCTTGTATTAAGCTCTTCAACATGTTGTGCTAAAGGAGTAATAACTAAATCTGATACTTTGCATATTTGTTATTGCCATACACCGATGAGATATGGGTGGGATTTATATTTTGATTATTTAAAAGGTAAAAATAAATTTATGCAGTGGATTATAGCTTCTCAGATGAAAAACATAAGAATATGGGACAGGCTTTCGGCGGATAAGGTTGATTATTTTATTGCTAATTCAAATAATGTGGCACGAAGAATATTAAAAAATTACAGGAGAGAATCAAGAGTAATATATCCTCCTGTTGATACTGATTTTTATACACCAAGTAATAAAGATGATAATTTTTACCTTATTGTATCAAGATTAGTATCTTATAAAAAGGTTGACATTGCTATTGAAGCATTTAATAAATTAGGACTGCCCCTTATTATAATTGGCAGAGGTCCCGAATATAAAAAATATAAAAAGCTTATTAAAAGCAATATTAAATTGTTAGGGCATCTTTCAGATAGTGAAGTTAGAGAGTATTATAGAAGATGCAAAGCTTTTATTTTCCCTGGGGAAGAGGATTTTGGGATAACTCCTGTAGAAGCACAGGCATGTGGCAGACCTGTTATTGCGTATGGGAAAGGTGGAACTCTTGAAACTATAATTGAAGGCAAAACTGGTATTTTTTTCTATAAACAAGATGCAGAGAGTCTTATTGAAGCTATTCAAAAGTTTGAAAAAAGTTCTGATGATTTTGATAAGGATTTTATAAGAAAGTATGCAGAAAAATTTAGTGTTAATAGATTTAAAAATGAAATAATAAGTTTTATTGAAGAAAAGATATATGAATTTAAAAATTTATAAAGAGGGTATGTATGAAAATAGGAATGGAGCTTCAGCCTATATTTAAGGATAAAACTGGAATAGGATGGTATACATATAATATAATAAAAGAAGTAATCAAACTTGATAAAGATAATGAATTTATTGGGTATGGTTTCAATTTTGCTGGAAGGAATAATATTTTACCAAATATTAAAGATTTGAATATTGAATATGATATATGTAAAGTAATTCCGTATGGGCTTTATTCAAGACTGTGGGATTATATTCCAATAAAATATAACAATTTTTTTCGCAATAAAGCAGATATTTATCATTTTTTTAATTTTATTGTTCCTCCTAATATAGGTGGAATTGTTATAGTAACAGTATATGACGTGGTGTATAAAAGGTTCCCAGAAACTATGACAAAAGCTAATTTTAATAGATTAGAAAAAAACCTTCAAAGATCAGTGGATAGAGCAGATATAATAATTACAATATCTGAAAACTCAAAAAAAGAAATAATTGAATATCTAAATGTAGCAGAAGATAAAATTAGAATTATTCCTATCGGCATTGAAATAGAAAAGTATAGAAAAAAATATTCAGAAAATGAGATGATAAAAGTAAGAAAAAAATATAACATTCCTAATGAATATATTTTATATTTAGGTACATTGGAGCCAAGAAAAAATATTGAGACTATTATTGATAGTTATGCTTTATATAAAAAGAATGGTGGTAATTTAAAATTAGTCATAGCAGGGAAAAAAGGATGGATGTACGATTCGATTTTAAATAGAGTAAAACAATATTCACTTGGCGATGAAGTGATTTTTACTGGTTATGTTGATGAAGATGATAAAGCATGCATTTATAAAATGAGCAGCTTATTTTTGTTTCCATCGTTTTATGAAGGATTTGGCATTCCTGTTATTGAAGCTATGGCAGCAGGAACACCTGTTATCACTTCAAATACATCTTCATTACCTGAAGCAGCTGGAGATGCGGCAATATTTGTAAACCCTAAAGATATAAACGCAATTGCTGATTCAATGTTAAAAATTGCAAATAATGATTATTATAAAAAAGAATTAATAATTAAGGGATTAAAGCAAAGTGAAAAATTTTCTTGGGAAAAATCTGCAGAGAAATTAATAAATATATATAATGAATTTGACAAAAACATTGGGATGAAATGAGTGATATAAAATATGATTAAACAAAATCAGCAGCATTTTAACAGATTACAGGTTTTATTAGATGTTGTATGTATTTTAGCATCTCTTTTTCTTTCATGGTTTATAAGGTTTAAAAGCGGGATTGTAGGAGTTGAAGGAGGGTATCTTTCCTTTGATGTATATTTAAAATACGGGTCTGCCGTTATACCTGCTTATCTATTCTTTTATAATCTTTATAAGCTTTACTTACCAAAGAGAACCAAAACAATATTAAGCGAATATATTGATGTTTTTAAGGCAAATCTGTTAGGACTTTTAATATTTATTTTTGTTTTATATATTACAAAGGAAATCAATTATTCGAGAGTATATCTTTTTATATTTGGAATTATTAATTTTATTATTACTATTTTAGAGCGAAGTTTTGTAAGGCTTGTTTTGAGGAATTTAAGAAGAAGAGGGAAAAACTTAAAGCATATAGTTTTTGTCGGCTTAAGCGACGGCGCAAAGGATTTTATAAATAAGATAAATATAAACAGTCATTGGGGATATAATATTGTTGCTATATTTGATGATGAGCTTAAAAGAAGATTAAATGAAAACTATATATATAAAAATGAACTTGTTGCAGCAACTAAGGAATATGTTGAATTTTATGAAAGAAAAGTAGATGAGCTTTATAAAAACGATGCAATATATAATTACAGCGAGCTTGAAAAGGTATTAGGATGTTTAAATATAGATGAAGTTTTTATAACACTTGATATAAATGAGTATAATAGAATGAAAAAAATACTTGATTTATGCGAAAAGTATGGGGTTAGGATTCAGATAATACCTGCTTATTACAAATATATACCTTCAAAACCCTATCTTGAAGAGATAAACGGCATACCTGTTATATCAGCAAGATATATACCTCTTGACTTGATTTCTAATAAGATTATAAAAAGATTATTTGATTTAATTTGTTCCTTTATATTAATTATATTATTTTCTCCAATTATGATTATTGTTGCGGTTATAATTAAACTTACATCGCCAGGTCCTGTAATTTTTAAACAGGAGCGTGTGGGATATAATAAAAAGCCCTTTATAATGTACAAGTTCAGATCAATGAAAGTTCAAAGCAGCGAAGAAGAAAGGGTGAAGTGGACAACTAAAGATGATCCAAGGAAAACAAAGTTTGGAGAGTTTATTAGAAAGACAAGCCTTGATGAGCTTCCGCAGTTTTTCAACGCTTTAAAGGGAGATATGAGTATCGTAGGCCCCCGCCCTGAAAGACCATATTTTGTAGATAAATTTAAAGAGGAAATCCCCCAATACATGGTAAAACATCAGGTAAAGCCGGGCATTACAGGATGGGCACAGGTTAACGGCTTAAGAGGGGATACTTCAATTAAAAAGAGGATAGAGTATGATTTATATTATATAGAAAACTGGAGTTTGTTTTTTGATATTAAGATAATGTTTTTAACTGTGTTTAAAGGGCTTGTAAATAAAAATGCATATTAATGCCGCATAGCTGACAAGTGACAAACTTTTTAATATATATTAAAGGGAACCGAAATTTCGGTTCCCTTTTAAGTTTTTATTCATATCTTAGCGCTTCTATAGGATCAAGTTTTGCTGCCTTGTTTGCGGGGTACAGACCGAAGAATATTCCAACGGCTGATGAGAAGAGGAAGGATATTAGAACAACCTGTAAGGATATTACAGGTGCTATGTTTATTACTGAGCCTGCAATAAAGCCGAAAATTACCCCAAGGAGCATTCCTATTATTCCTCCTATAAGGCACAGTATAACCGATTCTGTTAAAAATTGAATTTTTATATCCTTCTGCTTTGCTCCTATAGCCTTTCTAATGCCTATTTCCCTCGTCCTTTCTGTAACGGATACGAGCATTATGTTCATAACGCCGATACCTCCGACAAGTAGGGATATTCCTGCAATAGCACCTATAACAGCAGTGAAGGTGGATAATACTTTATTTACCATGTCAAGCTGTTTAAAGCCCTCCTCTGCTGCGTATTTTCCGCTGTTTCTGTGCCTTATTTCAAGAAGCCTTGTTATTTTTGAAGCGGTTTCCTTAGAATTTGTCATGTCCTTTAGCATTACAGACATATAGGTTATCTTTGCATCCTGCATAATTCTATCGGATATAGTTATTGGAATTATGGCAAAACCGGGATAATTATCTCCAAAGGTTGATGCCAAACTTCCGCTTGGGTTTTTAACAACTCCTATTACTAATACGTTTAAATTATTCTCTCTAATGCTCAGCCTTATCTGCTTTCCTACTGCGCTGCCAGACTTAAAAAGCTTCTTTTGGGTTATGTCGTCTATAACGCAAACAGGTCTTTGGGTATCTAAATCGTGCTTATTTATAAATCTTCCCTTTAAAATCTCGAGGTTTGAAATTTTAATATAGTTCTCTGTAACCCCTGCAATTTGTGCCTGTTTTGACTTATTTTCCCCTCTTATCCTTCCAAAATCATCTATAATGGGAACGACGAACTCTACCTTTGGAATTTTCTCCTTTATAAGCTCTGCATCCTCTAAGGTTAAGTAATCGCTTGGGAGTATATCGTTGTTTGCAGGTTTTAACTGGACGTTTACAACGTTTGTTCCTATGCTTTCAAACTGGCTGGTTATATATGCTTTTCCCCCCTGACCTATTGATACAATGGTTATTACCGAGGAAATACCTATTATTATACCAAGCATTGTTAAAAAAGAACGCATTTTGTTAGCTTTTATGTTTCCTGCTGCTGATTGAAGGCTCTCTACTAAGTTCACTAAGCTCCCCCTCCTTTTGCAATTCTATTCGATACTGCCTTATCTGATATTATATTTCCATCTTTAAAAGTAACTATTCTCTTAGTGTGAAGGGCTATGTCAGCTTCGTGGGTTACCATAACGATTGTAACGCCCTCATTGTTTAAGGACTCGAATATTTCCATAATCTCCTCGCTTGATTTGCTGTCGAGATTTCCTGTTGGTTCATCGGCAAGTATTATAGAAGGAGAATTTACAAGGGCCCTCGCTATTGCAACCCTTTGCTTTTGCCCTCCCGAGAGCTCATTTGGTTTATGATAAAGTCTATCGGAAAGTCCCACCTTTTCAAGGGCAAGCTTTGCTCTTTTTCTTCTCTCTGTTGGGGATACCTTTGCATAAATCATAGGAAGCTCAACGTTTTCAAGGGCGCTGAGCCTTGGAAGAAGATTGAAGGCTTGAAAAACAAACCCTATTTTTTTATTTCTAATCTGAGCTAAATTATTGTCGTCGAGTTTTGAAATATCCTCACCATCTAATATATATTTTCCACTGCTTAATCTGTCAAGACACCCTAATATATTCATAAGGGTTGATTTGCCAGAGCCCGAGGGCCCCATAACTGCTACATATTCTTCCTTTTTAATCTCAAGATTAATATCCTTTAAAGCTTCTACCTTAAAGGAACCTGTATCATAGGTTTTAAAAAGGTTTTCAATTTTAATAATCATTATTTCCCTCCCCCTGTGTTAACAATCATTCCTTCCTTAATATTATCAGGAGGATTGTCTATATAAGTATCAGAAAGTTTAAGCCCTTCTAATACTTCAATGTCAAAATCCGTTTCTATACCTGTTTTAATATATCTTTTAACTGCTTTGTTGTTTTCAACTACATATACATATCTTTTTCCATCAGCATCTTCTTTTACAGCTTCATAGCCAATGGCTAAGACGTTCTTTTTCTCATTAAGTATTATGGAAACATCTGCTTCATATCCAGACTTTATATTTTCATCAGCATTATCAATAGATATTTCAACCCTTACCTTTGCCTGGGTGTCGGTTGCCATTCCTGAGGACTGAGCAATTTGTCCTATTTTCGTCACCCTTCCGCTGTAGGACTTATCTATTCCCTTAACTTTTATAACAGCTCTTTGGTTTAATTTAATATTTACAGCATCAAACTGGCTTACATCAACATCAACTTTTAAGGATGAAGAATTTAATATTATTATTTTATCTCCCATTTGAGGGTATTCATTAGCTTTAGCATCAAGTTTTACTACTGTTCCGTTTATATTAGCTTTTATGGTGCTTTCAGATATTTTTTTGTTTAAGTTATCAATATCGTATTTCACAGCTTCAATCTGCTTTCCAGTGGAAGAGGATGAGGAAGTATCTGTGTTTTCATACTGCATTTTAGCAAGTTCAAGCTGATTTTCAGCGTCCTTTAGTGCCTTTTGATATGTATTATATTCTTCCTTTGAAATAGCACCGCTATTGTATAATTCTTCATTTATTCTGAATTTGTTTTGTGCATTGTCGTAGTTTGACTGTGCCATATCGAGATTTATTTTTGCCTGCTTTCTTGATGATTGCGCATTTATTTTAATGCTTTCAAGATTAATTTTGGCTTTGTTAAGCTGATATTCAATATCTGTTGTGTCAAATTTTAATATTACATCCCCTTTTTTAACTGTATCACCTTCAGATACATAAACAGCAGCAACTTTTTGAGCAGAGTTTAAGTTTATTGTCTGCTGGCTTACGGAGGATAGATTGCCAGTTAAGGATATAACCCTTTGAATATCCTTTGAGGAAACTTTAGACAGGCTAAGACTTGGAATTTTATTCTTTTTTGAGGATATTAGTCCTGCAAAGACTAAAACTACAATAAAAATAGTAAGTAGCCATGCTATTATTTTCTTTGATTTTTTCATAAGACGCTCTCCCTTCTTTCTACATTACAAAAGTATTGACGGTTTTAATGATAAATATCCCATGATTTGAAAATTTAATTAAATTGTAACTTGCAAATATTAACTGCTTCGTATACTATTATAAATAAAATAAAGACTTTTGGGGTGATGACTTTGCAAAATAAAAAAAATAAAGTTTTAAGAAGTATATTATTAGTATTGCTTATTACACTATTTATTTCAAGTACTGTTTATGCATATACTGTTCTTGACGAGGCTAAATATTTAATTAAAAATTACTACATAGAAAATGTTTCAGATGAAGTATTAAATAAGCCTACGATTAAAGAAATGGTTGAAGCTCTAAAGGATCCTTACTCAGTATATTTTTCAAAAAGCGAATATAACGATTTTGTAAATGGAATTGATATGAAATTTTCAGGTATAGGTGTCAGGTTTGAAGTGGTGCCTGAGGGGGTTAAGGTTTTATCGGTGCTAAAGGGCTCTGGGGCAGAAAGAGCTGGTATTAAAGAAGGAGATATCATAATAGAAGCAGATGGTAAGAGCCTTGCAGGAATAACGGAGGATAAAGTTGCACTTTATCTTAGGGGAGATGAAGGGACAACAGTTAATGTAAAGGTTAAAAGAGGAAGCAATATAATAAGCTTTTCTATAACAAGAAAAATAATTGAAACTCCAACGGTTGAAGGTAGTATTATAAACGGGCACACAGCATACATAAAAATATCTTCCTTTGGAGAAGATACTGCAGATAAATTTGGGAATATTTTAAAGGATATGAATAAACAAAATCCTGCAAATTATATTGTGGATTTAAGGGACAACCCTGGAGGATATTTAGACACTGCCCTTAATATCGCTGGATATTTTATCGGGGATGGAACAGTAGTTAAAGTTAGAGACAGGGATGGCGATGAGGTAGAGTATAAAGCCTATAAGCATGATATTAGAATAGACAAGCCGCTTATATTTTTAGTAAATGAAAACAGCGCCAGCGCTTCTGAGGTTTTAACAGGAGCTATAAAGGATTATAATACTGCTTATATTATTGGAAACAGGACCTTTGGGAAAGGGCTTGTACAAACTATGTTCGGCCTTTCTGATGGAAGCTATTTAAAACTTACGGTTTTAAAATTTTTATCTCCATTAGGAAATGAGATAAATAAGGTAGGAATAACCCCTCACTTTAATGCGGATAGTATAACATCAGGTCTTATTGCAGAGCTTTTATCAGGATACAGCAAAGAGGGACACGATAAAACAGGCTATGCAAAGGTTAAACTTGGAAACAGGGAGTTTGAGATAGACTTAAAGACAGCAAGGCAGGAAAAATATTATAGCGCTTATAAAATGATATTAGATAAGGCAAAGGAAGAGGGGAACTATATTAAGCTTGGCTCAAGCATAGGCTGGGTTGACGTGCCTCAGGATTTAAAAAATGATGAATATTTTATGTATTATCCTGATTATAAAAAGCTTAAGGATTTAATAGATGTTCCTGTTAATAAGAAGTTTACGGTAAACTTCAATGTAAATATAAATAGAAGTACTATAGAAAACAGCATTGAGCTTTTAGAAGCAAATACGGGAAGAAGGCTTTCTTTAAGCTTTGAGTTTGTGGATGATAAAACTGTAAGGGCAGTGCCAAAGGAGAACTTAAAACAGGGAGGAGAGTACTACTTTATAGTTAATCCAACCGTTAAAGGTCAAAGCGGAGTTGAAATGAAAGAAGGGACAATAAGCTTAGTTAAGGTAATAAAATAAGATAGGATATCCTATCTTATTTTTTCCCAATTTTCGAAGGAATTTTCAACTATGCTGTCTAAGGGCCCGCCAATGTTTTCATCTAAAGGTATGTAAAGTCCCTTATATTCTTTTTTTATTTTTCCGTGGATGTCCACCATATAAGGAAAGTAATCTATAACTTCCTGCTTTGTAAAAATATAGTGGCCTTGTACATCTTTATTTTTGTCAAACAATACGCAAACAAGATAATCAAAGCATTCAGGTGTTATCTTATCGAAGAAGCAATAAAGCTTTTTATCCCTCGTTACCGAATTTCCCTTTGTGCAGCATCTTATCTGCACTTTTTTTCTTCCCTTTATTTCTATTTCCCCAGTGAAGGCAACTTCTTTATAGGGGCTTATAAGGCGTTTTTCAACAAGCTTTTTAACGGTGCTGAAAACCCCAAGCCATCTTACTGTCTGGGCATACTTATTTTTTATCATAATTTCGTTTACACATTCAAAATAATTAATAAAAATCCCCCCTCATCTTGCTTATTTTAAATATATTTTCAAATTATTAATAATATGATAATTATGTGTTTATAAAGTTGAAGGGAGATTATATTTGATGTATTCTATAAGGGTAGCGTCAGTTTTATTCTTTGGTGATTATCACTGGAGAATGGAGAAATATTAGGGAGGGATATAATGATAATAAAGGCAATAATACTTGGAATTATTGAAGGTCTTACTGAATTTCTGCCGGTTTCATCCACCGGACATTTAATAATTGCAAACAAATTTATAAAGTTTACTGGCAGCTTTGCAAATGCTTTTGATGTAGTTATTCAAGTTGGAGCAATACTTGCAGTTATAATCTACTTTAAGGATAAGCTATTTCCAAAGCTTGGGCATGCAAAACAGTCGAAGAAGGTATACAGACTTTGGGCGAAGGTAGTAGTTGGATTCTTGCCTGCAATGGTTTTGGGACTTTTATTTAACGACTTTCTTGAAGAGCATCTTTTTTATCCAAGGCCTGTTGCTATGGCACTTATAGTTGGAGCACTTCTTCTTCTATATGCAGAGAAGAGACTAAAGAGGGTAAGAGTTCATGACACCGATGAGATATCCTACAAAGATGCATTTATAATAGGATTTATACAGTGTCTTGCTATGTGGCCGGGTATGTCCCGCTCAGCCTCAACAATAATAGGAGGTCTTTTAATTGGACTTTCCCGTGAGGCAGCTGCCGAGTTTTCCTTCTTTTTAGCGATTCCAACACTGATTGGGGCAGCAGTACTTATGCTGCTTAAAGGAGGACTTGCCTTTAGCGCCTTTGAGTGGATTGTAATGCTGACTGGTACAGTAGTTTCCTTTATAGTAGCCTATGTAGTTATAGCATTTTTCATGAACTATATAAAAAAGAGGAAACTTGCTCCTTTTGCTTATTATAGAATAATACTTGGTATATTAGTTTTAATATTGCTATAAAAATAGGGTGCATCTGCACCCTATTTGTTGTTTCTTTTTATTACTTTTAATACGTCTTCGTTTTTAGTGAAATCATAATCATCAAAGCTGTTAATATAGCCTATATTTAAATTGAAGCTTAGCATTTTATTTATTTCATATACATCCTGCAAAAATATATCGGATTTTTCTGTCCAAGGAGTTTTAATCGTAATCATCATATTTGTTTTATTCTTTTCTTGAAATTCCTTAAGAATTTGAAGATTTGAAAGTATAACGTTTTTGTTTATCTTTAAGGATGCTTTATAACCTGTTGCGTACATTGGGTAGGACATCCCTTTAAAATAAATTACGGCATTTAGAGTTACATTTTTCAACTCAGGAACTGAAAGGTTTTCAAAGTTATTTTCAAAGGAACATGGATAAAGATTTAGTATTATATTTACATCTGGATAACTGTTTTGTATTTTGTTTATTATATATTTTAAAGTGTTATAGTAGTTATCCTCAAGTACATTTGTATTTTCAAGGCTTATCATTATTCCCTTAAAGTTTTTATTGCTTACATGTCTTTTTATAACTTCACAGCTCATTTTAGCAAAGTACAACGCTTCGGTGTCATTTGCAAATATACTCGATATTTTGCCATCGGAGGAAAACCCCGGACCGGAATTAATATCTATAATATAATCAATTTCAGATTTTTCAAGTTCCTTTGTATTTTTTTCAAGGGACTTTAAAGCTCTGTAGTTTGTTTTATAGGGAGCAGCAGGCATTCTGACTCCTTCCTGTGACAGCACTATTGTATTAACCTTAAGTTCCTTTATCATTGAAATATTAAAGGGCAGCCTTCCATCTATATAAACAGCTCTTATTTTATTATCAATGTCAGATACAGCAGCTTTATCTTCTATCTTGTTTTTAGCATCCTGTATAGTTGGAACTTTATTTGTTTTTGGCTCAGACATACTTTTTATAGCAGCAAAAGAGGCTAAAAGTACGAAAGAAACAATTATTATATAAATTTTTTTCATTTTCTATCCTCCCGTCAAATAGTATTATATCACATAATTTAAAATTTAAAAAAAGCAATTTTTATAGATAAAATTTTGCTTTTATATCTATAATAAGTAACCGTCCCTCTTTAAAAATAGTAAACAAGCTTAGGGACGGTTACTTATTTTATTTACTTTATTTACGTATTAGTTTGTCACTTACTAATTTGTTGGTATTTTTTACCCTCATTCTCCGGTACCGGCACTCATAGGGAAAAATTACAAGTTATAAAATATCAGACCTCTATAGAAAATAAAATAGAGGTGATATTAATGAAAAAAAAGATTTTTATATTTTTGTTTCTCTTTACACTGATTTGTTTTCCTGCCTATGCTAAGCAAAACAATGTCTATGTGGTACAGCCCGGAGACAGCATGTGGAAAATCGCTGTAAAGTATCAGGTAGGGGTTAAGGAGATAATCGATGCTAATAAGCAAATAACAAACCCAAACCTTATATATCCGGGACAGAAGATTAACATACCCTCAATAGATCAGACTATTGCAGGAATGGAAGATGAGGTTATAAGGCTTGTAAATGTTGAAAGGGCAAAGGCTGGACTTCAAGCTTTAACTAAGAATTGGCAGCTTTGCAGGGTTGCAAGGTACAAATCCCAGGATATGATAGATAAAAAATATTTCTCCCATACATCTCCGACCTACGGCTCGCCCTTTACTATGATGCAGAATTTTGGGATAAGGTTTTCAGCAGCCGGGGAAAACATAGCCTACGGACAAAGAACACCTGCTGAGGTTATGAATGCATGGATGAATTCTTCAGGACACAGAGCAAATATTCTAAGCCCTTCTTACACTCAAATAGGAGTAGGTCTTGCAAAGGATGCAAATGGAGTTTGCTACTGGACTCAGATGTTTATAAAACCCTATTAAAATACTGCTTTTGGCATAAACTATATTTTACTTTAAAAGGATAAAGGCATTTTTGTGTCTTTATCCTTTTTTTATTAATAATATAATATAAAGCGCTTTTTCAGGTGATTTATATGCTTAATATGGTTTTAATTGTGGTGGGGCTTATTATATCTGGAATAGTTATTTTAATTGAAGCTCTTTTTTCAATTATTATAAAAGGAATAATTGCAATATGCAGGGATTTTTTTGGATTTACAAGAAGATGCAGGTGAGAAAAAGGAAAGAAGAAAATATATTTTAATTTTAAGATAATAAGTAACCGTCCCCTGAAGTATTCACCAAAATAATCCCTCCGCATACTATGAATATACGGGGGGATTATTATGGTTTATGCTGTTATAATGTCGGGAGGGCTTGGCTCGAGGTTCTGGCCTAAATCAAGAAAAAGCCTTCCAAAGCAGTTTTTAAAAACTGTAGGGGAAAAGAGCATGATAGAGTGCACAGTTGACAGAATTAAAAATCTAATTGATTCATCAAAGATTTGTGTTGTTACGAATAAGGTCTATGTTCCAATAATAAACAGTCTTCTTGATGTAAAGGAAGAAAACATATTCAAAGAGCCCCTTAATAAGGAGACGGCATCTTGTATTGGTCTTGCGGCAATAAAGCTTTTGAAAAGGGACTTTGAGGCTGTAATGGTGGTTCTTCCCTCAGATCACATTATAATAGGTCAGGAGGAGTTTGAAAACACTTTAAAAAGGGCAATAGATATAGCGCAGGACGGTGATTTTCTTGTAACTATGGGAATAAACCCAACAAGGCCTGAGTCAGGCTATGGATACATTGAAAAAGGGGATGAAATGGAAAAAGGAACTTTTAAGGTAAAAAGATTTATTGAAAAGCCTAATGTCGATGTTGCAAAGAGCTTTCTTGAAAAGGGAAATTATCTTTGGAACAGCGGAATGTTCGTATGGCGTGCAGATATACGACTTACCAAAGTGCGATAGATTTATTTAGCATTATTTTAACTTATTTGTTTATTTATATTTTAGTTATGGTAAAATTATATAATAAGTATTTTTGGAGTGAAGATTATGATTCAAAACAGCTTACAAGAGGTAGAAAATATTCTCAAGGAAAATATTAATAAATTACTTTCCCAGTTTGATATAAAACTTATATATATTTTTGGCTCCTATGGAAAGGGAAACAATAGAAAAAATAGCGACCTTGATATTGCAGTTTTAATGGGTAAGTATTCACCCCTTGATAAATTAAACTTAATCGGAGAGTTTATGGATATTTTCAAAAGAGACGACATAGACCTTGTAATATTAAACGATGTAAATGAGGTATTAAAGTTTCAAGTGATTAAATATGGTAAAAATGTCTATAAGATAAGTGAAGATGAAAGAGTATTATTTGAAGCAAGGGCTATGGATGAATATATGGATATGGAGTTTTTTAGAAAAAGGCAGAAGGAAATTATGGATATGGCTTTTAATGAGAAGTGGGGTGATTTGGATGACGAGAAATATAATTGATTTAATTAATCTTAAAATAAAGGAGCTGCAAAAAAACTTACTTCATCTTGAGCAGGTTTCAAAGGTTGTAAATAAAGAAAATCTAAAGGAAGATATTATAAGGTATTGGGGAATTGAAAGAGGGCTGCATATATCAGTTGAGTGTGTTTTGGATATTTCAAATATTATTATTTCCTCATTAGGGCTTGAAAGGCCAGAAAGCTATAGAGAAACAATATTAACATTATATAAGCAGGGTATTATACCCGAAAAATTTGCAAAACAAATTTCAGGTATGGCATCTTTTAGAAATATACTTGTTCATGATTATACAAGATTAGACGAAGATGTTGTTTTGGATATATTGAAGAATAGACTCAATGATTTTTCAGTATTTATCAAATATATTAACAAATATCTTGAGGAAAATTATTAAAGAGGCAGAGTTTATTCTGCCTCTTTATAAATAATTTCAATTTTTTCATTATCCCCGTCCCAATAGATAGTTTTTATTATGTCCCTAAGCAGAGACTTTTTTTCATCCAAAGAAGCATTTTCAAAAAGACTTTCAAATCTTTCAATTGATTTTGCAAATTCCTCAATTTTTCTTTTTCGTATAACTTCAAGTTCATTATTAGCTTTAAGTTCTTGAAGCTTTTTCGTTAAGCTTAAATTTTCCTTTGATAGAGCATCTATTTTTTGAAGCAGAACTTTAGCTAAATTAGAATCTTCTGTTAAAGAGAGGGTGTTAGTTAAATTATCTATGGATTTTTCATTCTGTCTTATTTGAGTATTTAAAATTTCAATCTCTTCCTTTGGAGACATTGAGGACAGGCTTTCTTTGTATTTTAAAAGCTCATTGTAAAGCTTTTCCTTATCAAGACATAAGTTTTTTAATGTTTCAATTACAATGCTTTCAACCTCATCTCCTTTTGTATTTTTGTTATCGCATCTTGTTTTCCCAGAATTAAGCTTTAATGTACAGGCATAATAATATGGTTTTTCACCTGTTTTTTTATTTAAAACTCCATAGGTAATCTTCATTGTACTTTTGCACTTTGCACATTTTATAAGACCAGATAAAAGACCAGATTTTGATTTTCCAAGCCTCGGCGCACTGTCCTTATTTTTTTCTAATATCCTTTGAACTTCAAGCCAATCTTTAGCTTCAATAATTCCTTCATGCTTTGCAACGGCACACACCCAAAGGGTTTTATCCTTATACTCAGCTTTTCCCTTTCTTTTGTTGTATAGCAAAAGCCCGTTTTTTCCATTAGGCTCACCTATTACATTAATGCCCATTCCTTCAAGATAGTCAAAAACATCTTTAGTAGCTTTAACATAAGCTGGATTATTAAGTATGGTTTTAATCTTCATCTTAACAAAATCTGTTCCCTTTTTTGTTTTAATGTTATTCTTTAGAAGATATTTTTCAACTTGGCTTAGAGATTTAAACTTTAGGTAAAGCTCAAATATAAGTTGAACTATTTCAAGTTCCTCTTTAATAGGTTCAAGTTTAAACATTTTCTTTTGTCGACCGTCTTTATCATTATAATTAATAGGTATACTTTTAAATCCAGTAGGAGACTGACCTCCAAGCCACCTTCCACCCTTTGATAGTTCAAGCATATTATCCCTTATCCTTTCTGCTATAGTTTCTCTTTCAAGCTGGGCAAATACGCTTGCAATATACATCATAGCCCTTCCCATGGGGGAAGATGTATCGAACTGCTCTGAAACTGAGATAAAACTTATATTATACTTTTCAAGAAGCTGTATAAGGTGAGCAAAGTCGGCTATGTTTCTGCTAACTCTATCGAGCCTGTAGCATATAAGGGTATCAAATTTTTTATCCTTTGCATCCTTTAGCATCCTTTGAAATTCAGGTCTTTTAATATTTTTTCCTGAAAAACCTTCATCCTCATATATTAAATAATCAGTAATACCAATCTTTTCAAGATAGTCTTTGCAGATAGTAATTTGATTATCAATTGATTCACCTTTTCCTGTGTATTTTGATTTCCTTGAATAAATTGCTGCAATCTTCAACTACATTCCTCCTGCTTTATAGCTTTTTTAATAACCTCAATTAAATAATCAATTTCATCAGCATTTGCATAGAAATTAGATTTGATAAGATTTAGAACTGCTTGTGTGTATAAATCGTTTAAACTTTTAAGAGATAGATTTGAATTTTTGATTGTTATATTAGACATAACCCCCACCTTAAGGATTGATAGGAAATGTAGTTGCATATTTGCTTTGATTATTCTAATATAAATATATAGATTTTAATTGTAAAATATTAGTAAAACAAAGCAATAAAGAACTTGTTTTTCTAAGTTAGGTGAAATAAAATCAAATTAAATAAAGCTGAAATAATAAAAATAACATTTGAGGGGTGGTTATATGGCAATTCCTAAAAGGAATGACATTCATACGTATAGAGATTATTTGAATTTTGATAAAGATGCAAGAGTTGAGCTTATAGATGGACAATTTTTTGCGATGGCACCAGCACCTTCAAGAGTACACCAAAAAATAGTTACTGAAGGAGCGAGGATTATAGGAAATTTTTTAGCTGAAAAGAATCTAAATTGTGAAGTATATGTTGCACCATTTGATGTAAGATTAATTGAAGAAGATGAAAGTGAAGATTCCTGTAAAAATGTTGTTCAACCAGATATTTCAGTTGTGTGTGATAAAAATAAATTAGATGATAAGGGTTGCAAAGGTACACCAGATTTTATAATAGAGGTTGTTTCACCATCAAATGCTTCAATTGACTATGTGAAAAAGCTTTATTTATATGAAAAGTTTAAGGTTAAAGAGTATTGGATAGTAAATCCCGAATCAAAAAACGTGCTTGTATATATATTAAATGATAAAGGGCAATATGGTGAACCACAGAAATACACATTCAACGAGGGTATATGCTGTAGTGTATTTAAAGGTCTTGAGTTTAAATTAGACGAAATTTTGAGCTAAAATTGTGTTATAATAACAATAAAAATATGAGAATATATTATCCAACTTTGGTAAATAATGATGATAGACTCCTTAGGGAGATAAAAAAGTATCTTCCGGATCTTTATAAAAACCTAATGAGGATGTATGAATATATAGGAACAGAGAAGGAAGAGGAGATTATAAATGAGGAGTACTCTAAAATAGATGGCATTTCAATTGACTTTGGAGTTATGCAAAGGACTCATAGGGCTGTTGTACTTGAAACATCCTTTGATTGGGATGATATAGGAAGCTTTGTGTCCCTTGAAAGATTTTTGAATCATGATGAAAACAGCAATATAGTAACAGGATGTAAAGCTGGCCTTTTAGATGTTTATAACACTATGATACTTGGTGATAAAAGGCTTATATCTGCAATAGGCCTTAAGGATATGCTAATAGTTGATACTGAAGATGCTCTTTTAATATGTCCTAAGGACAGGTGTCAGCAGATAAAGGAGCTTGTAAAGGATTTGTATAAAAAAGATGAATTTGAAAGGTTCATGTAAAAACTGCCAAAGGGCAGTTTTTATTTGCAAAAAAAAGGGATTTTTTATTTTGGATAGAAATATATATTATAACATTTCTAAGAATAAGGTGATAGGATGGAATATTTAAAGTTAATAATTATTATTTTATTATCTGTTTTTATCTCGAAAATATTATCATATATTAATTTCTCTCATTTTGCCATATATGTATTTATAGCTGCTTTTGCAAGTTTAAGCACTTACTTTTATGTAAAAAAAGTTAAAACTGTTGAGAAAAATGTATATATTGAAAAGGAAACAATTAATCTAAAGGAAACCTCAAAAAAACTTGCTGATGCGAGTAAAGATTTGTATGTTTCTTCAAATGAACTGATTAAATCATCAAGTGAAACCATGGAGTTTTCATCAGAGATTAGAAAATTAGTTGACGAGGATGCAAATAACATAAAATCTATCGATGATGAAGCATCTCATATTAATAATAAAGCAGTATTTATCAGAGATTTATCAAAGGATACGGCTAAGCTTTCAAATGAAAGCATTGAGGTTATAGTGAACAGTGAAAATACTATAAAGAGTATAATAAAAAACTTTAATGATATAGTTGATATATATAAGAATTTTATTCATACCACTGATTACCTAAAATCAACTTCAGAAAAAATATTTTCAGTATCCCACAGCATAGAGCAAATTGCTAACCAGACTAATTTATTGTCGTTGAATGCAAGCATTGAAGCGGCAAGAGCAGGAGAACATGGGAAGGGTTTTGCTGTTGTTGCAAGTGAAGTCAGGAAACTTTCAGAACAGGTAAAATATTTTAACATGGAAATAAAGAAACTAACCAGTGAGCTTCAAAGCAATATAGAAAATATGCAAAGCATTAGCAGCAGTAGTAATGGGAAAATAGCAGAAGTAAACAATACTATAGTTAATATAGATGATGCCCTTAAAAATATATTTGAAGCATCAAATAAACTTGACAAGAAAATTGATGAAATAAAAAATGAAGCAAAAGAGGTTCAAATTTCAGCAGACAGGACAAGAGGAAAAATTAACACATTAAAGTTTTCCCACGACAGGACTTTGGAATTTATTCAGACAACCTCTGAGGCAGTTGAGAACCAAAGAATAATAATCAGTGCTTTAAATTTTGTAACAGATAAAATTTCAAATCTAAGCAATGAGTTTTTAGAAAATGTTTTAGATGAAGATGTGGATAGTAAATTAAAAGAAATAGGCGAAATAATAATTGAATATTCTGGTGATAAATCCCCAGATGAATTAATGAAATTATGCAGCAGTCTAAAAATAAATGATATCTATTATTCAAATGATAAGGGACGATTTGAATATGCCACAACAAAGGATGCAATAGGATTAAATATTTTTGAAATCGATAAACGCTATGTTGAGTTTTACAAATCTAATGAGGATATAAAAATATATCCTCTGACAAGAAGGCTTGATACAGGAGAACTTTATAAATTTATGGCACTAAGAAGGAAGGATGATAAGGGAGTAATTTCAGCAGGGATATCTATAGATAATCTTTTGAGTTTGTCAAGTGCCACCCAGTTGACAAACTCAATATAGGGATTTTATAGGGGCTGTCTTAAGGATTTAAGGCGGCTCTTTTGCATAAGAAATACTTTAAAAATGATATCATTTTAGTTTATCCTAAAGAGCTTATATGATAAAATTAGATTTAATGGATTTTTCTTAGATAAATTTAGTAATCGAGGTGATTATATGACAAAGGAATCAGAAAGCAATGTACAATCCGTTGAAAGAGCAATATTAATTTTAGAAAAGCTCTCTGAGGAGAAAAAAGGATGCGGTGTAACTAAAATATCGAAGGATGTTGGGCTTAGCAAGAGTACAGTTCATAGATTGCTTTTAACTCTTATGAATAAAGGATATGTTGAAAAGGAAATTGACAGCGATAATTATAGGCTTGGGAAAAGAATACTATATCTTGCAAATTCAATACTTGACAGCCTTGATATAGGAAATGTATCAAGACCATATTTAAAGAAACTTGCTCAGGTAACAGACCAGGTTGTACATCTTGCTGTTCTTGATGGAGATAAAGCAATATATATTGATAAAGTTGAAAGCGATACCAATAAAAGAAGCGTTAGAATGAATTCGCAGATAGGAAAAAGAATTCCTCTCTACTGTACAGCTGTTGGCAAAGTTCTTTTGTGGGATTATGATGAAAACTTTATAAAAGCGTTAATAAAAGAAAAAGATATGATTAAGTACACACAAAATACAATAACAAATATTGATGGACTGATTAATGAATTAAAAAAATCAAAGGAAAGATGCTATGCAGTTGATGAGGTTGAATTTGAAGAAGGAATTAGATGCATAGCAGCACCTATATATAATAGAGAAGGGAAAGCAGAAGCTGCAGCAAGTATATCAGGTCTTACAATACATATGACAGATGATAAAATGAAGGAGATAAAGAAAATATTAATTGAAATAACAGAGGAAATTTCATATCAGTTAGGATATATTAAAAATAAATAAAATTATAAATTTTATATGGAATTTTTATAAAAGTAATGATAATATAATAATGGAACAAATTGAAACATCGTTCCATCATGTGAAACAGATAAGAGCTTTTTATTAAATTTATAAAATAACGAAACTATTTTTCCTAACGATGTTTAGAGTAAAGTTATTTTTATATATCATATTTACAACATTATCTGATTAAATTTATATATAAAAAATTTTTCGGCTCTTTACAAAGTAAGGGATAGATATTTAAAAAGAAATTATATTTTTTATAGGAAAATAATGAAACTATGTTTCATAATATGGAACGAAATTAAATGACAAAATGCTTTTATATGCTTAAGGTAAAAATTAAAGATTAAAAATTAAATGGATTATTATAGGAGGTATGAGAATGAAAAGGATTGAAACTATTAAAAAAATAGTAGACAGCGGGGTAGTTGCTGTTATAAGAGCAGAGTCTAAAGAGCAGGGAATAAAAATAGTTGATGCTGTTAAAAAAGGCGGAATAAATATTCTCGAAGTTACCATGACGGTTATAGATGCTGTTGATATTATAAAAGAGCTTTCACAGGTTTATAAAGATGATGATGATGTTGTAATAGGTGCAGGAACAGTACTTGATCCTGAAACAGCAAGGGCTTGTATATTAGCAGGCGCAAAATATATTGTAAGCCCGAGTTTAAATCCTGATACTATTAAATTATGCAATAGATACAGGGTTCCTGTTATGCCGGGAATTATGACTGTAAGGGATGCTATTGAAGCTTTAGAGCTTGGAGCTGAAATTTTAAAAGTATTTCCAGGAAGTGCTTTTGGGCCTTCAATAATTAAAGACTTTAAAGGACCTCTTCCACAGGGTAATTTTATGCCTACAGGAGGGGTAGACTTAAATAACGTTGAGGAATGGATTAAAGCTGGTGCTGTTGCAGTAGGCACAGGAAGCAGCCTTACAAAGGGAGCAAAAACAGGAGACTATGAACTTGTAACAAGAACTGCACAGCAATTCGTAGAAGCTGTAAAAAAAGCAAGACAAAAATAAATAGAATTAATATATAAATATTGAGGAGGCAAATATAATGAGTAAATTTGTAACATTTGGAGAAATAATGTTAAGACTTGCCCCTATGGGTTATGAAAGGTTTGTTCAGTCAAAGGAATTTTCAGTTGTATATGGCGGAGGAGAAGCGAATGTTGCTGTATCCCTATCTAATTATGGGAAGGATGCATATTTTGTATCTAAAGTTCCAAAGCATGAAATAGGACAATGTGCAGTTAATGAGCTTAGAAAGTATGGAGTAAATACTGACTACATAGCAAGAGGCGGAGAAAGACTTGGAATATATTTCTGCGAAAAAGGAGCATCACAAAGACCATCAAAGGTTATATATGACAGGGCTCATTCATCTATATCAGAAGCTTCAAGTGAAGACTTTAACTGGGACGAGGTTTTTAAAGATGCACAGTGGTTCCATTTTACAGGTATAACTCCAGCTTTATCAGATAATTGTGCTGAAATTACTTTAGAAGCTGTAAAAAAAGCAAAAGAAAAAGGAGTTATGGTAAGCTGCGATCTTAACTACAGAAAAAAGCTTTGGAGCAGCGAAAAAGCAGGAAAAGTAATGGGAGAGATAGTAAAATACTGCGATGTTATAATTGCAAATGAAGAAGATGCAGAAAAAGTATTTGGAATAAAGGCAGATGCAACAGATATTGAAAGCGGAAAGCTGAGCGAAGAGGGATATAGAAAGGTTGCGAAAGAGCTTTTTGACAGATTTGGTTTAAAATATGCAGCTATAACTTTAAGAGAGAGCTACTCGGCTTCAGATAACGGCTGGTCAGCTATGATTTATGATGGTAAGGAATTTATAAGATCAAGAAAATATGATATTAGAATCGTTGACAGAGTTGGCGGCGGAGACTCCTTTGCAGGAGGACTTATATACGGATTATCCTCAGGAATGGGCAGCAAAGATGCACTCGAGTTTGCGGTTGCAGCATCCTGCCTAAAACATTCAATTGAAGGAGACTTTAACCTTGTTTCTAAAGAAGAAGTAGAAACTTTAATGAAGGGTGACGCATCAGGAAGAGTGCAAAGATAATAAATTTTAATACTTATGAAAATTTTTATAAAATATATATTGTTAACGTGTGCAAAACATGGTATAATTCATACTGTAGTTTAGGTTAGCCATGAAGGTGAATTGTTATGAACGTTACAATTAAGGATATCGCAAGACTGGCAGGAGTTTCTCATACAACAGTATCGAGGGCTTTAAACAACAGCCCTCTTATAAAGGATGAAACAAAAAATAAAATTAAAGAAATAGCCCAGCAGCTTAATTATGTACCTAATTTAAATGCTAAAAATCTGGTTACAGATAGAACATTTAATATAGGTTTGTTCTTCTCTACATTAAATATAGGAACAACACCTTCATTTTTCAATCAAACTGTAAAGGGTGTAAACAGCATAATTAAGGATAAATATAATTTAATAATTAAAGGCATAGATGATTATAAAGATTTCAACTTAGTTACATCAAAGAGATTTGACGGAATAATTTTGATGAGCCAAAGCGAAAAGGACAATCTGTTTATATATAATGTTATAGAGAAAAAAATACCTATTGTTGTTCTAAACAGGGAAATAAAATGTGATTCTATCATCTGTATATTAACGGATGATAGAATCGCCTCAAAACAAGCAGTTAATTACTTAATAGATAATGGACATAAGGATATTGCAATCATTTTAGGTAAGGAAGGATTTAAATCAACAGAAAAGAGAAAACAGGGGTATTTAGATGCTTTGATGGAAAATAAAATCTTTATAAATAATGATTTTATAGTTCAAGGTACATATGATTTCAAAAGCGGATATACGGCAATGGAAAAGCTTTTGTCATTGCCTAAAGTGCCCAGCGCTGTTTTTTGCTCAAATGATGATATGGCTATAGGAGCAATGAATGCAGCTTTTCAGATGGGATTAAAAGTACCTGATGATATTTCTATTGTTGGTTTTGATGACAATAGCATCTCTCAATTTTTAAACCCTTCCTTAACGACAGTTAACAGGCATATTGAAGATATTGGAAGAGAAGGTGCTAAAATGATTATTGAATTGATTGAAAACTGTGAAGCTAATGGTATGATTAAATACATGGATGCCGAGCTTGTTATCAGAAAATCAGTAAGTAAAAATGCATAATTTCTTATAGCTAAATATGCACACGTTAACAATTTTCACTTTAATTATTGTGATAGGAGATGAAAAGCTATAATTACGAACAGGGATTTATTAAAAAAAGCAGTTTTAAATGAAATTGAAAACGTAAAAATAACAGATATTCATACACACCTTTTCCCAGAAAGCTTTAAAGAACTATCATTATGGGGTATAGATGAGCTTCTGACATATCACTATCTTTGTGCGGAATATTTCAGATATTCTGATATTGAATACGAAAAATTCTTTAAGCTTTCAAAAAGAGAGCAGGCTAATGAAATATGGGAAACACTGTTTTTACAGCATACGCCTGTTAGTGAAGCACAAAGAGGGGTTTTAACTGTATTATCTAAGCTTGGGTTTGATATCTCAAAAAGGAATCTGGATGAATACAGAAAATATTATGATTCAATAAGCACAAGTGATTATATAAATAAAGTTTTTGAGATTTCCAATGTAAAGGAAGTTATAATGACAAACGACCCTTTTGATGAAAAAGAGAGGCAGATATGGCAAAAGGGATACATTAAAGACAGCAGGTTTATTTCATCATTAAGAATTGACCCCCTTTTAAATGATTTTGATAAGATATATTTAAAATTAAATCAATGGGGATATGATGTTAAATTTGATTTGGATGATAAATCAATCGAAGAAATAAAAAGATTTTTATCTGAATGGGTGAGGAGAACCGATTCAGTATATATGGCAGTATCGCTGCCTCCATCTTTTACGATAATAAATGATAATACATACAAAAAGAAGATAATTGAAAAATGTGTATTGCCTGTATGCAGGGAATTTAATATTCCCTTTGCAATGATGATAGGTGTAAAAAGAGCTGCAAATCCAAGACTGAATTTAGCTGGGGATTTTCTTGGTAAGGCAGATATAAGTGAAGTTGAATATTTGTGCAGAGAGTTTATGGATAATAAATTTATGGTAACAATGCTCTCTAAAGAGAATCAGCATGAACTTGCAATTTTAACAAGAAAATTCAGAAACCTTATGGTTTTTGGATGCTGGTGGTTTTTAAATAACCCAAGCATGATAGAGGAGATAACAAGAATAAGAATGGAGACCCTCGGATTATCCTTTATTCCTCAGCATTCAGATTCGAGAGTAATAGACCAGCTTATATATAAATGGTATCATTCTAAAAAGATAATTTCATCTGTACTTATAGATAAATATCAAGACATCATGGATTCAGGCTGGGCAATAAGCGAAGAAGAGATAAGAAGAGATGTAGAAAGCATCTTCAGCACTAATTTTTGGGATTTTATTAAAAAACAAATTTAAAGCAGTGGAGGGTAAAATGGTTGAGATAGTAAATATAGAGGGCGAAGGATTTAAGCCTCTTATAGATTTTAACTCTTGGAGAGTTGCACAGAACACCTATTGTAATGAAATAAATGATATAGAGAATGTTAAAACCTTTGGAAGACACCTTGAAACTGATGAAGTTTTTGTGCTTCTTGAAGGACAAGCTGCGCTCTTTACAGCGGGCTTCGAAGAGAAAATGGGTGAAATAAATGTAACTGTTCTCGAAAAAAATAAACTTTACAATATTAAACAAAATCAATGGCATGCACTAATTTTAAATAATAACTCGAAGGTTCTGATTATTGAAAACAGAGATACTAATGAAAAAAATTCAAACATCTATCACATTACTGAAGATGACAGAAAAAAAATGAAGGAACTTTTAATCTGCTGATAAGTAAATAATTTACCTGTTAAGGGTAAAATATAAAATAAAAAATTAAGGGGGATAAAAAATGAAAAAAATTATTGCATTATTCATGACAGCAATCGTAATGCTGAGCATGGCAGCATGCGGAACTCAAAAATCTTCAAATGGTTCAGGTTCAGAACAAAAATCAGTAACATTAAAATTAGCTCATAACTTAAATGAGCAGCATCCAGTTCATTTAGCATTAGCTGAATTTGCTAAAAAAGTTGAAGAGAAGACTAATGGTCAAGTTAAAATTCAGATATTTCCTAATGGACAGCTTGGTTCTGAATCAGAAGTATTAGAGCAGCTTCAGGCTGGAGCAGTAGCTCTTACAAAAGTTTCAGCAACAGCATTGACTACATATGAGGATGGTTACAATGCTTTCTCACTTCCATATGTATTCAACGATGAAAATCACTTTTATAAATGTATGGAATCAGATGTAGTTAAGGAACTTTATAACAAGACAAAGGATAAAGGCTTTATAGGTTTAACTTATTATGATTCAGGTGCAAGATCCTTCTATACTGCAAAGAAAGCAATAAATACTCCTCAGGATTTAAAAGGATTAAAAATAAGAGTTATGGGATTCAAGTCCCAGACAGATATGATGCAGGCATTAGGCGGAACAGCAGTAAGCATGAACTACGGTGATGTATATACTGCACTTCAGTCAGGAGTTATAGACGGCTGTGAAAACAATGAAACTGCTTTAACAATTGGAAAGCATGGAGAAGTTGCAAAATATTTTAGCTATGATGAGCATACAAGAATTCCAGATATATTAGTTATCAGTTCAAAGGTATGGGACAGCTTAACTGCTGACCAGCAAAAAGCAATTCAGGAAGCTGCAAAGGATTCAACTGAATTCCAAAAGCCTCTATGGAAGAAATCAGTACAGGAAGCTGTAGAGCAGGCAAAGAGCATGGGTGTTAAATTCAATGATGTTGATAAGAAGCCATTTAAAGAAGCAGTTGCTCCAATGATTGAAAAATACTCTAATGAAATGATAGAAGTTAAAAAGTTATTAGATGCATTTAAAACTATACAATAATTAAGGACCTAAAAAGACCAGAAAATCTGACAGTAAATAGGTTTTCTGGTCTAATTACGAATAGAGAATTTATTATATTGGTGGTGCAGGAAATGAAAAAAGTAAAGCAATTTGTAGATACTTTGTTGGCTTATGTTAATTCAGCCTTATTGATTATAATGACAGCATTAGTTCTGTGGCAGGTTTTTACAAGATATGTGCTGAAAAATCCAAGCACATTCACTGAAGAGCTTGTAATAATAATTTTAATTTGGACATCATTCTTGGGAGCAGCTTACGCCTTTGGAACAAGGCAGCATATGTCTTTAATCTTTTTAAAGGAAAAATTGTCAGGAATAAAAAAGAAAATTCTTTGTGTTTTTATAGATTCATCAGTATTGATTTTTACAATATTTATACTCGTTATGGGAGGACAGCAGATTACAACAGGAGTTGCAGGAATGAGAACTCCTATACTAAATATTCCTAAGAGCTATATTTATTCATCTATTTTGGTTTCGGGAGTATTAATAATTCTTTATCAGATTTATAACATAATCGAAGATTTTAAAATGAATGATTAGATATTTTTAAAATGAGGGAAGGAGAACTATAGATGATTACAACAGCAATGATTGTTTTGTTTGCAGTTTTTTTCGGCTCCTTAGTGATTGGAATTCCTATTTCAATAGCAATTGGCTTATCTTCTATAATAACTGCTTTGGTAATTACTCCACCGGATGTTGCAATATTTACAATAACTCAAAAAATGGTAAACGGTATCAGCAGCTTTTCACTTCTTGCGGTTCCATTATTTGTTCTATCGGGAAACATAATGAACAATGGAGGTATTGCAAAGAGATTAGTTAATTTTGCTAAAGTTATAGGAGGAAGAATACCAGGTGCACTTGCTCATGCAAATGTTCTTGGGAATATGCTCTTTGGAGCTTTATCAGGTTCTGCAGTTGCAGCAGCTGCTGCCATAGGTGGTACCATGGCTCCTCTTGAAAAAGAAGAAGGCTATGATCCTGCATATTCTGCAGCTGTAAATATAGCATCTTCACCTACAGGAATGCTTATACCTCCAAGCGGCGCACTTATACTTTATTCACTTGTTGCAGGAGGAGTTTCAATATCAGCTTTATTTATTGCAGGCTATATTCCAGGAATATTAATGGGAGTTGCAACTATGGTTGTTGCATATTTCTATGCCAAGAAACACAACTATCCTGTTGCTCCTAAAACTACATTTAAAGAAGGAGTTAAGGTATTTTTTGATGCTCTGCCAAGCTTATTATTAATCGTTATAGTTATCGGAGGAATAGTAGGCGGTGCATTTACAGCAACTGAAGGTGCTGCAATAGCTGTTATATATCCTTTGATTCTTTCAATAATATATAAGAGTATTACATTAAAGGATATTAAGGATATCATTTTAAAGACAGCTGTAACAACAGGAGTTATCATGTTTTTAGTTGCTGCATCCTCAGCAATGTCCTGGGTAATGGCTTATACAGGAATACCTGAAGCTATAAGCAAAGCAATATTATCTATTTCAACAAACAAAATAGTTATCCTGGCAATAATAAATATATTATTGTTAGTAGTTGGAACTTTTATGGATTTAACTCCTGCAATACTTATATTTACTCCTATATTCTTCCCTATAGTTACACAATTAGGAGTAGATCCAGTACACTTTGGGATAATTTTAATTTTTAACTTATGTATAGGTATTATGACACCTCCTGTTGGCAGTGCGCTGTTTGTAGGATGCAGTGTCGCAGATGTTTCCATTGAGAGAGTATTTAAACCTCTGCTTCCTTTCTTTGCTGCGCTTATTGCTGTTTTGTTCCTTATTACATATGTACCTTCAATAAGCTTGATTCTGCCAAAGCTGCTGCATTTAATATAGCATAAAGGAGAGTTCTTAATGATAAAGGAAAAGTATCTATTCAAACTGATTAAAAATGAAAATAATGTGATAGATTTTAAATTAGCTGATGGAAATACTTATGTAAAGGTATTTGTGCTTGAAGAAGATGTTATAAGGTTTTTAATGTATGAAAATGAATTGAAAATGGATAGAACGTGGCTTGTAGCACCGGGCATGGATGATATTGAGAAGGAAGGAAGAGACAGATTAGATATTTCCCCATTCTCTAAGCCTGAATATGTTTTAAATTGTGATGAACTTACATGTACTATAGAAACTTCTAAAATTAAATTAGTTATAAGCCTTAATGGCATGAAGACGGCATGGTACGCAAAAATTAACGGAAGTGAAATCAAGTTTGCAAGCGATAGAAAAACGCAGGCTTATAATATAGAAGGTTCATTAGGAAAAGGAGTATTTCATTATTTAGAGAGAAGCTTAAAAGAACAATATTATGGATTGGGAGAAAAATCAGGAATTGCTGAAAGACATGGAAGAAGCTTTAAGATGATGAGCGTTGATCCTATGGGATACGATGCAGAAACTACTGATCCTCTTTATAAGCATGTACCTTTCTATATAACAAGAAATAAGGAAACAGGAATATCCTTTGGGATTTTTTATGACAATTTATCAACATCAATATTTGACATGGGAAAAGAACTTGATAATTATCATGGGTATTACAGGTATTACAATGCTGAAGATGGGGACTTGGATTATTACATAATACTTGGACCGGAAATAAAGAATGTTACACAGAAATTTTCCTATCTAACGGGAAGGACTATATTTTCACCGAAATGGAGTATAGGATATTCAGGTTCAACGATGCATTATACAGATGCACCAAATGCACAGGAAAGGCTTCAAAAATTCATAGAACTGTGTAAAAAATATGATATACCTTGTGATTCTTTCCAGTTATCTTCTGGATATACATCGATAGGAAAGAAAAGATATGTATTCAATTGGAACAGGGATAAGTTCCCTTCTCCTAAAGATATTATAAACTACTACCATGAAAACGGGTTAAGACTTTGTGCAAATATAAAACCAGCACTATTAATAGATCATCCAATATATAAAGAGCTTGAAGAAAATAAAATGTTTGTTCAGGATAGGACAGGAGAAAAAACGGAGACAGCTCAATTCTGGGATGACTTAGGTGCATATGTAGATTTCACAAATCCAAAGGCTTATGAATGGTGGAAAAAAGAGGTTACAGAGAAGCTTTTAGAGTATGGTATAGACTCAACATGGAACGATAACAATGAATATGAAATTTGGGACAGTGATGCTAAAGCTAACGGATTTGGAAAAGAAATAAATATAGGACAGATAAGGCCATTGATGTCACTATTGATGATGAAAGCTTCTTTCGAAGCTCAAAAGGAATATAACCCTAAAATAAGACCATATCTTATTTCAAGATCAGGATGCCCTGGAATGCAAAGATATGTTCAGACTTGGTCAGGTGATAACAGGACATGCTATAAAACAATAAAATACAATATAAAGATGGGTATAGGGCTTAGCCTTAGCGGAATTTATAATTTCGGCCATGATGTTGGAGGCTTTGCAGGACCTGCACCTGAACCTGAAATGTTTGTAAGATGGGTTCAAAACGGTATTTTCCATCCAAGATTTACAATACATTCTTGGAATGATGATGGTACTGTAAATGAACCTTGGATGTATCCTCAGGTTCTTCCATATATAAGAGAAGCTATAAAGTTCAGAGTTAAAATAACTCCATATATATATAACCTATTATATAGAGCCCATGAATATTATGAACCTATGGTAAGACCTACTTTTTATAATTTCGAAAATGATACTAAAACATATGAAGACTGTGATGACTTTATGCTTGGTGAGGATATGCTTGTTGCATCTGTTGTTGAAGAAGGACAGTATGAAAGAGAAGTATATCTCCCAGAATATAATGACGGCTGGTATGATTATAATACAGGCTTATGGTTTGAAGGCGGTCAAAGGATAAAAGTTCCTGCTCCATTAAATTATTCACCTTTATTTATAAGAGGAGGAGCAATAATTCCTGTAAACGATGCAGAAATCACCTTTGAAACTAAGTCAAAGGATGAAAGAGGCTTTATGGTATTTCCTCATAAGAATGTTGGTAAAACTGAATTTAAACTTTATGAAGATGATGGATATACAAACGACTATAAGAAGGGCATATTTGCATTTGTAAACGTTAATATGGAATGCGATGAAGAAGAAATAAAGATAGATATTTCAAAGGAAGGTAAGTTTGAACTGCCATATAATAAAGTAAAAATACATCTTCCAAAATCTGAGGTAAGAAAAATTGTAATTAACGGGGAAATGTTTGAAAAAAACAATGAAAATGTTTATGAAGCTTTTGTAGAAGAGGGGAGGTAATTTTATGTACATGACCTTTAGATGGTATGGCGACAATGATAAAGTTACACTGGATTATATACGCCAGATACCGGGAGTTAAAGGGGTTGTAACAGCTATATACGATATACCTGTAGGAGAGGTTTGGCCCTTAGAAAAAATAATGGAGCTTAAAAATAAAATCGAAGCAAAGGGATTGAATTTCAAGGTTATTGAAAGCGTTCCTGTACATGAAGATATAAAGATGGGACTTCCTACAAGGGATAGATATATTAATAATTACTGCGAGACTTTAAGGAATTTATCAAAGGCCGGAATTGAAGTTGTATGTTATAACTTTATGCCTGTATTTGATTGGACACGCTCCTGTCTTGATTATAAACTTTCTGATGGTTCAACAGCTCTTATATATGATGAAAAAACAGTTCAGCAGATGGACCCTTTAAAGGGAGACTTAGAGCTTCCAGGATGGGATACAAGTTATAATAAAGAAGATCTAAGAAATCTTTTAATTCAGTATCAAAGCATAACTGAGGAAGATTTATGGAACAATTTAAAATATTTCTTAGAGAGGGTTATTAAAACTGCTGAGGAAGTTGGAATTAAAATGGCGATACATCCCGATGATCCGCCATGGTCAATATTTGGGCTTCCAAGAATAATAACAAATAAGGAGAATCTTGAAAGATTTATAAATCTTGTGGACAGCCCTAATAATGGAATTACTTTATGTTCAGGCTCTCTCGGAGTAGCTCCTGATAATAATATACCTGAGCTTATAAGATATTTTGGTAAAAAGGGAAGAATACATTTTGCCCATGTAAGAAATATAAAAATTACCGGTGAAAAATGCTTTGAAGAGTCAGCCCACAGAAGTGAATATGGCTCCCTCGATATGTATGAAATAATGAAGGCATATTATGATATTGGATTTGACGGACCTGTAAGACCTGATCATGGAAGAATGATATGGGGAGAGCAGGGAAGACCTGGATATGGACTTTATGACAGGGCTTTAGGAGCTGTATATCTTAACGGTTTATATGAAGCTATTGAAAAAGGATGCAAGTAGTAATGAAAGGAAGATAACATATATGAAAGTACCATTCAATATTGACCTTAAAGGTAAAACAGCCGTTGTAACGGGCGGAGGAGGCATACTTTGCAGCATGTTCGCAGAGGCTCTTGCAATGTGCGGCGCAAAGGTTGCAGTACTTGATTTAAATAAGGAAAAGGCTGATGAAGTTGCAAACAAAATATGCTCCAAGGGATATTATGCAATTGGAGTTGAATGCAACGTACTTAATTCAGAGAGCCTTGAAAATGCAAAAAAAGAAATCAATGAAAAATTAGGAAGCTGCGATATATTAATAAACGGAGCTGGAGGTAATAATCCTAAAGGTACTACAACAAAGGAGTATTTATATAAAGAGGATTTAAATAATAAAGATAGTAATATTATTACATTCTTTGACCTCGATCCTAAGGGAATAGAGTTTGTATTTAATCTTAACTTTTTAGGAACATTAATGCCAACCCAAACCTTTGCAAAGGATATGATTGAAAAAGATGGGGCAGTAATTATAAATATATCTTCAATGAATGCCTTTACTCCATTAACCAAAATTCCTGCATACAGCGGTGCAAAAGCTGCGGTAAGCAATTTTACTCAGTGGCTTGCTGTTCATATGTCAAAGGTTGGAATAAGGGTAAATGCAATAGCACCAGGCTTTTTCTTAACTGAGCAGAACAGGAGATTATTGACTAATGAAGATGGTTCATATACAGAAAGAGCAGAAAAAATATTAAACAATACTCCTATGAACAGGTTTGGTACTCCTGAAGACTTGATAGGAACTCTTCTTTGGCTTGTAGATAATAATGCTTCAGGATTTGTGACAGGAACAGTTATTCCTGTTGATGGAGGATTTTCAGCTTATTCAGGAGTTTAATACTTGTCAAGTGCCGCTTAGTTGACATATTTTATGCCAAATACAATATTTTGTATTTGGCATTCTTTTTATTTTTTACAGATTATGCTATTATTAAATTAATGTTTAAAATAGGGGGTTGGTATTATGAGCAGCGCATTTGATGAAAAGCTAAAGGAATTTAAAGAGTATGTCAGCAAAATCGAGTACTTAAACAGCGCAATTTCGGTACTTTATTGGGACATGAGGGTTGGTATGCCTAAAAAGGGTATTAATTTCCGCTCCGACGTTTTAGGGTATCTATCTACAGAAGCTTACAGGATGCAGACATCTGATGCAGTAAAGGAGTTTGTAACATACTTTGAAGGCGCTCAAGACCTTGATAAAGTTACATCTTCAATGGTTGAGAAAATTAAGAGGGAATATGATAAAAACAAAAAAATCCCTGAGGATAGATTTAAGGAATATGTAATATTAACCTCACAGGCTGAGGATAAGTGGACGCAGGCAAAGAATGAGAAAAATTTTGAAATATTTAAGCCCTATCTTGAAAAGATAGTAGAAATGAATAAGGAATTTTTAAATTACTGGGGATATGAAGGTAATAAGTATAATACACTTTTAGACTTTTATGAGATGGGAATGACGGTTGAAAAACTTGATAAGGTTTTTGGTGAGCTCAAAGATGCTATAATTGAGATTTTAGATAAGATTAAAGCTTCAAATTATACTCCTGATGACAGCTTCTTTAAGGGGGATTATTCAAAGGAAAGCCAGGAAGAACTTGGAAGGGAAGCTTTAAAAGCTATTGGATATGATTTTGATGCTGGAAGGCTTGATGAAACTATGCATCCCTTTACAATAGAGTTTTGCAACAGGGATGTCAGGATAACTACAAAGTATCATGAGGATGATTTAAGACCTTCGCTTTTTAGCTGTATACATGAGGGCGGACATGCAATATATGAGCAGAATATTCCTGATGAGCTGAATGGAACAACCCTCGGTACAGGAGTTTCAATGGGAATACATGAGTCCCAGTCAAGATTTTATGAAAATATAATAGGAAGAAGCAAAGAGTTTTGGAAGTATTTTTATTCTAAATTAATAAAAATCTATCCTCAATTTGAAAATGTATCCCTTGAGGATTTTTATAAAGGCATAAATATAGTAAAGCCTTCTTTAATAAGGGTTGATGCCGATGAACTTACATACAGCCTTCACATTATAATAAGATATGAAATAGAAAAGATGCTTATTAACGATGAAATAAAGGTTGAAGATTTGCCAATGGTATGGAAAGAAAAGTATAAGGAATACCTCAATGTTGAGCCTAAGGATGATTCGCAGGGAGTACTTCAGGATATACACTGGGCAGGAGGAAGTTTTGGATATTTCCCATCCTATGCCCTTGGAAATTTATATGGAGCACAGTTCTTTAACAAGATGAAGCAGAATATTAAAGATATTGATGAGAAAATTGAAAAGGGAGAGCTAAGCGTTGTTAAGGAATGGCTGAGTGAAAACATTCATAAACATGGAAGCGTATATAAACCTTCAGAAATATTGAAGATGGCAACGGGAGAAGAGCTTACTGCAAAATATTTTATTGAATACTTAAAAGAAAAATACAGCAAAATATATAACTTTTAAAAGGAGCCGAAAGGCTCCTTAATTTTTTGCAAATTTATGATACCATAATACTGCACAGCCAATTGCTGTCGCTCATTTAGAAGCTCTAAAATTCGCTTTATATTGGCTTTAGCAGTATCATGGTCTTGTCTTTAATCGCAAAGTTCAACCTTGCATTATGTCAACTGGATAGCACTTAACAAAACAACAAAAACTTATTTATACATTGCATAGGTTTCTTCGTATATGTTAAGGGTGTTTGCGGCTGTTTTAATCCAGGAAAACTCTCTTGAGCGGGCAAAGCCTTTCTCTGCCATGTCATATCTTAGTTTTTCATCTTCGAGTACTCTTTCAAGGGCACATTTTAAATCTTCAGTGTCAAAAGGGTTTATGAGTATTGCGCTGTCCCCTGTAACCTCAGGTATCGATGATACATTTGATGTTATTACAGGTATTTTGCAGGACATAGCCTCAAGGGGAGGAAGCCCGAAGCCTTCATAAAGTGAAGGATATACAAAAACAATAGAAGCGTTATAAAAATATGGAAGGTGGTCATAGGGTATAAAGCCTGTGAATATAACCCTGTCCCTTATTCCAAGGCTTGTGCAAAGTTCAATCAAGTATGAGTGTTCATCCTTTGAAGGGCCCAGTATTACAAGTTTTATATCAGATTGTATATCTTTATATATTCTTGAATAGGCAACAATAAGGGATTTAACGTTTTTCCTTGGGCTAAAGCCTCCAAGATATAATATATAATCGCAGTCCACATTGTAATTTATTTTTACAAATTCCTTTGCAATATCTTTTTCCATAGGCTTAAAAAAGCTGTCAGCTGCAAGATGAGTTACTTTTATCTTGTCCTCGGGCACATCGAAAATCCTTATGATATCCTTTTTAGAAAACTCTGATACAGTTATTATCATATCGCTGTTTTGTATTATTTCAGGCATTTGAGAAATAAACCTTTTAAGATAGCCCCGCCCTACGGTTTCAGGCATTATATAGGGTATTAAATCGTGAATTGTTGATATATAAAGGCAGCTTTTTTTGTGGGGAAGTCCTATTCCGTTTTGAGGAACATGGTATATGTCTATAGATTTATTTTTAATATTTTCAGGGATAAAATATTCTTCAAAAAACCTGTGGTGTTTTTTTGAGGCTATGCTCACAGTTACATTAGGAATATTTGATAATTCTTTATAATTCGTTCCGCACCAGTAAAGGTGATATTCGTTTGATAAATCAAAATTTAGAATATATTTTAAAACCTGCTGGGTATAAGTTCCTATTCCTGTTCCTGCATACCAGTTAGCACCTCGTCCATCGATTGCAATTTTCACTTAATTCACTCCCATTTAAGCCTATATATTATTAATATTATTGTTTTTGCTGTATTGTGCATAAAATCTTATTTTCTATCACATTTACTTATTGCTTTCATATTATAAAATAGAATTCATTTTACTCTGGAGTTGATGGAATGGAGAATGTGAAGGAATTAATTGAGAAAAATTATGAAATCCCCGTATTTGAAGCAGAAAAGATAAAAAACGCTTATAAAATAAAAACTGATAAGGGATATCTTTGCTTTAAATCTTCAAATTATGATTATGAGCAGTTTAAATTTATAATAAATGCAATAGAGTATTTATATTACAGGGGCTTTAAAGGGGTACTGCTTCCTTATAAAACAATAAAGGGGGATAATTTTATAAAAAAAGATAATGGCTATGGCTATCTTTGCAGCTGGATAGACTCGAGAGAGGCAGATTTTAAAAACCCAATTGAGCTTAAAATGTGTCTTGATACTTTAGGAGATTTACACCTGTTATCAAGAGGGTTTAAGGTTGATTTTCATGCAAAGGGAAGAGACCAGTATGGAAAATGGGTTAAAAGATTTAAAAAAAGATGCGATGAACTTTTGTATTTCAAGGTAATCATTAAATCAAAGGATGAAATTTCTGATTTTGATGATATATATTTAAAATGCTTTGATGCCCACTACAGGCAGGCGCTAAAATCCGTTAAAGACCTTGAAAACTCAAATTACTTTGATATTATGGAAGAACATAAAAGAAAATCATGTATATGTCATCACGATACTGCCAATCATAATTTTTTAATAACCTCAAATCTTGACATGTATATGATAGACTTTGATTACTGCATTTTAGATTCACACCTTCACGATTTATCGAGTATTATAATAAGAAATTTAAAATACGGAAATTGGGATTTTGATGTTTTAGAATTTATTCTTTCGATTTATTGCAACAAGATACCAATAAATAAGGATGAAATATATCTAATATTTTGTTTTATGCAGTTTCCTCAGGATTTTTGGCAGGTAGGGCTTCAGTATTATGTTGAGAAGCAGCCTTGGGATGAGGATTTTTTTGTAAGAAAACTTAAAAGGATTGCAGAGGACAGCAAAGACAGGATGAGCTTTTTAAAGGATTTTGAGCAAAGACTAAAGGAGGGGCAATATGGAGATTTTAGTTGATGCAAAGGAATGGGAGGTTCTATCGTCTTATGCAATAATAGATTATGCAGTATCTAATGGATTTAAGAGCATAATTAAAATAAACAAAACTAAAAGCGGAAATCTATACGATAAAAGCAGCGATGGTCTTTTAATACTTACAAGCGAATATGGGAAAGAAAATTTTCACCTTACGAATAAAAAAAATATACTCACTATGGCGGGGATGCTTGCGCATTTTCATAATTGTACTGAAGGATTTATACAGCCCCAGGGAATTAAGACTAAGGTTTATTGGGGAAAAAGAGCTGAAAAATACAGGATGCTCACATCAAAACTTGAAAAGTTTAAAAGTGAAATAAAAGATAAGGAAAATTTAACGCCCTTTGAGGAATATGTTATGCCATATATTGATGAGCTTTTAGTAAGGGCAAAAAACAGTCAGAAGGTTTTTAAATCAAAGGAATATTTAAAACTTCTCGAGGAGAGCATGAAAAAAAGAGAAGTTTGTATAAATTCAGCATCGAGTTCAACTGCAGTAGTAAGATGCGGTAAGCCTCTTATAGTCAAAGTATTTGATATGGGATACAATTTGTGCATTGAAGATTTAGCCCTCCTAATTAAACACTCTATTGAGGATTCTAAGGATAAAAACGTTTATAAGGATATATTAAAACGATATAGGAGCATTAGAAAAGTGGATTCTAATCTTGATAAAATAATAAAAGCCTATGTTTCTTTTCCATATTATTCCTTAAAAACAATAAAAAAGTATATGGAATGTAAAAAAGATGATGAGTTTTATATAGATAAGCTTAAAAGGGCCTACTCTTTAGAAAAGATATCTAATATTATGGAGGCTGATAACAGTTAAAAAATTGATAAGATTTCATAAAAATCTATACACAATTTATAAAAAATCCCACCTATTTGGTAGGACTGGTATATTTGATAATTAAATCTTGATGCTTTATCAAGCAATTTAGACTTAGGAATTGAGGTGAAACGAATGATTAAAACCTACAAAGTAATGCTTTTACCTAATAATAAGCAAAAGACAAAACTGTTTGAATGTGCAGGTGTTGCAAGGTGGGCTTATAACTGGGCTTTAGAACAACAACAAGTTAACTATAAAAATGGTGGTAAATTTTTAGACGATAGAGTTTTAAGAAAAAGACTAACAGAACTTAAACATAAAGAAGAATACAAATGGTTAAACGACTATTCAAATAATATCACAAAACAAGCTATAAAAGATGCCTATATCGCTTATAAGAATTTCTTTGAAGGTCGTACTAAATTTCCAAAGTTTAAATCTAAGAAAAGAAGTAAACTAAGTTTTTATCAAGATACAGATAAAGTTGTTATAACAGATACTCATGTAAAATTAGAGAAATTAACCTCTTCTAAAAAGAAAAACAAACAAAAGCTAAATTGGGTTAAATTAGCTGAAGTAGGCAGAATTCCAATAGGAAAAGGTGTTAAGTACTCTAATCCAAGAGTAACATTTGATGGACTAAATTGGTGGTTATCAATAGGAGTAGAGGAAAATTCAAAGCAAGATAACATTCAATATTCAGAAGGTATAGGAATAGATTTAGGAGTAAAGGATTTAGCTATAGTTAGTACAGGACAGAAGTTTAAGAATATAAACAAGTCAAGCAAAGTTAAGAAACTTGAAAAGAAACTTAAAAGACTGCAAAGGAAACTATCTAAAAAATATGAATTAAACAAAATTCAAATAGAGGGAGGTGAATACCGCTACAGAAAGACTAAAAACATTAAAAAGTTAGAATTTCTTGTTCTAAAAGTGCAAAGAAGGCTTAAAAACATAAGGCACAACTATATTCATCAAATAACTACATCTTTGGTGAGAACCAAGCCAGAGTATGTAGTAATGGAAAGCTTAAATACTTGCGGAATGTTAAAGAATAGAAAGCTATCAAAAGCTATACAAGAACAAGCTTTCCATGAATTTAAAAGGCAGATGGAATATAAGTGTGCATTAAGTGGAATTAAGTTTATACTTGCAGACAGATTCTACCTTTCAAGTAAAACTTGTAGTAGATGTGGTAATGTAAAAGATAATTTATCTCTATCAGAAAGAGTCTTTATATGCGAAGGATGTGGATATGAGATAGATAGAGACTTAAATGCAAGTATAAATCTTAAAAACTATGGCAAATCAATAGCATAGCACAAAACGTTAGCTATTGATATGTACCCATACGTTAGTGGGGAATTTAAGCCTTTGGAGTGTCAAACAAACATGAGTAGGTTTATCCGAAAGTGGACACGATGAACAAGGAAGGAAACAGAAACTTTATAAGTTTCATAGGTTTTCTGTAACGGTGTAGTGATGGAGTATAGATACAGAGACAAATCCTTTCTATCCTCATATATGCTTGATACAAAAATATTTGACTGTTTTGACTTTTTAGTGGAGGATGCTTCCCCCATCCGTTCTGTGTATATTTTAAATACCGATGAAGGATATAAAATTTTAAAAAAGGTCGAGTACGATATAGATACTCTTATGTTTATATATAATTCATTAAGGGCTTTAAGGGAAAAATATCCCTATGTCATAAATTTCAGGCTTACAAGGGATAATAAACCCTATACAGAATATAAAGGAGGAATATATGTAGTTTTAGATTTAATAGAAGGAAGAGAGTGCGTATTTCAAAATCCGATAGATTTAAGTGAAGCTTCAAAGGCCCTTGCAAAGCTTCACAATGCAGGCATTGATATAGATATATTTGATGAATCGAGGAATAATTTAAAGAAAACTATAAAAAAATTCAGTGATAAAATTGAGTCTATGAAAAAATATAAAGAAATAGCAAATATGCATGTTAATAAGACAGAGTTTGATAGTCTTTATCTTGAAAATGTTGACTTCTATATAAAGTGTGCTGAGGATTCTGTTTTATGTCTTGAAAGTTCTGATTATATTAGCCTTTGTGAAAGATTTCATACCCTTTGCCATCACGATCTTGCCCATCACAACATATTGATTGGAAATGATAACAATATATACTTTCTTGATTTTGACTACTGTTTAATTGATATTCCCTGCCATGATTTATGCAATATTATAACAAGGGCAATAAAGCATAACAGCTGGAGCGTTGATATGGCGAAAAATATTATAAATTCCTATTCACAAATCAGACAAATAGATGATAAAGAGCTGAAGGTTTTATACGGATATCTCTTATTCCCTCAGGATTTTTATGATATAGCATACTGCTACTATATGAGAAGCAAAAACTGGGAAGAGAGCGAATTCGTAGAAAAGCTAATAAGAAGAGCAGGTTATAAAGAGGAAAGGGAGTATTTTTTGAACTGTATTCTTTCATAATGATATAGGCATTGTTATAAATAGGTATAGTTTTTAATCAGGGATTTTAGATTTAACCTCCCCAGTTAAAATTTTTAACTTATTTCTGTGGTAAATTTGTTTTTAGTTTAGAAATTTTACTTTAATATCCTTTAATTAAAAATTTAAACAAAAATAGTAATGTGAATTGAAATATGCCTAATATTATGATAAAATAAACTTGAATAAGGTCACGAAGACCTAAATTAATAATAGACCACGAAGGCAGCTTATGCTGCCTTTTATTTTTTGGAGGTGTTTTTATGCATATACCTGATAATTACCTTAGCCCGTCAACCTGTGCTGTCTTTGGAGCGGCTATGATTCCAGCATGGAGAAGGGCTGTAAAAAAGATTAAGGACGAAATCCCAAGAAAAAAGATGCCAATGCTTGGCATAGGAGCTGCCTTTTCATTTTTGATTATGATGTTTAATCTTCCCCTTCCTGGAGGAACAACAGGACATGCGGTAGGTGCAGTTTTAGTTGCAATACTTTTAGGGCCATATAGTGCATGTATTGCAGTTACTGCAGCACTTTTAGTTCAGGCATTATTCTTTGGAGACGGTGGAATACTTGCCTTTGGAGCAAACTGCTTTAACATGGCCTTTATAATGCCCTTTAGTGGATATTATATATTTTCTATCTTAAAGAAATATTTTAAAAACGAAAAAGGAGAGTATATAGCATCCTTTATTGCAGGATATATTGGTCTTAATATAGCAGCATTCTTTGCAGCAGTTGAATTTGGAATTCAGCCTGCTTTATTTAAGGATGCAGCAGGACTTCCTCTATACTGCCCATATCCTCTTTCAGTTTCAATACCTGCTATGATGATACCTCACCTTTTGGTTGCAGGAGTTGTTGAAGGCCTTGTAACATCGCTTGTATATGCTTATGTTAAAAAGGTATCTTTAGATACAGTATATGAGGGAAGCGTATCCTATAAGCCTCTGTATATACTCATTGCAACTATGGTTATACTTTGTCCCCTCGGACTTTTGGCTCAGGGCACAGCTTGGGGAGAATGGGGAGCTGAAGAAGTTGTAAGCCTTTTAGGATATGTGCCAAAAGGAATGGAAAAGGGCATCAGCTTTAACTCTTTAATGCCGGATTATACTGTTTCTGGACTTTCAGAGACTTTAGGGTATATAATATCAGCAGTAGCAGGAATAGCAATTATATTTTTAATATTTAAGTTAGTAAATATGAAATCTTTAAAACATGAAAAATAGGAGGATTTATGGACTGGCTGTTTAAAGAGGACGATTTTACCCCAAAGAAAGATAAAGACACATTTGCAGATAAGACTGTTAAAGCTCTTTTAAGTGCAGCATCTAATATAAGAAGGCAGGATTTTATAGAAAAAAAGGGATTTTTATATAGTGTCAATCCTGCTTTAAAGCTCCTTTCGGTTTTTGTTTTGATATTTTTTATTTCATTATCTAAAAATATATTTTTTCTATTATCTTTAGATTCGCTCTTAATAATTTGTACACTGCTTTTAAAAAATAGCAGCGGCAAAGTGCTTTACTTTAGCTTTGCCGCTTTTGCCTTTTCTCTTTTAATGGTTTTTCCATCGGTATTTATCTATAAAAGTTTTAGCAGTTTAATTATTCCTGTAAAGGTTTTTGCAGATATTGTTATAGTAAATATTCTTAGCATTACTACAAGGTGGAAGGATATAACTAAATCCTTAAAGCTTATTTATGTTCCTGATATTTTTATTTTCATTTTGGATATTGCAATAATTTATATATACGTACTTGGTGATTTAGCACTAAATATGATTTATGCACTGAAAATCAGGACTATTGGTAAATTAGATAAAAAATATTCTTTGCTTTCTAATATTATTGGAAATGTTTTTATACAATCAAAGCTTATGTCTGATGAAATGTACAGCGCTATGGAGTTAAGAGGATTTACAGGGGAATACAAAAGAGAAGTGAATTTTAAGCTTAATATATATGATTTTATTTTTATATTAGTTATAATATTTATGATATCTTCTTATTTTTTCTTTTAAAACAGCTTTCTTTGGAGGTTTAAATGATAGAGCTTAAAAGTATATGTTTTAGCTATAAAGACATAACTGCACTAAATAATATAAATTTAAAGATAGAAAAGGGAGAATCTGTTGCATTAATTGGGCCTAATGGCTGCGGCAAGTCTACGCTCTTAAAGCTCCTTAGCGGAATAATATTTAAAAGTGAGGGGCAGTACTTATTTAATGGCACTTTAATCGATGAAAAGAGAATGCAGGATAATATCTTTTCAAAGACCTTTCATAAGAATATAGGATTTTTATTTCAAAACCCTCAGCTTCAGCTTTTTTGCCCAACGGTTTACGATGAGGTCTCCTTTGGGCCGTATCAGATGGGATTTTCAAAGGATGAGGTGCAAAAAAGAGTTTTTGACTGCTTAAATCTTCTTGGGATATGGGATTTAAGGGATAGAGCTCCCTATAACCTTAGCGGAGGAGAGATGAAAAAAACTGCCTTAGCTGCAGTTTTATCTGTAAATCCTCAGGTAATACTGCTCGATGAGCCTATGAACGGGCTTGACCCAAAGAATAAGAAATTTTTAAGGGAGCTTTTATTAAGACTTAGTGAAAGCGGAAAAACTATAATATGTGCCACCCATGATTTTGACTATGTTAAGGGACTTTTTTATAGAGCAATAGTTTTTTCGAAGGAGCATACTATTATAGAGGATGCTCCCTTTGAGAGCGTTGTAAACAATAAAGCACTTTTGGAGAGAAATAATATAATTTAGAAAACGGATATTCTTTATGACCATGAATAAATTTTTTATTTATGCTTAATTAGGACAAGTCTATGAAATTTAAGATAATAGGTATTAAAAATAAAAAGTAACAAGTTATGACTCATCAATAGCTACAATGAATGTACGAAAAAGTTTCTAACTTGCCAATTATATGGCACCTTTTTCATTCCGTTGTTGTGGCTATTTATTAGTCATGACCTGTTACTTATTATATTAAAGACGAAGAGGGACGGTTACTTATTATATTATATTTGCTCTAGATTTTTGCAGTTTTATAAAGCACTTCGATTGTTTCAACTGCTGTTTTCTTCCATGAAAACATAGAGCTTCTTTTAAGAGCTTTAAGGGTAAGTTCAGTATAAAGTGTGCTGTCGTTAATAAGCATTAAAAGTTTTTCAGCTATATCGTCAGCATCCTTTGGATTTATATATAGGGCGTCCTCCTGCAACACTTCAGGTATTGATGTAACATTTGATGCAATAGTTGGTATTCCGCAGGCCATAGCTTCAAGGGGAGGAAGGCCAAAACCTTCATAAAATGAAGGGTAGCAGAAAATATGGGAGGCGTTATAAAAATAAGGCAAATCCTCTACAGGGACATATCCTGTAAAAATAACATCCTCCTTAAGACCTAAAGAGTAGGCTAAATCTCTATAGTCGTAATAGGAACGCCCCTTTTTGCCAAGTATTACAAGTTTAATTTTTTCGTCTAATTTAGGCTTTATTATGCTAAAGGCTTGTATCAGACCTTTAATGTTTTTCCTTGGGCTGAATCCTCCAACATAAAGTATAAACTTATCATCAATTCCATATTTCTCTTTTATATAATCTTTGCATAGTTTCTTATTTCTTGGGTAGTATATATCCTCTGCAGCAAGATGGGTTACAAATATCTTCTCTTTTGGATAGGATAAAGCTTTTGCAATGTCCTCCTTTGAATATTCTGATACGGTTATAATAGCATCGCAAAGAGGAATAATCGTTGGTATTTCTCTCATATAAATTTCATAATATTGTGGGCCCACGGTCTCTGGCATCCTATAGGGAATTACGTCATGAAGTGTTATAACAAATGGGCAGCTTTTTATTTTTGGAAGTCCTATTCCATTTTGAGGCACATGGTAAACATCTATTCCTGTGTCTGTTAAAATATTTGGGATATCTATTTCTTCCCAAAAGTTTTCCTTTCTATCCTCTGATATAAGCTTTATGTCTATGTTATCCCCAGGGTTTAAATCAGAAACGTTCTCATCGGGTAAAAAAAGAAGGTAGCGGTTTATCTTATCCATAAGGTTTATGTTGTATATGAGCTGATAGGTATAGGTTCCTATTCCTGTTCCCCTGTACCATCTTGCAGCCCGCGCATCTATTCCTATATTCATAAAAACCTTTCCTAAAATTAATTACACTACATAATATGGATTATCAAAGAATAATGTGAAAGGGAAGGATAAAATCCTTCCCTTATACAAGACTTATAAATTTTTCTATATCCTTTTTTATAACATTAAGAGAGCTTCTCCAAAAATCTACTGAGTGAATGTCTATTCCCATAATCAGTGCAACGTCTCTAACCTTCATTTTGCCAGTAACTTTAAGAAGATTTTCGTAGTCATCAAAGAATGAGCTTCCCCTCTTTACATATTCAGCATAAAGTCCCTTTGCAAAGAGTTCTCCAAAGGCATAGGGAAAGTTGTAGAAGTTGCAGTCAGCGTAGTAATAGTGTGGTTTACAAACCCACATATATGGATGAAGATAATTTTCATCAAGGCCATCCCCATAGGTCTGCCTTTGTGCATCAAGCATTATTTCCTTCAGCTCTTCAACTGAAAGGGAGCTCTCTTCTCTTCTTCTAAAAAGCTCAGTTTCAAATATATATCTGCTTAAAATATCTACAATAACCTGTGTTGAACCCTGAAGACCGTTTTCAAGTATTGATAGAGCTTCATCCTTTGTAGCTTTTTCAAGAGCTGCATTAGTTACTATAGTTTCGTTGAAAATTGATGCTGTTTCTGCAAGGGGCATTGGGTATTCGCTGTTAAGATAGCTTTCGTCAGCGAGGCAGCTGCCGTGGAAAGCATGGCCAAGTTCATGGGCAAGGGTTGACATATCGTTAAAGCTTCCTGTAAAGTTAGCCATAATCCTCGACTGCCCTATACAGTGAAGATTTGCACAAAAGGCACCGCTTTGTTTTCCTTTCCTTGGTTCTGCATCTATCCATCTGTTTTCAAAGGCATTATCTATAAACTTTGAAAGCTTAGGGCTAAAAGATTTGAAATTTTCAACTATGAATTCCCTCGCCTCATCATAGGTAAATTTCATATCTGCATTTCCAACAGGTGCAAACAAATCATAGAAAGGAAGACCGTTTTTATGGCCCAATATTTCTGCCTTTTTCTTTAAATATTTTCTGAAATAAGGAAGGCTCTCTTTCATAGCCTCAAGCATAGCAAAAAGAGTATCCCTATCAAGCCTTGAATCTTCTAAGGTCTTATCAAGAGGAGATTTATATCCTCTTAATTTGCAAAGGGTTATAACTTCCCCTTTTATTCCGTTAAGACAGGCTGCTGAGGATTTTGCTATTTTTTCGTAGGATTTTAGCTCTGCTTCATAGGCATTTTTTCTTAAAGAAGCATCCTTTTCATAGGCCATGTTTCTTACAACAGGAAGGGGAAGAGACTTTTCAGCTCCATCTATTGTAATTTCAACAGTGTGATTTGAAATTAAATTTTCCTGAAGCTTAGCCCATGCCATAGAGCCTGTTGTTTTCATCTTTGATATTATTACTTCTTCCTTTGTATCTAAAAGATAATTTGACTTTTCCTTAACTTCTTTAATGAAAAATTCGTGTTCCTTTAAAAGATTAGATTTTGATATTATTTCATCTAAATTTTCTAATCCTTTAAGCCATCTTTGAAATTCTACCTGAGGCTTTGTTAGGGATGTTATTTTATCTTCAAGCTTTTCAAGGTAGTTTAATGCCTTAGTGTCGTTAACATCAACGCTTAAAATTAAAGATACATAGCTTGTGAGACGTGAATATAAATGGCCAAATTCCTTTGACATTTCTATGTACTTTTTTATTGCCTCTGCAGTATCCTTATTATCAAGATTTTCTGCAAAGTTTATAAATTCGTTAATTTTTTCGTCACAGAGCTTTAAATCGTCTAAAAACTCTTTAGAATCATAGGATGTATAAAGGTCATCAAGACTCCAACGCATATTCATGAAATTACCCCCTTTAACAAAAATTAGTATATAATTATATTTTAGTTTTATAGTGAAGTATAATCAATATTTATATTTTTTATTCGAGTATAATCGAGGCTGCTTACTTGATATTCTACAATATTTATAAGTTACAAATATAATAAAAATCCCATCTTGTCCCCAAATTTTATCATATATAATAAATGTTTGACATATAAAATAGATAAGGGGGCGATTGTATGGTACGTGAAACCGAAATATCAAATCAGTTCGGATTTCGAATATACGAATTAGTTCCAATGAGGGGAGTTTATTTATTAAAAACGGATAAAGGAAACAGATGTCTAAAGAAAGTAAACTATGGTATTCAAAAGATTATGTATTTATATAAAGCAAAGGAACATATAATACAAAACGGCTATGAGAATGTGGATAGGTATGTTCTATCAATAGAAGGAACCCCCTATGCATTAGTTAATGATGACATATATGTGGTTACTGAATGGATTGATGGCAGGGAATGCGATTTCAAAAAGATTGAAGATTTGAAAAAAGCTTCAGCAAATCTTGCTAAGTTTCATATTTGCGCAAGGGGGTTTATTCCTGATGAAAACCTTAAGGTAAGGAATGATATAGGAAAACTTCCAACAACCCTTGAAAAAAGAGTTGCAACTCTTAATAAGATGTATGATATTGCAAGGAAAATTAAGAAAAAGACAGAGTTTGATGAAATATACATGTCTAATGTAGATTTTTATATTAATCTTGCAAAGGATGCGATTAATTTTTTAGATAAGGAATCATACTATAAAGTTTGTAATGAATCTATAAAAGAGAGCGTTCTTTGTCATCATGACTACACCTACCATAATATAATATTTGACAGCAAGGACAGCGCTCATATAGTTGACTTTGACTACTGCAAATCAGAGATACAAATTTATGATGTTTCAACTTTGATGATAAAATCCTTAAAGAGGCTTAATTGGAATGTAGATTATGCAAAGATTATACTCGATTCCTATAACAGCATAAGACCTATATCGAAGGAGGAATATAATATACTTAAAACTCTTTTATTGTTCCCTCAAAGGTTCTGGAGGCTTGCAAACAGATATTATTATAAAGAAGCGGGATGGAATGAGGTTTCTTTTACAAAGAAACTTAATGAAATAATTGATGAAAGAGAAAAATACATGGCTTTTCTTGAAAAGATGCATGAAATAATGTAAGTTTTAAATAAAACTTAAGGCTGTGATAATTGTAATAAATAATTGCAACTATCACAGCCTCTTTATTTGAGATTAATTGAAGATTCTTATCTTGGTTACAGCTTTCGAATTTGACTAAGCGAAAAACATTAACAAAAAAAGAGTTATTCCCATATTATGTAATATACGACACATGGGGGTGATTCTGTGGATGAGTTCAATGTTGGGGACATAGTTGTTCGGAAATCCTATGGAGGGGATGTTTATTTTAAAATAATTCAAATAATAAAAAGGCAGGATGGGCAAAAAGTTTATTTATTAAAGGGAACAGATCTTAGAATTTTAGCGGATGCTTTTGAGGGGGATCTTGAAAAACCGAGCTTTGACAGGATAAATGACAATAGCGAAAATTATAAGAAGAAAATAAATGCTTCAATGAAGAAAGTTCTTCTTCAGAGAAAATCGAGTGCAGGAAAGGGTATGCTCTCTCAAAGAACAGCAGAAAATGTTTTAGGAAAAGCAGGAAAAGTGCTTCATGTCGACGGTGATGAGGAATATCTTGACATATGCCTTCGGGGATACAGGCAGCTCGGAATCAAAGCAGTTGGAAAATTAGTTGCAGAATCTGCACAGCCTGGGGCAGTACTTGCGTTTCTTAAAGAATACAGACCGGATATTTTAGTTTTAACAGGCCATGATGCTATGATTAAAGGAACGAAGGACTATAAAAATCTCGACAGCTATAGGAACTCGAGATACTTTGTTGAGGCTGTAAAAAATGCAAGAGAATATGAGCCATCCTATGACGATCTTGTTATTTTTGCAGGTGCCTGCCAATCATGTTATGAGGCTATTATGGACGCAGGAGCTAACTTTGCAAGTTCGCCCCACAGGGTGTTAATTCATGCCCTCGATCCTGTTTTTATATGCGAAAAAATAGCCTATTCGAGCATATCAAAATTTATTTCGCCAATAGAAGTTTTAGAAAATACAATTACAGGAGAAAAGGGCATAGGAGGCCTTCAGACAAGAGGAAAATACAGAGAGAGTTCTCCAAAATCTCCATATGAGTAGGAGTGGTTTTATGGGGAATATTTTAATAGATGTTTATGATAAAAACAATAATTTAATTAAGGCAGGAATAGAAGAAGTATTATATAATGAATTATTAAAGCTTAATTTCAGTTTTAGCGAAATTGAAGCTTTAAAAGCAGCTGCTGTTTTAAAAAGGAGTGCTCTGTCAGGTTATATAAAAAATTCAAGATATTATTTAAAGAATAAAGAAGCAATTTTAATTGACGATTTAAATTATGAAAAAAATAATGCTCTTTTAAAAAAAGCAATAGATGAAACAGCAGGTATAATAGCTTTATATAAAGACACCCCCGTTGATTTTTATTATACTGAATGCTGCGGGGGAGGAACAGCAAATTCAGAGGATGTTTTAGGTGTTAAAATTAATTACTTGAGAAAAATACTTTGCAGGTTTTGCAGCGAGAAGTATTCTGAAAAGATTATCGATATAGAAGAAATAGCAAAGAAAACAAATAAAATTCAAAGCTATAAAGGAGAGATAGGCAATTTAATAGGAGATGTTAATAGAGATGAAACTGGGAGGATAACAAGTGTAAATGTTTTAGGTAAAATACTGAGCGGTGAAGAATTTGCAAAGCTTTTTGAACTAAAAAGCAGCAAGGCATATTTCCTTGTAAAAAGTATTTTAATAAAAACTATAGGAAAAGGTACAGGGCTTGGGATGTGCCTTGAAGGGGCAGAAAATATGGCAAAAGAGGGAAAAAGCTTTAAGGATATTATAAATTATTATTATACAGGGACTGAACTTTCAAAACTTAATGAAGATGAAATATCCTCTTCTTTATCAGGAAGGAAAATAGTAATAGATCCAGGACATGGAGGAGAGGATAAGGGTAATGAGATAAATGGAATTTTTGAGAAAGATGTAAACCTTATAATCGCTGAAAATTTAAAAGGGATGCTCGAAAAAATTAGGGCTGATATAGTACTTACAAGGGATTGCGATAAGGAAGTTTCTTTAATAGAGAGAGTTAAAATTATAAACAGCGAGAGACCTGATTTTTATATAAGCATTCATCAAAACAGTTTTGTGATGCCTGGTGTAAATGGGGTTGAAATATACTGCTATTTAAACGATGGGGAGGCTTATAAACTTGGAGAAATAATCTGCAGCAACATAGGCAAAGATTTAGATACAGTAAAAAGAGGGGTTAGATTTGCAGATTTTTATCTTTTAAGGGAATCAAAGGTCAGCGGGGTTTTAATAGAGTGCATGTATATGTCAGGAGATAAGGATAAATTAAAATATAAAGATAAAAATTATTTAACAATTGCTGACTCAATATATAAAAGTATTTGCAGTTTTTATAATGTTGAACCCTGAAAAGCCGCATGGGTTCAGCTTTTTTATTATACTGCATGAGTAATGAATGTTTATATTTCATATGTCAAGGCATGATTATATGTAAAAATAATAGATAAATAGTGATTATGTCATTTACTTGGCTTATTTATAATTTGTTAACAATAAATAAACATAATTTTAATATTGACACTATGAAAAAATGCTGATAAAATATTATGATTTATATTGACGAGTTTATATTTATGGTGTAAAATTAGTTATGGAAAGAGGGTGTTTTTATGAAAGGAAAAGAAGTTTTAAGTGCCATTAAAAAGGATATGGATGAGCACGTTGGTGAAAAGGTTCTTTTAAAGGCTAACAGTGGAAGGCGCAAAGTCGTTGTAAGAGAAGGAATCCTTGAAAAAACATACCCTAACATATTTGTTATAAGAGTTGATGGAACTGATAATTCTTCAAGAATGGTATCATACAGCTATTCAGATATATTGACTCAGACAGTTCAATTAGTATTTAAAAGCAATAATGCTGCTATTGGATAAACCGATTTTATCGGTTTATTTTATTTTTTGCTCATTTTTTGTAATAAGTAATATATGAAAGGCATATTTTAGAATATAAAATTATATACTATAATAGTAAATTTTGGGTGGGAGGGATATAATGTCCGTAGAGCTTATAAGAGATATAATAAATTACGAAGAGCTTATAGGGGAAGGAACAAGCCAAACGATGGTAAACGGAGACATAATAATAAATGACAGAAATCCAGAAATATCAAGAGTACTTAATATGGATGGCAATATTTTAGTCTTAAGCAGCGAGGTTGTTGAGGACAAGATAATACTTGAAGGAAGGATGAATTTTGATATTCTCTATGCATCCACTGAAGAAAACAGAGGTATATATAAAGTTGGGGCATCAACAAACTTTACCCATAATATACAGGTGATAGGCGCAATGCCCAATATGTACAGCAAAGTATTGGCTTATATTGAACATATGGAGTATGAACTTCTGACAAATAAAAAGATAAAGGTTAATGCTGTTATTAATCTGAAAGGAGTAGTTTACAATAGAAAGACTGCGGAGGCTATTGTGGATATAAAAGGACAGGATATTCAGCTTCTTAAAAACGCAGTACAGGTAGATGAATGCTTAGCATCAGACAACGCACAGATAGTAATTAAAGGCAGCATAGAAATAGGAGAAGATAAACCTCAGGTGGACTCAATACTTAAAACAGATATAAATATAGGTAAAAAAGATATATTTATGCAGGATGGCAAGGCTACAATAAATGCCTGTGCACATATTAGAGTTATGTATGATGCTGAAAACGGAAATGAAGTATATCTAAGTGAACAGGATTCAGCATTTACCCATGAGATTGCACTGCCTGAGATTAAACCTGATATGAGATGTGATGTATCCTTTAAGGTGGAGGATTTAAATACAAAGGTATTGGAAAATGAAAATGGAGAGAGAAGGACAATAGAATGTGAAGTTGTTCTTGGAATATCAATGAAGGGTTACCTAAAGAGGGGCATTCAGATTATAGATGATGCCTACTCTCCTGAAGAAAGGTATGAGCTTGAAAAGCAGAGCATAAAGGCAAACAGCTTTTTTGGAGAGGGGACCGACAGCCAGACAATAAAGGAAAGAATAGTTCTCCCACAGGACAGCGAGGCGATATCTCAGGTTAAACATGTTACTGCAAATCCTGTTATAACTGATGTTAAGGTATTTGAAGATAAAGTGGTAGCTGAAGGAGTTGTTAGCTGCTGTGTAATGTATATGATGGCCAGCGAAGAAGGCGGAATGGCAAGCTATGAAGAGGAAATACCTTTTAAATCGGTTATTGATATGCCTATGATTAAGATAGATATGATGCCGGAAGTAAATGTAGATATTCAGCACATATCCTTTGAAAAAGTATCTCCGAGAGAAGTAGATATAAAAATTATACTTGAGAGCTGTGCTAAGGTATTTTATAAAATTGCTGTAGATTTTGTAAAATCCGTTGTAGAGTCTGAAATACCTGAAAACATTAAAAATATGCCAAGCATTGTAATATATGTTGTTCAAAACAACGATACCCTTTGGAAGATTGCAAAGAAATATGGAACGACAATTGAGGATATAGTAAAAATAAACGATATAGATAACCCCGATGTTATAATGCCTGGTATGAAACTTTTAGTACCTAAAAAGACCTTTATGAAATAAAAAATAACTTTAAGGCAGCAATTATTTTAATTGCTGCCTTAATTGCTTTTATAAATTATGTATAAACAATATTTATTTAAATATCAATTAATTAACAAGCCTCACAAATATTATGGAATATTTTATGAGGCTTTTTTTATGTTTTATAAACAATGATATATAAAAATAAAAATAGAATTTAATTTTTGTATAAAGATAGTTATAGTGGTAAAAAATATTTAATACATTAATAACTTTTGGTGATGATATGGAAAGATATTATGGAAATCTAATAATAATTGGCGGAAACGAGGATAAAGAGGGAGAATGTGAAATATTAAAGGAAGTAGTAAAAAAATGTAAAGAGAAAGAAGGATACCTGACTATCGTTACAGCTGCTACGGACTACCCAAGAGAAGTTGGAGAAAAATACAGCGGTGTTTTTGAAAAACTTGGGTGCAGAGAAATAGAAATTATTGATATTAAAACAAGAAAAGATGCAATAGATAACAAATATAAAAAGAGAATAGAAGAAAGCAGCTGTATTTTTTTTACAGGGGGAGATCAGCTTAAAATAACCAGCTTAATAGGAGGAACAGTTTTTTTTGAAAGCTTAAAGCTTGCCTTTGAAAGGGGTGCTTTGATTGTTGGCACCAGTGCTGGGGCTTCCTGCCTTTGTACAACTATGATAGTTTCAGGCAAAGATGAGGATTCTCCAAGGAAATGTACTATTAAAATGGCACCAGGTCTTGATATTATAAGAGGAGTTTTAATCGACCAGCATTTTGCTCAAAGGGGAAGATATGGAAGGCTCCTTAATGCTGTTGCCCAAAATCCAGAGATAATAGGAATAGGAATAGATGAAAATACAGCATTAGTAATAGAAGAAAGTCCAATATTCAGGGTAATCGGAAGCGGTGCAGTTACAGTAGTAGATGGTCATACAATAACTCATATGAACGTTTCGGAGCTTTCTCCTGATGAAACCCTTTTTATCACTGATGTAAGGCTTCATGTGCTTCCAAAGGGATATAAATATGATATAAGGCAGAGAAAACCTTTGCTTAATAATTTTAAGGAGGAAAAAAATGAAAATAATCGATGAGAGAATATATACTGGAAGGAACATATACAGCCATAAACCCTGTATAAGGCTGACAATTGATGTTGAAAATCTTGTTGATACTCCTACAAAGGATATAGAGAATTTTAATAAAAGGCTTCTTGAAGCCTTCGAAGGGCTTAAAAATCATAAATGTTCCCTTGGATATGTTGGAGGTTTTATACAAAGGCTTCATGAGGGTACATATCTTCCTCATGTATTTGAGCATGTTCTCATTGAGATGCAGAATATGCTTGGTTTTGATAAGGTTAAATATGGTAAAGCAAGGTTTGTTGAAGGAAGCATTTATAATATAGTATTTCAATATGAACTTGAAGAAGCCGCAAAGCTGTGTGCTGAATACGGGCTGAAATGTCTTAATAACTTTATTGAAAATAAGGATTATGATATGAAAGAAGCTATGAATTATATTGAAAAGGAGATAGAAAGCGTAAGGCTTGGACAAAGCACCCTTTCTATTTATAATGAAGCTGTAAAAAGAGGAATACCAGTAATAAGAATTGGCAAAAACAGCATATTGCAGCTTGGATATGGCAAATACCAAAGAAGGATTGAAGCTTCGATTACTGATGCTACATCTACTATAGCTGTTGATATAGCCTGCGATAAGGCTATGACAAAGCAGCTTTTAAAAAATGCCTGCATTCCTGTTCCTGATGGAGATGTTGCAAATTGCCCTGAGGATGTAATTAAAATATGTAAAAGAGTAGGTTATCCTGTTGTAATAAAACCTGTTGACGGAAATCAGGGCAGAGGCGTTACAGTAAAGGTGTCAAAGGATGATGAAGCTTTAAAAGCATACTGCGAGGCATCAAAAATAAACAGCAGGGTTGTTGTTGAAAAATATATCGAGGGAAAAGATTACAGGGTACTGGTTGTGAATGGCAAAGTTTCTGCAGTATCTTTAAGAATGCCTCCAAAAGTAACAGGAGATGGAGCATGTAGCATAAAAGAACTTATTGATATAGAAAACATGAACCCTCAAAGAGGATATGGACATGAAAAGCCTCTAACGAAGATACCCTGTGATGAGGTTACTATAAGTTACCTAAATTCAATGAATTTAAGCCTTGACTATATACCTTCCAAAAATGAAACTGTTTTACTAAGACAGAATGCAAACCTTTCAACAGGGGGAAGTGCAAAGGACTGCAGCGACATCATTCATCCTGAAAATATAAATTATGCTGTAAGGGCAGCAGAAACTATAGGACTTGATGTTGCAGGAATTGATATCTGTACAAAGGATATTTCAAAACCTCTTTTGGAAAATAATGGTGCTGTGATAGAAGTTAATGCTTCGCCTGGACTTAGGATGCATATTAGTCCAACCTATGGTAAAGGGAGAAATGTAGCAGCGGATATTATAGACTATCTTTTTCCTAATCCTGAAAAAACATCAATACCAGTAATATCTGTTACTGGAACCAATGGTAAAACAACTACTACAAGAATGATAGGACATATTTTATCTATGAAGGGTATGCATGTTGGAATGACTACAACAGGAGGAATATATATAGACAATAAATGCGTTTTAAATGGGGATACAACAGGTCCTGACAGCGCTCTTACAATTCTTATGGATAAAAGGGTTGAAGCTGCTGTACTTGAAACAGCAAGAGGAGGAATTGTAAGGAGAGGACTTGGCTATGACCTATCGGATGTTGGAGTAATCACTAACATCTCAGAAGATCATCTTGGAATCGATGGAATTGAAACTATAGAAGATTTAATAGACGTAAAATCCCTTGTTGCTGAGGCTGTAAAAGACTATGGATATGTAGTTTTAAATGCCGATGATGAAAGCGTCAACATATTGAAACAAAGAGTAAGAAGCAACATAGTTTACTTTTCTAAAAATCCTGAAAATATAATAATAAAAAAGCATATATTAGGTGGAGGACTATCTGTATTTTTAAAGGATAATTTTATTTACTTTGCGGATGGAGAAAAAATTCAGCCTGTTGTTGATGTTAGGGAAATGCCATCAACTTTCGATGGAAAGCTCCAATACAATATAGAAAATGCAATGGCAGCCTGCGGTGCCTGCTGTGCATTAAATGTAGATATAGATATTATCTCTAAGGGGCTTAAAACTTTTTATCTTGACGGAATTCAAAATCCAGGGCGGTTTAATGTGTATAATATGAATAACTTTAAGGTGGTTGTGGATTACGGCCATAATGTTCAGGCTTTCAGGGCAGTTTTAAACTCTATAAAAAAGATGGAAGCTAAAAGACTTGTAGGTGTAATTGGAGTTCCAGGAGATAGAATGGATGAAAGCATTATTCGATGCGGATATATCTGCGGCTGTGGATTTGATTATTTATATATCAAAGAAGATGTTGATAAAAGAGGAAGAAAGGAATTTGAAGTTGCAAAGCTCCTTGAGATGGGTGTTATACAATCGGGCAAAAAAGATGAAGATTATAAAATAATATTAAATGAAGGAGAAGCTCTTTTAAAAGCTATGGAAAATGCAAGGGAAGGAGACTTAATTGCAGTTTTTTATGAGGATTATGGAAGTATTATGAAGGCGATTGAAAGATATAAGTTAGAATCCAAAGGAGTTTCTAACTTTAACAATATTTCTGCGGTATAAGGTTAGGCTGCCCTAACCTTATTTTAAATAACTTTAAAATTAATTGCAGGAATTTACCAATTAATATATAATATATTATTACCAAGAAAAATATGAAAGGTGGGATAAAAATGGATGAAATAAGAATGATATGTCCCGCTAAGATAAATCTTTCCCTTGATGTTACAGGCAAAAGAGAAGATGGATATCATTTTGTTAAAATGATTATGCAGAGCATATCCCTTGAGGATGTAGTTACAGTAAGAAGGATTAAAGATGGAATTAAAATTTATTGTGATTCATCTGAGGTACCCTGCAATGAAACCAACTCAGCATATAAGGCAGCAAAGCTTATATTTGAAAGATATAATATTAATGGAGGAGTAGAAATATTAATAGACAAAAAAATACCTGTTGCAGCAGGGCTTGCAGGCGGAAGCACGGATGCAGCAGGGGTTATTAAAGCTATTAATATACTTTACGAAATGAATTTATCACTTCAGGATATGATGGATTTAGGGGTTAAAATAGGTGCTGATGTGCCTTATTGTATTCTTGGAGGGACAGCTCTGTCAGAGGGGATAGGAGAGATACTGACTCCAATAAAGCCAGTTGAAAATCTATGGTGTGTTCTTGCAAAACCCCATTTTGCAGTTTCAACAAGAGAGGTTTACAGCAAACTTAAAATTGATGAAATACCAAGACATCCTGATATCAATAAATTAATTACATATATAGAAAAGAAGGATTATAAAAATCTTGCAGAGAATATGGTAAATGTACTTGAAACTGTTACTATGAAGGATTACCCTGTTATTTTTGAAATAAAAAACATCATGATGGAATTCAATGCTTTAGGAAGTCTTATGAGCGGAAGCGGGCCTACTGTATTTGGATTGTTTGAAAATAAAAGTTCTGGGGAAAGGTGCTATAATAGACTTAGAGATTATCTCAAGGAGGTATTTCTTGTCAGGACTTGCAATTAGGGGGGATAGATATGGTTAATGCTCTAATACTTGCGGGAGATAAGGGAACAAATGGAGAACCTAAGGCTTTATTAAAAATTAAGTCTATGTATATGATAGAGTATGTCATAAAAGCTCTTAGGCAATCAGGTGCTGTTTCAAAAATTTATGTAGCTGGGGATGATATTTTAAAAGAAAAAATAGGTCATTTGACAGATGGCTTTATCAAATCCAGCGGCAGCATTATGGATAACGTAAGAAACAGCATTAAAGTTATAAAGGATTATGACACACCTTTATTGCTTTGTACCTCGGACATACCTATGGTTAGCGGAGAGGCAGTTGCGGATTTTATTAAAAGATGTGAAGAAAAAAAACTCGATATTGGATACCCAATTATTGATAAAAGTCTTAATGACAAGAAATATCCCGATGTCAAAAGAACCTATGTCAAGTTGAAGGATGGGATTTATACAGGTGGTAATATAGTCTATATGAACCCTAACGTGGCAGAAAACTGTACTAAAAAGGCAGAACTTCTTATTGAATATAGAAAAAAACCTTTAAAAATGGGAAAGGTTCTCGGATTTACTTTTCTTTTAAGACTTGCTCTTGGAATTCTTCCAATAAGCGATGTGGAGAAAAAGATTTGCAGCATGTTTCAAGTGAAGGGTGCTGCTATTGCAACTTCCTATCCTGAGATAGGGAATGATGTTGATAAACAGGCGGATATTGATTTTGTAAATAAATACATATCTTAGGGTATACCCCTTAAAGCTGTCATATCAGCAGTTTAGAATGCTGATATGACAGCTTTTTTTTATGATTTAATATCGATGTTTTGTTTTTTAAATTTAGAATAAATAATTCCATATTAGCACAAATTAAATAAAAAGGTGGGAGAATATATGGAAGTTATTTTAAAGTTTATAGTCGATACCTTTGATTTAACTGTTTATATACTTTTTATAATTTCAAGTATGTTTTTGATTTTTATAGACTGCAGAGAATACAAAAAGATGAAATTAAATAGAGAATATAAATTTGCAAGGAATACAGCAATAGTATATTTGATTCTTGGAACAATACTATACATAGCAGCAAGATATATAAAAATATAGGAGTGATTTACATGTCCCTTTGGAATAAAGGCAGGTTTAAGTCTCCAAAACCTCTTGTTGATTATAAAATAGAAAGCAGGACTGATATAAGTGAAGAAATAAATAATAATATTACAAAGATAAAAGAAACCTTTAAAGGCTCCGATGATGTTGTTTTTAGAGAATTTGTTGTAGGCGGTTTAGACGGCAGAAGGATGTTTTTAAGCTATATCGATGGCATGAGCGATAAGGCTCTTTTGGATGATTTTGTTCTGATGCCATTAATGCTTATATCAAGGGAAGTAAAACCGGATTACGAAGAAATTAAGGATAATCTTGCAAATATAGCAAAAAACTCAGCCCTGACTGTCACTGACTTTAAAGAGGTTGAAAAAATGGAGGATGTTTATCTTGCAGTTTTGTCTGGCGAAACAGCCCTTTTTATAGATGGCTATAGTAAAGCAATAATTATAGCTACAAGACTGTGGCCTGCAAGAAATACAAGCGAGCCTTCAGCAGAAACTGTAATAAGGGGGCCCAGAGACGGCTTTGTTGAAACTCTTCGCTTTAATACCGCATTAATAAGAAGAAGAATAAGAGATACTAAATTTAAAGTTAAACAGCTGCAAGTAGGACAAAGATCAAAAACCGATGTTGCAATAATGTATATCGATGATATTGCAGATAAAAGAGTTGTTGAGGAAGTAGAAAAAAGAATAAAAAAAATTGATATAGATGCTGTAATTGACAGCGGCTATATTCAGCAGCTCATTGAAGAAAGGCAGTTTACTCCTTTTCCACAGGTTCAGACGACAGAAAGGCCTGATGTTGTTGCGGGTGCTATATATGAAGGAAGAGTGGGGATATTAGTTGATAATTCTCCCTTCGCACTTATTGTACCTGTTACATTGAATGCTTTTTTACAGTCCTCCGAAGACTACTATTCCCGCTCGAGCATTACAACCTTTGTTAGGTTTTTAAGGCTCATATCTGGAGCAATAGCAATAATAGCACCAGGTACCTATATAGGCCTTATATCCTTTAATCCCGGAGTAATACCTTCAAAGCTTCTTTTTTCAATCTCAGCTTCGAGAGAAGGTGTGCCTTTTCCAGCTTACATAGAAGCCTTTGTAATGGAGCTTACCATTGAATTTTTAAGGGAGGCGGGAGTCAGGCTTCCAAGGCCTATAGGTTCAACAATAGGAATCGTTGGAGGTCTTGTAATAGGTCAGGCAGCTGTTCAGGCGGGAATCGTAAGCCCTATAATGGTTATTGTTGTTGCTGTAACAGCGATTTCTTCCTTTGCAATTCCTAATTATGAAGTAGCCGCAGGATTCAGGCTTATAAGATTTTTCCTTATGATACTTGCGTCTATATATGGACTTTACGGAGTTATGCTTGGTATAATTGCAACTTTAATTCACCTTGTAAATATAAAAAGTTTTGGAGTTCCATATATGGCTCCTCTTGCACCTTTTGAAATTGAAGATATTAAAGACAGTGCTTTTGTAAGGCTTTCTTGGAAATATATGAAGAAAAGACCTAAGCATTTGGATCCTCAGGACGAAATAAGGCAGAGGAGTGGTAATAATGACACCAAATGATGATAAGATATCCAATATACAGCTATGTGTTTTAGTTTTTAATATAGTTCTTGGGATAGGAATATTAACTCTTCCGGCATCTCTTACAAAGGCAGCAGAGAATGATGGGTGGATACTTTGCATAATATCTGGTCTGCTTTGCATATTATCTATTTATTTTATGTGTTATGTTGGCAATAAATATGCTGAATACGGTTTAGTAGGAACTTTAAAAAAATTATTCGGAGGATTTGTAGGTACAGCCTTAGCCATTCCAATTATTCTCTACTATATATTCTTCTGCTCGGTTGAGGTCAGACTTTTTGCTGAAACTGCAAAGTTATATCTTCTGCCTAATACTTCCCTCGAAATAATAATACTTCCTCTTATAATTTTAGCGGTATTATTATCAAGAACAGGGATTGAAAGTATCGCAAGGTTTTTTGAATCAATAACGCCCTTTATATTTTTCTTGATTTTTGTCTTGATTACGGTAACTATTCCTAAAAGCGATTATTCCAACATAAGACCTTTTTTAGGAACTCCTTTAACAAAGCTTATAAAGGGGATTTCAGTATCTATTTTTTCCTATGCTGGTTTTGAAATTTTATTATTAATATTTCCTTATCTTAGAACTCCTAAAAAAGCCTTTAAATTTTCATCTGCAGGTTTAATTATTATAATAGTTTTTTATGTTTTTGCAGACATTCAATGTCTTGCAAAGTTTGGCGTTAAGGAGACAGAATCTTTTATTTATCCCACCATTTCTCTTATTAGAGCATCACAGGTGCCGGGAGGATTTATTGAAAGACTCGAGGGGCTTTTGCTTGCTCTTTGGGTAACATCTGTATTCACCACTCTTGTAGGGCTGCTTTTTAGTTTATCGGTTGTTCTTTCAGATGTTTTAAAGCATAAAAAACCAAAACATATAGTATCTATGTTTATTCCAATTATATATATAGTTGCTCTTTGGGGGGACAGCGTTGCAGAACTTTTCGAGCTTAGCGATAAGCTTATGAATACTTTAGGTTTGTATTCCATTGGGATTTTGCCTCTCTTAATGTTTTTATTTTCACTTTTTAGAAAAAGGGATGTGAAAAAAAGTGAAGGTTAAAAAAATACTTACTTTATTTATTATCATAGTATTGACACTTACAACAGGCTGTTACGATAGGGTTGAAATAGAACAAAGGGCTATAATAGGGGCGTTTTCAATAGAACTTGTGGATGAAGTGCAAGAATCCTTTGAAAAAGCAGATGATGCAAAACAGGCAAGCTCAGACAGCAGTTTTAATGAAAATAAAAATGGCCCCTTAAAAATTATTTTTGGTGTAATAAATCCTTCAAAACTTCAAAGCGGTGATAAGGCATTTAAAACGGTAGAAGTTAGAGGGGCAAACATTCCAGATGCTGTTGAGAAACTTGGAGAGAAGATATCAAGACAGCCATATTTTGCCCAAATGAGGATGCTTTATATTTCAGATAAAGTTTTAAAAAACAAAAAGGTTTTCAAAGAGGTTTTAGACAGACTTGACAGAAGCACTAAAATAAACGAAACAGCCAATATTGTTGTAATAAAGGGGGAAACTGATAATCTGGCGAAAGTAGAGCCTGAGCTTGAAAATACTATTGCAGCCCATATTTTTGGAATATCAGAGAATTCAAAGATTACAGCTAATGTATCCGCACTTCCTATATATAAATTTCTATCAGTTATTAGAAATTCTGATGGCTGCTGTTTTATTCCTGTGGTTGAAATAAAAAATATAAAAGGAAAGTTTGAGCCTTCTATAGACAAAGTAGTCTTAATTAAGGATTATCAGTTTTTAAGATATCTTGATACCAAGTATATTAAAACCTTCAGAATTTTAAATAACGATTTTAGAAGCGGAAGAATGCTTATAAATTATGAAAATATTTCAATACCCTATTACGTTTATTCTACAAACAAGAGGATTTGGCTTGAGGAGGAAGAAGGCAAACTTAAATATAAAGTTAAGATTGAATTCGAAGGAGATGTTGAGGAATTAGAGTTTGGAAAGGATTTGTTTGATACGCAGACTATAGATAAGATAAACAAGGCGGCAGAGGAGACTATTAAGGAAGAATTCATTGAAACAACCAAATATTTTCAAGATACTATAGGTTATGATTATTTAGGATTTAAAGACTTTACCCATAAATATTACAATAAGATTTATCAAAAATATAAGGATAATTGGGATGAAGTATTTAAGAATGCCCAGATTGAGTACGATGTAAAAGTATATATAAGAAGAATAGGAATTTCTAAAAAATAAATTTTGATGTTTAAAATCTAAAACTTTGGAAATACTTTAAAATAGCATATGAAACAGGGTGATTTTATGAAAAAAGTAATTTCTTGTATAATACTTATATTTATAATAATGTTTTTGACTTTTACCGCAGATAAAACCAATGAAACACAAAGTATAAATAAAAAGCTTTTAAGATTCCATGTAATTGCTAACAGCGACTCCTATGAAGACCAGTCGGTAAAACTTAAGGTTAGAGATGCTATTTTAAAAAATATCGGGCCTCAGCTTGAAAAGTGTTCGAATCTTGATGAATCTTTAAAAGTAATAGAAGCTAATAAGGATAAAATTGAAGAAATATCAAATGACATACTTAAAAAAGAAGGTAAGGATTATAATGCAAAGGCAATGCTTGGAGAATTTCAGTTTCCTGTTAAAACCTACGGCTCTATTACTTTGCCTGCTGGAGAATATACAGCCCTTAGAGTTGTACTTGGAAATGGTGATGGGAAAAACTGGTGGTGTGTGATGTTTCCCCCACTGTGTTTTATAGATATAACAAGGGGAGTTACTTCAAAGGAAACCGATGAAGAGCTTAAAAGAGTTTTGGGTGAGGATGAAGTTAAAAGCATAACTGCTTTTAAGCAGATAGATGGAAAGGTAAATTCAGTGTCCAACACCTTAAATAAAAACGATGTCAAAACAAAATCTAAACACAGCCCTAATGTAGAATTTAAATTTAAAAGCGTTGAGATTTTTGACAAGTTAAAAGACATAATAAAAAATAACCTGTAAAAGGTTATTTTTTTGATTGTTCTATTATTAATCTGCATATATCTTTTGTTGAGTTTGGCTTTGATTTTTCAAGAGCAATACTTTTCATTTGCTCGAGTCTTGATGTATTTTTTATAAGCTGTCTTACAACGTTTACTGCATCGCTGCTTTTTTTAAAAGTTGCAGCTATTCCGCAGTTTAAAAGATAGTTTGCATTTTTTTCCTCATGACCGGGTATTGGGGAATTTATTATTATAGGCAGTCCTTTTACCAGAGCCTCTGCAATTGTAAGGCCTCCTGGCTTTGTTATTAAAATATCGCTTACTGACATTATTGCATTCATATTTTCTGTATAACTTAGAATTAAAGATTTTTTTTGAGCTTTTTCATAAATTTCTTCTATCTTTTCCTTTAGTCTGTGATTCCTTCCAGTACATACTATAAGCTGTATGTCAAGATCGCTTAAAGATAGCGCTTCATATATTTTTTTTATATTTCCTATTCCGAGACTTCCGCCCATTAAAAGTATTGTAGGCTTACCTTCATATAATCCTAACTGATTTTTAATAGCTGCTTTTTCAACAGGCATTAGGAATTGAGATTCAACAGGTATGCCCAAGGGATATAAAGAATTTATATCGGCACCTTTTTCAGCTGCTTCATCAATAAAATCCTCATTAGGAATTATATAAGCATCTATATAATCATAAAACCAAAAGGAGTGTACTGCATAATCTGTTAAAATTCCAATTGCAGGTATTGATATTTTACCTTTTCTTTTTAAAATTGAAATCATCTCGAGAGGAAAAGGGTGGGTGCATAATATTACATCAGGATTTATATCTTCAACAAGGCTTTTAATTTTTATTGATAATAAGTGATTTGCCATCTCAGAAAAGCTCGATATAGTATCATCTTTATCAGCATGTTCATAAAGCTTTTCATATATTTTTGGAGTTATTTTTATTGATTGAAGGTAGCTTCCCACCACTATTTTATTTATAACAGGATTTATGTACCTTAATGTGTCTATTATTTCCATTTCAACATCGGTGTAATTTTTTTCGAAATAATTTTTAATAGCCTTTGCTGCTTTAAAATGCCCTGTACCTGCTGATACTGAAAGAGCTAATACCTTCATTATATCACTCCTAAATGTTGAATTAATTTGAGCATACATATTATATCAAAAATATATTACTTTATAAATGTTATAGTTGTGTAACGTAATTATTAAATATTAAAAAACAAATCAAAGTATAAAAATGTTTAAAATGCAAAAAATACCTCTTAGAGGAAATGAAAGTTTATTGTATTGAGGAGGCAGAAGGATGTTTAAAAAAAGAGCTGTGTTGGCTTTAGCTGTTTCTATAATAGTTGTAGGTTCTACAACTTTTGGTATTCTTATGTATCTTGATAGAAGGGATTATAGAAATTATCTTCAAAACCAGTATGAAAGGGATCTTTATGACATAGTAAACGACGTTGAGGGGCTTTCGATTGCTCTTTCAAAATCAATGGTAACATCTTCTTCTAAGCAAAAAATACTGGTATTTGGAGAAATATGGAAAAACGCTGAGGATGCACAGGAAAAACTTAATGCTCTTCCTATATCACATTCTGCAATAAGCCAGACAAGCAAATTTTTATCCCAGGTTGCAGATTTTAGCTATGCACTTTTAAAAACAGCTAATAATGGTCAGGAATTATCAAAGACTGAGATGACTAATGTGGAAAAATTAAGAGATTATGCAGGTTATTTAAGTTTGCAGCTTAGAAATTTTCAATCTTCCTTAACAGAAGGAGATATAAAATGGGGTGAGATTAAGGAGGGCGGAAGTTCAGCCTTTGGCAGAGCTACTGAAAATACTATAGAGACCCAGTTTAAAAATTTATCTGATGAAATGCAGCAGTATCCTACTCTTATTTATGATGGCCCCTTTTCAGAAAATGTTCTTAATATAAAGCCCAAAATTTTATCACAAAAGCCAATAAGAGAGAATGAAGCTAAAAACATAGTTTTAAAGCTTTTTCAAAACAATGTAGAAAGTATTGGAATATACAGCAATAAAATAGGTGAAAAGATTCCTGCCTATGCATTTAAAGTAAAATTAAAAAACTCAAAGGAAAGCGATATAAATATAGATATCAGCAGAAATGGCGGAAAGGTAGTATATATGCTAAGGAGCAGGGATATACCAAAATCTAATTTAGATATTAAATCTGCTATTAAAAAAGGATTAGAATATTTAGAAAAAAATGGATATGAAAATATGATACCTACATATTCTTTAAAATATGATAATGTTGCTGTTGTTAATTATGTATATGTTAAAGATAAAGTAGTTGTATATCCAGATCAGATAAAATTAAAAATTGCTCTTGATAATGGAGAAATAGTTGGAATTGAATCTGCTCATTACCTCGTTGCTCATTATGACAGAAATATTTCAAAACCAAGGATTACTGCAAATGAGGCTCGTGTTAATGTCAGCCAAAACCTTAATATAAAAAACATAAGGCTTACTATAATACCTATGGAATCCTTTAGAGAAGTGATGTGCTATGAGTTTTATGGAGTTTATAAAGGAGAAAAATATCTTGTTTATATAAACGCCTTGGATGGAACAGAGGAAAGAATACTAAAAATTGTTGATACAGCAAATGGAGAGCTTACTATGTAAATATTGTATGGATATAATATTTTAAGCGGGGGAAAATAAATTTAGTAACAAGATAGGGGGGATTTTGATGAGCAAACATCACAGCTTGATGTCAGAAGAGCTAAAGATGGAGCTTGCAAAGGAAATCGGGGTATATGACATAGTCCAGCGTGAAGGATGGGGAGCTGTACCATCAAGGGACTGTGGAAATCTTGTTACTGCTGCAATTCGCTATGCAGAAAGGGCAATATCACAAAACAACTCAAAATAAAGAGCCGGTCAGCCGGCTCTTTTTTAATTTTAAAATATTTACAAATGATATATATTGTTTTATTATTATATGGACAAAAAAATTAATATGTACTACAAAAAGATTACTGAAAAATAATATAATAATATTATAGAATTTAAGGTAGGGATAATATGGACGATAGAGCTGTTGGAGTTTTTGATTCAGGTATAGGAGGACTTACTGTTGTAAAGGAAATAATGAGAATACTTCCTAATGAAGATATAGTATATTTTGGAGATACGGCAAGAGTTCCCTATGGAAGCAAATCTACTGAGACTATTACTAAATTTTCATTTCAAAATACACGATTTTTAATGAGCATGAATGTAAAGGCTATAGTTGTTGCTTGTAATACTGCTTCTGCACTAAGCCTTGAAAGCCTTCAAAGCGAATTTAATATGCCTATAATAGGTGTTATTGAACCAGGAGCAGACATGGCAGTTAGTGCAACTTTAAATAACAGGATTGGCATTATTGGGACTGAAGGAACTATAGGAAGCAGAGCCTATGAAAGGGCAATAAAAAAACTTAAACCTGAGGCAGAGCTTTTTGCATATCCATGTCCTCTGTTTGTACCAATTGTTGAGGAAGGGTGGGCTGATACCAATGTATCTATGCTTATTGCACAGGAATATTTAAAACCCTTAAAAGGTCTTAATATCGATACTCTTGTTATGGGATGTACACATTATCCTCTTTTAACAAAGACAGTTGGTGAGGTTATGGGAGATAAGGTTAAACTTATAAATCCTGCTTTAGCAACGGCTTTGAAATTAAAAGAGATACTATTAAACTGTGGTATTGAAAACAGAGAAAAGAGAGAGGCTAATTATAAATATTATGTTAGCGATAATCCTGAAAGATTTTTAAAAGTTGGGGAAAGATTCTTAAATACTGAGATAAGGAAGATTATTAAGGTAGATATTGAGAAGTACTAAAATTAGGAGGATAAGTATGGAAAGCAAGGTTTTAATATCGGTAAAGACTAAGCAATATATTGATGGAGAACCGGAAATTATAGAACTAATCACAGAGGGAAATTTTTTTAAAGAGGATAATAAATATATGGCGGTTTACGACGAAAGCGAAATATCAGGTATGGAAGGAACTAAGACAACATTAAAGATAGAAGATAATTCCCTGACTATTATAAGGAGAGGGACAACTAATTCAAATCTTGTTTTTAGGAAGGGAGTTAATGATGTGAGCATTTACAGCACTCCTTTTGGCTCTCTCGAGGTTATGATAAAGCCTACTAAAGTTGATATTGACGTGAATGAAAGGGGAGGAAAGGTTCAGCTTGAATATAGGATGGAGGCAGCAGGCTTTGAGCCTATAGATAATTCCCTCGAGCTTAATATAAAACCTGTACAATAAAGCATTTTGCTTTAAAGTTTAATAAATTATAAATATTATAAAAAACTATTGAATATTATTTATAATAATGGTAAAACTATTTCAAAGTTAATATATTAGGGAGGGGTTTTATGAGAATTAAGTGGCTTGGACATGCATGTTTTAAAATAACTATGAACAATGGAGTTAGAATTTTAACGGATCCCTTTGATGACAACGTAGGCTATAAAATTCCATCTGTTGAAGCCGACATAGTTACAATAAGCCATAATCACTATGATCATAATTTTACTGATTGTATAAAAGGGAATTTTGAAGTAGTAGATAAAGTTGGGAACTTCTACATAAAAGATATTGTAATAAATGGAATTCATACATATCACGATGAAGTCTCAGGAGCTAAAAGGGGGAATAATACAGTTTATGTTTTTGAACATGAAGGTATTAGGCTCTGCCACCTCGGAGATTTAGGACATGTACTATCGGATGAGCAGATTAAAATGCTTGGTAAAATAGATATACTTTTAATACCTGTTGGAGGAGTTTACACTATAAATGCAGATGAGGCTTTACATCTTGTGGAGAAAATAAGCCCCAAGGTAGTAATACCTATGCATTATAAGACACCTGTACTTAAATTTAATTTAGACGATGCTGAAAAATTCTTAAAAGGTTTTAACAGAGTTGAAAGGCTAAAGTCTCAGGTTGTTGAAATAAAAAATGAAAACCTTAATAATGATGAAACTTTAGTTTATGTATTAAACTATGAATAGGCGGCAGAGCTGCCTATTTTTATTTTAAGTTTTATGTTTTAAAGTTTTTAATTATGGTATACTAAATTATGTATAAATTTCAAGAAGATTTTTTGTTGATTTAAGATGCCATTTGAAGTAAAATATAAAAGTTGATGTTTTGGATTAGGAGGGGAACTATGGCAACCAAGTATATATTCGTAACCGGAGGAGTTACATCATCTCTTGGGAAAGGCATAACTTCATCGTCCCTTGGGAGACTTTTGAAATGCAGGGGACTTAAGGTATCTATACAAAAATTTGACCCATATATAAACGTTGACCCTGGAACAATGAGTCCATATCAGCATGGAGAAGTATTTGTAACGGATGATGGTGCTGAAACTGATTTGGACCTCGGACATTATGAAAGATTTATCGATGAAAACTTATCTAAGAACAGCAATGTTACAACTGGAAAGATTTACTGGTCGGTTATTCAAAAGGAAAGAAAAGGGGAATATCTTGGAGGAACAGTTCAGGTAATTCCACATATCACAAACGAAATCAAGCAGAGAGTATACAGGGTAGCAAAGGAAAGGGAAGTTGATGTTGTAATCACTGAAATAGGCGGTACGGTTGGAGATATTGAAAGTCTTCCTTTTCTTGAGGCAATAAGACAGATTAAATATGAAGTTGGAAGAGAAAATGTATGCTTTATACATGTAACGCTTGTTCCTTATCTTTCGAAGGCTGGAGAACTTAAAACAAAGCCAACCCAGCATTCGGTTAAGGACTTAAGAAGCATAGGTATTCAGCCGGATATAATAGTATGCCGCTCTGAGAAACCTCTTTCAGCAGAGCTTAAGGATAAAATAGGACTTTTCTGCAATATAGATGGAGAATCAGTAATACAGAATCTCGATGCGGAAACGCTTTATGAAGTTCCTCTTCTATTAAAAGAAGAAGGCCTCGATGATCTTGTTGTTAAAAAGCTTCACATTGACTGCGGTGAGGCACAGCTTGATGAATGGAAGGCAATGGTTAGCAGGCTGAAAAATCTTAAAAACAGGGTTAAAATAGCTCTTGTTGGTAAATATGTTGAACTCCATGATGCATATCTTTCAGTTGTTGAGGCTTTAAAACACGCAGGTATTTCAAATGATGCTGAAGTTGAAATTGACTGGGTAAATTCCTGCGAAGTTGATGAAAGCAATTATGAGGACATTTTAAAAGATGCTGACGGCATATTAGTTCCAGGAGGATTTGGAGACAGAGGAATAGAAGGAAAGATACTTGCAATAAAGTATGCGAGAGAAAATAATGTTCCTTTCCTTGGAATATGCCTTGGAATGCAGTGTGCAGTTATAGAATTTGCAAGGAATGTTTTAGGACTTAATGGTGCAAACAGCTCTGAGATTGCACCTGATACTAAATATGCGGTTATTGACCTTATGCCTGAGCAAAAGGATATAGACGAAAAGGGAGGAACTATGAGGCTTGGACTTTATCCATGCAAGCTCAAAGAAGAAACCTTCTCTTATAAGGCTTATAATGATGAGGTAATATATGAAAGACATAGACATAGATACGAGTTTAACAACGAATACAGAGCTCAGTTTACCTCTGCAGGAATGGTTTTTGCAGGAACATCCCCTGATGACAGGCTTGTTGAAATAGTTGAAATTCCACAGCACAAATGGTTTGTGGGTGTTCAGTTCCATCCGGAATTTAAGTCAAGACCAAACAGATCCCATCCTCTTTTCAGGGATTTTATAAGTGCAGCACTAAATAATAGGAATGACAAATAAGGGCGTTTTGCCCTTTTTCTTTTTGCGATATTTTTCGACAATAGAAGGAATTATAAAATGGGTGGAGAATAAATATAATATGGAGGTGAGTATATGGTTCTTGATGCTTCCAATAAAATTGCTGTTAAATGTGCAGAGTGTGGGGAATACAACATAATAGATGTGGATATATTTAATTTAAAGGAGACAATGGAGGCAAAGTGCAAATGTGGTGCAAGCATGTTTAAAGCAAAAAGAATAAAAAAGGAATTAGTGTTTGATATAAACTGCGTTGCCTGTGAAAATATCCACCGTTTTAAGTTTAAACTTTCAGATTTAATGACAAAACCTCTTAATATTATAACCTGTCCCGTTTCAGGCATGGAAATAGCTTTTTTAGGGAAAGACGAAAATGTAAAAGATATTGTTGAAAGATACAATAATGATATGTTAGAGCTTTTAAAAGCCCTTGGGATTATGTAAATTATATGTACTTATAAAATGCAGATATTTAATAAAACTTTCATATGAGCCTTTCATTCAAAGAATAGATTGAATGAGAGGTTTTTTGTTTACAATAGTATACAACAATCAATATAAAGTATAGCATAAATTATTAATATGAGGCTTATATTGACATTAAATGGTTTTTAAAATATAATATTTATATGATTATGAGTAGCATATTGGAGGATTAATATGAATATGGATCTTGCATTGGGGCTGATTAGGGTTACTGAGGCTGCTGCCCTTGGAGGGGCAAAGTTTATGGGAAGAGGAGATAAGAATGCAGCGGATCAGGCTGCAGTTGACGGAATGAGGAGGATGTTTGATATTCTCGATATAAGGGGGACAGTAGTAATAGGTGAAGGCGAGATGGACGAAGCGCCTATGTTGTATATCGGGGAGAAGGTTGGATGCGGCGATTTAAATTCTATTGAAGTAGATATTGCAGTTGACCCTCTCGATGGTACGAAATGTGTTGCAAGAGGACTTCCTAATGCTCTTGCGGTAGTTGCCCTGTCAAGCAAAGGAGGGCTTTTGCATGCACCTGATATGTATATGGAAAAGATTGCGGTAGGACCTAAGGCGAAGGGATGTGTAAACCTTGATGCGCCTTTGAGTGAAAACATTAAAAATGTGGCAAAGGCGCTTTCAAAATCCGTTGAAGATATTACGGTTATAATGCTCGATAGAGAAAGACACAATAACTTAATGGACGAGGTTAGAAAAGTTGGAGCAAGGATGAAGCTTATAGGGGACGGCGATATTGCTGCTGCTATAGCAACGGGTTTTGAAGATACCGGGGTTGACCTTATGGTAGGGATAGGAGGAGCACCGGAAGGAGTTATTGCTGCTGCTGCATTAAAATGCCTCGGAGGAGATATGCAGGCAAGACTTTATCCTGAAACCGAAGAAGAAAGAAAAAGATGCAGTGAAATGGGTATTAATGATTTGAGCAGAATAATGATGCTCGATGATATCGTAAGCGGTGATGAAGTATATTTTGCTGCAACGGGAGTATCTGATGGAGACCTTTTAAAGGGAGTAGTATATTACGAAAAGGATAAGGTAAAAACCCAATCAGTAGTTATGAGAGCAAAGACAGGCACAATAAGATTTGTAAAAACTGTGCATAATTTAAAGGCAAAAGAGTAAAATAAATTTAAGGCAGCGTATTCTAAGAATAGGCTGCTTTTTAAATGCCTCTTTACTTTTTTATCCAAATGTTGTAGAATAATAAAGTTAGGACGATAGTTATATCCTTCGTGAATATCAAAACAAATCTTAAGAGCTCAATTTCTATTATATCATCCTTAATATCATATAATAGATGAATCCCATTTTGATATTACATATAAAGTTATATTTTTTATAATTTGAACATTAATTTTAAATATTATATATGTGTCTATATTTTTACTCGATTTTGGAGGTATAATATGAACTTTGAAGAACTAAAACACAAAACCCTTGAGGAACTCAGGGAAATAGGCAAAGAGTACGACATAAAGTCTATTACAAAATACAGAAAGAGCGAGCTTATTGAGGAGATTTTAAGGCTTGATGAAGAAAAACGAAATAAAACAGAAGAGGTTAATGAGCCTGTACCTGCTGTGATTCCTGAGGTTGAAAAGCTTGTTGAGGATATTAAGCTAAATGACATTGATGAAGAAAAAAGAGGGAAGATGCAGGAACTTATTGCTGATTCTGAAACTGTTGAGGGAATATTCGAGCTTATTGAAAATCAGTCCTATGGATTTTTAAGGCTTGATAACTATCAGCAGGGTCCAAGGGATATATATGTTTCTCCGTCTCAGATAAGAAAATTTAATCTAAAAACAGGAGATAAAATTAAGGGCAAAGCAAGATTTCCAAAGGAAACGGAAAAATATAAGGCTCTTATTTATCTTCAGGAGATAAACGGAGCGGCACCGGAGAAGATAATAGGCAGAAAGCCTTTTGAAATGCTAACTCCTATATATCCAAACAGAAGGCTTAACCTTGAAACTACAGGAAACGATATAGCAACAAGGCTTATTGATATACTCGCTCCTATAGGAAGGGGACAGAGAGGACTTATAGTTGCACCTCCAAAAGCGGGCAAAACCATACTTTTAAAGAAAATAGCAAATGCAATAACTCAGAATTATTCGGATATTGACCTTATAGTTCTTTTAATAGATGAAAGACCTGAGGAAGTTACTGATATACAAAGGTCTATAAAAGGTGAAATAGTTTATTCTACTTTTGATGAGGAACCGGAGAATCATATAAGGGTTGCAGAGCTTGTTTTAGAAAGGGCAAAAAGGCTTGTTGAGATGAAAAGGGATGTTGTTATACTTCTTGACAGCATAACAAGGCTTGCAAGGGCATATAACCTTACTATTTCTCCAACGGGCAGAACGCTATCTGGAGGTCTTGATCCAGGGGCATTAATTCAGCCAAAGAAATTCTTTGGAGCTGCAAGAAATATTGAAGAGGGAGGAAGCCTTACGATTATTTCAACTGCCCTTGTTGAAACGGGAAGCCGTATGGATGATGTTATATTTGAAGAATTTAAAGGAACTGGCAATATGGAAGTTCATCTTGATAGAAAGCTTCAGGAAAGAAGGATTTTCCCTGCGATAGATATAAACAAGTCGGGAACAAGAAAGGAAGAATTACTTCTTTCTATGGATGAATATAATGCTGTTATGGCTATAAGAAGGCTTTTGGCAAACGAAACCACTCAGGAAGCAACAGAAAAGCTTTTAACAGCTCTGCTTAGGACTAAAAACAACAGGGAGTTTGTACAAATATTCCCTAAAATTATAAAAGATTAGAGTTATAGCAAAAACAGTTGATAACAAAAAAAATTTGTGATATAATTTAAAGGTCAAAATGCCTACATAGCAAGTTGTGCATTGAGAACAGAAATAATAACCATGAAAATGGATTATGTAGAATATAAGCAGAGAAAGAGGTGATATGGATGAAGGAGAATTTACATCCAAACTATTCCCATGAGGCAGTAGTTAAGTGTGCTTGCGGCAATACTTTTACAACTGGTTCCGTTAAAAAGGAATTAAAGGTTGAAATTTGCTCAAAGTGCCACCCATTCTTCACTGGAAAGCATAAGATGGTTGATACTGGCGGAAGAGTAGAAAAGTTCATGAAGAAGTACAACTTAAAATCAGAAGAATAATAAGACCGGGAATCCGGTCTTTTTTCTTTTATTTTTCTTTTATTCATCTGTTTTTTTAGAATAATAAATGCAATACATAGAATATAAATTGTATAGAGATTCTAAATTGGTGGAGGATAGAATGGTTTCTTTTAGGAAAATACATTACTTTATAATCTTAACCGTTTTAGCTGTAGTTCTTTTGTTTATATATGTTTTTCTTCCTGATGCCTTTGTGATTTCAAACCCCTATTCTAAAGATGAAATTGCTAAAGAAATTGAGAAAATATATAACATAAGGAACGTGGCTCTTGTTACAAAAAATATGAGAAATCTTTCTGGTTTATTTGATACATCTGAAAAATATGGTCAGTGGGCAATGGAACATGAAGTAAGAAGGGTAAAATATTTAAAAGACTGGTCAGATGAGAGAGGGATAAAGTTTACCAATGTACAATCAATGGTTAGAGTTAAAAAAATGTATGAGGTTAAAAATAAAATAAAAGTTTCTCTTGAAGAGAGTATTAGATTTGATTATATATATGTCAGAGATGAAAATCCGGCAGTTAATTCCTTTGGAGTAGGGCTAAGACACTATTTAAGTCTTGTTAAAAAGGATGAAGGATATTATATCTACAGCGATTATTATACAGATTGCTTTGAAGATGCTATGCAAAGATATTCGGGGGATATAAAAGATACAGAGGATACAGAAAATTATGATGACTTTGAAGATATTTTTACTTCAAATGTTATAACAGAAAAAGTATCCTATAACAGGCAAAGAGCAGTAGCCTATGCAGATAAATACTGCGGTGCTGCATGGGGAAGCGGAAACGGTTTTAAATATAATAAAAAGTACAGCGACTACAACGGTTTAGGAGGAGATTGTACTAATTTTATCTCTCAGGTTCTTTCGGATGAAGAGGGAGGGGGACTTTTAGAGGATAGTATTTGGTTTTGCAGCGGCTCTAAAGGAGGAAAATGCTCTGGAAGCAGGGCATGGGTCAATGCAGCATCTTTTAAAGAATATATTTTAAGCAGCGGAAAAGGAAAATTAATTAAGAAGGGGACATATAAGGAATTAACTAAACCTGTAGAAGGCTATGAAGGCGGCTTTGTATCTAAACTTCAATTGGGAGATTTGATATGTTATGAGAAAAAAGGAAAGGCGGATCATTTTGCTGTTGTAACATCCTATGATTCCCACGGATATCCTCTCGTAAATTCCCATACCGCTGATAGATATCATGTACCTTGGGATCTTGGATGGGGAGATAAGGGGATTAAATTCCTGCTTATTCATATAAACGGATAATGGATAGTTTACAGAATTATTTTTCGATGGTATTAATAATTACAAAAATATAGGTTTGTTTCATTGAGTGAATTTTAGGCTGATAAAAAATCAGCCTAAAAAAATATACGATGTGGTATATACCAATTTTAAATATGGTATATACATTTGATGCTGAATATGGTAAAATAAAATTAGAAAGAAGGGATAAATATGCCAAAGGATAATATGGAGCCTGCATATATAAAGCTTCAAAACGATATAATGGACAGGATAAAAAAGGGTGAAATTAAAATTGGAGAAAAACTTGAGAGCGAGAGGGAAATCGCTGAAAAGTATAATATAAGCAGAATGACTGTAAGACAGGCAATAGGAAACCTTGTAAACATAGGTGTTTTAGAGAGAAGGAAAGGAATAGGCACCTTTGTATGCTCTCCGAAGATTACTCAAAACAACATAATGAGTTTTACGGAAATAGTTAATGAAACGGGGCTGAAATCAAAAACTGAAGTTTTAAATTTTAGAAGATGCGAAAAGGATGAGATGTCTATACCAGAACTGAAGGATGAATGCATATATGAAATTCAAAGAAGAAGAAAGATTGAAGATGAAGTCGTAGGTATTGAAACGGCATATATACCTTTTAAATATATAAGCAGCATTAAAATACAGGATTTAGAGGGCTCTCTTTTTAATTTCCTTAAAAAGCAGGGGCTAAATATAAAACTTTCTAAGGCAAGTATACAATCACTGCTTATGAGTTCAGCCCATTATAAACTTTTTGAAACAGAGAGGATTCTTCCTCTTCTTATGGTAGAAAGCAGATATTTTGATGAAAACAATGAGCTTATATTCATTGAAAATTCCATATATAACTGTCAGGTTTACAAGCTTAATATAAATATAAGCAATGATTTTTAGATTTTGAATGGAGGGTTAATATGAGGATATCGGTTGTTTCTAATTATGATGAAATGAGTAATTTAGCAGCAGAATATATAGTTAATCAAATCAATATAAAAAGAGAGTCCGTTTTAGGACTTGCGACGGGGTCGACTCCACTTGGAATGTATAAAAAACTGATAGAATATTATAAAGCTGGTAAGGTTGATTTTTCTAAAGTTACAACTTTTAATCTCGATGAGTATATAGGACTCGATAAGGAAAACGAGCAGAGCTATATATATTTTATGAAAAATAATCTTTTTAATCATATAAATATAAAAGAGGAAAATGTATTTATACCCGATGGAACAGCAAAGGATGCAAAGGCGGAGTGTGAAAGATATAATAAATTTCTTGAAAAACTTGGTCCTATAGATATTCAGATATTAGGCATAGGGGTAAACGGGCATATAGGATTTAATGAACCTTCTAAGGATCTTACATTAAGAACCCACGTTACTGATTTAACTGAAGATACAAGAAAGGCAAATTCGAGATTCTTTGATGATATAAGCAAAGTTCCTCAAAGGGCGATTACAATGGGAATTGGAGATATAATGAGAGCAGAAAAAATAATACTTCTTGCAAGCGGGAAAAGCAAGGCTCCGATTATAAAGCACATGGTTGAAAGCGGGGTAAGCACCTTCATACCAGCATCGATATTAAAACTTCACAAAAATGTTGAAATAATAGCAGACAGTGATGCGGCATCCCTTATAGAAAAAAAGAATTGTATAGCGTAAAATTAAGGCAGTACCTTTAGTAAGAAGGTATTGCCTTAATTTTATAGTATAATCTCAATTTTTAATCAGATAACCCGTAAAAAATATCTAAAAGATTATAATTATAATATATAGAGCAAATACGTTTTATAACAAGAATATATTTTAAAAATTTTATAGGTACATATACGAAAAGTATATTTGTGTAAAAAATATGTAAAGTATGCAAAAAAAATGTCGACAACTATATTAAATATAAAAAAGAGGGGGAATAATAGGTGTCAATGGGGAAAAAAATATCAATACTTATTCTGACGGTTTTTGTTTCAGCTATGATTATTATTGGGATGACCACAAATACTAAGGTAAAAAATGAGATTAATAATAGAGTTAAGGGTGAAATACTAAATGTTTCCTCTTCTGAAGCTGAAAAGATTGATGTTTTACTTGAAAGGGAAATATCAGAGCTTCATGGTCTTTCAGAATCAAATGACGTAAAAAATCTTCTATCAGGAAAAGGAGATTCTGAAACTGTAAGCAGAATATTCGATAACCATTTAAATGATGTTGGAAATTGTGAACATATATTTTTGGTTAATAAAGAAGGTACAGTTGTTGCGGACAGCGATAGAAAACTTATTGGTAAAAGTGTTATGGACAGGCAGTATACTATTGATACATTAAATAATAAAAAGCCTGTAATAAGTGAAGTTTTAGTATCAAAATCAACAGGGGAGCTTGTAGTTGCAGTTACTTATCCTGTAATAATAGATGGGGATATTAAGGGTTTTGTTGCAAGTGCAGTAAAGTGCAGCAGTTTTTCTAAATTTGTTAAAGATGAAGGAGTTGCGGGATTAAAATCAGGTTATACATATATTGTTGATGAAAAGGGCATGATGGTTTACCATAAGGATAAAGAGAAGATAGGAAAATTAGTTGAAAATGATACAGTTAAAGCTTTAGTTGAAAAGTTAAAATCAGGGGAAAAACTTTCAAGGAATGCTATAGTTTATAATTACAAAGGCATAGATAAAATAGCAGCCTATGATTTTACAAAAAAGACAGGATGGATTGTTGTTACTACTGCTGATAAAAGCGAAATTGTAGCACCAATTAATAAAATGATATATTCGCTTCTTTTGGTTTTTGGAGTTATAGGCATAATAGCCCTTGTGGCAGCGTACTTCTTTGTTAATAGGTTTACAAAACCTCTTAAAAAGATTGTTAATCTAATTGATGAAACTTCTAATTTTCAACTTGGTAACAAGGCAGAATATGATTATCTTTTAAAATATAAAGGTGAGGTTGGGCATATTGCAGGCGCTGTAGCAAATCTTAGAAAGGAGCTTAGAGAAATTGTAAGTAAGATACTTGAGGTTTCAAATATAATTGAAGAGAATGCAAATAAAGTTACAAAGACCGTTGATTCTCTAAAACTTGAGGCGGATGATACTATGGCTACAACTGAGCAGCTTGCGGCCGGCATGGAAGAAACCTCAGCATCTACTGAAGAGGTTACAGCAACTTCAGATGCAATACTCTCAAATGTTGAGAATATAAAAGAAAGAATAGAAAAAGTTGCACAGTATGCTGACGAAATAAAAGATAGGGCAGAGATGATTGAAAATGGAACTAAAGAATCTAAAGATAATGCTCTTAAAATATATGAAAAGGTAAAAGTTGATTTAGAAAAAGCAATCGATGATTCTAAACAGGTACAGAAAATAAACGAACTTGCAGATGCTATAATAGGAATAACATCTCAAACAAATCTTCTTGCTCTTAACGCAGCAATTGAAGCGGCAAGAGCTGGAGAAGCAGGAAGAGGATTTGCAGTTGTTGCAGATGAGGTCAGAAAGCTTGCTGAGGAGTCCTCAAAGATAGCAGAAAATATACAAAAGGTTGTTGAGGTTGTAAACCGCTCCGTTCAAAACCTATCAAAGGGCGGAAGCGAAATGCTCGAATTCATAGAAAATAATGTTAACAGCGATTATAACGCTTTTATAGAATTGGCAGGCCAGTACAATAATGATGCTGATAAAATTGCTGATTATATGGAAGAAGTAAATATTCAGATAAAAGAGGCAAATAAAGCCGTAGCAGACATAGTAAAGGCAATAGGAGATGTTGCAAAAACTGTTAATGAGGGGGCAATAGGTACAGAAAACATCGCGGGCAAAACTCAAAACATAGTAGTTGCAATCGATGGAGTAAGGGAGACATCCCACGAAAATTTAGAGGGTGCAAATAAGCTTAAGGAAGTAATGAGTATAATTAAATTATAAGAGAAATATTATATAAAATATCACCATAGATGATGACAAATATGGTTATCTATGGTGATTTTTGCTTGAAAAAAAGTTAAAAATAAGGTAACATTTAATTATTGTAATTTTTATTAAAAAGGAGAAATTTCGTGGTAAAGAAAAAAGATATTTTTGATTCCCCTTTATATACTATTTCAAATTATATATGGTATTTTTTTATGGCGAATTTTTGTTTTGTTTTAACTAGTTTCCCGCTAATTTTAACTATAGCTGCATATAAAGAAAAGATATTTTCAGAAGGATTTTTATTTTTTGTAGTTACTTTTTTACTTGAAGGTCCTGCTGCTACAGCTCTTTTAAGTATAATGGGCAAACTTGAAAGAGAAAAGGATATAAATACAGTTAGGGATTATTTTAAGGCATATAAAGTTAATTTTGTTCAATCTTTATTTGTGTGGTCAGTTCAATTTTTAATAATTTTTGCTCTTATTGAGGATATAAGGATTATAAAAAATATAGGTCATGGAAAATTTTTGATTCCTGTTTTTTATGTGCTTCTATTTTTTATATTAAGTATAGGGTTATATATGTACCCTGTATTGACCCGATTTTATTTAAAAACTAAGGACTTAATAAAGTTTTCAATGTTTTTTTTAATAGTTAAAGTTAAAAATACATTGATATTAATTTTTATGGTAATATTGATTAGTCAAATTATGCTCTATTTATCTATTCTTCCTTTTTTGATTTTTGCAAGCGTCATAGCCTTTGGTATTATGTATATTCAAAAAAATATTATACAAGATTTGGAAGAAATGAAGAAAAAACAAGATTCTTTGCTTGATAAATAAGCTTATAAATTTTTATTTTAAATAAAGAATTTATGAATGGGGGTCAAAAAAATGATATTATCAGGTAGTCTGCCAAACATACCTTGGGAAGAAAAACCAGAAGGCTGCAGAGATGTTGTCTGGAGGTATTCTAAAAATCCAATTATTCAAAGAGATGCTATAAAAAGGAGCAATAGTATATTTAATAGTGCTGTAGTTCCTTTTAAAGATGGATTTGCTGGAGTTTTCAGGTGTGATGACAAGAGAAGAGAGATGCTTTTACATGCAGGCTTCAGTAAAGATGGTATAAATTGGATAATCGATGAAGAACCTATTAGATTTAAGTATGAAGATGAAGAAATTGGGAAATTTGAATATGGATATGACCCGAGAGTATGTTTTATTGAGGATAGGTATTATGTTACATGGTGCAATGGATATCATGGACCTACAATAGGGATTGCATATACTTTTGATTTTAAAACTTTTTATCAATTAGAAAATGCTTTTCTACCTTATAACAGAAATGGTGTTTTATTTCCAAGAAAAATAAATGGTAAATATGCTATGCTAAGCAGACCAAGCGATACAGGTCATACTAAATTTGGAGATATATTTTATAGTGAATCACCAGATCTTATATATTGGGGAAAACACCGTCATGTTATGGCACCAAGAGGATGGTGGCAGTCAACAAAGATAGGGGCAGGACCTGTACCTATTGAAACTGAGGAAGGATGGCTTCTTTTCTATCATGGAGTGTTAACTTCATGTAATGGTTATGTATATAGTTTTGGAGCAGCATTACTTGATATTGATGAACCGTGGAAAGTTAAGTATAGAACTGAGCCATATCTTTTATCTCCTCAAAAACTTTATGAATGTGTCGGAGATGTACCTAATGTAGTGTTTCCTTGCGCAGCTTTACATGATAAAGACAGTGGAAGAATTGCTATTTATTATGGATGTGCAGATACTGTGACAGGGGTTTGCTTTGCACAGGCAGATGAACTTATTAATTTTATAAAGGATAATTCAAAACTTTAATATATGTGTTTAGACAAAGGCTGTTTATGATAATTAAATATTGTAAACAGCCTTTATGTTGAGTCTGAAATAATTTTTGTATAGAAATAATTAAAAATATTTAAATAATTATTGAATATGTCATATCAATAGATATATAATATAAGTATAATGATATATCATTGTGAGGTAATAAGATGAAGGAAGATAAGAAAACTCTATACAGCAAAATAGTTCAGGATTTGATAGAAAATATAGAAAAGGGAGAAATGGTTAAAGGACAAAAGTTGCCTACAGAAAAAGAGCTAATGGAATATTATAATGTTAGCAGAATAACGGCTAAAAGAGCACTTGAAGAGCTTAAGAATATGGGGCTCATTTATAGAAAAAAAGGGCATGGAAGTTTTTTAAATGAAAATGCTTCTAAACAAGAGATTTATAAACAGAAGTTTATTTCTATGATATTGCCCTATGAAAATTCTTCAGGAAGATTCATAGATTACATAAAAGGTGCCAGTGATTATTTATATTCAAAGGGATATTTTCTCTCTGTAAATTGTACAGATGGTGATGAATTTAAAGAAAAAGAATATATTACAAAAATGAGTTCAGCTGGAGCAAAGGGTATAATATATTATCCAGCAAAAAATATGAATAATTTTGATATATTATATCTTCTTTATACAAAGAAATATCCAATAGTTACTATTGATAAATATTTTGATTCTTTGCCTATAAGCTATGCTGTTTCTGATAATTTTGGCGGAGGATATGAACTGTGTAAATATCTTATAGAACTTTGCCATAAAAAAATTGCATTTATATCAAGTATAGATATAAGTTCTGCTTCTTCAGTAAGGGAGAGGTTTTTAGGATATGTTAAAGCTTTAAAGGATAGTAACATCAATATAGATGATAATGTTGTTATAAATGGATATTTAAAGCATGAAAATTATGATTTGATAAAAATATGTAAAAAACTTTATGATTGTGGAGTAACAGCTATAATTTGTGAGAATGATTTTATTGCTTTAGATATTTTAAAAAGTTTAAATGTGCAAGGAATAAATGTGCCTAATGATATATCATTAGCTGGATTTGATAATGTACCTGTATTGCAGCAAATGGATATAGAATTAACAACAATAGAACAGGATTTTTATGAAATAGGCAAAAAAGCTGCAGAATTGGTTATTGAATATATTGAAAGGGAAGGGGGAATTCAGAAAAAAGCTGTAATTCCAGTAAAACTAATAAAAAGAAAGTCAATAAAAAATATTTTGAAGGGGTAGAGCTATGTATTATGTATTAGAGAGAATCCAAAAAATATGCAATGAATTAAAAAATTATGTTTATCCTAAAAAGGTGGAAATTACCGACTATAAGATGATGGAAGGTAATTTCCTTGGTATGGAAGGTATAAATAATTCTAAAGGAGAATGGAAGGACTTTAAAACAGGGGAGAACTGGGGAGGAAGAGATTATCACTGTTGGTTTAAAACAAGCGTAAGTATACCTGAGGATTTTGCTGGAAAAGTTGTTGCACTTAATTTTAAGACTTTTGATGAAGGATGGGATGCTATAAATCCTCAATTTATTCTTTATATCAATGGAGAATATATTCAGGGACTTGATATTAATCATAGGGAAGTTATTATTTCTGATTGTGCTGAAAAAGGGAAAGTTTATGAAATTGATTTACATGCTTATAGCGGTCTTATAGATAGAAAGGCTAAACTTTTTGGTGAATTAGTTGTAATAGATAAATCTACTAGAGAATTGTTCTTTAATTTACAGGTACCTGTATGGGTCTGTGAGAAACTTGACAAAGAAGATAAAAGAAGAATTGATATGCTAAATGTTTTAAATGAAGCTGTAAATATATTGGATTTAAGAAAGCCATTTTCAAGCGGGTTTTATGAGAGCATAAATAAAGCTAATGAATATCTAAGAGAAGAATTTTATGAAAAATTATGCGGACATAGTGAAGTTATAGCAACATGTGTTGGACATACTCACATAGATGTTGCTTGGCATTGGACTGTTGCACAGACCAGAGAAAAGGTTGCAAGGAGTTTTTCAACGGTATTAAAGCTTATGGAACATTATCCCGAGTATGTTTTTATGTCAAGTCAGCCTCAGCTTTATAAATTTTTAAAAGAAGATCATCCCAAAGTATATGAAAAAGTAAAGCAAAAAATAAAAGAAGGTGTTTGGGAAGCAGAAGGGGCTATGTGGCTCGAAGCTGACTGTAATGTAACCTGTGGAGAATCGCTTGTGCGTCAAATATTATTTGGGAAAAGGTTCTTTAAAGAAGAATTTGGAATAGAAAGTGAAATACTATGGCTTCCAGATGTTTTTGGATATAGTGCAGCACTTCCTCAGATACTTAAAAAATCAGATGTTAATTATTTTATGACTACAAAAATTGCTTGGAATCAGTTTAATAAACTTCCTTACGATACATTTATGTGGAGAGGAATAGATGGTACAGAAATTTTGACACATTTTATAACGACTAAAGATCCGTATCAGGATCCAAAATCACATTTTACAACTTATAATGGACAGATACACCCAGGAGCAATAATAGGGGCTTGGGATAGATATCAGCAAAAAGATATAAACAATGATGTTCTTGTTTCCTTTGGTTTTGGAGATGGAGGAGGAGGAGCAACTTATGAAATGCTTGAGGTTGCGAGAAGATTAAATAAGGGTATTCCAGGTTGCCCTAAAGTTAATATGGGTACATCTTTGGATTATTTTAAAAGATTAGAGAAAAAAGTAAAAGGAAATAAGAGACTGCCTAAATGGGTAGGAGAATTGTATCTTGAATATCATAGAGGGACTTATACATCTATGGCGAGAAATAAGAGAGATAATAGGATAAGCGAAAACTTATACACTTCTGCTGAAAAGGTAAGTTCTTTTGCAAAACTATTAGGGAAAAATTATCCTCAGCAAAAGCTGAACAAGGGATGGGAAAATATACTTTTAAATCAGTTTCATGATATACTTCCAGGATCATCTATTAAAGAGGTTTATGATGTTACTAAAGAGGAGTATAAAGAAATTATACAAAACGGAAAGGATATACTTTGTGAGGGTATTGAGGCTATAGCTGCAAATATAAATTTAAATAATAAATCTTTAGTTGTATTTAATACTCTTTCTTTTGAAAGGAATGATATTGTAGTTTTTGATATACCAAATAACATGAAAGATGTTATTTTGATTGATGAAGCAGGAAAAGAAATAGTATGTCAGAAAATTGGTAAAAATAGAACTGTATTTTTCGCAGAAGGTATTCCGCCATTAGGTTATAAAGCTTATACAATAAAGGAAGGAAGTTCTAAAAAAGAGAGCAGTATTAAGGTTGACAAAGATATAATTGAAAATGAATTCTTTAAGATTTCATTAGATGATAAAGGACAGATAAAATCTTTTTATGATAAAAAAAATAATAGAGAACTATTAAAAGAAGGTGAAATTTTAAATGTTCTCTTAGCTTTTGAAGATAAACCTATGAATTTTGATAATTGGGATATAGATATTTATTATCAGGAAAAGATGTGGAAGATCGATAATATTCAAAGTATTGAGATTGTTGAAAGAGGACCGGTAAGAGCAGCATTGAGAATAAAAAGGAAATTCTCTGATTCTATTATTATACAAAATATATATGTATATAATGATATACCAAGAATTGATTTTAATACATATGTAGATTGGAAGGAACATCAAGTTTTATTAAAAGCAGCGTTCCCTATAGATATAAATACATCTAAAGCTACTTATGAAATACAGTATGGAAATATTGAAAGACCAACTCATTATAATACATCATGGGATGTTGCAAGATTTGAAGTTGTTGGACAAAAGTGGGTTGATATTTCAGAAGGAGGTTTTGGAGTAAGTCTTCTAAATGATAGTAAATATGGACATGATATTAAAGATGGAGTTATGAGATTGACTCTTATTAAAAGCGGTATAGAGCCTAATTTGACTACTGACCAGGAAGAACACATTTTTACTTATTCACTTTACCCTCATGCAAATGATTGGAGAGACGCCAATACTGCTCATATGGCTTATAATCTTAATGTGCCATTATATACTAAAATAGAAGATGAACACAATGGAAAACTTCCTGAAAAATTATCTATAATTAGTGTTGACAAAGATAATGTAATGATTGAAGTCGTAAAAAAATCTGAGGACAGTGAAGATATATTAATTAGGATGTATGAATTCCATAATAAAAGAACTAATGTTAAAGTTTCATCTTTTGCAGAAATTAAAGAAGTTATTGAGTGTAATTTAATAGAAAGAGATATTCAGATTCTTAAAGCGGACAAGAATAGTTTTTCTTTTGAAATTAAGCCCTATGAGATAAAGAGTTTTAAATTAAAACTAAAAAGTTTATAATAAAAAAGCAGGATCTTATTATAAGGTCCTGTTTTTTTGTTTAGCTTATATTCTTAACTGAATTCCTTTCAATTAGGGATACAGAAAGTCTTATATCTATATAAGGGCTGCGTGGGTTTTTTATCCTATAAATAAGCTGCTCCATTGCTTTTTGCCCCATAATTTCTTTCGGAATGTTAATTGTTGTAAGTTCAGAAAAACTAGAAACAGAAATATTGTCAAAACCAACCACACTAATATCTTCTGGAACTTTAAGATTAATTTCGTTTAATGCTTTTATAAATGTTAAAGCTGTATTATCATTTACACATACCCATGCGGTAGGGAAGCTACTATTTTTTATTGTAGATAAAATGTTATTTTTTAAATAATTAGTTTCTATGTATTGAGCTTCTAACCATAAATATTCTTCGCTTATTGGAAGTTTAAAATAATTCATATACTTTTTGAATGCATCAAGTCTTTCTTCGAAACTATGAGCAGATATATAGTTGCTTATAAAACCTATTTTTTTATGACCATTCTTATAAAGATGTTTAATTAATTTGTATATTCCAGATTGGTTTGATGTATTTATATAATCACATTCTATTTCCTCGCTATAATGATCTATTACTATAAAGGGTATGCGTGAATTTTTAATTCTTTTTAGAAAATTATCGCTTATAGTTCCAGCTATTATAATTCCATCAATATCATTTGATAAAATAGTTGAGAGTGTATCAGGTTTATCTTCTTTATTTTCATCAACATTAACAATATTTAATTTTATATTGTTTTGGCTTGCGTAGTTTGTTATACCATATAAAACTTTTGCCCAAAACGTTTCATCTATCAAGAAAGTTTTACGACATAGTAAAGTTATATTATAAGTTAAATTTAGGTTATTTTTTTGAAACTTTTTATAATTTAATTCAACCGCCAAATTACATATTTTTTCTCTTAACTCATCACTTACTCCAGGAGCACCCCTTAGAGCTTTGGAAACAGTATTTTTTGAAACGTTTAGCAATGAAGCAATATCTTCAAGAGTTACTTTAGATTTAGACATTTAAATCACCTACATATCTTTTATATTTGGATGTTTACTAAATAAAATTACTATAAGTATTATATATTATATATATTGTGGATTACAAATACAATACAATTATCGTTAATGTTTAAATAAATTATTCAATAAATAATATTAAAAATTTTATATATTTTACAAATATATATTGATTTAAAAACAAAATCGGGTTATAATTAGATTATAAATAAGGTTAAAAACAAAAAATAACCTTATTTATAATCTAAATATACAATTTATTAAATTAGGGGGGATAAAATGAACCGTAAAAAAATTCTAAGTCTATTTTTAATAGTTACTCTAATTAGTTCATTTTTTGCAGGATGCAAAAAAGAGGAAGCATCTTCAACTAACTCTACAGAAAAAATAAAGATATCGATGACATTAATGGGTGGACCTAAAAAACCTGATACATGGTTCCAAAAAGAACTTGGAAATAAGTTGAATGCGGAATTTGATTTTATTATGCTCCCAGGATGGGAAGAAAAGAATGTTAAAACAAATCTTCTAATGCAGGATAAAGATAAAATGCCTGATGTGCTTTGGTTTAATGGAATGGGCAAAGAATATACGCAGTGGGTAGAAGCAGGTCTTCTTGTTGATTTGATACCTCTTTTAAAGAATACAGCGGATAAAAATATATTGAAAAAAATGACTGCAGAAATGCTATTCCCATATTATAAGGATGGAAAGCTTTATAGAATTCCTACAGATATAGGTGGTAACGGCTGCTGTATGTCAACTTTTGTAAGAAAGGATTGGCTTGATAAATTAGGGCTTGAAGTTCCGAAAACAGTTGATGATTTTATAAAAGTTGCAAGAGCGTTTACAAAGAATGACCCCGATGGTAACGGTAAAAACGATACTTACGGTTTTGGGGGTCAAAATTCAGGATCAGTTGACTGGAGAGCATTTTCACCTATATTCTATGCCTACGGTTATGCACCGGACTTTTTCGGAAAGTATAAGGATGGTACTGTAAAGCTTGGAGCTACAGTTCCAGAAACAAAGCAGGCTTTAATAGTTCTTAGAGATATGTATAAAGAAGGTTTAATTGAACCTACTATATTTACAGGTAATGATATTGGACAGCTCGTATCAAAGAATAAGATAGGTATGTTCTATAGCTGGCAGAGTTTTTATAATCCAGAAGATGGAACAAACAAGGCTTTGAAGGCTAATGTTCCTAATGCGGAGCTTTTGCCAATTGACCCAATAAAAGGACCTGAAGGTTTTAGTGCAGACTATCCAGAGCCGCCAGGATCATGGTGCTATATAAGCGTAACGAGTCATGCTAAAGATCCACAGGCTGTTGTAAATGTTCTTGATAAGATGATGACAAAAGAAATAGGTATGCTTAACGAATATGGCGAAGAAGGAAAACACTACAAAATTGAAAATGGGAAAGTTGTAAGAACAATATCAGAAGAAGAAAAGAATAATCTTGGATTAGGTTCACTTGGTTGGATATGGTTTGGTCCAAAACTTGTAGAAGATCCACCACAGATTGCAAAACTTGCTGAAGATAGAGCAAAGTCTGCTAATGCAGCAAGGGATAGAATACATCACTTTAGCTTAAGCGTTAGAGATAATATGCCTACTTACATGAAACATGCTACTGAAATAGATGATATGATGAATGAGGTATTTGTTGGTATTATAACAGGTCAAAAGGATATATCGGAATATGATAAATTTGTAAATGCATTTTATAACAAATTTGAAGGACATCAAATAGAAAAAGAAGCTACTGATCTTTATAACAGAGAACAGGTGGAATTTGAAAAATTCAAGGAATTTTATGACAAGGAATTAAAAGTACAGTAAAAAGTTTTGGAGATATTTCTAACATAAAATTGTTAGAAATATCTCTTATTTAAGGGAAGTGAAGTAAGATGAGTGAAGTTAATGTTTTGATGAATAAAAAAATAGTAAAGAAAAAAAATACATCTAAAAAAATATGGGCTAATATTTGCAAGTATAAATATTTATATTTACTTATTTTACCGGGGTTCATTCATTTATTGGTATTCAGATACGCAACTATGTATGGCTCGATTATTGCTTTTAAAGACTACAATATGTTCAAGGGAATTTTTGAAAGTCCTTGGGTTGGATTTAAAAATTTTCAAGACTTATTTAATACTCCTAAGTTTCCTTTAGTTATGAAAAATACCCTTATTATAAGCCTCCTTAAAATGATTTTTGGTTTTCCCGCACCAATTATTTTAGCACTTTTATTAAATGAACTTAAAAATCTTAAGTTTAAAAAAGTTACTCAAACAGTTGTGTATCTTCCACACTTTATTTCATGGGTTGTTTTTGCAGGAATAATTAGAGCTTTTCTAAATCCTGTAGATGGCTTTATAAATGAGATAATTAAGGTCTTTACTGGCGGAGTTCCCTATGATTTTTTAGGAAGTAAAAGTACATTCAGAAGTCTTTTGGTAGTTACTGATATATATAAAGGTATTGGATGGGGTACTATTATTTATATGGCAGCTTTAGCGGGAGTTGACCCTGAGCTTTATGAAGCTGCAACTATTGATGGTGCAAATCTTTTTCAGAGAATGTTTTATATAACGCTTCCAAGCATAAAACCTGTTATTATGACGTTGTTTATACTTGGACTTGGCGGAATATTAAATGCAGGTTTTGAACAAATATTCCTTCTTTATAATGATATGGTTCTTCCAGTTGCAGATATAATAGATACTTATATTTATAGAAAAGGTATAAAGGAGGCTGCTTACAGTCTAGGTGCAGCAGCAGGTATGTTTAAATCGGTTATTGCATTAATTCTTGTAATAATTACAAATAAAATTGCAAATAAAATCGGTGAAGAAGGAGTATGGTGATGGAGGTGAGTATATGGCAATAAAAGAATCAAAGGGAGAAAGAATTTTTCATGTTATAAATGTTATACTAATGGTTATTTTAATGATTCTTATGATATATCCTTTCTGGTACGTTATAATGTATTCCTTCAGTAAGCCGGAACTTGCGATGAGCGGTGGAGCTTTTTTAAAGCCAAAGGGTTTTACTCTCGATGCTTATAAAATGGTTTTTAGAAATAGATCTATTTTATATGGATTAAAAACATCTTTGATAGTAACAATAGGAGGAGCAGGTATAGGTACATTAGTTTCTGCAATGACAGCATATCCATTGTCAAAGAAAGATATGCCAGGTAGAAAAATATTTACATACTTATTTTTATTTACAATGTTTTTTGGCGGTGGATTAGTACCGGAATATCTTCTCTTAAAAAAGCTTCACATGCTTGATACTTATTGGGCGTTGTTTCTACCAGGCTGCATCAGTGTATGGAATATTCTTGTTATAAAAAATTTCTACAAAGGTATTCCAGACAGCCTTGAAGAATCTGCAAAGATAGATGGAGCATCGGATTTAACAGTATTTTTTAAGATTATACTGCCTTTATCGAAGCCTATTTTAGCTACAATTGCATTATTTTTAGCTGTAGGTTTTTGGAATGACTTCTTTGGTTCGATAGTATACATTTTTGATAAGGATAAATGGTCCTTACAGGCTGTTCTTAGAGAAATTATTACTAATACTCAGGAGGCTATGACCAGACAGGGAATTACTATTAGAAATGAAAATTCATCAAACGTATCACAAAAGACTCTAACGATGGCAACTATTATGGTTACAACGGTTCCTATTCTGATAGTTTATCCATTTGTACAAAAATATTTTGTAAAGGGTACTATGATTGGGTCAGTAAAGGGTTAACAATATATTATACATAGAACTGACAATTTAAATTGTCAGTTCTATGTATAAAATGGGAAATATTTAATATATAAAGAAAAAGAATGGAGAGTTAAGATGGCTTTAAAAATAATTGCATACTTGGATGATAGTAAAATATGGGATGAAAAAGATATTAAAACAGAAAAACTAACACATATTAATTATGCTTTTGCACATATAAAAGATGGAAAAGTTTCTGCGGATTTAAAAAAGATAGGTATACTGGAAAAAATAAAACATAAAAATCCTGATATTAAAATTTTAATTTCAATCGGCGGATGGGGAGCTGATGGATTCTCTGATGCTGCACTTAACTGTGAGAGCAGGGAGATTTTTTCAGATAGTGCAGTTAAGTTTATGAAAGAAAATGGTTTTGATGGAATTGATTTGGATTGGGAATATCCCTGCTGGGATCAGGCAGGAATAAAGGCAAGAGAGGAAGATAAGTTTAATTTTACTTTAATGCTTAAAAATTTAAGAGAAAAGCTTGATGTGGCAGGGAAAAAAGACGGAAGATATTATCTGCTTACAATAGCAAGCGGAGCTATTGAAGAAATAATTATGGATATGGAAATGCCAGTTATTCATAAATATTTAGATTTTATAAACGTAATGACCTATGATTTAAGAGGCAGTTTTACTAATATTACAGGACATCATGCCAATCTTTTGCCTTTAAAGGGACAAAAAAACAGTATAAGTGCTCATAATTCAATAATGAAGTTAAAAGAGTGTAAAGTGCCGAGCGAAAAAATAGTAATAGGCGCTGCATTTTATGGTAGAATGTGGAAGAATGTAAAAAGTAGTGGTTCTGGGTTAAATGAGACTGCAAAAACTACAGGGGAGTATATGTACGACTATACAGTGCTCCTTGAAGATTATATAAATAAAAATGGATATAAAAGATATTGGGACGATGATGCAAAAGCATGTTATCTTTTTAATGGGGAAAATTTTATTTCTTATGAAGATGAGGAGTCTATTGAAAATAAATGCCGCTATGTAATGGATAATAATCTTGGGGGCATAATGTTTTGGGAGTATTCATTAGATAAAAGCGGAACTCTTTTGGATAAAATTTATAAAATTATTGATAGGAAATTTGAAGGAGAGAATAAAGATGATGCAGCAGTGGTTTGAAGATGCTAAGCTTGGAATATTTATACATTGGGGTATATATGCAGTAAAAGGCGTTTCAGAGTCGTGGTCTTTTTATCATGGAAGTATATCCTATGAAGATTATATGAAGCAGTGTGATGGCTTTACGGCAAAAAATTATGACCCTGAATACTGGGCAGAACTTTTTAAAAACATTGGCGCAAAATATGCTGTTCTTACGACAAAGCATCATGACGGAGTTGCTCTTTGGGATACAAAACTTAGTGATTTAAATGTAGTTAAAAAGACGCCTGCAGGAAAAGATTTAGTTAGGCCCTTCGCAGAGGCAATGAGAAAAGAAGGCATTAAAGTCGGGCTTTATTTTTCACATATTGATTGGTCACATCCTGATTATGCTTCTATTCTAAGAGAAGATGAGAGAGAAGCTGGAGAAAGTTTTAAAAAGCATAAATATACTCATCCAGAGGGTGAAGAAGATTTTGAGGCTTGGGAAAGATTTCTAAAGTTTCACAGGGGGCAGCTTGAAGAACTTATGACTAATTTTGCTCCTGTAGATTTGCTATGGTTTGATGGGGACTGGGAAAAAAGTGCACAGCAGTGGAGAATGAAGGAGCTTAGAGAATTTTTGCACAAGCTAAATCCTAATGTTGTTTTAAATTCGAGAATGTGGGGATATGGGGATTATAAAACTCCTGAGCAAGGGATTCCAATAATAAGACCAGAAGGGCCATGGGAGTTTTGTGTAACTATTAATGATTCATGGGGATATCAGCATAAAGATAAAAATTATAAATCAGTACGACAGCTTATAAGGATGTTTGCTGATTGTATAGGAATGGGTGGGAATATGCTTCTTGATATAGGGCCTATGGAAGATGGAAGTATAGATAAGGAGCAGGAAAAAAGGCTTTTAGGACTTGGAGAGTGGATAAATAAACATAAAGAGGCGATATATGAAACGAAAGCGGGACTTCCCCTTGGACATTTTTATGGGCCTACTACTCTTTCAAAGGATAATAAAACGCTTTACTTATTCTGTTTTGATAAACCTTATGATGATATACCGGTTAAGGGGATAAGAAATAAAATTAAAAAAATATCAGTTCTTGGAAGTGAAAAAGAACTCAGCTATAAAAAAATAGGAGGGGCTCCATGGGTTAATATTCCAGGAATCCTTTGGATAGATGTTGAAGATGAATTTATAGATAAGAATTGTACGGTTATAAAAGTAGAATTTGAAGAGGAATTGGATTTGTATCGTGAAGCTGGACAAAATATTGAATTGAATTAAGGAGGGGTTAAATTGCTGTCAGGTGTTAAAGAACCAAATATAGTTTTTTCTCCACCGCAATATATATGTAAAAAAACGAATAAGGAATTTAACTTAGATGGTAATATAAATAAGCCTTTTTGGGAGGATGCTCCATGGAGTTCTGATTTTGTTGATATTGAAGGAGATTTAAAACCTAAACCTTCAAAAAAAACGAGATTTAAAATGCTTTGGGATGAGGATTATCTTTATTTTGGAGCTTATATGGAAGAAGATAGTATATGGGCAACGTTAACTGAAAGGGATAGTGTTATATTTCATGATAATGATTTTGAAATATTTATAGATCCTGATGGGGATACCCATAATTATTATGAATTTGAAATGAATGCATTAAATACAATCTGGGATTTGTTTTTGCCAAAACCTTACAGAGACAATGGCATACCTGTGAACAGTTTTGATATTAGAGGAATAAAAACAGCGGTTTATATAGACGGTGAGCTTAACAATCCATCAGCTGACAATAAAGGATGGAGTGTTGAGGTTGCTATGCCTTGGACTGTACTTATTGAATGTGCAAAGGAAAAAAGAAAGCCTGTTCATGGGGAATATTGGAGAATTAATTTTTCAAGGGTAGAGTGGAAAACAAAGATTGAAAATAACAGTTATGTAAAATGTTTAAATATAGATACTAATAAGCCTTATCCAGAGGATAACTGGGTTTGGGCACCAACAGGAGTCATTAATATCCATTATCCAGAACTTTGGGGTTTTGTTTGGTTTGCCGAAACAGATGATACTGATTTTATAATTCCGGAAGATGAAATTATTAAGTGGGAACTTAGAAAGCTTTATTACAGACAGAGAAATTATTATGAAAAAAACAAAAAATATTCCAGCGATTTTAATGAATTAAAAGGAGAAGATAAGTTTAATATTTTTCCACAAATAGAGATAACGAGCAGTCTTTTTCAGATGTCTGTAAAATTGAAAGATGGTAAACACAGAATTTGTATAAGAGAAGACGGCTTTGTCTGGAAGGAGTTGCTATAATGCAGAACTGTTTTGAATTAGATAAGGAATATTTGGAAAAAATAGAGCACAAATTCAATATAAAAAAAGATATTGCAAAGAATAGGTATAATGAGCTTTTTTCTGTTTTTAATGATAATTTAACTTCTGAAGAAGAATTTTTACTAAAGTTTTTATATGCTTATATGCCTTTAAATGATATGGCAGATTATAGTGGTGAATTTTTCTTAAAGCATATAAGAAATATTTTAAACATAAAATCAAAGGTTTCCTGGGGAAATAAAATAAGTGGATCTGATTTTCTCCATTTTGTACTGCCGTATAGAATAAATAATGAAAACATAGAAAATTTTACCGAAGTCATGTTTAAAGAGCTGTATCCAAGGATTAAGGATTTATCCATGTATGATGCTATTTGTGAGGTAAATCATTGGTGTCATGAGAAGGCAACTTATATAAGTACAGATATAAGGACAGCATCTCCGCTTACAGTTATTCGTACAGCTTTTGGTAGATGCGGAGAAGAATCTACACTGCTTGTTGCGGCATTAAGAAGTCTTTGCATACCTTCACGTCAATGCTATACTCCAAGATGGGCTCATTGTGATTCTAATCATGCATGGGTTGAAGCATGGGCAGATGGAATATGGTATTTTTTAGGGGCATGTGAGCCGGAACCGAGACTTAATATGGGATGGTTTACAGCACCTTCTAGAAGGGCTATGCTTGTTAATACGCGGATAGCGGGAAATTATACGGGTGCTGAAGAGATAACCTTATCACATGAATGGTATACGGAAATAAATCTTTTAAGAAATTATGCTCCTTGTAAAAATATAAAGGTTAAAATTAAAGATGAAAATGGAAAATTTGTCACAGGGGCACAGGTAAGATTTGAAATTTTTAACAGCGGCGAATTCTGGCCTATTGTAAGGCTTACAACGAATGACAAAGGAGAAGTTTCTTTGACAACAGGATATGGGGATATACTTATTCATGCCCATAAAGATGGAGTTTTTGGTTTTCAGAAAATAAGCGTTAAAGATAATGATGTTTTTGAAGTTATAATATCACAAAAGTCTGTTGCAGAGGGAACTCTTGAATTTAAAATGATTCCTCCACCGGAGATTAAAGATAATGAAACAAGTATAACTGAAGAGGAACAAAAGAGAAATACTTTAATGCTCAAAGAAGAAGATGATATAAGAAAAGCATTTGAAAATACTTTTATAAGTCAAAAAGAGTCAGATGAGCAAGCATATAACTTAGGGCTCCCCAAGGACAGGCTATGGAAGATATTAAAGATGAGCAGAGGAAACAGCCATGAAATATTGAAATTTATAAAAGAACAAACGCCAAAGTACGGAGAATGGCCTTTAAAACTTCTTGAAAGTTTAAAGGAAAAGGATTTAACGGATACATTTATTCCTGTGCTTACGGATCATTTAATATATTCTTTACCATTGAAAGGTAATCATGAGGATGAAGTATTTACTAAATATATAATGTGCCCAAGGGTTAATTACGAGATGATAGGGGCATATAAACATTTTTTTCAGAGCAGATTTTCAAAGCATGAGATTGATGAGTTTAGAAAAGAACCAAAGCTTCTTGTAAATTTTATAAAAAAGAACATAGAAATTTTAGATGGATATAATTATTATGTGGGTTATTCAACCCCAAGAGGTACCTTTGAACTTAAAAAATGTGATTCTCCTTCAGTGGATATTCTTTATGTTGCAATGGCAAGAAGTTTTGGGATTCCAGCAAGGCTGAGAATGGGAGATAAAAAGCCACAGTATTTAAAGAATGGAGAATGGATAGATGTAAATCTGAGAGAAGATAAAGTTTTAAAACAAAATAGAGCAGTATCAAAGATAAGATTTAATTTTGATGATTCTGCACAGAAGCCTGTTTATTTTGGTAATTTTTCAATAGCAAAATTAAATAATGGAATATTTACTTCTCTTGATTTTGAAGATATTGATATAAATCTTTTTAAAGAAGGAGTAGATTTAGAAGAAGGGGAATACAGGCTTACAACAGCAACAAGACTTTCAGATGGAACAGTTCTTGTAAGGTTTACTTTTATAAAAATAAAAGGAAATGAAACCTTAAATATAGATGTTAAATTTTTAAGTGAAGAAACTGAAAATAAATTTTATGGCATATTGCCCATTGATTTTAAAGTCAAAACTTTGAATAATGAAAACTTAAATGCTGTAGACAGCTTAAAGGATAATGGCATTGTATTAGCTTTTATAGAGCCTGATAGGGAACCTACAAAGCATCTTTTGAGAGAGCTTAAAGAATTTTCTAAAGAGTTTAATGAAAAGGGCAACAGGATTTTCCTTATAATAGCAGAAGATAAATATACATCAGCTTTTGATGATAAAGAATTAAGCAATCTTCCTGATAATGTGATATTTTGTATAGATATAAATAATGATGCTTTAAAAGAAATTAAAAAAGCAACAAATAATGATATACCTGAGAAATATCCTATTGTGTACGTTTCAGATAAAGAAGGCAATTTGATATATCAGTCCATTGGATATAAGCTTGGAATTGCAAGTGATATTATAAAAATAATAAATAAATAGGGGGATTTTTATGGTTTTGCTGCCGATGCCTCAGGAAATCAAAAACAGAGATGGGGATTTTACTATATTTTATGATACAAAGATAATATTAGATGAAAGCTGCGTCTTTGATGTTTTGAATGAAGCTTTAAATTTAAATCAGGAGATATTTAAAAAAATTAAAATAAAGCTTCCAATAACAAAATCCTTTAAAAATGATGGGAATTCTATATATTTAAATAAAATAAACGGGGAAAAGGAAAGTTATGAAATAGATATATCAAAAGAGGGGATAGTTATAACAGGGGCAGATGATGCAGGACTGTTTTATGGTATTCAAACTTTAAAACAGATAATACGAAGCAGTGCACCTGTTATTCCAAATCTATATATAAAAGATAAACCTTCTTTTAAAGTAAGAGGCTTTTATCATGATATAACAAGAGGTAAAGTTCCAACATTAGATACTTTAAAAGAATTAGCTGATAAAGCATCTTTTTATAAAATAAACCAGCTTCAGCTTTATATAGAGCATACCTTTGCTTTTAAGAATTTAAGTGAGATGTGGTTAGGAGCTGATCCTTTAACGGCAGAAGAAATACTTATACTAGATGAATATTGCAGAAAAAAACATATTGAGTTAGTTCCATCCCTTGCAACATTTGGACATTTATATACTCTTTTAACAACAAAATCATATAGGCATCTGTGTGAACTTGAAGTAAAGGACAAGCCATTTACATGGTATGATAGAATGGCTCATCATACTATAGATGTATCAAATGAGGAAAGTTTAAAACTTATAGATAAAATGCTTGAAGAATTTATTCCTCTTTTTTCGTCGGACAAATTTAATATTTGCTGCGACGAAACTTTTGATATAGGTGAGGGCAAGAATAAGGGGTTAGCTGAAAAACTTGGCAAAGGTCAGTTATATCTTGATTTCTTAAATAAAATTATAGGATGCGTTAAAAAATATAACAAAAAAGTTATGTTTTGGGGAGACATAGTCTTAAGGCACAGAGAAGTTCTGAAAGATTTACCAAAGGACTTAATTTGTCTTAACTGGAACTATGCTCCAAATCCTTGTGAAGATAATATAAAGATAATATCGGAATGTGGTCTTGAACAGTATGTATGCCCGGGTGTTGGCGGATGGAATCTTCTTATGAATATATATGATTCTGCATTTTCAAACATAAAAAATATGGTTCGATATGGGAAAAAATATAATGCTGAAGGCGTTTTAAACACTGATTGGGGAGATTTTGGACATATTAATTTATATCAGGGTTCGATTATTGGTATGATTTACGGGGCAGCACTTTCATGGAATGCAGATTATGATGAGGATTTTGATATTGTAGATAAAAATATATCAAAGTTGGAGTATGGGGATAATACGGAAAACTTAGTGGGGCTTTTAAGACAACTTTCAAGATGTCAGTTGTTTCCACATAATTATATAGCTCTTTGGTGGTATAATAAGATTTTTTCTGATATAGAAATTACTCAAATGCAGAAAGAAGAATTTTTCTCACAGACAAATGAGCAATATAAACAGGCTCATATAAAGATAAAGGAAATATTAGGTGATATTATGAAGCTTTCGCAGCGGGTAACTGTTGATAAGAGTATAGATTTTGAGGAGTTTTATGTGTCTGCGAGAGGGATAGAGCTTCAAAATGCTCTTGCACTTGTAATAAGGAAATATGATTTGAATAAAGAAGACAGTATATTAATATATGAACCTGAAGAACTTGCAAGGCTTATTGAGTATTGGATATATGATTATATAAAGGTATGGAGAAAGAGAAATAAAGAAAGTGAGTTGTATAGAATAAGAGATTTTTATAAGGAAATATGCGGCTATTTAAGGGACATAAAAAATTTATATTGATAAGGGGGATATTATTATGACACCTAAAGAAAGAGCGGTAAAAGCATTAACTTTGCAGATACCAGATTATGTACCTACATTTGAATTGGAGTTTCAGCTTGAAGATATTATGTTTGGCAAGAAATTTTTGCATCAGGAGGATTTAAAGGATAAGTCTCCCAAAGAAAGAGAAAAACTTATAAAGGAAAATGCTGAATATATGCTCTTTGTTTATGAAGAACTTGAATATTCTATAATACCAATTCATTATTTGGATTTGCATGGGATTATAGATACTGCAAGATATATAAGAAAGATGTCAGGGGATAAATTTATGTTAACTACTCATGGAGATGGTACTTTTGCTATTCCTGATGGAAATGAAATGTATGAATTTGCTTATGCAATTGCTGATGATCCTGAGGGCGTAAAACAAAAGGCAGAAAATATGGCATTAGAAGCAATAGAAAGAAATAAAAAACTTGCAGATGCTGGTTTTGATTGTTTGATATTGTGTTCAGATTATTGCTATAATTCAGGTCCTTTCCTATCACCAGCAATGTTTAAAGAATATATACAGCCATATCTTTATAAGATTATTGATGAAGCTAAAAAATGTGGTATGTATACGATAAAACATACCGATGGTAATATAATGCCTATTTTAGATCAACTTGTAGAGTGCAGACCAGATGCTATTCATTCTATTGATCCAATGGCAAAAGTTGATATAAAGGAAGTAAAAAGACTTATTGGAGATAAAGTATGTTTATGTGGAAATGTTAATTGTGCATTAATGCAGACAGGTACTGATGAAGAAGTAATAGAGAGTGCAGAATATTGTTTAACACATGGAAAACCTAATGGAGGGTATATCTTTTGTACAAGCAATATACCTTTTGCGGGACTGCCAGTTGAAAGATATAAACTTGTTTTAGATGTTTGGAAGAAATTAAGATATTATTAAATTAAAAAAAATTCCTCTTGATTCAAAAAATCAAGAGGAATTTTTTTTAGGTGTGTCTGACATAGGCTACAATTTGACGGTGAAAGTATAATATGGTATTGGTAGAGGCAAGCATTTTTTAGTCAGAGGAGAATTTTGCTAAAAACTGAAACTATTTATAAAACATATTTGTCTAATAGTTGCAACATGAATTCATGTTAATAATACTACGGGAGGGATAATTCTGAAGGAAGTTATTTTAAAAGCCATGCATGGAGATGGAGAGAGTTTTTCGCTTCTTATAAAAGAGAGAAAAGAAAAAATTTACAGGATAGCATACAGTTACGTAAACAATGCTGATGATGCACTTGAAATAGTTCAGGAAGTTGTTTATAAAGCTTTTTTATCTATTAAGATGTTAAAATATCCTGAGTATTTTGATACATGGATTATTAGAATAACTATAAATACGAGTATAAATTATTTAAAAAGATATAAAAAAGTTTTATATCTTAATGAAGAATTTGATAATTATATTTCAGAGGGAAGTCCTGCTTATAATGAAGAAGTTATAGATCTTTATAATGCTTTAAGTAAACTTGATGCTAAATATAAAACAGTAGTAATACTAAAATATTTTGAAGATTTAACTTTTCAAGAGATATCAGATATACTTGATTTACCTGTAAATACTGTAAAGACACAGCTATATCGTGCATTGGATATAATGAAGTTAGAACTTGACAAGGAGGGAAGCAGAATTGGATAAAAGAATAAATGATTTAAAAAAGATGTATATGGACGTTAAAATACCAGATGATATAGATTATATTATTGATGAAGCAGTTAAGAAAGGGGAGATTAAAATGAAAAATAAATTAAAAATAAATTTAATTAAAGGGATATCGTCTATTGCTGCTGTATTTTTAATTTTTGCTGTAAGTGTTAATACAATTCCTGTTTTTGCAAACTCTATGAGCGATGTACCTGTAATAGGAAAACTTGTTCAAGTTTTGCAGTTTACTGATAATAAAGCTCAGGGTGGTAATATGACTGACGGGGTTGATATTGGTATGATATCTTTAAAAAAAGCAGGAAATAGTGAAGAGGTAATTATTAAATTTGATAAGAGTGGAGATAATATAGCTCCAAGTTATAATATTAAATATGACAAGTATCCTTATTCGATGATTTTTACAGTTTCTGGTGTTAGAAGGTTTTCTGCTGAAAAGGATTTTGAAGCGTTAAAGTATAGCAGTTTAATATCTGATTCTTATAATATAATAACACTTGATGATTCTGCAGTACGTTTTGCAATTAATTTCAAAAAACCTGTTAAATATGAAGTAAAAGAGTATAAAGAACCTGCACAAATTGTTATATCATTAAAGGAGGATAAAAAAGGCGGTGATAAGGCATCTTATATAGTAAGAACTAATTCCTATCCACAAGGAGAAACTTTAGGAATTTTAGAAGAAAGACTGTATGAATTTGAAAATATAAAGATTGTCAAAGATGATAAAGGTACTTTTGTAGTTGAAGCAGGTGCTTTTGAAAATGAAGAAAAAGCAAAAGAAAGAATAAGGGAGATAATAAATAAGTGCGGTTCAGATATAAAATTATATGTTGAAAAAAGAGATGCAGGGCAGCTTCCAAAACAAATACATTAATTTAAAAAGCTTCTGGAATTTCCAGAGGCTTTTTAAGGTTATAAATTTCAAATGACTTTTGTTCAATAAAATAACTATAGTACAAAAATTTTAATAAAGGTATGGAGATTATACAGTAAAAAATTCGAACTAATTCAATAAAAAAAACTTGTTGTGGGTTAATATAAAATTGATGCAAGCATCAATAATATTTTTGCGAAAATATTTGAAACAAGCTTATTCAGAAAATTTAGGCTTTTATAAAAAGGGGGGATTTTTGTGATTGAAGTTTTAGGAAAAGTTGATGTGGCTGCAATTGCTGCTAAAAAGAAATTATCATCACAATTTTTTAGAAAAGGCATTATAATTGCCTTGTTTTCCGGTTTAATGTATGGATTTTATTCAGCTTTTTTGACACTTGGAATGAAAAATGGAGTGTGGGCTGACTGGTATGGCGCAAATACAGCTGCGCTGTCTGTTTTTGTTATTACATATTTATTAGGTGCTCTTGGAAGTGCTGTAAATGATATATGTAGTGCAATTTGGGCAATGATTGTTGCAGCTGTTAAGGGAAAATTTGGGGATTTCTTAAGATGCATTAATAGCGTACCAGGAAGAGTTATGATTTTAGCAGCTCTTATAGGAGGGCCTATTTCAAGCACAGCTTATGTAGTTGGTCTTCAAATGGCAGGCTCAATTGTTATACCAATAACTGCGCTTTGCCCAGCAATTGGTGCTATTTTAGGAAGAATTTTGTTTAAACAGCAATTAAACAAAAGAATGACATTAGGAATTATAATTTGTGTTGCTGCCAGTTTTATTATAGGAAGTACAAGTATTGGTGCTGATGCACAGAAAGGAGCATTTGCAGGAATATGTATAGCTTTCATAGCTGCCCTTGGCTGGGGATTTGAAGGTTGTGTGGCAGGCTATGGGACATCTATGATTGATCCTGAAATTGGAATTACAATACGTCAAGCTACATCTGGTATAGCAAATCTAATCATTTTACTTCCTATATTTGGTATTATGGCAGGAAATGCTAAGCTTTCAATGGAACTTGCATACCAAGCATTTACAAGCGGTTCTTCTATGATATGGTTTGCAGTAAGCGGTCTTTGTGCATATCTATCATATATGAGCTGGTATAGAGGAAACAGTATGTGTGGAGTTGCTCTTGGTATGGCATGTAATGGTACATATTCATTTTGGGGACCATTTTGTTGCTATATTGTGCTGGGTATAATTTTTGGAATGGATGGATGGGCATTACCTCCTGTTGTTTGGTTTGGTGCAATAATGATGATGTTTGGTATCTTAGTAATATCAATGAATCCGCTTGATTTGTTTAGAAAAAGGGATACAGAGATATAGAATAGAGAATTTTCAATAGTTAGAATTATTAAAAAATCATGTAGTTATTTAAAAACTGTATATGTAAATTAAATTCTACAAAGTAAAAGACAAATAAATCGAAAGGAGGAAGTGTTCTATGGCTGCAGGTTCACAAAAAGTAAGTTTACAAGCAAACATTGCTTATAAAAAATACAGAAGTAATTTTTTAAAAAAGGGTATAGCCATAGCTTTATTTTCAGGACTTACCTATGGAATGTATACAGCACTTATCACAATGGCTATGACAAAAGGAGTATGGGCTGATTGGTATGGTGATAATAAAGCAAAGTTATCAGCGTTTGTTATAGCTTATGTTATAGCTGCACTTGGTAATGCAATAAATGATACATGTAGTGCAGTATGGGCAATATTATATTCAATAGTTAAAGGTAAATTTGGAGATTTTGTAAGATGTGTAAAGTCAACCCCTGGTCGTATGATACTGTTAGCGGCTCTTTTGGGAGGCCCTATTGCTGGGACAGCTTATGTTATATCTCTTCAAATGGCGGGCTCAATAGTTGTTCCAATATCGGCTCTTTGTCCTGCTATTGCTGCTATATTAAGTAGAATTTTATTCAAGCAAGAATTAAATAAACGTATGATGGTTGGTATAGCAATATGTGTTTTTGCAAGCTTCTTAATTGGCAGTACAAGCATTAGTGGTAGCTCAGCTTCAGCAAACACTGTTGTTGGTATAATTATAGCAGTTATTGCAGCCCTTGGATGGGGATTAGAAGGTTGCTTAGCAGGGTATGGTTCGGCAATGGTCGATCCTCAGATAGGTATATGTATTCGACAGGTGACATCAGGAATAGCAAATCTGTTTATTTTAGTTCCCTTCTTCTCACTTTTGGCTGGTGATATAGGTCTTTCAGTTAATCTTCTTACTCAGGCAGTTACGAGTGGTGCAGCAATGCCTTGGTTCATATTAAGTGGTCTATTTACAGTTATTACTTTTACCGCATGGTATGCTGGAAATAGTATGTGTGGAGCAGGACTTGGTACAGCATGTAATGGTACTTATGCGTTCTTTGGACCATTGTTTTGTCTGTTGCTATTAGGAATTTATGGAGGTATGCCTGGATGGTCACTGCCTTCAGTTGCATGGGTAGGAGCTGTAATAATGACTTTTGGTATTTTTGTCATATCAATGAACCCGCTCGATTTGTTAAGAAAGAACAAAGAAAAAGAAGAGGAGGTTGAAACATATGATGCCGCTTAATTATGCGATTCTAAAATATTTTACTAAAGTTGAAGAAGCTTGTGCAGATGATGTTATTAATGCGTTAAAAGATACCTATGGAAATTTTAAAGCTCTAAATAAAAAAGATGTTATTACTGCTTTAATGACAGCAGAAGCTAACGGTCTAATTGAGGAAACAAGATTTGAGTTGGATAATAATAATGAGCTAAAGGTTTATTATCATGCCCATGAAGAAGGTGCAGCTACAATTAATAAATATATTAAAGATTGAAATTTTGGGTTATTATTTGAGCTCTTTGAGTTCTAATAACAAATAGATTTATTTAAGCATAGGAACTTTAATTTTAAGAAACAATTTTCTTGAAATTAAATTATCCTAAATATGCAGTATTAAGAAAAAAGGAGGGTTTTTAAATGAGGTATTATGGTGAAGAAGCATTGGGTCTTGTGGAAACATTAGGTATGGTTCCTGCAATTGAAGCGGCAGATAAAATGCTAAAAGCTGCTGATGTCGAGCTTATATCGTATGAAAACGTAGGTTCTACTCTTGTTACAATAATGGTAAAAGGAGATGTTGCTGCAGTTAAGGCAGCTGTGGAAGCAGGAGCTGCTGCAGCTTCAGCAATAGGCAAATTAACAGCCAAAAATGTTATGGCAAGACCAATTAAGCCAGTTGGAGACATTGTTTCAATTTATGATATTGATGCTTAAAAATAAAGTGGAAGAGAGGAACTACAGATGGGTAAATATAATGCTTTAGGTTTAATAGAAACATTTGGTATTGTTTACGCTTTAGAAGCTGCTGATGCTATGTGTAAGGCAGCTGATGTGGAACTTATCGGCTTTGAAAACGTTGCATCTGGTTATATTTCAGTATTGGTTCGTGGAGATGTAGGAGCTTGTAAAACAGCTGTAGAAACTGGAGTTAAGGCTGTAGAAGATATGGGAACGGAAGTATATAGTTCAGTTGTAATTGCAAGCCCTCACAAAGATCTTGAGAAAATTATATCACGTTATTCTATTAAAAATTTAATACCTGAAAACGAATAAAGAATAAAAAAGGAGAGTTAGAGATGAATATTATAGATAATGATTTACTCTCCATCCAAGAGGCACGTATTCTTTCGGAAAATGCCAGCGAGGCGCAAAAGAAGCTGGCAGTTTTTCCACAGGAAAAACTGGATGAAATTGTAGAGCGCATTGCAAAAGAATTAGATAAGTATTCAAAAGAGCTTGCAATCATGTCCCATGATGAAACTGACTATGGTAAATGGGAGGATAAGTATATAAAAAATCGATTTGTTTGTGAATATTTACCTAAGATACTTAGAGGAATGCGTTGTGTAGGTGTAATTAATGATGATAAAAAGAATAAAACAATGGATATTGGTGTGCCAAAAGGTGTGATTATTGCATTATGTCCTGCTACAAGTCCTGTTTCAACTACAATATACAAGGCTTTAATTGCGATAAAATCAGGCAATGCAATTATTTTTTCTCCACATCCAAGAGCTAAAAACACAATACATAAAGTTCTTGATATTATGATACACACAGCCGAAACATATGGGCTTCCATCTGGAGCACTTTCGTATCTGCATACTGTTGCTAAGGCTGGTACGATAGAACTTATGAATCACAAATCAACATCGTTGATTATTAATACTGGAGTTCCTAAAATGCTCAAGGAGGCCTATAAATCTGGTAAACCTGTCATTTATGGAGGAAATGGAAATGGACCTGCTTTTATTGAACGTACAGCTGATATAAGAAATGCAGTAAAAGATATTATTAATAGTAAAATCTTTGATAATGGCATGGTATCAGCTGCAGAACAGGCAGTAGTGGTAGACAGCCCTATTGCTGCTGAAGTGAAGCAGGAAATGAAGAGTAATGGTGCTTATTTTATGTCAGAACAAGAGTCTAAAATCCTTGGTTTATTGTTATTTAATCAGGATGGGTCAATGAATCCTCAAATGGTCGGGAAGAGTGCATATGAATTAGCAAAAAGAGCAGGTTTTAGTGTTCCAGAAAGTACAACAATACTTATATCAGAGCAAAAATACGTTTCTGAAAACAATCCATACTCAAAAGAAAAACTTTGCCCTGTATTGGCTTATTATATTGAGGATGATTGGATGCATGCTTGTGAAAAATGTATAGAGCTGCTTCTAAACGAAAAAAAAGGACATACTCTTGTCATACATTCCAAAGATGAAGATGTAATTCGTCAATTTGCACTAAAGAAACCTGTTGGAAGAGTGCTTGTTAATACTCCTGCTACCTTTGGTAGTATGGGAATTACAACTAACTTATTTCCAGCAATGACTTTAGGAAGTGGTTCAGCAGGTGAAGGCATGACATCGGATAATATTTCGCCTATGAATCTTATTTATATTCGAAAAGTTGGATATGGGGTAAGAAAGATTGAAAATATATTTAATGAAGTGTTTATAACGAAAAAAAATTCTGAAAATTACATGGAATATAGTTCTGAAGATTTGAAGTTTTTTCAAGATATATTAAAAAAAATTATGAATGAAATTGAATAGCTCAAATGCTAAAGATTACAAAAGATGACAAATACAATTAATTACATGAACCAAAATATTTTTGAAGAAAAGAGGTAATAGCATTGGATATTCGTGAATTTTCAAATAAATTTGCGGAAGCGACAAAAAATATGTCTGCTCAAGAAAGAGCAGCATTAATGAAGATGTTTGAAAGCATTTCAAAGGAGATTACAAATGAAGAATCTGAATCATGTTCAGCATCTTCAACTTGCTATGAAGATACAGGGATTCCAAATGGAATGACAGAACGTTTAAAAAGACTAAAAGAAAATTATTTAAAGCAGGTTCCATCAATAACAACATATCGTGCAAGAGCTATTACAAAGATAGCTAAAGAAAATCCAGGAATGCCAAAAATTATGCTTCGTGCTAAGTGTTTCCGTTATTGCTGTGAAACAGCACCTCTTGTAATACAAGATGATGAATTAATCGTAGGGGCTCCTAATGGTGCACCACGTGCTGGAGCATTTTCTCCTGATATAGCTTGGAGATGGCTTGAAAATGAACTTGATACGATTGGGACAAGACCTCAGGATCCTTTTTATATCTCTGAAGAAGATAAGAAAATAATGCGTGAAGAACTATTTCCTTTCTGGAAAGGTAAGTCAGTTGATGAATATTGTGAAGATCAGTATAAAGAAGCAGGGGTTTGGGAACTTTCAGCAGAATCATTTGTTTCAGACTGCTCGTATCATGCAATTAATGGAGGAGGAGACTCAAATCCGGGATATGATGTAATTTTAATGAAAAAAGGTATGCTTGATATTCAGCAAGAAGCTAAAGAACATTTAGCAAAACTTGACTATGAAAACCCTGATGATATTGAAAAGATATATTTCTATAAATCTGTTATTGATACTACTGAAGGTATAATGATTTATGCTAAACGTCTGTCTGATTATGCAGCAGAACTTGCTGCAAAGGAAACAAATCCTAAACGTAAGGCAGAGCTTCAAAGAATTTCAGAAGTTAATGCTTGGGTTCCAGCACATAAGCCACGTAATTTCTGGGAGGCTATTCAGGCAGTATGGACTATTGAATCTCTTCTTGTAGTTGAAGAAAACCAGACAGGTATGTCAATAGGTCGTGTAGATCAATATATGTATCCGTTTTATAAGGCAGATATAGAATCAGGCCGTATGACTCAACGTGAAGCCTTTGAACTTGCAGGGTGTATGCTTATAAAGATGTCAGAAATGATGTGGGTAACAAGCGAAGCTAGTTCAAAGTTTTTTGCAGGATATCAGCCCTTTGTTAATATGACGGTTGGAGGAGTTACCAGAGACGGTCGTGATGCAACAAATGAACTTACTTATCTTTTAATGGATGCCGTTCGTCATGTTAAGGTTTATCAACCATCATTGGCGTGCCGTATACACAACAAGTCACCTAAAAAGTATTTGAAAAAGATTGTTGATGTAGTTCGTGCTGGTATGGGATTTCCAGCTTGCCATTTTGATGATGCACATATAAAAATGATGTTGGCAAAAGGTGTCTCAATAGAAGATGCAAGAGATTATTGCATGATGGGATGCGTTGAACCTCAAAAGGCAGGTCGTTTATATCAATGGACTTCAACAGCATATACACAATGGCCAATTTGTATTGAACTTGTTCTAAATCATGGTGTTCCGTTATGGTATGGAAAACAGGTTTGCCCTGATATGGGAGATTTAAGTCAATACAAGACATATGAACAATTTGATGCTGCTGTTAAAGAAATGATTAAATATATTACAAAATGGACTGCTGTTGCTACAGTTATTTCACAGCGTGTTCACAGAGAATTAGCTCCAAAGCCTTTAATGTCAATAATGTATGAAGGATGTATGGAAAAAGGTAAGGATGTCTCATCAGGTGGTGCTATGTATAATTTTGGTCCAGGTGTTGTATGGACAGGATTAGCAACATACACAGATTCTATGGCTGCTATAAAGAAATTAGTATTCGATGAAAAGAAATATACTTTAGAGCAATTAAATGAAGCATTAAAGGCAGATTTTGTAGGATATGAACAAATAAGAAAGGATTGCCTTGCAGCACCTAAGTATGGTAATGATGAGGATTATGCAGATTTAATTGCAGCTGATCTTATCAATTTTACAGAGATGGAACATAGAAAATATAAAACGCTCTATTCAGTAATGAGCCACGGTACATTATCTATCTCCAATAATACCCCATTTGGTCAGCTTACAGGAGCATCTGCTAACGGACGTAAGGCCTGGACCCCACTTTCAGATGGAATAAGTCCGACTCAGGGTGCTGATTACAAGGGACCAACCGCAATTGTTAAATCTGTTTCAAAGATGGCTGTAGATAATATGAATATTGGTATGGTTCATAATTTCAAACTTATGGCAGGACTTCTTGATACCCCAGAAGGTGAAGAAGGACTAATTACATTACTGCGTACTGCTTGTATGCTTGGTAATGGACAAATGCAATTCAATTACTTGGATAATAATACATTAATTGAGGCACAGAAGCATCCTGAACAATATCGTGATCTTATTGTTCGTGTAGCAGGTTACAGTGCATTCTTTGTTGAACTTTGCAAGGATGTTCAAGATGAGATTATAAGTAGAACAATGCTGACACATTTTTAGTCAAAGGATATATTATTTAGCTGCCGCCTGTAACTGCATGCTGTAAGGTGTGCAGTTATAGAGGCAGTTTAATTCTTTGTGTTGATTAGTAAATTTAATCAAATGGGGGAAAAGATAATGAGCGGTACAAACTTAACAGTTGTTGAGAGAAAAGCATTTATTTTTAATGTTCAAAAATACAATATCTATGATGGGCCAGGCGTAAGAACATTAATATTTTTTAAGGGATGCCCATTGCGATGTAAATGGTGCTCAAATCCAGAGGGATTGGAAAAAAAGTATCAGGTTATGCTTAAAAGAAATCTATGTGTTGATTGTGGTGCGTGTGTTTCAGTTTGTCCCGTTGGAATACATTCCATTTCAAAGGAACAAAAACATGAAGTAAATCGAAATATAGACTGTATAGGCTGCCGCCGATGCGAAGAAGTCTGCCCCCAATCTGCAATGACAATTGTTGGAGAAATAAAAACGGTTTCTGAACTTATGAAAGTTATTGAAGAAGACAGAAGCTTTTATGAGCTTTCAGGTGGTGGTGTTACTCTCGGAGGTGGTGAAGTCACAATGCAGGCAGAATTTGCTGCAAACCTGCTTGCAGCATGTAAGCAAGAGGGAATTAACACTGCAATTGAAACTTGTGGATATGTAAAACTTGAAACTGTGCTTAAAATTGCTGAATTTACAGATTTATTTCTTTTTGATATAAAGCATATGGATTCTGAACGCCATTATCAATTAACAGGAGTTCATAATGAACTTATTTTAGGAAATTTGAAAGAACTTCTTAACCGCAGGTTTAATGTTAAGGTCAGAATGCCATTATTAAAAGGAATAAATGATAGCCAAGAAGAGATTGAAAGTGTAGTTAAATTTTTAATGCCTTTCCGTGATTTTAAAAATTTTAAAGGTATAGACTTACTTCCTTATCATAAGCTTGGCGTAAATAAATATGAACAATTGAATAAGGAATACCCAATAAAGGGAGATCCAAGTTTGAATAAAGATGAATTGGATATGATTGAAAGTTGGGTTAAGAAGTATGATTTACCAGTTCAAGTAATCAGACATTGATAAAAGGGATTGTTACAATATATGGATTGAGAGGTAGCTTTTATGGATTTGGTTGGCGAAAAAGCTGTGCAGCGTGTTATAGAGGAATCTGTACCAGGGAAACAAGTCACTATAGCTCATGTTATAGCTTCACCTATGCCGGATATTTATGAACGTTTGGGAATAGATGATAAGGGAGCAATAGGAATTTTAACCTTAACACCCTATGAAACGGCTATTATTGCAGCTGATATAGCTACTAAGACTGCTGATGTTGAGATTGGATTTCTGGATCGTTTTACGGGTTCTGTTGTTTTAACTGGAGATGTTCAAGCTGTTGAAACAGCACTTAATGCGGTAAATGATACATTAAAAAATCTTTTGGATTTTATGACGGCCCCAGTTACAAGAACATGAGAAAGAAAAGAATAATGGTCATAGGACCAACGAAGTGCGGAAAAACAACGTTGGTTAATTCTCTAAATGATTACGATGGCCCATTAAGGAAAACGCAGGATGTTATTTACGGAAAGAACACTATAGACGTTCCAGGATCTTATATTGAAAATACATGGATGTATAAACATTTGATTGCAATTGCCCAAGATGCATCTCATGTTTTGATTTTGATTGATCAGTCAAATTGCACAGATGTTTATTCCCCTAATTTTGCAAAGGCATTTATATGTCCAGTAATCGGCGTTATAACCAAGGTTGATTTAATGAAGGAAAATGAAGAACGTTGCATTAGACTTTTAAAACAAATAGGAATTTTAGAGCCTTATTATAAGATTAGTGTTCCAGGCGGAATAGGTATAACCGATTTAAAAGAATATCTGTTTTTAAATAAAAGGTAAAGGGGGATTGGGATGAAATTTATAACCGAAATAGATTTACGGGATTTGTATAGGAAAGAACCTTTTACAACCTATGAATTAGAACCGGGAGTAAGACTCACACCTGGAGCACGGCAGTTTCTCATGGATATGGGAATTAAAATGTCAGAAGAAAGTTCTTCAAAAAAAGTAGACATAAAAAAAGTTGCAGATGAAAATGTGCCATCTGAAAAAACATCAATTGAAAAAAATAAAAGTTTAAAAGACAAGAAACTATATAATAGGATGAAATCAATAGAAGCTTTGTTTCTTCTTACAGGGGAAGAACTTTTAAGAAGAGATGTTTTTTTATCACAAAGCGTTATAAATTTAGCCAGGTATTTTACAGAGATTAAAAAAGGTTTTAAAGACGGCAGAATATCAGTTGAAAATTTAAATTGTAGTGAATGTACAGGAATAAATAAAAATAATTTTTGTGATGACTTGGAGGATTGTTTTGAAATTACAGAATTTCACATGCAGCTTGAAAGAGGAAGAGAAATTATAATATTGCATAATTTACGTTGTGCTCTTAAAGAATTTCAAGTATTTCTTTTAGAATTATGCGAAGAAATTAATGGGAAAAATCAAATTTATGATGAAATTATAAAAAAAGTTAATCAGATTATCAATACCTTATCCCAATTAATTTGTTCTATTTTTGGAGGTACAAAATGTCAGAGAAAAAGTTAAGCTATGAATATTGTGAACAACTTGTAAGCGATTTTGAAAATGTAGTTAAACATCCAATTGTAGGCAAATCTTCTGTTTATTATACAGGAGTGGATTTAGGAACAGCTTGTGTAGTTTTAGCTGTGTTAGATGAAAATTATAAACCCGTTGCAGGTGCCTACAGGTATTCTGATGTAGTTAGAGATGGAATGGTTGTAGATTATATAGGAGCAATTAAAATCGTAAGAGAGATGAAACAACAAATAGAAGAAAAATTGGGGACGGAATTGATTTATGCTGCTGCTGCAATACCACCGGGGACAGATGCACTGGATGGAGGAGCAGTTAAAAATGTGGTTCAGGCTGCAGGGTTTGAATTAACTAATTTACTTGATGAGCCAACAGCTGCAAACAAGGTTCTTAAAATTAAAGACGGCGCTGTTGTGGATATAGGTGGTGGAACAACAGGAATTTCTATTTTAAAGGATGGAAAAGTAGTTCATGTTGTAGATGAGCCGACTGGGGGCACTCATTTTTCGCTGGTTGTTTCAGGAGCATATAATATGCCATTTAATGAAGCAGAGCTTTATAAACGCAATCCTGAAAATCATAAAGAGTTACTACCCGTATTAAAACCTGTAATAGAAAAAATTGCATCAATTATTAATTACAATATAAAAGGGTATGACGTGGAGCAAATATCCCTTGTAGGCGGGACGTGTTGTTTGACTGATATTGAAAAGATTATAGATAAGCAGACAGGTATTTTTACTCATAAGCCTAAAAATCCTATGTTTGTAACTCCATTAGGTATAGCCTTAAGTTGTACACAAGAAGCAATGGAATAGGAGATGTTTAGTATGGAGTTTAGGATTATAAAATCTCCTTCAAAAGGGACTATAGATATGCTTTTAAGACGTATGGGAAATGGAGTAAATAAAGATTTACTCTGCACTGATGCAGTGGGGCTTGTTCAGGGAAGATTGATTGAGATGATTTGTGCGGCAGATATTGCAGAAAAGGCAGTTGGTGTAACAGTTGAAGACATAAAAGGTAGCTGCCCTCAAAATATGATAATGATTGCAATTTTTGGAGATACGGCATCCGTTGAATCAGCTATTAATGAAATTAAACGTAGCATAGAAAAGGGGAATGATTTATGTTAACAGCAAAACTTATTGATAATATATGGGCAACAAGAAAATGCGAATCCCTTAATGGATTAAAGTTTATGCTGGCAGAAGTAATAGGTGGAATTGAAGCAGGCAGACGACTTATTGTTGTTGACACTATAAGTGCTGGAATTGGAGATAGGGTTATTGTTTGTACAGGTTCGTCAGCACGCCGAATGCTCGATGATGATAAGATCCCAGTTGATGCAGTAGTTGTTGGAATTATAGATGAAGATTGTAATTTTGAGTAAACTTTTGAGGTGATAATAATGAGTCTTCTTGATAAAGTGAGAGAAGCTGGTGTTATAGGTGCAGGCGGTGCAGGGTTTCCTACATATGTAAAGCTTTCCTCAAAGGCAGAATATATACTTCTTAATGCTGCTGAATGTGAACCTTTGCTTAGAGTAGACCAACAGTTAATGCTAATGTTTCCTAATGAAATAATTAGAGGATTTAAAGAAGCAGGTAATTTGGTTGGTGCTAAAAAGGGGATTATAGGAATTAAAGGAAAACATAAAGAAGTAATTGCAAAATTGAATGAAAGAATTGAAGCTCTGTGCTTAAGTGATTTTATAGAAGTTAAAGAACTCTTAGATATTTATCCAGCTGGTGATGAACAAGTTTTAGTTTATGAATTGACTGGCAGAGTTGTTCCAGAAGCTGGTATTCCAATCAATGTGGGATGTGTAGTAGTTAATGTAGAAACAGCATTAAATATTTATTATGCCAGTATAGATAAGCCTGTTACAGAAAAATATATTACTATTGCTGGAGATGTTCCAGAACGTCTGACTGTAAAAGTACCTATTGGGACACCGATTATAGATGTTTTAAAACTTAGCGGTATAGATAATTTTGATGATTATAGCGTTATTGATGGCGGACCGATGATGGGAGCAGTTTTAAATAATATAGATGGATATATTACTAAGAAAAATAAGGGCTTTGTAATTTTAAAAAAGAATCATCCTCTGATACGCAGAAAATCTACCAACATAGAACAGGCAAAAAGAGTAAACAAAGCTTCATGTGAACAGTGCCGTATGTGTACAGATATGTGTCCGCGTTATCTTTTAGGACATAATGTTCAGCCGCATAAAATGATGAGAGCTTTGAATTATTCATTAACAGATATTGAGGATGTAAAGATTGCACAGCTTTGTTGTCAGTGCAATTTATGTGAATTATTCTCATGTCCTGCAGGACTTTACCCTAAATCAGCTAACCTTTATTTTAAGGATAAGCTGCTACAGGAGAATATAAAATATAAACCAGTAAATAATGAATTTTCCCCGCGTAAAAGTCGTGAATACCGTCTGACTCCAAGTAAGCGCCTTATCGCAAGATTAGGTTTGCATAGTTTTGATAAGATGGCTCCAGTAAAAGAAGTTGATTTAATGCCCGAACTTGTTCACATTGCTACAAGGCAGCATGTAGGAGCAGCTGCAATTCCAATTGTATCAATTGGAGAACATGTCAGCATTGGACAGAAAATTGGTAATATCCCTGATGGAAGTTTAGGAGCTTCGATTCATGCAAGCATTTCAGGAACGGTTGAAGAAGTAGGAAAAGATTTTATCGTGATAAGGAGGGACTGATGTGTCGAATGCAATAGGAATGGTTGAGTTTACAAGTATAGCTCGTGGTATATATGCAGTGGATCAGATGGTAAAAACTTCAGAAGTTGAAATAGTAACAGCTTCCTCAGTTTGTCCTGGAAAATACATCGCTATTGTTCAGGGTGACGTTGCAGCAGTTCAGGATTCAGTAAGTGTTGGAGAAAGACTGGCAGAGGAGTTTTTGGTAGATTCAATAATTATACCGAATGTTACTCCTGACATTTTCAGAGCAATTACAGGAACAACAATGCCTGATAAAATTAAAGCGCTTGGAATTATGGAATCCTTTTCACTATCGACAATGATAATTGCTGCAGATGCTATTCTTAAGGCAGCAGATTTACAGCCTTTGGAATTACGTTTAGGAAGTGGTCTTGGAGGTAAGTCTTTCTTTACATTTACAGGTGATGTGGCTGCAGTTAAAGCTGGTATTGAAGCAGGGAAGACTATTGCACAGGAAAAAGGCTTATTAGTGAATTTAGAGGTTATTCCTTCCCCATCAAATGTATTAGTAGCTTCTTTGCTTTAATACATACAAATAATTTAATATTATGCTGCTAAATGAAAGGATGTGAAATAATGAAAAAATTAATTTGTGTAAAGGATGTTGAAAATGCACAAAAAGAAGGTAGAAAAGTTATATATATTGACAATAATACTATTGTTACACCTTCAGCGAAAGATGCAGCAAGAAACATCGGAATAGAGTTTTCGACTGAACAACCGATATCTGTATGCAAAGAAAATATCTGTGAAATCAAACCTTCTGAAGCAAAGGTATGTGATGATGAAATTGACAGTGAAATGATTTACAAAGTATTAAGAGCTCTTATGGATAAAGGACTTTTAAACGGAGTGATGGATATACTTTCTAATAAGCCTTATGTTTCAGAAGTAGATTCGACTGGGTTGAAAGTAGTAAGAGGCAGTTCTGTTAGATATGAAGCACTTGATACAGGTAATTCTAACAATAAGGTGTTCTATCAGGAAATAATAAATTCTAAAGATGGATCTTCGATGAACGCAGGATTTATTACAATTGAGGACTGCAATTTCGATTGGGAAACTGCTTGCCAGGAAATTTACTATGTTGTTGAAGGTACATTAACGGTAAAAGCAGGCGAAAAAGTTTATACTGCTAATCCTGGAGATTCAGTATTCTTTCCAAAAGGGGTTAAAATAACCTTTGGTTCACCTAACAAGATGAAGGCATTCTATGTAACATATTAGAATGCTTAAGTAAGCTGAGGTGGTTAAAGAATGCAGGCTCTTGGGTTAATTGAGACAATAGGACTTATTGCAGCAATTGAAAGTGCAGATGCCATGCTTAAAGCAGCTGATGTAACTCTTTTAGAAAAAGTATATGTAGGCGGCGGGCTTGTATCTATTACGGTAGCTGGTGATGTGGGAGCTGTTAAGGCGGCGGTTGATGCTGGTGCAGCAGCAGTCAATATGATAAGCAGTACATTCTTGATTTCACAACATGTAATTCCACGACCGCATGAAGAATTAATTGGTACAATTATATCAGAAGTAAATTTAAAGGATAAAGATATTATAGAGCTTCCTTTGAATAAAGCTGATGAGGAAATGTTACCAAAAGTTATTGAAAGAGATACTGCTAATTCTACTGAAACAATAAATGATGTAGTAGTTGAAAAAAAAATAGTTGAGGATTTACAATCAAAAGAATTAGATGCTAAGGAATTAATAGAAGATAAAAATGATAGCTCATTAGACATAGATTTAAGTAAACTAAAAAATAAGAAAGCTATTGATAAGATGGTACTTGAATGTGGATTAGAACAAACAATTCAGGTTCTTAATAAGTTTAAAGTTGTAGAACTCAGAAACCTATCTCGCAAATATAAAAACTTTGGAATAAAAGGAAGATTAATTTCTAAGGCAGACAAGAATTTACTCCTAAAAGAATTTAGAGAATATTACGAGCATAATCAGTAAAATTATAATAATTATTAAAAATATAAAATAAAAAAGAATGGGGGTATTTCAAGTGCAAAACATTGATACAGATTTGCGTTCAATACAGGAAGCAAGGGACCTGGCACGATTAGGTAAAATTGCTGCAGATCAAATTGCAAACTATACAGAAGAACAAATAAATAAAATTCTATGCAATATGGTTAAAGTAGCGAAAGAACATTCAGTTTGCCTTGCTAAAATGGCTGTAGAAGAAACTGGATTTGGAAATGTAAAGGACAAGACTTACAAAAATCATATGGCTTCTACTATGTTATATGAAGCGATTAAGGACATGAAAACTATAGGAGTAATCAGGGAAGATGTGAATAAAAAGGTAATTGATATTGCAGAACCTATGGGACTTCTTTTAGGTATTGTTCCTTCAACAAATCCAACCTCAACTGTTATTTTTAAATCTATAATATCGATTAAATCTCGAAATGCAATAATATTTTCACCACATCCTTCTGCATTAAAGTGCACAATGAAAGCAGCAAAACTGATGCATGATGCAGCAGTTGAAGCAGGGGCTCCTGAAAATATAATAAGTTGTATTGAAATACCATCTATTGAGGCTACAAATGAATTAATGAAATCAAAAGAGGTTTCAATGATTATTGCAACTGGTGGCCCTGGAATGGTAAAGGCTGCATATAGTTCGGGAAAACCTGCTTTAGGTGTTGGTGCAGGCAATTCACCTGCTTATATTGAAAAAACAGCTGATGTTGAGAAGGCTGTAAAAAATATAATGAGCAGTAAGACATTTGACAATGGTACTGTATGTGCTTCTGAACAATCTGTAATTGTTGAAGAATGTAACCGTGATAGAGTAATATCTGAATTTAAAAAGCAGGGCGGTTATTTTATGACGCCAGAAGAAACTTCAAAAGTATGCAAGTTGTTATTTAAAAATGGACACGCAATGAATGCAAAATTTGTAGGAAGGACACCGCAGGTAATAGCAGAAGCAGCAGGTTTTTCAATCCCAGAAGGTACAAAGGTTTTAATTGGAGAACAGCAAGGTGTTGGTGATGACTATCCTCTATCATATGAAAAATTAACAACAGTACTTGCATTCTATACAGTTAAGGATTGGAAAGAGGCGTGTGAACTTAGCATTAAACTTCTTCAAAACGGTATTGGACATACAATGAGTATACATACAGAGGATAAAGATATGGTTATGAAATTTGCTACAAAACCAGCAGCTCGTATTCTTGTTAACACAGGCGGAAGCCAAGGAGGTACTGGTGCAAGCACAGGATTACTGCCTTCACTTACATTAGGCTGTGGAACATGGGGAGGAAGTTCTGTTTCGGAAAATGTTGGTCCCATGCATTTAATTAATATAAAGAGAGTAGCATATGGAATTAAAGATTGCAGTACCTTAGCTGCAAATGATTCAACTTTTAATTATCCTGAGCTTTGCGGTAATAATGAAGTTAAAAATAATATGGGATACCTTTCTACAAGTCCAGCATCATTTGTGTCACAGAACTGTCCTGCTTCATATGCTTCACAGAAACAAAGTTGCTGTTCAACAACCTCTTCAGATGATAATGAAAAGCTTTTAAAACTCATTGGTGAGCTTGTAAATGCAATGAAAGGGGTCAATTAAAATGGACAACAAGTATGAAGCTGTAATAAAACTTTTATTGGAAACTGTTCAAAGCAATTTAGCAGTTGAAGAGAAAAAAAAAGATATGTATGAAATTCCAGTTGGGGTTTCCAATCGACATGTACATCTTTCTCAAGCAGATTTGAATTACCTATTTGGGGAAGGGTATGAATTGAAAAAGATAAAAGATTTATCACAGCCTGGGCAATATGCTTGCGAGGAAACAGTAATAATTTGTGGTCCTAAAGGTGCTATTGAAAAGGTTAGAATCCTTGGACCAGTACGCAGCAAGACACAAATAGAAGTACTTGCAGGAGATTGCTTTAAACTTGGCGTATTTGCACAACCGAGGATGTCAGGGGATTTGAATGAAACACCTGGGATTACAATAGTTGGACCTAAGGGTTCTATTCAGACACCAGATGGTCTGATTATTGCGCAAAGACATATTCATATGACTCATGAAGATGCAAAACGATTTGGCGTTCATGATGGGCAAATTGTTAGTATTAAGGTTGAAGGACCAAGAGGTGGTATTTATAACAATGTTGTTGTAAGAGCAAATGATTCTTCAGCGTTAGAATTTCATGTTGATACTGAAGAAGCAAATGCTATGAGTCTTAATAATTTATCTAAAATTACAATAATAAAATAAAGAATAGGAGGAATAAAAAATGAAATATGATGCATTAGGAATGATAGAAACAAAAGGGTTAGTAGGAGCAATTGAAGCAGCTGATGCTATGGTAAAAGCAGCAAATGTATATCTTGTAGGTAAAGAACATGTTGGAGGAGGACTTGTAACAGTAATGGCAAGAGGAGATGTGGGAGCTGTAAAGGCAGCAACTGATGCAGGTGCTGCAGCTGCACAAAGAGTTGGGGAATTAATTTCAGTTCATGTAATTCCACGTCCTCATGTTGAAGTTGAAACTATTCTTCCCAAAAAAGCAGAAGAAAATAATAGTTTATAATAAAAATAAAATTAATGTATAGGAGGAATAAAAAATGAAATATGATGCATTAGGAATGATAGAAACAAAAGGGTTAGTAGGAGCAATTGAAGCAGCTGATGCTATGGTAAAAGCAGCAAATGTATATCTTGTAGGTAAAGAACATGTTGGAGGAGGACTTGTAACAGTAATGGCAAGAGGAGATGTGGGAGCTGTAAAGGCAGCAACTGATGCAGGTGCTGCAGCTGCACAAAGAGTTGGGGAATTAATTTCAGTTCATGTAATTCCACGTCCTCATGTTGAAGTTGAAACTATTCTTCCAAAAAAAGTAGAATAAAAGTAATTTATACAATAATATTAATAGGGGATAGAATATCTATCCCCTATTAATATTAAAACCATGCGTGCATTGACAAAATGGCATAATATAGTTTTTATATTAAATCAGTTAATAACATCTTTGTATCGATTTTCGAATATGTTTTCTATATGCCTGAGGAGTCATTTTCATTTGTTTACAAAATACTCTGTTAAAATATGAAGGGTCAGAGAAGCCGCATTCTAATGAAATACGGTAAGCAGGATAATTGGTTGATTCAAGTAGCTTACATGCATATTGTATTCGTAGATTAATAATATATTCTGAAAATGAAACTCCCATTTCTTTTTTAAAAATATGACTAAAATATTTTGGATTAAAAAATGCATGAGATGCAACTGTTTGTAAAGTTATTTTTTCTCTAAAATGTTCTTTAATATATTCTATTGATTCACTGATGGAATTTGAGCAAGGTTCTTTCAAATCAATGTTGCTTACAAAAGGATTACTCTGCGTTAAAGTATTACGTTTTAATGTTATTTCGAGCATCTGCTTTAAAAGCTGCTTTAGATCATTGGGCTTTATTGGTTTTAATAGATATTCGAAAACCTTAAGGCTGATTGCTTTTTGTGCATAACAAAAATCTGATGAGGCAGATAATACTGATATACACGCATCAGGTAGGAATTTTCTTATATTTTCAATGGTTCTAATACCATCAAGTTCTGGTATCATTATATCCATTAATATTATATCTGGATGATACTGCTTTGATAATTTGATAGCCTCAACTCCACTTTCGCAGGTTAAAACTGAGTCCTCAGGAAGAACTTCTTTAGATATAATAGATTTAAGAAATTCCTGTTCAAGTATTTCATCTTCTACAATCAAAACTACGCTCATATTATCACCTCAGAATAGGTTGTGTGGAAATCGTAATAGTAACAGTACTTCCACTATAATCAGATTTTAAAATATTTAAACCATATTTTTCTCCATAATACTTCTTTATACGCTTGTCTGTACTCCAAAATCCTATACCCAATTTATTTTCAGATTGTTCTAACCTATTTAAAAATTCCTTTGGGAAACCATTACCATTATCAATGATGGAAATGATAATATCATTATTATGTTTTTCTGCATAAATACCTACTGTACCACCGTCTCGTTTTGGAGTAATACCGTGAATAATAGCGTTTTCAACAATAGGCTGGATAACCATGTTTGGAATTCTATAAGACTTAAGGTTTTCAGGAACATCAATAGTATATTCTAAACGATTTTTAAAACGTGCTTTTTGAATATATAAATATTTTTCTATATTATCAATTTCTGCACCTATGGTATGAAGCTGATTATCCTGCTTTAAATTGTAGCGTAATAAATCAGAAAGACAATAAATTAGCTCTTCTGTAGTATGGGAATTTTCAAAATAAGCAATGCGGGCAATACAATTTAATGTATTAAACAAAAAATGAGGATTGACAACAAGAGACATATTCTTTGCTTCTAAATCTATAATTTTTTTTTCAAGTATTTCCTTTTCTATAGATAATCTTTCTATATCTAAATTTTTATAACTTATGCTTTCTGACAAATCAATAGATATGTTTTTAGCAATTTGACCGCATAATTGTTCATGTATTCTAATTTTATTTGCTTCTACTGTTTTAAGCGAGGAAATACACTTAGCTATATATTCCAAGTCTATAGACTTTTTATCTTTTAAAGAATGAATGTCAATCATATATTTTTTATGTTCATTTTTTTTTAAATATACTTGCATGCCTGCTATATAACCAATTGTTTCATTTTGAACTATAATTGGGAAAATTATATTTTCAAGACCATATTGGCACACAAATTTACTTTCACAGTTTGGTTTTAAATGACTTTTATAGTCAAAACAAACTTTTTTTTTGTTTTCTTGACATATTTGTGTACAAAAATCGGGAGATGGAATTAATTCAAGTAAAATATCTCCATTTGTATCTATTAGAAATATAGGAATATCTGATAAAGATAAAATACCACTATAGCGAGAATATAAATTTGAAGTTATTAATTTTTTTAGCAAACTGTTAGCTGTATTCATGTTAAAAATACACCTCGAGGCTTATGATTTGTATTTAATGCTGAAACTGGTTATGTATATCAAGTTAAGTTATAAAATTTGCAAAAATATTCTATTAATATTTTAGCGTAAAAGGGCAAAAAAGTAAATGAATGTGTATAATTTCTACAAATTAGTTTAAAATATTATATAAAATGTTTGTAACTCAATAAAAAAGGTGCTAAATTAATAGCACCTTTTATAAATATATATTAATTCTTCTTTAGTAGGATTTTTGGGGTTTGTTGTAGTACATCGGTCTATTATTGCAGCTTCAGCCATATTTTCAAGAGCATTTTCAAATTCTTTTTGCTCGATGTTAAGAGCTCTAATATTTTCTTCAATCCCAAGGGATTTCATAAGCCTATTTATAGCTTGAATAAAGCTTGCAGTACCTTCACGGATTGTCCAAGCAGGAAGTTGAAGAATTTTTGCTAAATTAGCATATTTTTGTGCAGCATAATTATTTAAATTACCGGAAATATTTGCATTATATTCAATAATTGAACTTAATAAGAGTGCATTTGCTCTTCCGTGAGGAATATGAAAAGTTCCCCCTAAGGCATGGGAAAGGCTATGGTTAATTCCAAGACCGGCATTTGTAAATGCCATTCCTGCTATACAAGAAGCGTTTTGAACACGATCTCTTGCATCGGGATCAGCAGGATTTTTGTAGAGTTTTTCAAGATTTTCAAAGATTAATTTTATTGCTTTTTCTGCAAGAGCATCTGTAAAATCAGTTGCTTTTGTTGAAACATATGCCTCCACCGCGTGAACTAAAACGTCTATACCTGTATCAACTACAACACGCTGTGGTACATGCTGCAGGCATGTAGAATCAAGTATAGCTACATCAGGTGCAAGCGATTCGTCCACTATGCATACCTTTTTATTTTCGCATGTTATTACGGTAAAATCTGTAACTTCTGAACCTGTTCCGCTTGTAGAAGGAATTGCAATAAACAGGGGTTTATTTATTTTTTTATCTTCAAGTTCAGCCATTTTGTAAGCAAAATATAATATTCCTTTTGCAGAATCGATAGTTGAACCTCCTCCTAAGGCAACAATAACGTCAGCATTACTATCATTAAATGCCTTCATACCCTCTGCAATTACCTTTATATCAGGATCGGGACGAACGCCTGTAAAAACAGTGGAGCTTATTCCTGCTTTATTTAGGTGCTCTATTGCTTTTTGAAGGTAACCTAATTTTTCCATTATAGAGTCTGAAACAATAAATGCCTTCGAACCGGAAACTTCTTCTAAAAAATGAATAGATTGTTTATTAAGATAAACTTTTGATTTTAACTGGAATCTATCTATCATATTTTATCCTCCTATAATATTGAATAATTTAATGATATACAAATGTTTGTTATAAATATAACATAAAAATTAGATGGTTTATTGTATATTCAATATATGGTTTTAGTATTATTGTATTAATTTAAAGTGAAACATTGCACTATTACCTTATTTTTGTACAATATCTATTTGTTAATAAAATTAATCTTTTTCTTTTCATAACTTCAGTATTTTGAAATATTTTGATATGTTGATTTTCACTAATACTATTGTTATAATAACTTTGATAATCAAGTTTTTGTAAGATGAAAAAATGTTTGTTTATTAATTTATTATTTCTTTATTAAAAAATTAGATTTAATATGTGTGGGGTATTTTTATGACAATGGAAGAGTTAGTAGAAAGTAAGCTGAGGTTTGTTTTTAATGATGATAACATAAGATTTGATAAGTCCTGCTTTGCAGGGGGTCTTACTAACTATAACTATATAATGAATATTAAAGGTAATAAATATGTGATAAGGCAGCCTGGAGGCATGACAGAATTGATGATAGATAGAAAAGTTGAAAAAATTAACAATCAGATAGTCTCGGAGCTTGGGTTGAATTCAGAATGTATTTATTTTGATGAGAATAGTGGAATTAAGATCAGTTTATATATTGAAAATAGCAAAAATATTGCTCAGATTGGTCCAGGTTTTCTTACAAATCTTAAGAATGTTTCTGACTTGTTAAAAAAAACCCACTTCAGTAAAAAATGTTTTCCAAATATTTTTGATTGGGAAATTGAGCTTATTAAATATGAAAAGATTATTAAAAAGTTAAATGGGTGTTTTTTCTTTGACTATGATATATTAAAAAAACAACTGCTTGATTTTATTAAAAAAAATATAAAAAATTCAATTTGTGTACCATGCCATAATGATACAGTACCTGAAAATTTTCTTGTTGATGATAGTGGTAAGGCTTATCTTATAGATTGGGAGTATTCTGGAATGAATGACCCAAGCTGGGATGTAGCGGCATACATTCTTGAATCCAGATTAACACAAGAAGAAATACATCAATTTTTCATATATTATTATGGTAATTTTCCAATTAAAGATGAAATATTGAAAATAAAAGCGTGGATGATGGCACAAGATTTACTATGGACGGTATGGGCTATGATTAGACATTATAATGGTGACGATTTTCTTGATTATTGTAATTTTAGATATGAACGTTTTAAAAAGAATGTTAAGAATATCGCAATTTCAACAGATTATTCAATAGCTGATATGGTTAAATAAAATAAGTAACTTAGAGACTAATTTTACTGAAAACTATATATAGAAAGAACTATGTAGAGGAAGGCTTCAGTGCCTTCCTCTACATTTTTAGGTGTGCCCCGCATGGGCGATAGCTTGGCGGTGAAAGTCCGCTATGGGCTTGGTAGTTGGAACCATTAGCCAATGGCAAGGGTGTCCATCGTGAGGTGGAATCTGAAGGAAGCCGGAGGCAAAGTCCTGGCTCGATGCACAAGAACCACATATTAGGCTGACTTGAGGCGGATGGGTTTGCCTAACAAAACAAAGTCCAACACTGCAGTGGCCAAGCATTTTTGTAACACTTTAATCTAATATTTTGGATTTTCTATATCTCGCTTCAAATGGCGTAAGTTGAAATTGAATAAAAAACTATTGGACTCTTTCATGATTTGATATTGAAATTTTTAATAGACTGTAAGGCTTTAAAGGTATAGAATAATATTGAGTTTATATTAAGGGGGATTTATATGAGCAAACTTTATTTCAGATATGGAGCTATGAACTGCGGAAAATCTACAAACCTTCTTCAGGTTGCCCACAATTATGAGGAGAGAGGAATGAAGGTTATAATAATAAAGCCAAAGACTGATACTAAGGGAGGCAATAGAGTAGTATCGAGACTTGGGGTTACAAGGGAGGCTGACCTTTATCTTGATGCTTTCGAAAATGTATATGAAATAGTTGAAAAATGGATAGAGGAAAAGGGTAAGATTGACTGCATATTGGTTGATGAGGTGCAGTTTTTCAAAAAAAATCAGATTGATGAGCTTTTTTCAATAGCTGTTAAATTGGATATACCTGTTATATGCTATGGACTTAGAACTGATTTTCAGATGAATGGCTTTGAAGGGAGCGAAAGACTTTTACTTCTTGCTCACAGCATTGAGGAGCTTAAAACTATATGTACATGCGGTAAAAAAGCTCTTTTAAACGGAAGAATGATTAACGGCAAGTTTGTTTTTGAAGGGAAGCAGATTGCAATAGATAAGGAAGATAATGTAGAATATCAATCGTTATGTCCAAAATGCTATTTTAAATATAAAGAGGAGTATGAAAAAAGTAAAGACTCTAAAGAGGTGAAATAGATGAAGGCTGTTATAGACAGGTTCGAAGGGGACTTTGCTGTTGCAGTGACTTTAAGCTCAGAAACTTTTAATATCAAAATTGAAAATCTCCCAAAGGGTATAAAAGAGGGAGATGTAATAAATATTGCTGACGGTAAAATAACTTTTGACAGAGAGGAAACAGAAAAACTTAAAAAAGAAAGCGAAGAATATTTAAAGCTTTGGGAAGATTAAAAAAGAGTGGTGATAATATGGCTAAAAAGACTGATATAGGTGGTCAGGCAGTTATTGAAGGCGTTATGATGAGAGGAAAGGACAAAATTGCCGTTGCAGTTAGAAGACCCGATGGGGAGATAGAAGTTAATGTGGAGTATAGCATTCCTCTTTCAAAGAGGAATAAATTCTTTTCACTTCCTGTAATAAGAGGAGCAGTATCGCTGTTTGATTCTTTAGCTGTAGGGCTTAAAACATTGAGCTATTCTGCATCCTTTTATGAAGAGGAAGAAGAGAGCAGTTTTGATAGATTTTTAAAGAAAACTTTTGGTGATAGGGCAGATAATATTATAATGAGCATTACAATGCTTATATCCTTTGCGATTGCTATAGGCCTTTTTTTCATACTTCCAACCTATACTGCAAATATTATTAAAAAGGTTAACAATAATTCTATAGTTATAAATTTATTAGAAGGGATTATAAGGCTTATAATATTTTTTGCATACCTTTACTTAATAAGTAAAATGGAGGATATTCAAAGAGTATTTCAGTACCACGGGGCAGAGCATAAAAGCATTTTCTGCTATGAAAATGAGCTTGAACTTACCCCTGAAAACGCTGAGAAATTTTCAACTCTTCACCCAAGATGCGGAACTAACTTCCTTCTTATAGTTATGCTTGTTAGCATTTTTATATTCAGCTTTTTAGGATGGCCTAACCTTTTATACAGGATATTATCAAGGATTATATTTCTGCCTCTAATTGCAGGGTTGTCTTATGAAATTTTAAAATGGTTTGGTAAAACAGAAAATAAATATATTAATATCCTTATAAAACCTGGGCTTTTGCTTCAAAAACTTACAACAAGGGAACCGGACAGATTACAGCTTGAAGTTGCAATAATGGCTTTAAAAGCTGTACTTTATGAGGATGATGCAATTTTTGATAAGGAGAAGGATGATATTAGTGAAAATATATGAGGCAATAAATAAGGCTGTACAAATTCTTTCAAATTCTACTTCGCCTTTGCTCGATGCTCAGATTCTTTTAGAAAGTGTACTTGAAAAGGATAGAATATATATATACATGAATAGGGATAAAGATATTTCAGACAGTGAGGTTGAAAAATTTTTTAATTTAGTTGAAAGAAGAAAAAACGGTGAGCCTATAAGCTATATTTTAGGCTATAAGGAGTTTATGTCCCTTAAGTTTAAAGTTGAAAAAGGGGTTTTAATTCCAAGACCTGATACTGAAGTACTTGTAGAGGAAGTTTTAAAAAATATTAAAGATAAAAAAAATCCTATAATAGTTGATGTTGGGTGTGGAAGCGGGGCAATTTCTGTAAGTATTGCAAAATATAAAGAAGATGCTTTGATTTACGCCCTCGATATTATGGATGTTCCTTTAAAGGTAACCTTCGAAAATGCAAGGCTTTACGGAGTTGAAAAAAGAGTTCATGTTATAAAGTCCGATATGCTAAAGTCCCTTGATAAGACTTTATACGATAAGGTTGATGTTTTAGTTTCAAACCCTCCCTATATAAAATGGGATATAATACCAACTCTTATGAAGGATGTTAAAGATTATGAGCCCTATGAAGCCCTCTATGGGGGAGAGGACGGGCTTTATTTTTATAGAAATATTACAAGGGAGGCACTGCCCTTTATTAAAAGCGGCGGTTTTATAGCCTATGAGATAGGGCATGATCAGGGTTTTCAGGTCCAAAACATTCTTAAAGAAAATGAATTTTATAATATATGCTGCATTAAGGATTTAGCAGGGTTAGATAGAGTAGTTACAGGATGGAGGAGATAGTTTGCTGTTTAATCTTTTTTATGTTTTTGCAAAGATAGGAGCCTTTACATTAGGTGGAGGATATGCCATGGTGCCTCTTATACAATCAGAGGTTGTTGATAAAAGAAAGTGGATAGATAAAGAGGAATTTGTTGACATTTTAGCTGTTGCCCAGTCAACTCCTGGGGCATTGGCTATAAATATGGCAACTTTTATAGGTTATAGAAAAAAAGGAATATTAGGTTCGATTTTTGCAACCTTAGGCTGTGTTTGCCCTTCTTTTTTTTCAATATTAATTATAGCAATGTTTTTTACCAGATTCATGAACTATAAAATAGTAGAGAGGGCCTTTTGCGGCATACGCCCAGCAGTTGCAGCATTAATTGCCTTTTCAGTATTTAAAATTGCAAAGAGCAGCAGTATAAAGTCATTCTATTACATATTTACGGCAGCAGCTTTTATTCTTGTTGCCTTTGTTAAACTTGACCCCATACTAATAATTATAATTTCTGCTGTCTTAGGAATACTTATTTTAAAAATAAGGGGTGAAAAGGATGCTGATAATTAGGCTTTTTCTTATATTTGCAAAGATAGGTGCCTTTTCAATAGGAGGTGGCTATGCTATGCTTCCTTTTATTCAAAGGGAAATAATAGATAATAATCACTATTTAAACTTAAAAGAGTTTTCTGATATACTTGCAATATCACAGATGACTCCAGGACCTATTGCGATAAACTCTGCAACCTTTGTAGGGTATAAAATAGCAGGGGTTTTAGGAAGTGTTGCAGCTACTTTAGGTATTGTTCTTCCTTCATTCATAATGATAATAATAATAGCTTCTTTCTTTGTTAAATTTTATGATAAAAAGGAAGTTAAGGCTGCCTTTTCAGGAATAAGACCTGCAGTATTAGGGCTTTTAGCAGCCGCTGCTTATTCGGTTACTATAACTAATGTCATTGATTTAAAAAGCATATTCATTTTTATTTTATCCTTTGGCATACTATTTATAAAAAAGATGGATCCTATAATAGTTCTTATAATATCTGCAGTACTTGGAATAATTTTATATTAGCGCTTTAAAAACATTTCTTGTTTACTGATTTGATAATATGCTATAATATACAATTGTGAAACTAAGAAGTAAAGTGGGGAATAAAAATGTTTGATAAATTGGATTTCATAGAAGAAAAGTATGAGGAACTTTCAAAAAAAATAAGCGACCCTGAAGTTATTGCAGATGCGCAGCTTTTTCAAAGATATTGTAAAGAACACAACTCCCTTGAACAAATTGTTACAACATACAGAGAATATAAAGACGTTGTTAAAAGAATAGATGAAGATAAAGAGCTTTTAAACGATAAGGAAATGAAGGAACTTGTTGAAGAAGAACTTAAAGAGCTTGAAGAAGATAAAGTTAAACTTGAAGGTGAACTTAAAGTTCTGCTTTTACCTAAAGATCCTAACGATGAGAAAAACGTTTTCATTGAAATCAGAGGAGGTACTGGGGGAGAAGAAGCAGCTCTCTTTGCTGGAGACCTTTTCAGGATGTATACAAGATATGCAGAGAGACACAACTATAAAGTTGAGATGATGTCCTCAAATCCGACAGACCTTGGAGGATTTAAGGAAGTTATATTTATGGTAAAGGGAAAAGGTGCCTACAGCAGATTAAAGTATGAAAGCGGAGTTCACAGAGTTCAGAGGGTTCCTGAAACTGAAGCTGGAGGAAGAATTCATACATCAGCATCAACCGTAGCTGTACTTCCTGAGGCTGAGGACGTTGAAATCGATATAAATCAAAATGATTTAAGAATCGATGTTTACAGAGCATCAGGGCATGGCGGACAGTGCGTTAACACTACTGACTCTGCGGTTAGAATTACCCACATTCCAACAGGGCTTGTAGTTACTTGTCAGGATGAAAAGTCTCAGCTAAAGAACAAAGAAAAGGCTATGAAGGTCTTAAAAGCAAGACTTTATGAGATGGAGCTTGAAAAACAGAAATCTGAAATAGCACAGGAGAGAAAAAGTCAGGTAGGTTCTGGAGATAGAAGCGAAAGAATAAGAACTTACAACTTCCCTCAGGGAAGAGTTACAGATCATAGAATAGGTATGACTTTATACAGGCTTGAAGCATTTCTCGACGGGGATATGGATGAAATTATAGATGCGCTGATTACTGCTGATCAGGCTGAAAAATTAAAGGAATTAGGAGAATAAATTATAACCCATATTACTGAAAAGTTTAAATGCTTTCGGTGATATGGGTTCTTTATAAATAAAATTTATGGAGGGGGCTATGAAAAAATACAAAATAAAACCTTCAATATATCTTATCTTCCCAATAATAATTTCTACGGTTATAGTTTTTTATATAATTGTTATGTATAAAAAAAGCTTTCCATGGGTTAACATTGTAAATATAGGATTTGATGTTATAATACTTTTATACTATATTTTGAGATTTTGCTATAAAATAGAAAAAGATGAAGATAATATCTATATATATACCTTCTTAAAAACTTACAGAATACCTTTAAAGGAATATGAAGGAGCAATATATACATCTGTTTTAATAAAAATTAATACTAAAACTAAAAATTTTTATTTACTAAATGTCAAAAAAGACCGATATATAATAAAAGAAATATTAGGAGATAAAGGGCGAAGGTGAAAGGATGAAGATAAAAAAGCAGCTAAAGAAGGAAGAGATTAAACGAAAAAGAGCGGTTGCAGTATCGGCAGCAATTGCAGTTTTAATGCCCTATATGGTTTATGTGCTAAGCAGCGAAGGAATATTTATAGGATGGGAGATATATTTTGCCTATTTTTATGCAGCCTTTGTTGATTTTTTAGTGCTTATAAACATATTTAGAACTTTGTCTGATGGAAAATTTTCTTATTCAATATATAATCAAAAGATTAGAATAAAGGACAGCATCTTTTCATCTCCCGTTTCAATTAATTTAAATAAGATAGTATATGTTGATGTATCTGAAAGGCCTCAGAAGGATTTTGAGGTACTTTTAATAATGGATAAGGGTAAAAGAAGCAGGGGATTTTTTGAATTTGACAGCAGCTTTGTTAAGATGAAAAGTGCCTACAAAGATACCTATAACTACCTTCATGAAAAATATAGCGGCAGGAAGTTTTTCTGCTATGCAGTTAAAAAAGGAGAAAGCAGAAAATATCATATGCTTTATATTCTATATAAAAACTGCTATGAGGCTCAGTTTTCTCAAAGGGCAATTGAATATATAAAAACTTTTATTGAAGAGTATAATTTATCGTAATATATGTATGCTCCCTAAAATAAATTTAAAAGAGATAAAAATTTTAGGGAGATGGAATTTTGAATAAAATATTATATGTAACACTTATTGCTACATTAGTTTGCGGAATAGGTACAGGATTTGGTGCTGTTATTGCTACTCTTTTTAGAAAGTCAAGCAGCATTTTAATGTCTATGATTATGGGAATTGCAGGAGGAATCATGCTCTCAGTTGTAACCTTTGACCTTATACCAGAGGCTATACTTATGGGAGGGATGAATACTACTCTGCTTGGAGTTTTTATTGGAGTTGCTTTTGTCGTTGTTTTGGATTTAACCCTTCCTCATACGAAGTTGATGAAAAAATATGGAAGCACTGTAAAAACTGCGCTACTCCTTGGACTTGGTCTTGCAGCCCATAATTTTCCAGAAGGCCTTGCTATTGGTTCGGGGTTTATGGGAGGAAAAGCTCTCGGTTTTGAACTTGCAATTGTAATTGGCCTTCACGATATTCCAGAGGGTGCTGCAGTAGCATCACCTCTTTTAAAGAGCAGGCTGTCAAGAGCAAAGATTATTTTGCTAACAGCGATGACTGCAGTTCCAACATCTATTGGTGCCTATGTTGGAGCGCTGCTTGGAGAAATATCTTCAACCTTTATAACGCTGTGTCTTGGATTTGCAGGAGGAACTATGCTTTATATTGTATGCGGAGAGCTTATTCCAGAGAGCAAAGATTTATTTAAGGGCATATTTTCAACCCTGTCGATTATAATAGGAGTTGTGATAGGCATATTAATTACAATGGCAATGTAAATTGTTTTACTTTTGGAGGGAAAGATGGAAACAAAGGTTTACTATATAGACGAAAAGAATGATGAAATTATAAAAGAAGCTTCTAAGGTTATAAGAAGTGGCGGGACAGTTGTATTTCCAACGGAAACGGTTTATGGCCTTGGAGCCAATGCCCTCGATTATAAGGCGTGCCTTAAAATATTTAAAGCAAAGGGAAGACCTCAGGATAATCCTCTTATTGTACATGTTGCTGATTTTGATATTTCAAATTATGTAAAAAATGTACCCGAAAAAGCACAGATTTTAATGGAAAACTTTTGGCCAGGGCCCTTAACTATTATAATGCCAAAATCTGATATTATTCCTGATGAAGTAACAGCAGGGCTTAAAAACGTTGCTTTAAGGATGCCTTTAAATAAAATAGCAAGAAAGCTTATAACCTATTCAAATCTTCCAATCGCTGCTCCAAGTGCCAATATATCAGGAAGACCAAGCCCTACATCTATAGAGCACTGTATTGAGGATTTAAATGGAAAGGTAGATATGATAATAGGAGGAGAGAGATGTGAAGTAGGTCTTGAATCTACAGTTGTTGATACGAGCGACGGCAATGTAACAATTCTTCGCCCGGGAGCTGTAACTAAGGAAATGATGGAGGAAGTTGTTGGGAATGTATTTATAGATTCTGCTGTTTTAGACAGATTAAAGGAAGGAGAAAAGCCAAGGGCACCAGGAATGAAGTACAGGCATTATGCGCCTAAATCCCCTCTTATAATAATACAGGGAGATTTAAAAAGTTCAGTTTCATATATAAACGAAAAGATTGATGAAAACAATGTAAAAGGATTAAAAACAGGAGTTTTAGCAACGGATGAAACATTTAAAGAATATAAAGGAGAATTAAAGATTTCCGTTGGAAGTCGAAAAAAACCTGGAATTATCGCTGCAAACTTGTTTGATTGTTTGAGAGAATTTGATAAAATAGATGTAGACATCATATATGCAGAGGGATTTAATGAAGATGGAATAAACCTTGCAATAATGAACAGACTGAAAAAAGCTGCAGGATATAATATAGTGAAGGTTTAGGAGGAGACTATGAAGCTGCTTTTTATATGCACAGGAAATACTTGCAGAAGCTGCATGGCTGAAGCAATAGCAAAGAGTGAAGCTAAAAAAATGAATTTAGATATTGAAATATCATCAGCAGGAATTCATGCTTTAAAGGGAGACGGTGCATCTAAAAATGCAGTTTTAGTTATGCAGGATATGGGAATTGATTTATCCTGCCATATTGCAAGACCGGTTTCAGAGGGTATTTTAGAAGAAAGCGATATTATTCTTACAATGACAAAATCTCATAGGGATATTATTTTATCGATGTTCCCTTTTGTTTCAGGGAAAATATTTACGATAATGGAATACGCAGGTTATGATGGAGATGTTGTTGATCCCTTTGGAGGAGATTATAATACTTACAAAGAATGTGCAGTACAGCTTAAGAATTTAATAGACAAAATTTTGGATATAATAAGGAAAGATAGGGCACTATAGGTGTCTTAGCTTTCCTTTTTTGCTGTATTTAATTTTATCATTTAAAAATAATATTGTTAAGTGTTAATTATTAATGTAAAATAGTATTTTGAGTGTAGGAGGGATACTAATGAAATTAGCTATAGGATGCGATCATGGAGGATATGAGCTTAAACAATCTATTTTAAAACATCTAAACAGCAGAAAAGTTGATTATAAAGACTTTGGATGTTTTTCAACAGATTCCTGTGATTATCCTGATTTTGCATTAGCTGTATCAGAGTCAATAATATCTGGAGAATGTGACAGAGGAATACTTATATGCGGTACAGGAATTGGAATTTCAATTGCTGCAAATAAGGTTACCGGAATTAGAGCAGCTCACTGTACAGATGTTTACAGTGCAAGGATGGCAAGACAGCACAACAATGCAAACATAATAGCAATTGGAGGAAGAATTACAGGAGAAGCTATTGCCCTTGAGATGGTGGATGCATTTATAGATACTGAATTTGAGGGTGGAAGGCATGGAAAAAGAGTTGAGAAGATAGCAAAGGTTGAAGAAAAATATATGATTAGGAGGAATATGGAAATGGATGAAAGAGTAACAGTGATTAGCCATCCATTGATTCAGCACAAACTTGCAATAATAAGAGATAAAAATACAGGTTCAAAGGAATTCAGAGAACTTCTATCAGAAGTTGCTATGCTTATGTGCTACGAGGTTACAAGGAATTTTCAGCTTGAGGATGTTGAAATAGAAACTCCTATATGCAAAATGAATGCAAAGATGCTTACAGGAAAAAAAGTTGCAATCGTTCCTATTCTTCGTGCAGGCCTTGGAATGGTTGATGGAATGTTAAAGCTTGTTCCAGCAGCTAAGGTTGGACATATAGGATTATACAGGGACCCAGAAACTTTAAAGCCTGTAGAATACTACTGCAAGCTTCCAACCGATATTGAAGAAAGAGAAGTTATTATTACTGATCCTATGCTTGCAACAGGCGGCTCTGCTGCTGATGCTATAACACTTCTAAAGAAAAAGGGTGCAAGGAACATAAAATTAATGTGTCTTATTGCTGCACCAGAGGGTGTTAAGGCTGTCAGAGAAGCTCATCCTGATGTTGACATTTTTGTTGCAAACATAGATGAAAAGCTTAACGACCATGGATATATAGTTCCCGGTCTTGGAGATGCCGGAGATAGAATATTTGGAACGAAGTAGGTGTACTATGAGACCTTCATGGGATGAATATTTCATGGATATTGCACAGATAGTTAAAAAAAGGTCAACCTGCTTAAGAAGGCAGGTTGGAGCTGTAATAGTAAAGGACAACAGGATTTTGACTACAGGATATAATGGTGTGCCGCCTAAGATGAGGCACTGTGAGGAAATAGGATGCTTAAGGCAAAAGCTTAATATACCTTCTGGAGAGAGGCATGAACTTTGCCGTGCCCTTCATGCTGAGCAGAATGCCGTAATACAGGCTGCAAAATATGGTATATCAGTGGAAGGTTCTACTATATACGTTACAGCACAGCCCTGCGTTATTTGTGCCAAGATACTTATAGCATCGGGAATAAAAAGAATCGTATTTAATGGAGATTATCCCGATGAATTATCCCTTAGTATGCTTGAAGAATCTGGAATAGAAATTAAAAAGCTGTGAATTTCACAGCTTTTTTTATAAAGAAAGATGTAAATAAATGTTTTATATGATAAAATGATTTTGTGTAGTTTTACTAAGGATGTGAAATCATGATACGATATGGAGCAATATTTGTCTTGTCAGCTCTTATTTCCTTTGCAATTACTCCATTAATTAAAAAACTTGCAATAAATCTTAAGGCTATAGATATTCCTAAGGATGATAGAAGAATTCATAATAAACCTATTCCGAGGATGGGAGGACTTGCAATATATATATCCTTTGTTTCTGCAGCTCTTTATTTTTCAAATTTTGACAAAAACGTAGCAGGGATTGTGTTTGGAAGTACGATACTTGTAATAGGTGGCATAGTCGATGATATAAGGAGTTTAAGACCTATTTACAAGCTAATATTTCAAATTTTATCCGTATGCGTTCTAATTGCCTTTGGAATTACAGTAAAAAGTATAACTGTACCTTTTCTGCCGGGTGATGGGTATATTTATATTGGGTATTTTGGAATACCTGTAACTATATTATGGGTTGTTGGGATTACAAATGCAATTAACCTAATAGATGGTCTCGATGGTCTTGCCTGCGGTATATGTCTAATATCTTCAATTACTCTCTTTGGAGTATCTTTAATAAGTGGAAGATATACAGCTGTATTGCTTACTGCAGTTCTTGCAGGGAGTTGCTTTGGATTTTTACCTTATAATTTTAATCCAGCTTCGATTTTTATGGGAGATACAGGTTCACAGTTTTTAGGATTTGCACTTGCAGCGATATCTATACAGGGAGCAATAAAATCTGCAGCAGCAGTTGTTGTTGCAGTTCCTATACTTGCCCTTGGAATACCAATATATGATACATTATTTGCAATGATTAGAAGAAGAATAAATAATAAGCCCATTATGCAGGCAGACAGAGGACATCTGCATCACAGGCTTTTAGATATGGGTTTCTCTCAAAAACAAGTAGTATTTATAATGTATTCAATAAGTGTTGTACTTGGAACTACGGCGCTTATGGCTATGATGCTTACTGCTAAAAAATCCTTTGCACTTTTAATAGTTGTATGCTCAATAACCCTTGCTTTTGGAATTGAAATTGGACTTTTTAGCAGAAAAACTAAAAATTGATGCGGGGTGTGAAAATGGATAAAATAAAGGTTATGACTGTTTTTGGAACACGTCCTGAGGCTATAAAAATGGCTCCTCTTGTTAAAAAACTTGAGGAAAATCAGCATATTGAATCTATAGTGTGCGTTACAGCACAGCATAGAGAAATGCTTGATCAGGTACTGAATTTTTTTAATATAAAACCTGATTTTGATCTTAATATAATGCAGGAAAGGCAGTCACTTTCAGGCATAACAAACAGGGTTCTTGAAAGATTAGAGGATATTATAATTAAAGTAAGACCTGATATAATACTTGTTCATGGAGATACTACTACAACCTTTGCAGGAAGCCTTGCAGCATTTTATAATAAGGTTAAGGTTGGACATGTTGAGGCAGGACTTAGAACATTTAACAAATACTTTCCTTTTCCAGAGGAGATGAATAGAAAACTTACAGGAGCTTTATCGGATTTACATTTTGCTCCTACATTGACTTCAAAGGAGAATCTTTTGAGGGAAGGGATAAATGAAGAAGATATATTTATAACAGGAAATACTGTTATCGATGCAATGGCATCAACTGTAAAAGAGGATTATGTTTTTGAAACTCAGGAACTTAACTTTATAGATTTTAAAAACAAAAAGGTTATTATGATGACAGCCCATAGGAGAGAAAATTGGGGAGAGCCTCTTGAAAATATATGCAGCGCTGTAAAAGAAGCTGCACAAAGGTATAAAGATGTTGAATTCATATATCTTGTACACTTAAATCCTATAGTTAAAGAAACAGCCTACAGAATTCTTGGAGATGTTAATAATGTGCATCTTTTACCTCCTCTCGATACTAAGGAAACTCATAACCTTATGAATAAAGCTTATTTGATTATGACGGATTCTGGAGGCCTGCAGGAAGAAGCACCTCATCTTGGAAAGCCCGTTTTAGTTTTAAGGGATGTTACTGAGCGTCCGGAAGCTGTTAAAGCTGGAACTGTAAAGGTAATTGGAACAAATAAGCAGGATATTATAAATAATATATCGCTATTGATAGAAAATGAAAGCCTATATTGCGAAATGGCAAATGCTGTTAATCCTTATGGAGATGGAAAGGCTTCACAAAGAATTGTTGATGCTATACTTTATTATTTTGGAGTAAAAAGAGAAAAACCTTTGGATTTTTATCCAGTTAAAAAGAAGTAGACGGTAAGTTTACTTCTTTTTTTTATGGGAAAAATATTAATAAGGATGAATAACTTATAAAAATCATGTCAACAATTACAATATAAGGGAGGGATTGGTATGAAAAAATGGGGTATTCTATTCTTGATTTTAATCTCAATCATATTTCTAAATTATAACAATGATGTTTATGGGATTTCTCCTATTGAAAAAACATTTAAATTAACTGGGGCGGAGTTTATGGTCCTTAATGTTGAGGGAAAAGGTATTATTAAAACATCGGATAAACCCTTTGAAATTGTTAAAAAAATTTTTGATTTTACAAAGGAATCTAAAGAATATACTATCAAACAGGAAAAAGATTTTGCTGAGCTTTCTTATTTAAAAGAGGATTATGATATAAAAATAATTGCGAGAAAAATAGAAGATGAAAATAAAGTATATGTATGCTTTGAATTATCACAATATGAAGGTATTATGAATATTAATAATATTAGGAGGACTATCAATAGTGCTTTTTCTATTTACGAAATTAAGCCCTCCTTTTGTACTTTTATACAAGGAAAATATAATGAAAATATGACGAATGAAAAAATGAAGGAGAAAGCTTTAAAAGCAATTGTTGAAAGCGGCAGCAGATTAATAGACAATATTGAGGACAGGAGCCTTGTCAGCTTTTATGGTTACAATCCATATTTAAAAGACAGGGTACTTGTTAATTCTGAGCCTATTAATATAAATGTTGCTTTAAGATACAGCGCAACGGAGGGCTGCACATACATATGGATAGGTAATCCAGTTATAAATGCAGAGTATTAGAATGAATGGAGGAATAATATGGACAGAATTTTGATTTCAGGCGGTAATAGATTGACTGGAAAAGTAAAAATCAGTGCAGCTAAGAACTCAGTCTTGCCTATTATTGCAGCTTCCCTGCTTTGTCCCTTTGAATGCAAACTTGAAGGCATACCCTTTCTTGATGATGTATTTGTAATATGTGATGTGCTGCGTTCTATAGGGTCAGAAATAAGTTTAAATAAAAAATCCAATAAAATTATAATAAAATCTGATAATATTTCTACTATAGAGCCTCCCTATGAACTCGTAAGAAAGATGAGGGCATCTTTTCTGGTAATAGGACCTCTTTTATCAAGATTTGGAAGGTGCAGAATATCCCTCCCTGGAGGGTGTAATATAGGAACCCGCCCAATAGATTTACACCTTAAAGGGTTTTCAGCCCTTGGTGCAGAGGTAAGATTAGGTCATGGATATGTCGAAGCTTCCTGCAAAAAGCTAAAGGGCGCTAAAATTTATCTCGACTTTCCATCAGTAGGAGCAACAGAAAATATAATGATGGCAGCAACTCTATCACAGGGAGAAACTATAATTGAAAATGCCGCTGAAGAGCCCGAAGTTGTGGACTTATCGAATTTTTTAAATAGTATGGGTGCAAATATAATTGGAGCAGGTACTGATACAATAAGAATTGAAGGTGTAAAAGAGTTAAAGGGCACAGTTCATCAGGTAATTCCTGACAGAATAGAGGCGGGAACCTATATGGTTGCTGCAGCTATAACACAGGGGAATGTTGTTGTTGAAAATATAATTTTGGAACATATAAGGCCTGTAATAGCAAAACTTCAAGAAGCTGGGATTACAGTTATTGAGGAACAGAATAGAGTAAAAGTTATTGCAGAGGATTTTCCTAAATCAGTTGATATAAAAACTCTTCCCTATCCTGGATTCCCAACAGATATGCAGGCACAGTTTATGGCACTTATGAGCATTGCTAAAGGTACATCAATTATTACTGAAACGGTTTTTGAAAATAGATTCATGCATGTTACAGAGCTTAAAAGAATGGGAGCCAATATAAAAATAGACGGCAGAAGTGCCGTAGTCGAAGGAGTTCCAAGGCTTACAGGGGCGCAGGTTAAAGCTACTGATTTAAGAGCTGGGGCAGCCCTTGTTCTTGCAGGCCTTGTTGCAGATGGTAAAACTGAAATAAGCGATATACATCATCTCGATAGAGGTTATGTTAATATAGTTGAAAAATTACAATCCCTCGGAGCAGATATTCAAAGGGTTGAGAGTTAGTAGAATGAAATTCAAAAATTAGCAATTCACTTTTGATTTAAGATGAATTGCTAATTTTTATTAAAATTTAATATTTTTTATAATCTATTCACATCATTACTTAAAACATTAAGAAAAAAGAAAAGACATTCTATTTTGCTGCAGTTGGAATAAAAAGCTATTAAGAAGGGCCTAATTATTTTCTAATAACTTTATTAATTTATCTTCTGTATACATATCTTCTTCATCAATACAGAAAAATTTTATATTTAAATTATATTCTTTTAATAGTTTTTCTATTTCTTCGATAAATACACCTTTTCCTTTTACCATTTTTAAGTCATTAATCTTTTCGTCAATTCCAAATTCACATCCCACTTCACCGCCCCATTTTAAAGATGAACAGGTTTTATTAACTCCGCAGCTTGGGCTTCCATCTATACCTATTATTCCATCGATTCTATAATCGTTTTTAATATAATGTCTTATTTGATTTAAGTAGGGCATAAATATTTCTTTGCAGTGATTCCTAAAATAGGGGGTATCAAACTGCTCCTTAACGTGTCCCCATCTTTTAATTCCATAAAAGGTTACTTCAGGGCAGGGAAGCTGAATAATGCCATATCCTTCATCTATTAAATATTTTAATATTTTATTTAAAGCCCCTTCATATAAAGCAAGCCCTTCAACCTTTGAATTGCAGTTTAAAATGCAGTGGCATAAAAATATAATCTTTTTTTCTCTTTTCAAATATTTCACCTTCTTTTGTGTAATCATAACTTTATAATATATAACCTTTATAATCTATTCAATAGAAATAATAAATTATAACATAATTATTTTAAAATATATATTATAGGGAAATATGTTTATAAATACCAAAATATGTCTAATTAATAAAAATATTTTTATTTATTGAAGAATTATGTAAAATATGTTAAAATTAAAAAACAATTATAATTTTTAAAAGGAGGTAGTACAATTGTTTCAAAATTTAAAAATTAGAAGAAAGTTAAGTATTTCTTCAGGGGTGCTTATATTTTTTATAATTGCAACATCATTATTTTCGTATATACAAATTAAAAAGGGAAAAGATGCATTAACATACATGTATAAAGATAGACTTCTTGCCATTAGATATTTAATAGATAATAAAAACCATGCAAGGGCAGTTGAAGCGGATATATACTATATAATTTTAAATGTTGAAGATAAAAATATTCAGCAGGAGAGAATTAAGGATATAGAAGAAAGAGTATCCCAATTTAATGATAACTTTGAAAAATACAAGGCTACAAAGCTTGATGAATTTGAAAAAAAACTTATACCTGAAATAGAAGAAAAACTTAAAATTTACAGAGAAAAAAGACAGAACGTTTTAAAATTAGCACAGGAAGGAAAAGATAAAGATGCATTAAATGAATATAAAGCTTTAGAAGGAACAGCAAATGATTTTATAAAAAAATTAGAAGAACTTGCAGAGTATAATATTAAGGTTGCAGAGAATATTAATGCACAAAATAATAGTGATTATAATAGAATGATAGTTTTATTTTTAATAATTGTTTTCGGGGCTATTATAATTGGGATTCTATTTTCAAGCTTTATTTCAAAGGGAATATCCTATCCTTTAGGGCTTGCAATTGATCATTTAGGGCTTGTTGCCTCTGGGGATTTTACAAGGGAAGTTCCAGATGCTTTTCTAAATAGAAGAGATGAAATAGGTTCCCTTGCAAAGGCTGTTGATAACCTTCAAATAAATTTAAGAAGTCTTATAGATAAAATTCAAAGTGAATATAAAGAAATTAATGAATCTGTAATAAAAGAAAAATCAGATATAGAGAATCTTACTTCCAATATAGAAGAGGTTTCAGCTACAACTGAGCAGCTCTCAGCTTCCATGGAAGAGACGGCAGCTGCTTCTCAGGAGATGGCAGCAACTTCTAAGGAAATAGAAAAGGCAGCATTATCTATAGCTGATAAATCTCAGGAAGGTGCAGTTGTTGCTGGTGAAATAAGAAAAAGAGCTGAAGATACGAAAATAAATGTTGAAAATTCACAAAAAAGGGCTCTGGAACTTTTTTTATCATCCAAAGAAAAGCTTGAAAAGTCTATGGAAGAGTCAAAGGTAGTGGAAAAAATAAATGAATTGTCAAGTGCAATAATGCAGATAACCGACCAGACAAATCTTTTAGCACTTAACGCTGCAATTGAAGCTGCAAGAGCAGGAGAGGCTGGAAGAGGTTTTTCAGTGGTTGCTGAAGAGGTTAGAAAGCTTGCTGAACAATCGAGGGAAACGGCTTCACAAATACAAGGCATAACTGTAAAGGTAATACAGTCGGTAAAGGAATTATCTTTAAATGCCAGCTCGTTGTTAAATTTTATGTCAACGGATGTTGATAAGGATTATAAGATGCTTCTTGATGTGGCACATAAATATAGCGAAGATGCAAAATTCGTTGATAATCTTGTTGAAGAGTTTAGTTCAACTTCACAGGAGCTTTCAGCATCAATAAATGAAGTTTTAAAAACTATTGACAGTGTTGCTCAGGCTTCAAGTGAAGGGGCTCAAGGCACAACAGATATAGCACAAAGAATATCCAATATAAGCGTAATTTCCAATCAAGTATTAAATAAAAGCGAAAGTACAAAAGAAAGCGCAGAAAAATTAAAAATAGAGATTGCAAAATTTAAAATTTAAATTTTAAAAATTTTATATAATAACAATTAAAATAATTTGAATGGAATGATTATATGAAATTAAAAACTAAGCTGTATATAGGTATTCTTGTAATACCCACCCTTTTTTTAATATTTTTTTCTTTACTTTCCTATTATAAAGTTTCTGAGTACATACTTAAAGAAAATGAAGATAAAGTTGAAAATTTTGCTACACTACAGGGAGATAATATAAATATTTTTCTTAAGGGAGAAATAAAGGATATTAGTTATTATATAAACAGTGATAGTAATGAAAAGGATGATATTAAAATTTTAAAATATATAGGCTATGCTATTGTTTTAGACGAAAGCAAAGGAACAATTTTAAAAGGTAGATTAGAAGATATAAAGAATTTTATTAAAATTAATAAATTAAGCTTAGATTATGAAAATTGTTTAGTTAAGAGTTTTGATAAATACCCATGTATTAGTATAGCATATAAAAGCGGCAATACATCGGGAGAAATTTTATTTGCAATAAACAATATATTTTTTGAACAATTACTAAAAAAACTTAATTTAGGAAAGAGCGGCTATGTTTATGCTACAGATAAAAATGGAATAATTCTTTATCACCCTGATAAGAATAGAATAGGTACATTTACTCAAAATAATGTACTTATTGATATTTTAAATAAAAATAATATTGGTGATAAGATTTATACAGGATATTTTTACTATGAAGGTAAAGATAAATTTTGTGCTATAAAATTTTTAAAGGATTTTTCAGTATATTATGTTGCTGTACAAAATGTTGAAGAAATAAAAAGAAATGCTTATAAAAGTGCATCCTATATTATACTGTTTGGTTTTATTATTATATTTACAGCATCAGTTTTTGGCAGGATTATTTTGAATTCAATAATAAATCCCATTAGGAGTTTAATTAATGAAATAAATAAAAGCGACATTAAAAATATGAAATTATTAATTTATAAAGATAATGGTGATGAAATTTCAAAACTTTATGAGGCTTATAACGATATGACTCTAAGATTAACAGACAGCTATTCAGAGCTTGAAGCTTTATATGAAGAAATATATGCACAGGATCAGGAGCTTCAGACACAATTTGAGGAGTTAAAGGAATCAGAGGAAAGGCTTGAGTTTTTGAGCCTTCATGACTATCTTACAGGGCTTTACAATAATGCATATTTTTACAAAGAAATTGAAAAGTGTACGAAAGATGATTACCCTATAAGCATTATTATGGCAGATTTAAACGGCCTTAAAATTATTAATGATACTTTAGGACATGAGGCTGGAGATAAAGCTATAGTTAAATCCTCTGAAATTTTTAATCAGGTTATAAAAAATAAAGGCATTGTTGCAAGGCTTGGAGGAGATGAGTTTGCTGTACTTTTAAAGTTAACAGACGCAAAAGAAGCTGATATTCTTATTAATAGAATGAGAGAAAAGATTTATGAGTATAACGCAAATTTAAATGGCAATGCTCCCTTGTCTATTTCCTTTGGATTTGCAACGGCAGCTTATGAAAAAAATCTTTTAGAGGTTTTAAGGATGGCAGATGATGAAATGTATAGGGACAAGCTTTTGAATACTAAAAGTTCTAAAAGCAATATGATGGATATGATTCTTGAAACATTAAGGGAAAAGGATTTTATAACTAAGGGTCATACTGACAGGGTTAAAGAGCTTTGCGGTATTGTTGGAAGAAAACTATATTTAAATCCTAAGCAGATGAACAATCTTTTACTTCTTTCAGAAGTTCATGATTTAGGTAAGATAGGCATACCAGATTCTATTTTAATTAAACCTGGTAAGCTTGATGATGACGAATGGGAAATAATGAAAAAACACAGCGAAAAAGGATATAGGATAGCATTGGCAATACCTGAATTAGCAAATATTGCGGAGCTTATTCTAAGACACCATGAAAGATGGGATGGAAGGGGATATCCATTAGGATTAAAAAGTGATGATATTCCTATAGAATGTAGAATTTTATCCGTTGTAGATTCCTATGATGCTATGACAAATACAAGACCCTATAATAAACCAAAAACTAAAGAAGAAGCGATAAATGAGATAAAAAGATGCAGCGGTACACAGTTTGATCCTATGATAGCTGAAATTTTTATTGATATAATTTCTAATATAGACTAAAAATAAAGGAGGAAATGATATGATAGTGTGGAAGGATGAATATTCAATAGGAGTTGAGCATATTGATAATCAGCATAGGCATTTAGTTGAAATTGCAAATAAAGCCTATGATGTATTAGAAAATCAATTTTATACTGATAAGTATGATAAAATTGCTGAGATATTAGATGAGCTTAAGGGATATACTGTTTTGCATTTTAGGGACGAAGAAGAACTTATGACGAATTTAAAATATAAAAAATTTCTCTCCCACAAGGTTGAACATGATGATTTTATAAATAAAGTAAAAAGTATAGATTTAGAGAAGGTTGATTTGAATCAGGAAAAATATCTTTTAGATATTGTGAATTTTATAGTTGACTGGCTTGTTAGCCATATAATAGAAAAGGATAAACTTATAACTCAGGATAACCTATAAAAAATTTGCAGCTGGTAATTATCAGCTGCAAATTTTTTGCATACTTTTATTTTTTCTATAATAAAATTCTATAGGGAGTTGTCCTTCGCTATAAAGGGGGAGTTGAATGAGAAAGATAGGGTACTATGTTATTCTTGTTATATTTTTAATGATAATAATTCCTGTAATTATACTTGGAGGAGTAGATAACGGTATCAAAATACCAGGTATAATAAACAGATTTTCAAGTTACATAGAAAGTCTTCCGCAGCAAACACAATATACGCAGGAAAGTGGAGGGCCTAAAATAAAAGTATATGTTGAGGACCAAAAAAAAATAGTTGAAATGTACATGGAGGAATATTTAAAAGGTGTTGTTGCAGCGGAAATGCCTGTTTCGTTTAATGAAGAAGCCTTAAAAGCACAGGCTGTTGCAGCAAGAACATTTGCCTACTCACATATGATTGTAAATAATGGTACCGGCTGTACAAAGCATCCCGGTGCAGATGTTTGCAGCGGTGTTCACTGTCAGGCATGGATGTCTAAAGAAGAGAGATTTAAAAACTGGAATCCTGATGATGCTAAAGCTAACTGGGATAAAATAACGAAAGCTGTTGATGATACAAAGGATATTGTTTTAGCTTATAAGGGAGAACTTGCAAAAAGCATATTATTTCATTCTACAAGCGGAGGTAAAACGGAAAATTGTGTAAATGTTTTTGGATATCAGGTTCCTTATCTTATCAGTGTTGACAGCCCTAATGAAGAAGAAGCCCCAAGCTTTCAGACAAAGGTTGTAATGAAAAGGGAAGAGTTTATAAATAGAATAAAACAGCTGAATTCAAAAACTAAAATAAGTAATACAAACCTATCGTCCCAAGTAAAAATAATAGAATATACAGAAGGGGGAAGGGTAAAGACTTTAAAGGCTGGAGACAAAACCTTCAGCGGAGTTGATATAAGATGGGCAATGGGATTGAACTCAGCCAATTTTTCTATTTCAATCGATTCTAAAAATATTACATTTAATGTTAAAGGTTATGGACATGGAGTTGGCATGAGCCAATGGGGAGCAAATGAGATGGGGAAGAGGGGTAAAAAGTATGATGAGATTTTAAAACACTATTATACTGGAATTGAAATAATAAACATTAATGATATTTTAAAGAATAAAAATTAATAAAATTGGGCATCTTACATATGTAAGATGCTTTATTTTTTCTATCAAAAAATTTTTTTAATATCCATGTATTATATTCCATAATCTGGACAAACTATATAATGGAGGTGCCTATATGGGAATTAAAAACATGTTTAAGAAATCATCAAAAATCTTTGACCGAGAGGGTTTTTACGTTGTCTTATTCGTATGTCTTTGCATCGTTGCCGTAACTGCAGTGTACATATCAAAAAATAACGGTTCAACTGCAAGAAAGAGTGCGGAATCTCAAAAGCAGCAGCAGATGCAGCAGCCTGATACATCACAGCCCCAATTTGTTGAAGAAGACAAAAAAGTTAATGAAACACCGGTATTAAAACAGGAGGATAAAAAAGTAACAACTGTAGAAAAAAATACTACAGAAAAAACTGCATCGGATAAAGGAACAACTAATAATAAGAGTGCTCCAAGTAAAACTGTTGCATCTTCAATATCTTTAAAATTGGATATGCCAGTTGCTGGAGAGATAGTGAAAAAGTTTGATAAAGAAAATCTTCAATTCTCAAATACGATGCAGCAATGGGAAACTCATGAGGGTGTCGATATAGCCTGTGACCTTGGATGTGAAGTAAAAGCATCTGCAAATGGAAAAGTTGTTGACGTTTTAGATGATAATACGCTGATACCGGGCATTAAAGCAGGATATGGTTTAAAAGTAATAATTGATCATGAAAATGGGCTTAGAACAGTATACTGCAACCTCGACAGCGATGTAAAAGTTAAAAAGGGCGATACGGTAAAAAAGGGTCAAGTAATTGGAGTTGTTGGTGATACAGCTGTCAGGGAATCGGTTGCTGTAGAGGGAAGCCACCTGCATTTTGTTGTACTAAAAAAATCTGGCAAAGATTATATAACAGTTGATCCACAGGATTTTTTGCACTGATTATCTAAAAATACAGGAGGCTTGCAGACTTGCCCTATGGGAAGTTTGTCAAGCACTCTTTTTTTGAATTATTCTACTAATTTATATTATAAATGGCTTCATATCAACATATTATTTTAAAAGAAGCATTTGAAGGAGGTACACCAATTGAAGGACTATATTGAGGAAAGGGTACTTGAAGTAGCTAACTATATAATCGATTCAAAGTCTACTATAAGAAAAGCTGCTAAAATGTTTGGAGTAAGTAAAAGTACTATACACAAGGATATAACAGAAAGGCTGCCTAAAATAAACCCTCAAATTGCAAAGGAAGCAAAGAAAATTCTTGATATCAATAAAGCCGAAAGGCATTTGAGAGGCGGTAGAGCAACGAAAATGAAGTATAAATCTGCCAATGCATGAAAAATAATTGCTCCCTGCTAAAATATCCTAAAAATAAAGAAGGATTTTGGCGATTTATATAGAAGTAATTATTGTATTATGCGTGAGTAGGGAGTGAAATTATGGGATTGTTTAGTATCAATAGTGATATAGGTATAGATTTAGGAACTGCAACTATCCTTGTATTTATAAAGGGAAAAGGAATCGTACTTAAAGAACCTTCGGTTGTAGCTTTAGACAGCAGCACAAATAAGGTACTTGCTGTAGGAGAAGAAGCAAGGAGAATGATAGGGAGAACTCCCGGCAATATTATAGCGAAAAGACCTTTAAGAGATGGAGTTATATCAGATTATGATTCTACTGAAAAGATGCTTAAGTATTTCATTAAAAAGGCCTATGGCTCTATAGGGTGGGGAAAACCGAGAGTGGTTGTTTGTATTCCCTGTGAGGCTACAGAGGTTGAAAGAAGGGCTGTTAGAGATGCAGCAATAAATGCAGGTGCAAGAAAGGTATATCTTATAGAAGAACCTATTGCAGCTGCTATAGGAGCAGGTCTTGATATATCAAAACCAAGCGGGTGCATGATAGTTGATATAGGCGGGGGTACTACCGATGTTGCTGTTATATCTCTTGGAGGAATGGTTGTTAGATCTTCATTGAAGGTTGCAGGAGATAAGTTTGATGAATCTATAATAAGATATATAAGAAAACAGCATAAAATAATGATAGGTGAAAGAACAGCCGAAGATATTAAAATTAATATAGGATGTGCTTTTAAACGAGATGAAGATCTTTCTATGGAAATCAAGGGAAGAGACCTTATAAGCGGACTTCCTAAAAATATTATAATTTCTTCTGAAGAAATAAGGTTTGCTCTTGAAGAGCCTATTAATGCAATAGCAGAGTGTATACATTCTGTTCTTGAGAAAACTCCTCCAGAGCTTGCAGCTGATGTGAGTGAAAAGGGAATTGTTATGACAGGAGGAGGATCTCTTCTTTGGGGACTTGATAAATTTGTTGAATCAAGAACTCATGTTCCGGTAAGAGTAGCCGATGATGCAGTATCCTGTGTGGCTCTTGGGACAGGCAAATCCTTAGAAAATTTAGATAAACTTGAAGACCTTACAGCCGCAGGTTATTGATAAAGCTGCCCTAATCAGGGCAGCTTTTAACCTGATAAGTTGTATAGTTTATGAAAAGAAAAAGTAAACATTTGAAATTTATTTTAGTATATATTATTATTAAATAAATATAATTTGGGGGTGGGGAAATGAAGGATGATGTTAAATGCATAATAAGAAGCGGACTTTTGCTTGCAGTTGCAATAGTATTTCAAACTATAGGAAGGAATATACCATCGATTAACCAATTTATCGTAGGCCCTGTTATTAATGCAATACTTCTTATAGCTACTTTTATGTGCGGAATATGGTGGGGAGTTGCAATAGGTGTTTTAACACCATGGACAGCGTGGATTTTAGGGCAGCTTCCGCAGCCTATGGGACCTTTTATTCCTTTTATTGCACTTGGCAACGCACTATATGTTGTTGCTTTTGGAGTTTTAAGGCATTATAAAAAATGGGGGAAGATATCAGGCTATCTTTTAGGCTCAGTTTTAAAATACTTATTCTTATATATTTCTGCATTAAAGCTTATATACTTGTTCAAAATAAATCTGCCATCTAAAGTTGCATCAAAACTTGCTGTAATGATGGGCATTCCTCAACTAATTACTGCACTTGTTGGCGGAGCAATAGCTCTAATATTAATTGAAATGCTTAAAAAAAGAAATATAAAATTGGAGGAGTAATATATGGAAAACATCGATATACAAAGGATACTCCCTCATAGATATCCTTTTTTATTAGTAGATAGGATATTAGAAATTGAGGAAGGGAAAAGAGCAGTTGGAGTAAAAAATGTTACAGTAAATGAACCTTTTTTTCAGGGGCATTTTCCGGGGAATCCTATAATGCCAGGAGTATTAATTGTTGAAGCAATGGCACAGGTTGGAGGAGTTGCAGTGCTGTCTTCTAAAGAAAATGAAGGTAAACTTGCAGTACTTGCTGGTATTGAAAATATGAGATTCAGAAAGCAGGTTGTACCAGGAGATGCCCTTTATATGGAAGCTGAGCTTGTTGCTATGAAAAGAGGCATAGGGAAGGCAAAGGTTTTAGCAAAGGTTGAGGGAAAAATTGCAGCAGAAGGTCAGGTCATGTTTGCAATTATAAACGGATAGCATAGCTATCCGTTGTTTTTTTTGCATGCCATTATAAGGCTTGTTGAAATCACCTCTGACATTTTCATTATAAAGCTCAGCCTTGTATTTCTGATTGTGAACAAATCGCTGTTATCAATGCTGTCTACTATTCCAACAATCGATATGTTGCCTACATAGGGAAGGGCTTTCCCTACCCCCTTCCCTGGATGTACAGGCCCTAATTTAACCTGAATATCCCCAATGCACTCTTCGTAACCAAGACATGCATCTATAGCAATGATAAAATGCTTGGGATAATTTTTCTTTATATTAAATATTACAGATTCAAGATTAATTGCATGAGCAGGACTATCGAGAGTTCCAATTACAGGGTATGGGAAATGGCTTTTTAAAAGTGCAGTCCCAACTAATGGACCAAGACAGTCACCGATACATTTGTCGGTACCAATACAAAGGATAAGGGTTTTTTCCTCAAGAAATTGAGAAATATAATCAGCCAAAGCAATACACGCGTTATCGTCGAGATAATTTACACGAAGCCCAAGGCTATCTGCATTTTTATTGAACAAATAATTCACCCCCATGTTTATATATATAGTGTAGGGTGAACATTTTATTACTAAAATTATTGTATAGTGTCTGCAAAAAAATGGCATACTATAAACTGAGACAGCCTGATATGATATCAAATGAACTTTATTAAATAAAATAAGAAAAACTGAGATAGAATTCTTTAAGTCTCATATTTGTTAAATTCAAAAAGAAGATAAATTTTATAGATCCTATATATTTTTGATTAGAATTGTTTATAGGAAAAAGGAGGTAAATATGAAAAGAACTATTCTCAGCGCTTTAGTTGTAATAATTACTCTGATTACAGTTGTTGCTATGACTACTTTTAAAAACGATTATGCACCTCAAACCTATAATACTATAGATGAGGTGCAGCAAAATAATATATCTGATGGAACTGGATATATATTTGATGATTTTGGAAAGGGAATTAACCTGTCTTTAAATTGAAATAGTGCATCTTAGGATATATCAGCTTCATATTAAGATAACTTTCGTACTAGATTTTTCTGCAAAAAGGATGGTAATTTCTGCAGTATTAATTATTTTGGCTACTGCATATATCTCTTATTTTTTCCTTATCCCAAAGATTTATTTGATTGGTATTTCTTATTGCTCCCATAATGTTTTCTTTTATGTCCGGTATATCGTGCCTCATGTTTTTTATAAAGTCCTTAAAGTATTGACGGTTTGTGTTTCCGTTAGCAGGGCATGGATTTTTAACTATAGGCAGCTTTAGCTTTTTTATTTCTCCATATATATCTATTTCCTCAACATATACAAAGGGACGTATTAAATAAATATCCTTCTTATCAAGATGCACAACGGGAGAGAAAGTATTAATCCTTCCTTCAAAGAAAAGGGACATTAAAAAGGTTTCTACAACATCATCGCTGTGATGTGCATAGGCTACCTTATTATACCCCATAGCCTTTGCTGCATTGTTAAGTGCACCTTTTCTCATATTTGCACAAAGTGAGCAGGGATTTTTCTCTTTCCTTGCTTCAAAGATTATTTTTCCTATTTGTGTATCAACTATATTGTAGGGAACATCTATTTCCTTGCAGAAGTCTATAAGCTCTTTTGGGTTATAATTATCAAAGCCGAGGTTTACAGTAATAGCACTTAGCTCAAACTTTTCAGGAGAAAACCTTTGGTACTGTTTTAAGGCATATAATAAAAGAACGCTGTCTTTACCTCCTGAAAGTCCAACGGCTATTTTATCGTTATCCTGTATCATATTAAAATCTTGTATTGCCCGGCGCATTCTTCCAAGTATCTGCTTCAAATCAAACACCGCCTTGTATTTTATTCTCTGTCTCTTTCAATAACAGCTTTAGGTTATATAGCTGAAATTAATTATATATTAAAATACTGTTTTATTAAAGTACAATATATAGAATATAATATTTACGCAGCACAGATATTTAAAGAATACAATAGGAAAAGAGAGATATAAGATTATAATTTGAAATAGAGGCGTGATTTGAGAATTGAATTGTAACGATATATTATGTATACTTAATATTGTCGCTAAACGGTGCGGCAAAAAAATGGGAGCATAGCTCAGCTGGGAGAGCATCTGCCTTACAAGCAGAGGGTCATAGGTTCGAGCCCTATTGTTCCCACCATATATGCCGGCTTAGCTCAATCGGTAGAGCAACTGACTTGTAATCAGTAGGTTATTGGTTCGATTCCGATAGCCGGCTCCATATTCGGAGGGATTCCCGAGCGGCCAAAGGGGGCAGACTGTAAATCTGTTGTCAGTGACTTCGATGGTTCGAATCCATCTCCCTCCACCAAAAAGACGCAAAAAGCGTCTTTTTTTATTTTTTGTTTATATTACAAACAGGCAATTTATAACATGAGCCTTAACTTGTTTTGATAAAATAATAATAGATAATGTAATTTAAAGAAGGTAAGTATACGGTTATAAATTCAACAGAGTTCAAAAATAATGTGGGAAAGTATTTGCAGATTTCACAAAGTTAAGAAGTAATACTCAATTTAATTTATATATTTCTATTGACATATAATACTTTATGTGCTACTATTGCTTAGTAAAAATCAATATGTATGTTAACTCTTATCAAGAGAGGCGGAGGGACTGGCCCGATGAAACCCGGCAACCTGCGAAAGCGAGGTGCCAATTCCAGCAGAATCTTTGTGTTCTGAGAGATGAGGGTATTGAAAAAATCGCCTCTTCTGTCAGAAGGGGTTTTTATTTTACATAAAAGGAGGATAAAAAATGGTTAAAAGGTTATTTACTTCAGAATCAGTTACTGAAGGCCATCCAGATAAAATATGCGACCAGATATCCGATGCAGTACTTGATGCTATAATTGAAAACGACCCAGAGGCGAGGGTTGCATGCGAAACAGCAGTAACAACTGGAATGGTTCTTGTTATGGGAGAAATATCAACTAAATGTTATGTTGATATCCCAAAAATAGTTAGAAGGACAATAGAGGAGATTGGCTATACAAGAGCAAAATATGGTTTTGACTGCGATACTTGTGCGGTTATTACATCTATAGATGAGCAGTCGGCAGATATTGCCCTTGGTGTTGATAAAGCTCTTGAGGCTAAAAAAGGTGAAATGGAAGCGATTGAGGCAATTGGTGCAGGAGATCAGGGAATGATGTTTGGTTTTGCATGCAATGAAACTCCTGAGATGATGCCTCTTCCAATAGCTATGGCTCACAGACTCTCAAGAAGACTCTCAGAGGTTAGAAAAAACGGAACATTAGATTATTTAAGACCTGATGGAAAGACTCAGGTTACTGTTGAATATCATGATGATAAACCAGTTAGAATAGATACAATAGTTGTATCAACACAGCACAGCCCAGAGGTTACTAGAGAGCAGATTGAAAGGGATATTATTGAACATGTTATAAGAAAGGTTGTTCCTTTAAATCTTCTTGATGAAAACACAAAATACTATATAAACCCAACTGGAAGATTTGTTGTTGGAGGACCACAGGGAGATTCAGGACTTACTGGAAGAAAGATTATAGTTGATACTTACGGAGGATATGGAAGACACGGCGGTGGTGCTTTCTCTGGAAAGGATCCAACAAAGGTTGACCGTTCTGCAGCCTATGCAGCAAGATGGGTTGCTAAGAACCTTGTAGCTGCTGGAGTTGCTGATAAACTTGAAATAGAGCTTGCCTATGCAATAGGTGTTGCAAGACCAGTTTCAATAGAAGTTGATACTTTTGGAACAGGTAAGATTTCAGATGATAAGATAGTTGATATTATAAATAAAGTTTTCGATTTAAGACCAGCTGCAATAATTAAAAATCTAAACCTTAGAAGACCTATATACAGACAGGTTGCAGCTTATGGACACTTTGGAAGAACAGATATTGATCTTCCATGGGAAAAACTCGACAAAGTTGATGCTATTAAAAAGGCTTTAGAAGAATTGAAGTAATTTAAAGGGCTTGGAACTAAGAATTTAGTACCAAGCCTTTTTTATCTTGTAAGATTCTTTTAAAATTTTATAAATTGAATTTTATAAAAATAACAGTTCTTAAGTGAAGTTTTTATAAAGAAAAATCAGCAAATCTTTTTTCCCTTTACAAAAACATTTTTAATATTTATATCCTCATCGAATATTACTATATCAGCATCGAAATTTTCTTTAATAACTCCTTTTTTATTATCTAACTTTAAAAGCTTTGCAGGGTTTGAGGAAACCATTTTAACTGCTTCATACAAAGGTAGATTAAGATGTTTTACAGCATTATAAAGGGCTTTATTTAAAGTTAGTGTTGAGCCGGCGAGGGTTCCATCCTTTAATCTTGCCTGACCATCCTTTACATAAACCTCCTGCCCGCCAAGACTGTAAATTCCGTCGGAAAGTCCTGCAGCCATCATGCTGTCTGATATTAGAATAATTTTTTCAATTCCTTTTACCTTTATTGTACTTCTTGCTGCGGCATAGTGGACATGTATCCCATCGAGTATCAGTTCAGCTGTAACGTCGCTGTCAAACACACCTCCGACTATTCCAGGTTCTCTGTGGTGAAATCCTGTCATTGCATTGAAAATGTGGGTACAGTGAAGAGCACCTGCCTCATATCCTTTTATAAAATCCTCATAATTTCCTTTTGTATGCCCGATAGATGTTACTATATCAAGCTTTTTAAGTTCTTTTATAAGCCCAATTGCGCCCTCTTCCTCTGGGGCGATGGTTAATAGTTTTATGTTTTTAATGTAATCTTCAGCTATGTGTTTTAGTGTATCGAGGGAAGGCTTTTTTATGTATTTAGTATCCTGTGCTCCTGCCATATATGGGGATATAAAGGGGCCTTCAAGGTTTATTCCAAGCAGATTTGCACCTTCAGTTTTTCCTATCGCTTGTGAAATGCTTTTAACAGCATTTTTTATTTTTTCAGTATCTTCAGTCATTGTTGCAGGAAGAAAGGAAGTTACACCGTATTTTATTAGAGATTTTGACATTTCATTTACTGCATCAAAACTTCCTTCCATACAATCGAACCCTTCAATTGCATGTATGTGAACATCTATAAAACCGGGGGATACATATAATCCTTCAGCATCTATTGCATCATCAAAGTCATATTTCCCTTCATATATCTTTATAATCTTTCCATCTTCGATTTCAATAGAGCCCTTAACAATTTCATTTTCTTTTATAATTTTACCGTTTTTTATTATCATGCTTTTTACCTCCAAAAGTATTTCGAAACAAAGTTATTATATCAAATCAATCAAAATTTTTCCATGAGTTAAAATATATAGTTTTAGTTTTTATAAGGCTTTATTATATTTTGAAAATATTTAATAAAAAATTTTGTTTTCCATGTATTACTTTTTTCACCTTCAACAATTTATATAATTGAAAGGAGGTGAAAAGGATGGCAGTAAACGGAGTTAAAGTTTCATCTAATCTCGTTTTAAGGGTAAGAACAGGAGTTGACCAAAATGGTAATGACACCTTTGACACAACTACATTAAGAAAAATTAAGACTTCCTCATCAGACCAAGACTTATTTGACGTAGCACAGAGTATAGGGACACTCCTTAAAAACCCAATCGACGCAGTTTTAAGACAGGATGTAAACGAGCTTGTAAATCAGTAAGGATTTAAGGTTTACTTTAATGAAAGGAGGTGATTATCTTGACAAAGACTCTTCAGATGGTATTTCAAAACCAATCAGGAAATAACGTAACAATAAGTCTTCCAGATGTTAAGGAGGATTTGACAGCAGAAAACATAAAATCAGTTATGAACCTTATTATAGCAAAGAATGTATTCCAATCATCAGGTGGAGACCTTGTTGCTTTAATGTCTGCAAACATCGTATCAAGAGAAGTTGAGGAAATCAATGTAAGATAATCTTTAAAGCCGGAAGGAATCTTCCGGCTTTAAAATCAGGAGGTGAGTTTATGGAAGAGATGCTTAAAGAAATAGCCAATTTCGGCTTTCCTATAGTGCTTTCGGTATACCTGTTAGTCAGGGTAGAGGGAAAGCTTGAAAAGCTTACAGAGAGCATAAATGAGCTTTCTAAAGCAATAGCTTCCATAGGGAAATAATTTTTAACATTATTAGATGGAGGGGAAAATATGCCTTGGACATTAATTAATACAAAAACTGAATCTTATAACGCGCTTGATTGTGCAATAATGTTTAACAATGAAAAACATACTTCTTATATTGATTTTGGAACTTTAACTGCATCAGTTACAATATCAGTTATTACATCAGTTTTACTTAAGCCTATAAATAAAAATTTTGCACCGTGGGTTCAAGCTTGCTTAGAGGGCGTTGGAATATTTCTTGGAATAGATTCTATCTTAACGGCAATGGCTAATAATGATATTGCTAGTCAGAGAAACGCTATATTGCAGCAAATGAAAAATAATAATGGGGCAGGATTAATGAAAGTTGTTACACAAATTTATGAATATGATACAGGTAGTGGTAATGCTTCTACTTGGAAATCAGTAATGCAATATTTATATGAAGCATAGTAAAAGTCTCCCTTATTATGGGAGACTTTTGCTATGTTTTATATTATTATCATATAAATATTTAAATAATAATACAAATAAAGGTATGCTAATAATTAGAATTTTTTTTGTAACATAGTAGAATTTATAGAGATAAAAAACAAATAAAACTATAAAGGAAATAATAATAATATTAGAAAAAATTTTAGATTTATTTTTAGAATATATATTATAAATTCTAAATACTAACACTATAATAAACAAAAGTACATTATACTTATTCATCTGTTTTAACATTTCTTTTTGTTCTCCGGTAAAGATAGATAAGCCCATATTATATAGATAAAAATACAGAAAAAAATTTAATATAACAAGAATTATATCAAGCCAATCTAAGAAACTTTTTTTCATGTTTTTATGCTCCTTCAAGAAATTTATATAATTCAAAAAATAGTTATAGCTTTTTATTTATATTAAAGATTATTAAAATAATAATAAAGTTTTCAGAGTAGTATATAAAGCTCAAATATTAGTTTTAATATTCTGAAAATACATTGTTGTTTTATACTATTAATATGATATCATTTTTTTTAATATATAACAATAAAAGGTAAAAATAATTATAACTATATATCTACATAATTACATTAATTTTTTGATATAACTTGTTCTTATGAACTTTTTGCCTTGAATATATTTACATATTATTTTATAATAAAATTAATCTGATGTGTCGGAGATTTCTGACAGGTTGGATTTTAAATAATAACCTAATTGCAAGGAATTTTCTAAGCAAAAGGGAGGTGTAATAAATATTAGTATGATAAGCCTTGCTTTTTGCAGGGCTTTTTGTTTTGGAGGTTTTACTATGGAAAAGAGAATAGGAGTAGTTGGAATAGTTGTTGAAGAATTTGAAAGTGCAGGAAGGGTAAATGAAATACTTCACGAACATGCAGAAATAATAATAGGAAGGATGGGAATACCCTACAGAGAAAGGGGAGTATCTGTAATATCCTTGATTGTTGACGGAAGCACTGACGATATAAGTGCCCTTACGGGAAAGCTCGGCAAGGTTAAGGGGGTAAATGTAAAATCGGCATTAACTAAAAAATAATTTTATGGAGGTTATTATGAAAGAATTTAGAGCTGAGGATTTTATTGTTGATGAAAAAATAAGAGAGGCAATTGAAGAAGGAGAAAGGCTCTCTAATGATAAGGAATATGTAAAATCTTTAATAGATAAGGCACTTACTTTAAAGGGATTAAGCTATAATGAGGCTGCTGTTCTTCTTTCTATAAAGGATGATGAAACATTAAATGAAATGTTTAAGGCGGCAAGAAAAATAAAAGAGGAGATATACGGCAAAAGAATAGTCCTCTTTGCGCCTTTATATGTAAGCAACTACTGCATAAATAACTGCACCTACTGCGGATATAAGTGCAGCAATAAAGGTTTTACAAGAAAGAAACTTATTATGGAAGAGCTCAAAGAAGAGGTTAGAATCTTAGAGTCTATGGGACATAAACGTCTTGCCCTTGAAGCTGGCGAAGATGATGTAAACTGTCCTCTCGATTATATTTTAGACTGTATAAAGACCATATATTCTTTAAAGTTTGAAAACGGAAGCATAAGAAGAATAAATGTTAATATCGCTGCAACGAGCGTTGAGAACTATAAAAAGCTAAAGGATGCTCAGATTGGAACATATATTTTGTTTCAGGAAACATACCATAAGCCTACCTATGAAAAGCTTCATCCAAGCGGTCCTAAACACGATTATAACTATCATACAACAGCTATGGACAGGGCACGAAGGGCAGGTATTGATGATGTGGGAATAGGAGTTTTATACGGCCTTTATGATTATAAATATGATACGGTAGCTATGATAATGCACGCAGAGCACCTCGATAAGGAAACAGGGGTAGGCCCTCACACCATATCGGTACCAAGGCTTAGGGTTGCTGAGGGTGTTGATGTTAAAAAATATCCCTATATTGTAAGCGATGATGATTTTATGAAAATAGTTGCGGTATTAAGACTTTCAGTTCCTTATACAGGAATGATACTTTCTACAAGGGAAGAACCGGAGTTTAGAGATAAGATAATAGCTCTTGGAATATCTCAAATAAGTGCAGGCTCCTGCACAGGAGTTGGAGGATATTCTGAAGAAACAAGACATATTAAAAGCGATGAAAAGCCGCAGTTTGAAGTAGGAGATCACCGCTCCCCACTTCAGATTCAAAAGAGCCTTTGCGATTATGGATATATACCAAGCTATTGCACAGCCTGCTACAGAGCAGGAAGAACAGGAGACAGGTTTATGTCCTTTGCAAAATCAGGACAGATACACAACTTCTGCCTTCCTAATGCTATTTTAACGTTTAAAGAATATATAATAGATTATGGCGATGATGAACTTAAGGAAAAGGGAGAGGCGTTAATTCAAAAATCGCTTTTAGATATTCCAAATGAGAATATAAGAAAGGAAACAATCGAAAAATTAAAAAGGATTGAAATGGGAGAGAGGGACTTTAGATTTTAAGGAGGATAATATGTTTGAAACACCATTAGCAAACAGACTTCATATAGCTATATTTGGAAGAAGAAATGCAGGAAAATCAAGTCTTATAAATGCACTGACAAATCAGGATATTGCCCTTGTTTCAGAAACTGCAGGAACAACCACAGACCCAGTCTATAAAGCTATGGAGCTTTTGCCAATAGGCCCTGTTGTTTTTATAGATACTGCAGGCCTTGATGATGAAGGAGAACTTGGAGAGCTTAGGATTAAAAAGACGAAGGCAGTTATGGATAAGACGGATTTAGGGCTTTTAGTTATAACTTATGGCAGCGATTTAAAGCTTGAGAAGGAGTGGCTTTTAGAGCTTAAAAAGAGAAATATAAAAGTTTTAGGTGTTGTAAACAAGATAGATGAGAATGAAATTGATATAAAGATGCTTGAAGATATGTTTAAAATACCCTTTATAAAGGTTTCTGCAAAGGATAGGAAAAATATAGATGTTTTAAAAAGAGCAATTTATGAAAATGCCCCTATGGATTTTGAAAGGTCTACTATTGTGGGAGATATTATAAAACCTAAAGACAGTATACTGCTTGTTGCACCACAGGATATACAGGCGCCAAAGGGAAGGCTTATACTCCCTCAGGTTCAGGTTTTGAGGGATGTATTAGATGCTGGAGCAATGGCTTGTATTGTCAAGGACTCTGAGCTTAAAGAAAGCCTTGAAAACCTTTCAAAGATTGACCTTGTTATAACGGACTCGCAGGTTTTTAAATATGTTAACGATACTATCCCAAAGGATATGCCCTTAACTTCCTTTTCAATACTTATGGCAAGGTATAAGGGAGATCTTAAAACTTTGATTGAGGGAGCCTATGCAATAGATTCTTTAAGGGAAGGAGATAAGGTTTTAATTGCAGAGGCCTGCACTCACCATCCCTTAGAAGGAGATATAGGAAGACAAAAGCTTCCAAAGTGGCTTGAGGATAGAGCAGGAAGAAAGCTTAACATTACTGTAAGGGCAGGGGCGGATTTTGAAGAGGACTTATCAAAATATAAGCTCATAGTTCACTGTGGTGCCTGCATGTTTAATAGGAAGCAGATGATGAGCAGGATTTTAAAGGCAAAGGAGCAAAGCGTTCCAATAACAAATTATGGTGTTGCAATTGCTTATATGAATGGAATATTAAACAGGGTAGTAAAAGTTTTTAATATTTAATGTTTTAGGATGGATATATTGTTTTATAAACATATATTCATCCTTTTTATATATAATTTTACAATTATTTAATCTCAAACTCTTGTTAAAAACTGTAAATGCATTTATAATAAAATAAATAATTCGTACAAATAAAAATTTTTTTAATTTATGCATAAATCTTTAAAAATAAAATATACATATAACTGTTTGATAAAATTTTGGCACACTAATATTCTTTTAAATTTGCGGCACTTTACGAAGGGGATGAGATACTTGGATTTTTTAAAGGATGATGATGTTTATCTTTTTAATGAAGGAACAAACTATTATTCCTATAGGTTTATGGGGGCCCATCTAATAGATGGAGGATGCTTTTTTTCAGTTTGGGCGCCAAATGCAAAAAGAGTAAGCGTTGTTGGGGATTTTAACGGATGGGATGAACAGGCTAATTTAATGAAGAGGTATAAGGAATCGGGTATATGGTACTGCTTCATTGAGGGAGTTAAAGAATATGACAACTATAAATATGAAATTGAAAGCGCAAAGGGGCATATAACTTTAAAGAGCGATCCCTACGGCTTTTACAGCGAAATTAGGCCTGATACAGCATCCAAGGTTTTTAAAATTGCGGGATATGATTGGGAAGATGGAAAGTGGCAGGAGTATAAAAGTAAAAATTCATTCTACGATAAGCCAGTATCAATTTATGAGGTTCACCTTGGTTCGTGGAAGAAAAAGGATGGGGATTTTTTAAGTTATAGGGAGCTTGCAAAGGAACTAGTTTCTTATGTAAAAGAAATGGGATTTACCCATATAGAACTTCTTCCAATATCAGAGCATCCCTTTGATGGCTCCTGGGGATATCAGGTTACAGGGTATTATTCTGTTACAAGCAGGTACGGAAATCCAAAGGATTTTATGTATTTTGTTGATTTGTGCCATCAAAATAACATAGGAGTAATACTCGACTGGGTTCCAGCTCACTTTCCAAAGGATGAACATGGACTTTCAAGATTCGACGGTACCTGCCTTTATGAGCATGAAAATCCTCTAAAGGGAGAGCATCCTGAGTGGGGAACATATATATTTAATTATGGAAGAAATGAGGTTAGAAGCTTTTTAATATCAAATGCTCTTTTCTGGTTTGATGTTTTTCATATAGACGGACTTAGGGTTGACGCTGTAACATCTATGCTTTATCTTGACTATGCCAAAAAAGATGGGGAGTGGATACCTAATAAATATGGAGGCAGGGAAAACCTTGAGGCAATAGATTTTATGAAAAAGCTTAATGAAGCAGTTTTTAAATATTATCCTAATTCCCTTATGATAGCAGAAGAATCAACAGCTTGGCCTTTGGTTACTAAGCCATCCTATATAGGAGGACTTGGGTATAATTTTAAATGGAATATGGGCTGGATGCATGATACCCTAGACTACATGTCCATGGATCCTATTTATAGGAAATATCACCATGATAAATTGACATTTTCAATGACCTATGCCTTTTCAGAAAACTTTATACTTCCCTTATCCCACGATGAAGTCGTTCATGGTAAAAAGTCCCTTATTGAAAAAATGCCTATGGATTATAATGAGAAATTTGCAAATCTAAGGGCTCTTTATGGATATATGTATGCCCATCCCGGAAAAAAACTGCTTTTTATGGGGTGTGAATTTGGACAGCTTATTGAGTGGAAATATGATTATGAGCTTGACTGGCATCTTCTAAATTATGATATGCATAGAAAACTGCAAAACTATGTAAAATCTCTCAACCATTTTTATGTTGAAAATTCCTGCCTTTACGATGTGGATTTCAGCTGGGATGGATTTAGGTGGATAGATCATAATGATTTTAATCAAAGCATTATAGTTTTTCAAAGGATAAGCAAAAATAAGGATTTTATAATATCAGTATTTAATTTTACCCCTGTTTTAAGAGAAAACTATAGGATTGGTGTTCCTGTAAAAGGAGAATACAGGGAGGTATTCAGCAGCGACAGGAGTGAATTTGGAGGGTTTGGGATTGAAAATGAAGGCGTGATTATGTCAGAAGATTTAAAATGGCATAATTGCAGCTTTTCAATAAATATAAAGGTGCCGCCCCTTAGTGCCATATTTTTTAAATTGGTACCTTTAAAGGAGGGACAAATATGATAAAAAAAGAATGCATCGCTATGCTCCTCGCAGGAGGGCAGGGGAACAGGCTTGGAATTTTAACAAAGGATTTAGCAAAGCCTGCAGTTCCCTTTGGAGGTAAGTACAGGATTATAGATTTTACTTTAAGCAACTGTACTAACTCTGGAATTGACACCGTTGGAGTGCTGACACAATATAGACCGCTTAAGCTTAATGCATACATTGGTACAGGACAGCCTTGGGACCTTGACAGAGTTAATGGGGGAGTTTATATCCTTCCTCCCTATATAAAAGGTAAAAGGGGGGAGTGGTATAAGGGTACTGCAAATGCCATATACCAGAACATAGAGTTTATAGAGCAGTACAACCCTAAATATGTTCTTATATTATCAGGAGATCACATATACAAGATGGATTACAGCAAGATGATAAAATATCACATAGAGAAAAGTGCAGACTGCAGCATTGCAGTAATAAATGTACCCTTAAAAGAAGCTTCAAGGTTTGGAATTATGAATGCTGATGAGGATAATAAAATATATGAATTTGAAGAAAAGCCAAAGCATCCAAAGAGTACTAAGGCTTCAATGGGTATATATGTTTTTACATGGGATATATTAAAGAAATACCTTAATGAGGATGAACTGGATGCTAATTCAGATAAGGACTTTGGTAAAAATATTATTCCAAAGATGTTAAAGGATAACAGAAGTTTATATGCCTATTGTTTTGATGGCTATTGGAAGGATGTAGGAACTATTCAAAGCTACTTTGAAGCTAACATGGACCTTCTTGAAAATCCTCCGGTTTTTGACCTTTATGATATAAGATGGAGAATATATGGAAGAAATCCTATTCAGACACCCCACTATATTGGCTGTAATTGTAAGATTAAAAGAAGCATAATTACTGAAGGCTGTGAGGTGCTTGGAGATGTTTATCATTCAGTTTTATTTTCAGGAGTTTTAGTTGGTGAAGACTCTGAAATTAGTGATTGTGTAATTATGCCGAATGCTAAAATAGGCAAAAATACAAAGCTTTCAAATGTGGTAGTTGGAGAGGGTGCTGTAATCGGGGACAACTGCATTATAGGATATGGAGATATAAAGCCAAACAGGCTCTATCCTAACATATACAGTTCAGGAATTACTGTTATTGCAAGCGATATTGAAATTTCAGAAGGCTCAGTAATAGGTAAAAATGTTGTTGTTGAAAAATCAAACCTTGATGTTAAAAATCTCGATTCTGGAGAATATTTAAGTGAGGAGGAAGTATCATGAAGGATACGTTAGGCATTATATATGCTGCGGAGGATGATACTCAAATAAGGGAACTTACTAAGAAACGTTCGATTGCTGCACTTCCCTTTGGAGGAAGATACAGGCTTGTTGATTTCACCCTTTCGAATATGGTAAACTCTGGAATTAAAAATATAGGAATAATAACCCAAAACAACTATGCTTCCCTCGTTGATCATATAGGAACGGGAAAGGAATGGGATTTGAACAGGAAAAGAGAAGGCCTTAATATACTTTCCCCTTTTGCAATACATGATAGTACTGGATGGTACAAAGGAAGCATAGATGCTCTTCATAGTGCTATGGGATTTATTAAAAAAGGAAATGAGAAATATGTTTTAATTTCAGGAACCCATATGCTCTGCAATATGAATTTTAATGAATATCAGAACTTTCATATTGAAAAAGGAGCTGATATAACTGTAATTTATAAGGAAGATAATATAAGAAAAGATAAACTGAAAAAATATACTCTCTTGCAGACCGATGAGGATGGGAGGGTTAGAGATATAGAGGTTTACCCTGCTATTCCAAAGTCAAATAAAATCTCTATGAAAATGTATCTTTTAGAGAAGGAGCTGTTAGAATATCTTATTGAGGAGGCCAGCGCAAGGGGGTATGAGGATTTTGTGAAGGATATAATAATTAAAAAAATCGATAAATTAAAAATATATGGATACCCTTACGAAGGTTATCTTGCAAGGATAGATTCAATAACCACATATTATAGATTCAACATGGAACTTTTAAAGAAAGAAGTTAGGGAAGAACTTTTTTATAGGGAAGGGCTTATTTATACGAGGATTAAGGATGAGGTTCCCGCAAAGTACAGCGATGATGCTGTTGTAAAAAATTGTCTTGTTGCTGATGGATGTATTATAGAAGGTGAAATTGAAAACTGCATCCTCTTTAGAGGAGTTAGAATAAGCAAAGGTGCTAAAATAAAAAACAGCATTATATTTCAAGAATGTGAAATAGAGGAAAACGCTGTTTTAGATCACGTGATACTTGATAAAAAGGTTATAGTAAAAAGAGGGAGAACACTTATAGGAACTGAAAATTATCCAGTTGCCATAACAAAAGGAGAGGTTATTTGATGATTAAGGTTTTAATGGCTGCATCGGAGGCAGTGCCCTTTGCTAAAACAGGAGGTCTTGCAGATGTTTTGGGGTCACTGCCCCCTTCTTTAAAAGAAAAAGGAATTGATGTCAGGGTTATAATGCCACAATATAAGGCTATACCAAAACATCTTAAAGACAACATAAGACATATTAAGTATATATATGTTAATGTTGGATGGAGAAGGCAGTATTGCGGAATAAATGAAGCAGAATATAAAGGGGTTAAATATTATTTTATAGATAATGAGTACTACTTTAAACGTGATGGACTTTATGGATACTATGATGATGGAGAAAGGTTTGCTTTTTTTGCAAGAGCAGTTTTAGAAGCTGCAATAAGTATAGGCTTTATACCGGATATAATTCACTGCCACGACTGGCAGACGGCTATGATACCTCCTCTTCTTGAGCTGCAGTACAGGTGGAGAGAGGAGTATAAGAATATAAAGACAGCATTTACAATACATAACCTTAAATATCAGGGTATTTTTTCAAAAAATGTTTACTCTGAGCTTTTAGGAATAGGAGATGAATATTTTACACCTGATAAGCTTGAATTTTATGGTGATGCTAACTATATGAAGGCAGGGCTTGTGTATTCAAATGCAATTACTACTGTAAGCGAGAGCTATGCGAGGGAAATACAGTATCCTTTTTATGGGGAAAAGCTTGATGGGCTTCTTCGGGCAAGGTCCCATGAGCTTTATGGCATTATAAATGGAATAGATTATGATGAGTATAACCCTGATAGGGACAGCTTAATATTTAAAAATTATGATGAAAATACTATAGAAGATAAAAAAATAAACAAAACGGAGCTTCAAAAGCAGCTAAATCTTCCTCAAAGGGATGTTCCTGTAATAGGACTAATATCAAGACTTGTTGACCAAAAGGGACTGGATTTGATAGAGTGTGTACTTAATGAAATATTAAATATGGATATTCAGTTTATAGTTCTTGGAACAGGGGACTTAAAATATGAAAACATGTTTAAATATTATGAAGGATTATACAAAGATAAGGTTTCTTCAAATATAAAATTTGACAATACACTTGCCCATAGAATCTATGCAGGGTGTGATATGTTTTTAATGCCGTCGCTGTTTGAACCCTGCGGTCTTTCACAAATCATTTCCTTAAGATATGGAACTATACCAATTGTAAGGGAAACAGGAGGACTTTTAGATACTGTAATTCCCTATAATGAATTTAATGATACTGGCTATGGCTTTACCTTTACAAACTATAACGCCCACGACATGCTATATACAATAAGAAGGGCTGTACAATTTTATTATAATAAAGATATTTGGCAAAAGCTCATTAAAAGAGCTATGAAATTAGATTTCAGCTGGAGCGCTTCAGGGGATAAATATATAAAATTATATAACAAATTAATGGGTAAAAATTAATCATTAAAAGGGGGTTTACCAATGAAAAGGAAAATTAGGGTTCTATTTGTGACAGCAGAGTGCTGTCCCTATGCTAAGGTTGGAGGTCTTGGACAAATCAGCGGAAGTCTTCCTAAAAAGCTTGGTGAAAACATTGATATAAGGAGGGTTACACCGCTTCATAGGAGCAGTTTTATTGATTTTAAGTATAAGATAGACTTTCCTGTGAAAATTGGGGACAAGTTTGAAACCTGCATTGTAAAGACAGCATCAAATGAAGATATCCCTACATATTTTATAGCAAATGATTACTATTTTAACAGGGATAAAATCTACAGCTATTTTGATGATGGGGAGAGATTTTTATTTTTCTGCAAGGCCGTATTAAACATGCTAAAAAATATTCCCTTTAAGCCTGATATTATTCACTGCAATGACTGGCATACTGGATTTTTGCCTATGTTTCTAAAAAAAGATGGATATGAAGGAAAAACAATATTTACCATTCACAATTTAAGGTATCAAGGCTCAATAGGAAATGAGTATTTAGAAGAACTGTCCCTCGATGAAAAAGCAAAGCTTGGAGGGGATTATGTAAATTTTATGAGGGCAGGCTTTCTGTATTCAGATGTTGTAACTACCGTAAGCGAGAGCTATGCAAAAGAGATAATGAAGGATTCTTCAGGGATGGAGGATATAATAAGGGATAAAAATATAGAAATAAAGGGAATATTAAACGGTGTAGATTATGAAAATTATAATCCTTCAAAAGCAGGGGAACTAGAATTTCCTTATAATATAAAAAGCATAGAAAATAAGAAAAAAAATAAAATAGCGCTTCAAAGGGAGCTTAATCTTGAAAATGCGGATGTACCGCTTATTGCTTCAGTTACAAGGCTTGAGGATTATAAGGGAATAAAACTCATATATGATGCTGTAAAGGCATTAGATAAACCATTTCAATTTGTGCTCTTAGGTACTGGGAATTATTACTATGAGCAGATGTTTAAAAACCTTTGTGAAAATATGAAAGGAAGTGCTGCAGCTGTATTTGAGTATGATGAAGCTCTAGCAAAGAGGATATATGCAGGGAGCGATATCTTCCTTATGCCTTCTTTATATGAGCCCTGCGGAATTGCTCAGATGATAGCGCTAAAATACGGAAGCATTCCAATTGTTAGAAATACTGGGGGACTTTCAGATACGATAATAGATTATAAAGATAAATGCGGAAATGGGTTTTTATTTAATGAATATTCATCGGAGGAACTTAAAAATAAGATAAGTGAGGCTATTGAAATTTATAACAGTACAAAATGGATTAGCCTGATTAAAAATGCTATGTCCTGCGATTATTCTTTAGAGAAGTCTGCACTTAAATATTTGTCCCTCTATAAAATGATATTAGAATAGTTGCCGCTAATATTAAGTTTGAGGTGCATAATATGCTCGCATATCACAACTCTCAGGATTCTTTTTACAGGAATCCCTTCGGTGCAGTACCTGTTGGTGAAAACGTGTTGATTAGGCTTAGTGTAAGCAGCAGCCTTAAGGTTAAAAGAGCTATATTAAGGCTTTGGAAGGATAATGAAATTAAAATTGAGATGAGGTTAGCAAAGACAGATAAAGATTTCTTTATATATGAGGCCTATGCTTCCTGCAGCACTTTAGGCCTCTTATGGTACTATTTTATAATAGAAACCTATGATAAAACCTATTATTACTGCAACAACGATGAGCAGCTTGGAGGAGAAGGGGTTTTAAGGGATAGTTTTGGGAATTCTTATCAGATAACTGTTTATGATAAAAATTATAAGACTCCTGATTGGTTTAAAGAGGCAATAGTATATCAGATATTCGTTGACAGATTTTATAATGGCAATGAGGATAAAAGAATACCCTACAGGGAAAATGCTCTTTTCCATTCTAACTGGTATGAAACTCCTTTGTATAAGGAGGATGAAAAGAGCGGAGTATATGAACCAAAGGACTTCTTTGGAGGTAACCTGCTTGGGGTAATTAAAAAACTTAATTATTTAAGGGAATTAGGTATAAGCGCAATTTATTTTAACCCCATATTTAAAGCCAATTCTAATCATAAATATGATACAGGAGATTACAGCAGAATCGATCCTATGTTTGGAAATAATGAGGTTTTTGAGAGGCTTTGTTCTATTGCGAAAACTATGGGTATTAGAATAATTCTTGACGGTGTTTTTAATCATACGGGAAGCGACAGCATATATTTTAATAAATATGGGAGATATGATTCAATCGGGGCATTTCAATCTAAGGATTCTCCTTATTTTAAGTGGTATAAATTCATAGACTATCCAAACATATATGAGAGCTGGTGGGGATTTGATACTCTGCCTAATGTAAATGAACTTGAAGAGTCCTATATGGATTTTATTATAAGAAATGATGATTCTATATGCAAAATATGGATTAAAAAGGGTGCAAAGGGCTGGAGGCTGGATGTAGTTGATGAGATTCCCGATGAGTTTTTGAAAGAGTTTAGAAGGGCTGTTAAAGATGTGGACTCAGATGCTGTTATTATAGGAGAGGTTTGGGAGGATGCTTCAAATAAGGAGAGCTATGGTAAAAAAAGGGAGTATCTTTTAGGGCATGAACTTGATTCTGTTATGAACTACCCCTTTAGAAATATGGTTATAGACTATATTTTATATAAAAAAAGCGCAAAAGATTTTAAAAGAAGGATTTTAAGCCTTTATGAAAACTATCCTAAGGAGAGTTTTTTCAGTCTTTTAAATCTTTTAGGAAGCCATGACGTAATAAGGATATTAACAGTTTTAGGAGAAGCACCACCTGAAAGCAGTTTGAGTAAAGGTGAAAGGGCAGAATATAAGCTGCCTTTAAGCGGGAGGGAGATTGCTAAAAAGAGGTTAAAGCTTGCAGTTTTAATACAGATGACCTTCCCGGGAACTCCATGCATATATTATGGCGATGAGGCAGGAGTTGAAGGATATTCTGATCCTTTTAATAGAAGAACCTACCCTTGGGGCTATGAAGACTTAAATATTTTATGCTACTATAAAAAAATGACGAGGATAAGGAATTCATTTGACTTTTTAAAAACAGGCGAGTTTATACCCTTTGATTATAATGAGGACGTTTTTGGATTTATAAGGTATATAGAAAACAACACAGACGTTTTTAATAACAGGATGGAAAACGGTATTGCAGTTATACTTATAAACAGAAGCAAGGATAAGGATTATAAGGTTACAATTGACTTAAGAAAGAAAAAAGTAAGCAGACTGTACGACCTTTTAAATTACAATAACAAAATAAAACTAAAAGATGGAAAGCTTACTGCTGTTTTGCACCCCTTAGAAGGGAAAATTCTATCTTCAAAACAGTGCTACCCTTCAAAAAAGGGAAAGAGGGACGGTTACTTATTTTGAGTAATTTACTGACAAAATAGGGGTAGCTTTAAAAGGCTGTTTTTAAATAATAAAGACGGTTACTGAATATAATAAGTAACCGTCTTTATTAATCTGTTAAGTAATCGCATCCGTTAATGAATTGTTTTGAAAGTAAAATAGTAAGTAACCGTCCCTCCTAATCTAAATAAATTGGTCACTTGTCAATTGTATGGTACTTTTTTAAGCATTTCTTTTCCAGTCTACATTATCTCCTCTTCCCATATCCACTTCAAATCCTACGCTTTCAATTCTATTTTTTAAACATACTAAACATTCGGCTGCTTCTTCACCTGTGCATATTTTCCCATCGTAAAGAGAATATTTATCCCTCACTTCAATTGGGGACAAATTTGGCATAACGACGTTTGCTCCCGATAAAAGTCCTAATTCCCTTCCCTTTGGGTTTATAGTTCCAAGGGCTGTTGTAGATGGAAGGAGAACTTTAGGAAGAAGAAGCCTTATTATTGAAAGAAGGGTTGTTGTAGTATTTAAATCGCCGGCTTTTTCTCCTGAAAGAGGTGTATCCTTGTGGGGTATAAAAGGTCCTATTCCAACCATGTGTGGTTCAAGCTCTTTTAAAAACATAAGGTCTTTAACAAAATCCTCATTGGTCTGGTTTGGAAGGCCTATCATAAATCCTGCTCCAACCTGATAGCCGATTTTTTTTAGGTTATATAAACATTCTATTCTGTTTTCAAAGCTCATATTAGGGTGCAAACTTTGATAAAGCTTTTTAGATGCTGTTTCATGCCTTAAAAGGTACCTGTCAGCACCTGCATCAAAGTATTTTTTATAAGAATCAAAACTTTTTTCTCCTATTGATAATGTTACGGCACAGGAAGGAAAATCATTTTTTATTCTTTTTATTATATCAACCATTATATCGTTGCTAAAATACGTATCCTCTCCTCCCTGAAGCACAAAGGTTCTAAATCCTAATTCATATCCTTTTCTGCAAGTATTTAATATTTCATCTATGCTTAGCCTGTATCTTTTTGCGTTTTTGTTTGAAGCACGTATTCCGCAGTACATACAATCGTTTCTGCAGTAGTTTGTAAACTCTATAAGCCCTCTTAAATACACTTTTTTTCCATAATACATAGTCCTAACTTCGAGAGCTTTTTCACTTAAATATTTTTTATTTTCTTCATCGATATTATTAAGAAGATAAAGCATTTCTTCTTCATTTAAATAGTTTTTTTCATGGAGTTTATCGATAATTTCTTTAGTAACCATAAAGCCTCCCAAATTAAAATATTATAGAAAATAAAAAGCCCTTTGAGGAAAACTCAAAAGGCTAAAATTAACAATATTTTTTATCAGCATTATCCTAAATAAAAAGCTGATAAAAGATTATAAACTATGCCCTTTTGACCTTTCCTCTACCTTAGAATAATCCTTGGTATTAGACAGCCATTTATTCTATATGAATATTATAAATGAATTTAATTAAAAGTTCCATAAAAATAATTTGATATATGAAACAGGCTGTACCTTTAAACGGTACAGCCTGTTATAGATTTACTTATTTTTAATCATTTCTGCAACAGCATTAATACTTCCTAAGGTAGATACAACCTCGTTAGGAATTATAAGTTTGTTAGCAGGGTTCTTAGCCATTTCAGTAAGAGCTTCAACCTGTTTTAGTGCTATTATAACTTCATCGGTGTCAGAGTCATGTATTGCCTTGTTTACCTTCATTATAGCCTCAGCCTGTGCAGTTGCTATTCTTTCCATTGCCATAGCTTTACCTTCCGCCTCAAGGAGCTGTGCTTCTCTCATACCTTCAGCACGTCTTATGTTGGCTTCTCTTTCTGCTTCAGCCTGAAGTATCATAGACTGTTTTTGCCCTTCAGCTCTTGCAATAGCACTCTGCTTTTCACCTTCTGCCTGAAGTATTGCAGCTCTTTTATCTCTTTCAGCCTTCATCTGCTTTTCCATAGCCTGCTGAATTTCTGCAGGTGGTATTATGTTTTTGATTTCAACGGATAAAATCTTTATACCATAGGCGTCTGTGATTTCATCAACAACCCTTAAAAGCTCTGCGTTTATTTTATCTCTTCCTGATAGAACTTCATCGAGGGTCATGTTTCCAACTATGTTTCTCATATTTGTAATAGTTGAATATATTATACCTGATTTATAATTTTCTATGTTATAAACAGCATCCTTTGCGTTCATGAGTTTATAGAATATAACGTTGTCTATTGATATTTTTACGTTATCCTTTGTAATAACTGACTGGGGTTCTATATCTAATATCTGCTGTTTTGTTGATAGCTTTGCTCTTACAAAATCAACAAAGGGTATTATAATATGCCAGCCAGGCTCTAATACTTTATGAAACTGTCCGAATCTCTCAACAACATAAAGATGACCAGTATTTACGATTTTAATCGATGAAAAAAGTACTATTAAAATAAAAAATAATAAGATTACAAAAAATATACTTCCTAACATTATGACTCCTCCTTATACTTTTCAACTACTAATTTGTTTCCTTCTATAGATTTAATTTTAAATCTATCACCCTCCTTAATAGGCTCTCCATGATTAATAACATACCAATAAATCCCTTCGTATTTAATTTGTGTCTTTTCTGTTATATCCTCCTGAGATGTTAAAATCCTCCCGATATAGTTTTGCTCCATAGGTTTAAAAGCTGGAGGATTCTTGTTTATCGCTTTTCTTACGTAGGGAGCTGCAAAGATTATTGATATTATGCTAAGTATCATAAAAATTATTATTTGAAATGGCATAGAAGCGTTAAACATAAGTGTAATAAGTGCACCTATTCCTCCTATTGCAAAGCTGAAAAATAAAAAGGAACTCGTCAGCGCATCGATTAATATTGCGACAAATGATATTACAATCCATATATATAACATTTTTCCACCCCCTACTTTGATTATAAACCAAATAATTCAAATATAAAATAAGAATAAGTAATTTATTTTATATTCCTAAAAATCCAAAGACTATGAAAGTCTGAGCCAAAACATAGGTAAGCATAACTATAAAATCTGAGTATTTCTTTTTAGATATAAATATGCTGTATCCGAGGATAGAATCGGATGCTATAAATAATAGCGTACCTAAAAAGGATAATATAAAGCTGTGTTTTATAGATAAAACCACTAATAAACATGTAAAACTTGAAAACAGAATAACGATGATGTATGGGAGAGCAGCTGCTTTTAAATTTCCCATACCTTTTCCTATAACTTTATAGGCGTATATTCCGTATAGTATATAGGGCATTATCAATAAAATCCACATAGGAGATGCTTTTAGATTTCCTGATAAAACACTTATATAGGCAATAATATAAAAGATGTGCCCAAGCAAAAATGATGCTCCTCCAATTATAAACGAATATAGTTTATCCTTTAATAGAAAAACATCTCCTAAAAATCCTGCTGAAAGTGCAGCAACGACGAAGTAGTTTATATTTTTTGAATTGAGAATATAAAAAATAAGCAGCAAAGGCATGAGCAGGGATTTTGACAGATATCTTTCTTTTTTACAGCCTTTTAATACGTTGATTAAGTCCCATATAAAGTTGAGGATAAAAATCAAAAAAACCAGTATATCCATATTTTACACACCCCAAACTTATTTTTCCATAATAATTATATTATAACTTTAATACTTAATAAGTTACAAAATAATTACAAATATGGCGATTGATATTAACTGATAAAATTATATAAAAACAGTTGATATTAGCACTTTAACGTGTTAAAATATCTCTAATTTATATTTATACAAATCAAATCATATAGATGCAAAATGCTGTTAAAAGGGGGAATTTAAGATGATAAGGGTTCTGATATCTGATGGACTTGATGATATCGCTGTAAAAATACTCTCAGATAAGGGTTATGATGTTTTAGAATGTGAAAAAGAAGAATTGCTTGATATTATCAGGAATGTTGATGTTCTTGTTGTAAGATCAGCCACAAAGGTTAGAAAACCTTTGATTGATAAAGCTCTTGAAAGTAAAAGGCTGAAACTTATAATAAGGGGAGGGGTTGGAGTAGATAATATAGATGTGGAATATGCAAAGGAAAGTGGAATTGAAGTTAGAAATACTCCAACAGCAAGCAGCATCTCCGTTGCAGAACTTACCTTGTCCCATATGTTTGCTGTAAGCAGATTTCTTCATATTTCAAACGTTACTATGAGGGATAATAAGTGGGAAAAGAAAAAATATGAAGGAGTCGAGCTGTTTGGCAAAACCCTTGGACTTATTGGGTTTGGAAGGATAGCAAGGGAAGTTGCAAAGAGAGCTTATAGCTTAGGAATGGATGTTATTTATTATGATATTTTGGGAAAAGCTGATGGATATGATGAATATGAATACTGCAGTTTTGATGATGTTCTTAAAAAATCCGATTATGTATCCCTTCATATACCCTACAGCAATGATAAAAGAAATGTTATAGGAGAAAGGGAGCTTTCCCTTATGAAAGATACTGCATTTTTAATAAATTGTGCAAGAGGAGGAGTGGTAGATGAGAATGCCCTCCTTGATGCTCTTAACAATAATAAAATCGCAGGCGCTGGAATAGATGTTTTTGAAGAGGAACCTACAAAAAATGAGCAGCTTATAAACCATCCAAAGGTTTCAGTAACTCCTCATATAGGCGCTTCAACTGTTGAGGCCCAAAAAAGGATTGGGCTTGAGGTGGTTGATATTATTGATGATTTTTTTAATAGAAAAGGATTGTTTTAAAATATTAGAGCTGTTAAGGCAAAATCATGCTTTAACAGCTCTTGTAAGTTTTGTTTTTACTTGGTAAACTTTAATGTAGTAATAAAAAAATAAATTGATTCATATTATTAAGGATGATTTATTAATATAACTTTTCTAAATGGAAATTTAAACAACGTAAGTCATCAATGTATAATAATTGGCTTTGATAGGGTAATAAAAAGCGGGGGGATTTTATGTATAAAAAAAATAAAAGCCTGATAAAAATACATGCAGCTGTTTTTATGTTTGGCTTAGCAGGACTTTTTGGCAAATCGCTGTCATATCCGCCTATGATAATAGTCCTTGGACGCGTTTTCTTTTCGAGTATTTTTATTTTGGTTATAATGCTCTATTTAAAAAAGGATATAAAATTAAAAAGCAGAAAAGATTATACATATTTGATTATAATGGGTATAATATTGGCAGTTCATTGGAGCACTTTTTTCAAATCAATTCAAATATCAACAGTAGCAATTGGACTTATCACGTTTTCTACATTCCCTGTATTCGTTACATTTCTTGAACCATGTTTTTTAAAAGAAAAAATACAATTTAAAGATGTACTAACGGCTTTTATTACATTTATCGGGGTAGTTTTGGTAGTACCTAAATTTCAGTTAAGCAACAACATAACTTTAGGTGCACTCTGGGGAATAGCGTCAGGAATAACCTATGCAATACTTTCAATATTAAACAGAAAGTATGTAAAAGAATATAACAGTCTCGTTATAGCTTTTTATGAACAGCTTTCAGCAACGATTGTTCTTTTGCCGTTTTTATTTTTTCAAAGGCAGTCTTTTATGATAAAAGATATATTGCTTCTTATACTTTTAGGTACAGTTTTTACTGGAATTGCTCATTCTCTTTTTATAAGCGGTCTTAAAGATGTAAAAACCCAGACAGCAGGTATAATATCAAGCCTCGAACCAGTATACGGCATTATATTTGCTGCTGTATTATTAAGAGAAATACCATCTTTTAGAGAGATTTTAGGCGGAATAATTATTTTAGGCACTGTATTTTATTCTACAGTTAAATCTAATAAATAACTTTAACCAATTTTTAACTATTTTATTTTTTGATATGATAGAATTATATTATAAAGATTAGTTAGGGGGACTTTTATGAAAGAAAAGTATAACATTTTAATTGCTGTAATAATTTCTGCTGCAATAGTTGTTTCTTCAGCTTTTATATCTAATGGAATCAAAAATATAAAATCAGGAAAAAACACTATAACGATTACAGGTTCTGCAAAAAAGCAGATAAAATCAGACCTTGCTAAATGGACGGGAGCTTTTTCAGCTTATTCCCCAAGTTTAAATGAGGCATATGCTATGCTTAAGGAAAACAATGAAAAAGTAAGAAAGTATCTTTTATCAAAAGGAATAGCAGAAAAGGATTTGGTGTTCTCTTCTATATTTACATCCGTTAAAAACGAAATACTTCCTAATGGTATGATTGGAAATAAAATTGAAGGATATACCCTTACACAAAATGTTGAAATCAAATTAAATGATGTGGATTTAGTAACAAAGATTTCAAGAGAATCAACGGAGCTTATAAATCAAGGAGTGCAGTTTGAGTCTTATCCACCGCAATACTATTATACAAAAATTGCTGATTTGAAAGTTGAGATGCTTGGGCTTGCAACAAAGGATGCAATGCTTCGTGCAGAGCAAATCGCTAAAAATACAAACGTTAAAGTAGGAAAACTTAGAGCATCGAGAATGGGAGTTTTTCAAATAACTCCCCCTTATTCAACGGAGGTTTCTGATGCAGGTATATTTGATACTTCATCTATAGATAAAGAAATCACTGCTGTTGTAAACTGCGAATTTGATATAGATTAAACTAAAAACAAAAAGTACCCACGGTAAAGCGGGTACTTTTTTTACCTGTGAACTATTTTAAGCCCCATGAGATAGTGCTTTATTGTTAATACTTTTATTGCCCAAAGTTACAAATGTGCAAGGGATAATTTTTGTTAATTATGCAACATGTATTAGCTGTTTATAGAAATGGCGACATCTGCTGCTAATTCGATTAAATAAGTAACTGTCCATAGATGCTTGAGGTATGAAAAATTTAAGATGTGTAATACAGCCTTTTAAGTTTGTGGCGCATTTATTGTATTTTATGCTATTATATTGTTAAAGTTAAACGAAGGAAGGATGTTATATGGAAAATTACGGATTTATTAGAGCTGCAGCTTCCTGCCCTAAACTTAAAGTTGCAGATGTAAAATATAATGTTAATGAAATGAAAAAAGCTATATATAGGGCATATGAAAATGAAACTGATATATTGGTTTTTCCTGAGCTTTCTATAAGCGGCTATACCTGTGGGGATTTATTTGGTCAGGATGCTCTTTTAGATGAGAGCTTAAATGGATTAAAGGATATATTAGAGTATTCAAAGGATATGAATATGATTATATTTATTGGTGCACCTTTATCTATTAATCACTTTTTATTTAACTGCGCAGTTGGAATTTTTAAAGGGAATATACTTGGAGTTGTTCCTAAAACGTATATACCAAATTATGGCGAGTATTATGAAAAGAGATGGTTTTCATCCATTGATGATACAAATATTACAGATATTTACATATTAGGTAATTATGTTCCCTTTGGCAGCGTTGTATTTCAAAATAGAAGAATGCCTCAGATGTGCATAGGTGCAGAAGTATGTGAAGATCTCTGGGCGCCAATTCCTCCATCGTCCTATGCAGCACTAAATGGTGCAAGTATTATTGTTAACCTTTCTGCAAGCAACGAACTTATAAATAAGGCTTCTTACAGAAGAGAACTTGTAAAGCAGCAAAGCGGAAGGCTTCTTTGCAGCTATATTTATTCCTCTTCGGGGGTGCATGAATCAACAACGGATATGGTCTTTAGCGGCCATCTTTTAATTGGAGAGAATGGAAGCATTTTAAAGGAAAATGAAAGGTTTGAAAGGGACAGCGAAATTATAATACAGGACATAGATGTTCAAAGACTTTTTGCGGAAAGAAGAAAAAACCTTACCTTTAAAGATTCAAATAAACTTTCAAAGCCCTATAGAAAAGTTGATTTTGATATGGAGATTAAAGAAAAAAGAAACCTTTTAAGATATGTTGATGCTCATCCCTTTGTACCTTCGAACGCAGCTGACAGGGATGAAAGATGCAAAGAGATATTCAATATTCAGACTGCAGGTCTTGCAAAGAGGATAGAGCATACAAATCTTAAAAAGCTTGTCATTGGAGTTTCAGGAGGACTTGATTCAACTCTTGCTCTTCTTGTTGCAGTTAAAACTTTTAAACTTTTAAACTATCCTTTAAAGGATATTATAACTATTACAATGCCAGGCTTTGGAACAACGGACAGAACTTATAATAATACGATTGAGCTTTGCAGATGCATTGGAACGGATTTAAGGGAGATAAACATAAAGGATGCCTGTCTACTTCACTTTAGGGATATAGGACATGATGCTGAAATACTTGATGTAACCTATGAGAACGTTCAGGCGAGGGAGAGAACCCAGATACTTATGGATATTGCAAATAAGGAGGGAGGACTTGTTGTAGGAACTGGGGATTTATCCGAGGTTGCCCTCGGCTGGAGCACCTATAATGGAGATCATATGTCCATGTATGCTGTAAACTGCAGCGTTCCTAAAACCCTTGTAAGATATCTTGTAGGATATGTTGCAGAAAGAGAGATGGAGGATAAGGCTGGTAAAATATTAATCGATATATTAAACACACCTGTAAGCCCTGAACTGCTTCCTGGGAATGAGGGTAAAATAACTCAAAAAACAGAGGATATAATAGGGCCCTATGAACTTCACGACTTTTTCCTATACCACTTTATAAAATATGGAGCATCCCCGCAGAAAATATTATATATAGCAGGTATTGCATTTAAAGATAAATATTCAAAGGAAGAAATCGAAAAGTGGTTAAAGCTATTTTATAGAAGATTTTTCACTCAGCAGTTTAAACGCTCCTGTATACCAGATGGACCTAAGGTTGGAACTATAAGCCTGTCTCCAAGGGGGGATTGGAGAATGCCAAGCGACGCTTCTTTTGATGCGTGGCTTGGGGAGTTTTAAGGGGGATATTGATGTTAAGAAGATGTATTATGGTTTTCCCCAAATTTGAAAATGGAGAAATTATAGATAATATCAGAAAAAAATATGATCCTCTTGCAAGTCATGTTAAACCCCATATAACTCTCGTTTTCCCATTTGAAAGTGATATTTCTTCAGATGATTTAAGAGAGCATATTTTATATAGTGTTAGTGGAATTTCTAAGTTTGAAATTGTTTTAAAAGGAATTGAACCTGTCAATTCTTTTGGTAAATATCTGTTTCTTAATATAGAAGAAGGAAGGGATTATATCATTGAATTACATAAAAGACTGTATAAAGGAATTTTAGAAAATTATTATCCCCAGTGGTTAAAGGGAAATACTTTTTTGCCTCATATGACTATTGGATGTTTTGATAACGACGATGATTTTAAAAAAGCGATTGATGAGACTAAAGACATTATTAATTCATTTAAAACTATTGTAAATGAAGTCTGTGTGGAAATCATCGATGAAAATGAAGATTCAATATTAGAACTTGTAATTCCGTTAGAATAAAATTTCAGCATAGACAAAAAAAATTCACAATGATAGTATTAAAATAAATAATATTTTGTGGTGATATTTATGATAAGGTATAAGAAGGTTGATTTTAATTTTGTATATTCAAATATTGCTCAATTAAAGAAAATATTTGATAAATATGGGGATAAAATAGATGCGGCATATCTTTTTGGTTCAGTACATAAAAGAACAGTAAATCCTTTAAGTGATATTGATATTGCTATTTTAATTAACATACAGTATGAATATATGTCGAATATGATAGAGGAAGAAGTATTTGAAGATATATCAAGGTGTCTTAAGACTGATGAAATAGATTTAATTTGTTTAAATAATGCTCCTTTAAGTATGCAATATGGAGTAATAAAAGATAAGGAAATATTATATTATTATGATAAGCAGAAACTGATTGATTATGAAACAATGATAATAATGAATTATCTTGATATTAAACCTATGCGTGACTCTTTGAACTTTGAATTTTTAAAGAAAGTGGGGGAGTGAAATGGACGAAAAGCTTATTGCTCAGTTAAGATTTTTAAAAAAATATTTAGACATGATAAAGAAAATATCTGCATACAGACTTGAAGAATATTTAGCTGATGATATGGTAAAGGCAGCTGCCGAAAGATATCTTCAGCTTTCAATAGAAACGTGTATTAATATAGGCAGCAGGATAATTTCAATAGAACAATTTAATAAAGACATTCCACTTCCTGAAACTTATTCGGATGTTTTTGAAATATTATACAGTATAGGAATTATTGATGAAAATTTTTCGAAAAATTTAAAGAAAATGGCAAAATTCAGAAATAAACTTGTACATATGTATTGGGAATTAGAGGATGAATTAGTATATGATATAATTAAGAATAATATAAGCGATATTGAAAGATTTATGAAAATAACATCAGATTATATAAAAAATACAGAGCAGTAATTGTATGTATATAAAATTCCCATAATTTATTCATTAATTTGAGAGGTTGATAATTATGATAACGCAAGACATGATAGTTCTTGATATTGTTGAAAAATATCCCAAAACAGAAAAGATTTTTAAAGAATATGATGTTTTGATTGGAAAATGCCTGCTATGCAATCATTTGTTTGACTCAATTGAAAATATATCAAAGCTTTATAAAATAAATATCGATGAAATGATTTATAAATTGAATAGCAGTATAAATTAATTTTTCTATAAAAAATGTTTTAAAAATTTTTTTATTCATTATAGTGATGTTATCTAATGCTTAAAAAAGGCAGCTGCCTATAAGTAGGAGCTGCCTTAAAAATTATATTTTTTCTTTTTGAACAATATTCATATCATCTAAGTTTACAACGCTTATACCTACGTTCGATAGCACATACATATAATTGTCTATAAATACTGCCCTGTAGCCGTAATCAGTGTAATAATCCTCCTGATTTGTTAAATCACTATGGGATATTCTGCATTTTACTTTTATACTGTCATCCTTTATTTCAAGGAGGACTAAACCTCTAAAGGAAGGCATATATGAGTCATCGTCTTTAGTTTCAAATAAATCAAAGGCATAAAGATTATCGTATACTGTAAGAGCCTTGTGATTATATAGTGACTCTGAAAATGTTCCCTTTCCTCCTATTTCAATATTTGCCTTCTCCTTTGGGCTTGATAAATCAGAGATATCAAAAAGTGCTATTTTCATTCCTTTGTTTATAACTCTTTCATCGATATTTCCTGTATCCATACCAAATCCTAAAATATTTTTTGAATCTATAGGGTGAAGATAGGTGCTGTATCCGGGGATTTTTAAGAGGCCTAAAATTTTAGGCTCTTTTGGGTTTTTTAAATCTATTACAAAGAGGGGGTCTACCTGTTTAAAGGTTACCATATAAAGTTTATCCTTATCAAACCTAGTTGAATAAATTCTCTCTGAAGGGGCAATATCCTTAAGGCTTCCTGCTAATTTCATGTTTTTATCGAATACATATAAGCTATTGGTTGTATTTACTTTGTTTTCTGAATAGATATCTTCAGTTGTCGCAATCCTGAAATATCCTTTATATTCATCCATCGAGAATTGATTTATAATAAGGCCATCTGCCTCAGCAAAGGATACATAATTTACTTTATTTTTTAATTCGAACTTATATATAATCGTTTTGTTTTTATAATAAGATACAGAAGCATCGCTTTGATTGTCAGTTCCTTTTTTAATTTCTTCTCCTCTCATTGATGTTAAATAAAGGCTGTCCTTTGACATATACATATTATCAAAATTTCCAAGAATAGCCTCATTAAATATATCAAGTTCATCAAGATTTATTTCAGATATTATTGTAAAATTAGAATCTATATTGTTTTTGTTATACATTATATTTTCAGGGCTGATTTTTTTCTTAACTATATTATCGCCATATTCAATATAGAAGGGTAAAATATCATCACTTTTTTCCTGCCTGTAGAAATAGAAATCTGTCCATTTGTTTGTTACCATATAAAACATGTTATTCTTTACCCTGCTGCTCATTAAGTTTCCTGAAACCTCAAACTGCTTTATCGGCTTAAAATATTGAGGATTAGTTATATCTATAATTGAAACTAAAGTAGAATATATACCAAACCTTATGGGCATAATGCTTACCTTTGAATCCCTTGTAAATGGCTGAAGTTCAGGATTGCCTTGAGAATTATTTGTATTCTTATATCTATTAACTGAAGACATAACAACAAGATATTTTTTGCTTCTTTTTTCATATAAAAACATTTCTCTTACATATATTTCTCTTTGATAATCCTTTTGATATTCAGATGCTTCCTTACCCTCAATGAAATCCTTAGGGTTAAATCTATTAATTACTTCAGCCTTTTTATCTGCTTTAATAACAATAATCTCGTTTTTAAACTGATTTATTGAATATATATATTTACCGTCGGTTTTTATAATATCTGCCTCATCTATTCCTTCAACCTGAACATTAGTATTTGAATGACCGCTTCTATTAGACGATTCCGATTTCATCTGCACACCAAAGTTTAAATCCTCTCCTGCATATTTTCTATCTTTATATATTTCATTAAGCATACTTATCAATTGTTCTTTGCTTTTCAGCCTTTCCATAGAATAATCACTTGAGCTTTCAAGAGTTTTTGATTTGTTTGCTAAAATTGATGTTGTGCTGAAAATAAAGACAAAGACTAAAGCAAAGGCAATAGCAGCTTTAGTTAATATAGGCTTTTTAATTTTTCTGTTATATAAACATCTATTGATTGTTTTATGCTTTAACTCATGGCTTACATTTATTTTATCAAGATCACTTAAATTTAGCTTATCTTTGTCTTCATTCATATATAAAGCCTCCTTCTATAAAATATTTTTTAAGATACTCCCTTGCCCTCATTAGCCTGCTTCTAACCGATGATTCTGATATTCCAATTATTTTAGATATTTCAACGCTGTTATAACCAAAATAGTAATATAGGAGGACTACTTCCTTTAACTTGCTCGGAAGATTTAAAATTGAATTTATTACCTCTTTTTTTTCTATGTTTTCTATTACGCTTTTTTCAATATTTGTAATAGTTTCTCTTTCGAAATTAAAAGATACAATTCTTTTAATCCATGAGCTTTTAAGATAATCCCTGCAGGTATTTATAGCTATTTGAATAATCCATGTTTTCTCACTGCATTCCCCTCTAAAACCATCGATATTTTTAAAAACTTTAATAAAAACTTCCTGAAATAAATCCTGTGCAGCAGCAAAATCTTTAGTATAGACATAGCACATCCTTAAAACGTCATTGCCATAATTATCAATTAACTTTTCTATTTTTTCTGCTTTAGCATCGTTATTTTGCTGATCAGCCAATTTTACCCCTCCTTTACCTATTAGACGAATACTAATTTTAAAACGTTGCATAGAGGGACAGTTAATTATTGTTTATATTTTAAATACAATTAGTACAAGTTATAGAATAGTAAGCAGTTATTAATCTTTATATGGATTACGCTTTTAAAGTCAGTTTAATAATTTATGTTTTACGAATATATTTTAATAGAAAATTATGGTATAATATTTTGTAGTTTAAAAAGTTTAAATATCATAGAGGTGGGTTTTATGTGCGATACATTGGTTGCACTAAGCAATTCAACTAAAAATGGGGCTGTTATTTTTGGAAAAAACAGCGATAGAGAAAAGGATGAGCCCCATGTTGTTATAAGAGTTAAGGGAGAAAAACACGAAAAAGGTAAAAGAGTTAAATGCACATACATTGAAATTCCACAGGCCAATGAAACCTATGACTGTATTTTATTTAAACCCTCCTGTATTTGGGGAGCTGAAATGGGGGTTAATGAATATGGAGTTGTAATAGGTAATGAAGCAGTATTTACAAAGGAAAATCAGGGTAAAGAATCCCTTTTAGGGATGGACATACTAAGGCTTGCCCTTGAAAGAAGTAAAACTGCGATTGAGGCACTGAAAAATATTGTATGTTTTATAAAAAACTATGGACAGGGCGGAAAGTGCGGATATAAAAAAGATTTGAGATATCACAACAGCTATATCATCGCGGATTTTAAGTCGGCCTATAAAATAGAAACTGCGGACAGGCTTTGGGCTATCAAGAAAATCGAGGATTTTGACAGCATTTCTAATTCATTGAGCATAACCGATGATTATGATATGTTAAGCAGCGACCTCGGGGATACCTTTGAATATAAAAATATAATAGGTAGAGAAAAATATAATTTTAAAGATAAGCATGAAAATAAGATTATTGCAAGGATAGCAAAGGGTGATTTAAGACGAAATATAACATATTCATTTTTAAACCAAAAAAAGGGTAAAATTACAGTTGAAGATTTTAAAAACATTTTAAGGCATCATGAAGGAGAGGGCAGCATTTTTAATGGATCTATGAAAAACATCTGCATGCATCAAAAAAGTATAGTTTCAAGCGAGACTACAGGAAGTATGATAGTAGAGCTTATCAACGGAGAAATAAATATATGGGCTACAGGTTCATCCCTGCCATGCCTTTCTACTTATAAGCCTTTATGGTTTGTTGAAAGCGATTCATTCTTTTACGAAAAGGATTTAGATAGGGCTGTAGACTATTGGAAAAAGCAAAGAGAAAGAATAAAAGAAGTAGAAATTGGGAAAATAGACAAAGCTGAATTTATAAAAAACCGAGATGATTTGGAGAGAAGACTTGTGCAAATATCAAAGGAAGCAAAAACTGATGATGAAAAAATAGAGATTATGAAATTTGCATGGAGTTAGAATAATAAAACTTGCCGCCAGAATAGGCGGCAAAAATTTTTTTTGATTTAAAGTTTTACTCAATGTTATGCTAACGCATTTAAATATTTACCGATGTAAACATACTGTGTTATATAAGCAGTGGTACCTAAAAATTGTATTCCTTCAGGCTGAAGATAAAAAATGCTTCCAATCTGTTTCAAGTCGGGAGAGTTAGCCTTTATTATATTGCTCACCGTTAAATTGCTCGAACTAAAAGTAGAAACTACATTTTGTATCATATTTTAATTCACCTTCATGCTTGTTTATTACATTACAAAATATTTATCGGAATTTATAAGGTCTTCAATAGGTTTGTTAAGATAATTAAACAAAATAAGTAACCGTCCCCCTTTTTCAAACTTTTTCGCATGTAAGATTAAGGCTGCTTTTTACATAATTCCTTCTTAAAAGAAACAAAAAGGATGAGAAGAACCTTCCGCCTGCCACAATTAAAAGCGCTGTTTTTATGTCAGTAAGCCTGTATATATACATTCCTATAAAGGGTGCAACAATAAGGGTAAGATTTATGCAAAGATTATAAAGTGCGATGTAGGATGTTCTGTTTTCCCTTGGAGATACTTCATATAGTGAATTTATTAAAAGAAGCTGTACGCCAGAGAAGGCAAACCCTATAATTCCTGTAAAATATGCAACATGTATTATGTGTGTTGAAAATGAGTAAAACAGAGGACAAAGCCCTGCACCAAAGGCTGAAAGGGCTAAAGATATGGCGTTTCCCTTCTTGTCAGAAAACTTTCTCCAAAATATATATCCAATGGTCATGCAAATTCCGTTAACCGTTGATATTATTCCTGCCCACATCTCATTTGTATGAAGATAATCTACTTCATAGGTTAAAAACAGAGGCCATCCCATCTGCCAAGTAAAATGGAATATTATAACGCATATCATATAAAGCATATAGGGCTTTTCTTTAAGCATACTTTTTAACATTTTAAAATTGATTCTTTCATTTTCACTCTTAACCTCTGCAAAGTTTCCTTTTTTATTATCCCTGTGAAAATATAAGGATAGGACTTCAAATATACCTATTACAAAGGCAATTATAAAAACTATCTGATAATAGTGTATTAGCTGATTTTTGGAATTTGAAAGCTTATGAAGAAGAATTCCGGCTGTTAAAGTAACTGCTGTTCCTATAATAGTTGATATGCTGCTTCTTTGGGATAAAACTTTTGAACGTTTAGATGGTGAGAAAATGTCTGCAAAGAAGGACTGCCAGAAAAATGTTGCGATGGAGCCAGAAAAGTTCATTGCGCCATATAATAAAACGAAGGCTGCTGCCCTATATCCATCAGGAAGAAATGGAACCAGTGCCATAAGTATATAAAAACTTCTTGTAATTAAATAAGATAATGAAGTTACCTTTTTCTTGTTCTTACATGAAAGTATTAAAGGTGTGCTCAGAAGTATTCCAAGTATGCTGAATGCTGCTGGAAGAGAATTAAGCATTGAAACTAAATAATCGCTGGCATTAAGACGTTTTACAAAAAGTCCTGCAAAGGAAGTAACAAGATTTACAGCTATTATTTGAAGTGCACCATTTATATTATTAAGTCTTATGTTCAAACTTTCATCCTTTAATTTATTCAAAATAAAACCCCCTTTAAATCCACCCAAGGTTATTATATCATTTTAAAATTTAATTACAAAATAAAAAGAAAAGCTTTATAAAAAGTTCAAAAAATAATATTAGCTGTGAATATATTAAGGAATATAATGGTAAAATCATAATAGTATGAAATTTCATATCAAATTCTAATATGAATTTGCGAAATTATATTAAATTATTTTATTGCTTGTAAACTTTCTATCACTTTACTAAAATTATAATTGAGACAAAAGATTTGCTGCAAAAGGCAGCATTAAGGGAGATAGGCTATGATTGAAATAGAAGGTACAGTTGTAAGCATAGTATATAGAAACGATGAGAATGGATATACAGTGGCTAAGGTAAAGCATGGAAGGGACACGGATTCGGTTGTGGGCTACATGCCTTTTTTAAGTGAAGGGCAGAAGGCAAAATTCTGCGGCGAGTGGACAATACATAAGACCTTTGGACAGCAGCTTAAGGTTGAGAGCTTTGAAGAAATTATGCCTGCAACATTGGAGGGAGTTGAAAAATATCTATCGAGTGGTCTTATAAAAGGCATTGGACCTGCAACTGCAAAAAGGATAGTAGAAAAGTTTGGAATGGATTCCCTCGATATAATAGAGATGAACCCGGGAAGGCTTACAGAAATTGAAGGAATAGGTGAAAAGAGGGCTCAATCAATAGCAGAGGCCTTTAAAGAACAGAGGGAACTTAGAGAGGTTTTAGTTTCCCTGCAAAGCTATGGTATATCAGTAACCTATGGTTTGAAAATATATAAAAGATATGGAAAAGAAACCTTTAATATAATAAAAGAAAATCCTTACAAGCTGTGCGATGATATAAGCGGAATAGGTTTTAAAACTGCTGATAGAATAGCAAGAAATCTTGGGGTGGATTTAAATTCAACCTATAGAATAATGGCTGGTATAAAGTATATATTATCAGGATGCATAGCAAATGGACATGTATATCTGCCTAAGCTGACACTTTACGATGAGTGTGTAAAACTATTAAATGTTCCCATTGAAATAATTGAAGAGGCTCTTATATCCCTTATGACCTCAAAACAGGTTATTTGTGATGATATAGAGGGGGAAACAGCTGTTTATTTATCTTCCCTGTTTTATTCAGAGCTTGGTGTTGCAAGAAGGCTTGTTGAGTTTTCTCTTCAAAAGATAGGGGAGGATTTTAAAGATATTGAAGATGATATTAAAGAGTATGAAAAATTAAATAATATAGAGTTTGCAACAGAGCAGAAAGAGGCAGTTATAGAATCCGTTAAAAATGGGGTATGTATTATAACTGGAGGGCCGGGCACAGGTAAGACTACAATAATAAAGTGCATTATAGAAATATTTAAAAAAAGAGGAATGGAAGTTGTACTTGCAGCGCCAACGGGAAGGGCTTCTAAGAGAATTACCGAGGCAACTGGGTATGAAGCTAAAACTATTCATCGTCTTCTTGAAATGGAATATACCTCTGAGGATAGTTTCCCTGTATTTACAAAGGATGAGGCTGACCCCTTAGAGTGCGATGCTGTAATAATAGATGAAGCTTCTATGGTTGATATACTTTTAATGAACTCTCTTTTAAAGGCAATGCCCCAAGGGTGCCGGCTTATAATGGTTGGAGATGTCGATCAGCTCCCATCTGTAGGTCCTGGAAATGTTTTAAGGGATATAATAGACAGCCATGCTATAAGCGTTGTAAGACTTAATAGAATATACAGGCAGGCAGATGAGAGCCTTATAGCAGTAAATGCCCACAGAATTAACAGCGGAGATATGCCTATATTAAACGACAGGGAAAAGGATTTTTTCTTTATACAAAAGGGAAATTCACAGGATATGGTTGAGGAAATTGTAAGGCTTGTAGATTCGAGGATTCCATCCTTTAAAGAAGGTTTTGATCCAATGAGGGATATACAGGTTTTATCTCCAACAAGAAAGGGAGAAGTGGGAATATATAACCTTAATATTAAGCTTCAGGAGGTTTTAAATCCAAAGTCAAGCAAAAAAGGTGAAAAACAGTTCAGGGATTTTACCTTCAGGGTTGGGGATAAGGTTATGCAGATTAAAAACAACTACAGCCTCAAATGGCAGAGCATATCTAATGAATCTGAAAGTGGCATGGGAATTTTTAATGGAGATATTGGATTTGTTGAGAGTGTGGACAGCGAAAATCAAAATCTTACTGTAATATTCGATGATGATAAAAGGGTTGTTTATGACTTTTCAAATTTAGACGAGCTTGAAATGGCTTATGCTGTAACTATTCATAAAAGTCAGGGATGTGAATTTCCTGTGGTAATAATCCCAGTATTTTTCGGACCGCCTATGCTGCTGACGCGCAATCTTATATATACTGGAGTTACAAGGGCTAAAAAATTAGTTGTACTTGTAGGGGTAAGGGCAGCCCTTTCAAACATGATAAACAACAACACAATAGCACAAAGGTATACAGGCCTTAAAAAAAGAATATTAGCGATGGTAAATGCTATAAGATAGGATGTGCTTAATATGGAAGTTGTTATATATAAAGCAAAACAAAAGGAAGAATATATATACGATATGTCTTTAAATCCCGATGTGGACTATAAAATCCTAAAGGATACGAGAAAAATAACTTCCTTAACAGTGATAACGCCAAATATACCTATTGAAACTGCAGAGAAAATTTTAAAAAGCATTTACGGTGTTTCAGGGATAATAGGGAAACTCATTCCATCTCAAGACTTTTTAATAAACAATTCCCTGAAAAAGTTTAATATTAATAAAATAAAAAAGGAAATTGATTCTCAGGGCAGAATTGATAAAAACTTACTTTCAACAGTTGAGCAGTATATAAAGGGCAGGATGATAAGCATAAGACAGCTTATAAATTTAAAAAGCTTTATTAATTTAAATACAGAAGAAATAATAGACTGTGTTCAGGCTCTATACTGTGAAAGAAGAATTAAAATGATACCAGCGGTTAGAACAATAAAGTATGTTAAAAACTGCTCTTTTTGTCAAAAGGAACCCTGTAAAAGTTGCAGGTTTGGGTTTTTAGAGGATGATATACTTTTGTATGCTGCGGATAATTATAATCTAAAGAGCATAAAAAAAGCAGTATATAAAAAGATAAATCTTACAAAACCTTTAAAAGATTTTTCGGATGAGTTTTCAGCGTTTATCAAATCAAAAAAGGACTATGCCATACTTCATTGTGCCCCTAATTCCTTTGAGTATGAAGGAATAGCTGCAGGAGCTGCAGAGGTTATAAAAAGCGGGGGGAGGATACTTTATACAGCTTCACCCTTTGAAATACAAAGAGCAGCTAAAGCCTTTGAAAGCAGCATAAGAGATATTAATATAGGTTTTTCAGGAAGTATAAACTACAGGCTTTTAGATGAGGATTTGGTTGTTGATTCAATAAATAATAATACACCTTTTTACAAGTCCTTTGATGTTGTTATATTCGACAGAAGGTTTTCCTTTATAGATGAAAATATAGAGGATGCAGAGAAGATGTGCAAAAGAGCAGTAAAAGAGAGGGGAAAGTTTGTAATAATTACAAGCTTTGTTTCAAAGGATAAATATGGTTTTTCAAGTCCTATTATTATTTCACTGCCTGTTCTTAAAACCAAAAATCCTATCCCTGAGCCAAGAATAGTTCTATCAAGATTTATAAAGGGAGAGGAATTTTATCTTCCGCCTTTGGCAGTTGATATTATAAATCTATCGCTTAGAGAGGATACAGGTATTATTCTCTTTGTTCCTGATGAAAATACATTAGATAAGGTCTATAATTATTTATTATTTTATGAAAGATATGAGGATACTTTAATTGATATCTCAACTAAAAGGTATAAGGAAGCCATATTAAAGTTAAAAAGAAAGGAAATTAAAATACTTATATCATCGGATTTTAAAGATGTTATAAATTTAAGCAGCGATGTTAATGTTATAGTTATAAACAGCGATGATAAGGTATACGATTGTGAAACTCTGATAAATATGTGTGCTGCAGCATCGAGCAGCACAGACAAAAAAACAGGGGAGGTTATATTTGTTGCTTCAAATGAAACTGAGAGGATGTCTTTAGCAAAGTCTCAGATAAGAAACATGAACAAACTATCTTGGGAGAGAGGATATTTGAAAAGATAGCATTTTTATTTGAGTGCTTTATTGATATCATATTTCCCAGAGCTTCTTATTGTACTGTATGTAAAAAAATAATATCTGATGATAAATATTATCTTTGCTCTACGTGCAAAGGACAGATAAAGCTAATAGATTTGCAGTGCAGAAGGTGCGGAAGTATTATAGATTTAATGCCCTGTAAGTACTGCAAAGATTTTGAAGGATGCTATGATGAAGCATACTCTGTCTGTTTATATGAAGGGCTTGTTAGAAATATGATACACAAGTTAAAATATGGCGATAACAGGGATTTAGCAGTAACAATGGCTCATATGATATATGATATACTATATAAAAATGATGTACACTATGATTTTATAACCTTTGTTCCTTCGACGAAAAAAAGGGATAAAAAAAGAGGTTACAACCATTCAAAGCTTATTGCAATTGAACTTTCAAATATAACAGGAAAACCTGTAAAGGATATACTGAAAAGGATAAAAGATACGAAACCTCAGATATTGTTTAATAGTAAGGTTAGATGGTATAATGTTAAAGACGCTTTTGCCTGTCAAACCGATATAAAGGGAAAGACTGTTCTTCTTGTGGATGATGTAATAACAACAGGAGCAACGGTAAGCTTTTGTGCAAAGGCTCTCAAGGAAAAGGGTGCTGTAAAAGTTATTGCTGCATCCTTTGCAAAATCGAGTATATGTTAAAAATTTAAACTATCAGGTCTGTGGTTGAAAGTCGATGCCAGTCGCAGGCGAAACGATCCACGTAAGTCAAACAAAGTTTGATGAGCATGGTGCGGTTTAGAAGTAAGTCCTGCCGGTAAAACCGAGAGAGGGATTCGTGATGGGAATGCACCTTGAGCAAAACCTCCAGCAGGCGGGTGTGGGGTCAAAGACCAGGTCAGCTGATAGTTTAAGTTTTAAAAGACCGGATTTCCCGGTCTTTTTTTAATATAAAAGAAATAAAAGTATATAATAATAATATAAATTGTGTTACTTAAAATAATATATTTGTTCGGTTGTATAAATATATCCCCCTGTAATCCACAATTTTTAAGTTTCTTAAATTATACTTATAGCAAGTTATGCACAGATTTATTAACATTATCCACAGGTTGTTGCCAACATATCAACAGGGGAACGTTTGAGGTTAAAAGTATATTAATTATGTTAAATGTTATAGAATATTCATTTAGCAAAATAAATATACAGTTAACAGAAACCATTTATGTAGAACAGAATGTACAAATTAGCTGAAAATTGCAAAAAAATGTGAGAAACTGAGAGGAATGTACATAATATAAAAATAAGGTCATAAAGCGCTAAAAGTAAGACTTGAAGTATTTAGTGCAAAATAATAGAATATATATAAAATACAAAATATTTAAGGCATTCCCTTATAATATATGAAAGGGGTAGATTTTATGAAATTAACTGTTACTGGGAAGAACATAGCTTTGACAAATGCTCTAAAGGACATAGTGGAAAAGAAGATGGGCAAACTTGATAAGTATTTTGATCCTGATGTGGAGGCCCATGTTACATTAAGTGTCCAAAAAAATATTCAGAGAATTGAGGTTACTATCCCATTCAACGGCGTAATATTAAGAGGGGAAGAATCAACCGAGGATATGTATTCATCCATAGACAATGTAATTGAAAAGATTGAAAAGCAGATTATTAAACATAAGACTAAACTTGAAAGAAAAATTCATGAGGGAACATTAAGATTTTCAGATATACCTTCAGCCGCTTTTGATGAGGATGATGAACCTAAAATCGTAAAGACTAAAAAATTTGCTATAAAGCCTATGGATGTTGAGGAAGCAGTGCTTCAGATGGATTTAATAGGACATAACTTCTATGTATTTATGAATGCAGACACAGAAGAAGTAAACGTTGTATATAAGAGAAAAGATGGAAACTATGGATTGATAGAACCTGAATTTTAAGGATGGCTCAGCCATCCTTTTTTACTGCTTATTTTTTAGTATCTTAATGAATTAACAAAAATTTGACATAACCGAAATTCTTGTTAATTGATTATGAAGTTCTTAAATGATATAATCAATTTATCATGAGTAAAGAAGGTGAAAATATGGGATTTTTAGAGAAAATCTTTGGAAGCTACAGCGACCGAGAGATTAAAAGGATTATTCCAATAGTTGATAAGATAGAAGCCCTTGATAGCAAAATGCAGTCTTTATCCGATGAGGAACTTAAAAATAAGACCTTTGAGTTTAAAGAAAGACTTCAAAAAGGTGAAACCCTCGACGATATTCTTCCCGAGGCCTTTGCTGTTGTCAGAGAAGCATCGGTTAGAACTCTTGGAATGAAACATTTCAGGGTTCAGCTTATGGGTGGTATAGTACTTCATCAGGGAAGAATTTCAGAAATGAAAACCGGTGAAGGTAAAACCCTTGTTGCAACTCTGCCGGCCTATCTTAATGCTTTAACTGGCAAGGGTGTTCATATCGTTACTGTAAACGACTATCTTGCAAAGCGTGACAGAGAATGGATGGGAAAAATCTATGAATTTTTAGGACTAACTGTTGGGGTTATAACCCATGAACTTGATAATATGCAAAGAAGAGCTGCTTATAACTGCGATATAACCTATGGAACTAACAATGAATTTGGGTTTGATTATTTAAGAGACAACATGGTTATTTACAAAGAGGAGATGGTTCAAAGGGAACTTAATTTTGCAATAATAGACGAGGTTGACTCTATACTTATTGATGAAGCAAGAACTCCTCTTATAATATCCGGTGCCGGTGAAAAATCAACCCAGCTTTATAAGGTTGCAGATACCTTTGTTAGAATGCTTAAAGACGGCGACTTTGAAGTTGATGAAAAGCAGCATGCAGTAACATTGTCCGAGAGCGGAGTTGAAAAGGCTGAAAGATTTTTTAATCTTGAAAACTATGCAGATGCTGAAAATATGGAAATACAGCATCATGTTATACAGGCTCTTAAAGCTCATCATCTTATGAAAAAGGAAATAGACTATATAGTTAAAGATGGGGAAGTCCTTATAATCGATGAGTTTACAGGAAGAATAATGTATGGAAGACGATACAGCGATGGACTTCATCAGGCGATTGAGGCAAAGGAAAATGTAAAAGTTGAAAGGGAATCTAAAACCCTTGCTACTATAACCTTTCAAAACTATTTCAGGCTTTATAATAAAATATCTGGTATGACAGGTACAGCCCTTACCGAAGAGGCTGAATTCAGAGAAATTTACGGGCTTGATGTAGTTGTAATTCCAACAAACAAGCCTATGCAAAGAATTGATTATCCTGATGTTGTATATAAAACAGAGGAGGCCAAGTTTAAAGCTATTGTTGATGAAATAGTTGAAACCCACAAAAAAGGCCAGCCTGTTCTTGTTGGAACGATAAGCATTGAAAAGTCAGAGGTAGTTTCTGAAATGCTTAAGAAAAAAGGTGTGCATCACCAAGTCTTAAACGCTAAATATCACGAAAAGGAAGCAGAAATAATATCCCATGCAGGCGAAAAGGGTATGGTAACTATTGCAACTAACATGGCAGGCCGTGGTACAGATATTAAACTTGGAGATGGAGTTGTTGAGCTTGGAGGGCTTAAGATAATAGGTACCGAAAGGCATGAGTCAAGACGTATAGACAATCAGCTGAGAGGCCGTTCCGGCCGTCAGGGAGATCCTGGTTCATCAAGGTTTTATATATCCCTTGAGGATGATTTAATGAGACTCTTTGGCTCAGAAAAGCTAAAGGATATGGTTGAAAGACTTGGACTTCCGGATGATGAGGCAATTGAGAGCAAGATGGTTTCTAATGCAATAGAACAGGCTCAAAAGAGAGTTGAAGGAAATAACTTTGATGTAAGAAAGACACTCCTTCAATACGACAATGTAATGAACAAGCAAAGAGAGATAATATACAGTCAAAGAAGAGCTGTTCTTGAGGGAGAAAACGTTAGGGATAATATTATATCCATGATTAAGGATATAATAGATGCTGCTATATCATCCCATATGTCCGATGACAGGCATAGAGAAGAATGGGATTTAAAGGGCTTTTTAAGGTATTTAGAGGATATATTCCTTCCAAAGGGAGCATTATCCTTGTCAGAGCTTGAATCTATGTCAAAGGAAGATATAAAGGAAAAACTGTTTGACATCGCAGTAAAGTTATATGAACAAAAAGAGGAAGAAATAGGAGAGCAGATGAGAGAAGTTGAAAGAGTTGTTCTCCTAAGAAGCGTTGATTTAAAATGGATGGATCATATAGATGCTATGGATCAGCTGAAACAGGGCATGGGACTTCGTGCTTACAGACAAAGAGATCCAGTTCAGGAATACCAGTTTGAAGGTATGAACATGTTTGATGAGATGATTTACAGCATAAAAGAGGAAACTATAAAATTCCTTTATAGAATAAAGGCAGAGAAAAAGGTAGAAAGGGAGAGGGTTGCAGAGCCTACTTCAACTAACTACGATGATTCTGTAAAGAGAGAGCCTATAAGAAAGGAAAAGAAGGTAGGAAGAAACGATCCGTGTCCATGCGGCAGCGGAAAGAAATATAAAAACTGCTGCGGGAAAAATGCATAATTGTTCTTAATATTTAAGAGGCGGCAATTTGCCGCCTCTTAAATATTGTTTGAAATATTTATTTCTGCTGCATCGAGGGGATCGACAGTTATAACCTCAATGCCTTTTTCTGTTAGTATTTCAACCTGCTTATCATCTGCTCCAGAATCGGTAATAAGGTATGATATTTTATTTAAATCACCGCTAATAAAGTTGTGTTCGACACCTATCTTAGAGCTGTCAGCAACAACGATTACAGGGCCGCTGCATCTTTTCAGCATCATCTGATTTACTGCAGTTTCCTGAAGAACTGATGTTGTAATACCTGTTTTAGTGCTTATTCCGCTTACGCCCATAATACACTTATTAGCTACAACTTTTGATAGAATATGAGTAGCAAATTCTCCAACCATTGACTGCTTTCTCTCATAAACTTCTCCTCCGGTTAAAACGAGTTCAACCTTTGGATCCCTTTGTACTTGAAGTGCTTTTCCATTGTTAGTAATTACTATTACATGTTTGTTTTGCAGGTATTTTAAAACAAGCAGTGCTGTTGAACTTGAGTTCATGAATATAGTATCGCCATCTTCTATTATGCTTGCAGCTTTTTTTGCTATTGCAAGCTTTTGAAAAATATAATTTCTTGATGAAGCGCTAAGGCTTGGATCATCTCCTAATGCACCTTCGATTAAGGTTGCGCCTCCATAAAATCTTTCTACTATCCCCTTTTCTTCAAATATCTGAAGATCACGTCTTATAGTAATAGGTGATACATTAAGCAATTCGGAAAGAGTTTCAACCTTTGCTGTTTTATGCTCATTTAAATACTGGAGTATTAATTGCTGTCTTTTGCATACTACACCTTTACTGTTTTTCATAATAACCACCTCTATATAATTTTCATATAATCTAAAATATGAATATGTTGATATTCAATCAATAAAATGAACAATAAATTTCTCGTGATTATATTATATGTTATTTTACGATTAAAATCAATCATAAAACAATTCAAAATGATATATTTTAAAAATATTTAATAGTAATTTATAAATTATATATTGAAAAAGTTCAAAAAAATAGTTATTATTGTAGTATAAACAAACATAAAACAGATATATCAATCATAAAACGGACAATATATGATTGATGCGAAAAATAAAAGATAAAGATGGATGTGTAAAATCCTGTTAATCAAGAACTGTGTGAAAAGAACAAAAAAATAATTATATGATTGTTTGAGGAGGATAATAAATGGCTAAAATTGATCAAATAACTAGAGAATCATGGATTCTAAGCACATTTCCAGAATGGGGTACATGGCTTAATGAAGAAATTGAGCAGGAAGTAGTAAAGCCAGGAACCTTTGCTATGTGGTGGCTTGGATGTACAGGCATATGGGTGAAAACAGAAGGGAACACTAATATATGTATCGATTTCTGGTGCGGAAGCGGTAAAAAGACAAAATCAAATCCATATATAGATCCACAGCATCAAATGGCAAGAATGTGCGGAGGGAAAAAACTTCAGCCTAATCTTAGAGTTTCTCCATGTGTACTTGATCCTTTTGCAATTAAAGAAATAGATGCAGTATTATCAACGCATTATCATAATGATCATATAGATGTTAATGTTGCAGCAGCTGTTATGAAAAATTGTTCAAAGGATGTTCCTTTTATTGGGCCAAAGTATTCAGTTGAAAAATGGATTGAATGGGGAGTACCAAGTGAACGCTGCATAACAGTTAAGCCTAATGATGTTGTAAAAATAAAAGATATAGAGATTGTGGCATTAGAGTCCTTTGACCGTACAGCGCTTATTACCTCACCTCCAAATGGTGATATAAGAGGAAGAATGCCTGATGATATGGATGAAAAGGCAGTTAATTTCCTTATAAAAACTCCTGGAGGGAATATATATCACAGCGGTGATTCCCATTATTCAAATTATTATGCAAAACATGGAAATGACTATGAAATAGATGTCGCTTTGGGTTCCTTTGGAGAAAACCCAAGAGGAGTAACAGATAAAATGACAGCATCTGATATTTTAAGAATGGCAGAAGCTTTAAATACAAAGGTAATAATTCCTTTTCATCATGATATATGGTCTAATTTTCAGGCTGACCCAGCTGAGATAGCTATGCTTTATGAGATGAAAAAGCACAGACTTCAATATAAATTCAAACCATTTATATGGCAGGTTGGAGGAAAGTTTGTATTTCCAGATGATAAGGATAATAGGGAATATCATTACCCAAGAGGCTTTGAGGACTGCTTTGAAAACGAAATAAACATTCCTTTTACTTCGTTCCTATAATAAAATAATAATTTATGTGTGGAGGATAAAATGTTTAAGGAACTATTAGAGAAAAAAAGATATTCCTTTCATGATGGATTTGAATCATGGGAGGAAGCAATAGCAGCAGCTTGTAAGCCGCTTATTGAAGATGGTGCAGTGCTTGAAGACTATGTGGATTTAATAATAAAAAACGTAAAAGAGTATGGACCATATATAGTAATTGCCCCTGACATTTGCATTCCTCATGCTCAGGAAGGAAGAGGAGTAAATGAAACAGCTGTATGCCTTATGAAAACTAAAAAACCTGTGCATTTCAGTGACAGTCCTGAACATGATGCTCGATTGTTTTTCGTATTAGCTTCAACGGATAACAGTATTCACCTGCAAAACCTATCAGAGCTTGTTGAATATCTATCCGATGAAAGCATGGTTAAAAAGCTTCTTGAAGCTGAATCGGTTGAAGATATTAAAGCTCTTATTTAACAAACGTAAATTAAAGTTATATTTTAACTTTAAAATAAGAAAAATAATAGAGGGGGAAAATTTATGAACATTATTATGACAATATGGGGATTTTTTCAGAATAATATCCTCACAAAACCTGCTTTTTTCGTTGGTTTTATAGTTTTAATAGGATACCTTCTTTTAAAACGACCTTTTTATGAAGCATTAGCAGGATTTATTAAGGCAACGGTTGGTTATCTTATTTTAAATGTTGCAGCTGGCGGACTTGTTAACAATTTCAGACCAATACTTGCAGTACTAAAAGATAGATTTAATTTAACAGCAGCAGTTATAGACCCATATTTTGGTCAGGCAGCTGCTCAGGCCGCAGTTGAAAAAGCAGGCAAGTCATTTTCAATGATGATGGTAGTTCTTCTTATAGCATTTATATTCAACATAGTACTTGTTCTTCTTAGAAAATGGACAAAAGTACGTACAGTGTTTATTACAGGACATATAATGGTGCAGCAGTCTTCAACAGCACTTTGGATGGTATTTTTCTGTTTTCCACAGCTTAGCAATGCTGGTGTTGTAACTATGCTTGGACTTTTACTTGGAACATACTGGGCAGTTGCTTCTAATTTAACGGTTGAGGCATGTCAGGAGCTTACAGAAGGTGGAGGATTTGCAGTTGGCCATCAGCAGATGTTCGGAATTTGGCTTACAGATAAAATAGCAGGTAAAATAGGCAAAAAAGGAAAGAAACTTGAGGATTTAGAGCTTCCAGGATTCTTATCGATATTTAATGAAAATGTTGTTGCAACTGGAATTTTAATGCTTGTATTCTTTGGAATTATTATGACTATATTAGGACCTGAACTGCTTCATAAAATAGACAACACCTTTGGTAAGACTCAAAATTTCTATTTCTATATAATTGAAAAATCCTTTAATTTTGCAGTTTACTTAAGCATATTACAGCTTGGAGTTAGGATGTTCGTTTCAGAACTTACAGAATCCTTCCAAGGTATTTCAAATAGGCTTCTTCCAGGTTCAATACCTGCCGTTGACTGTGCAGCAACTTATGGCTTTGGCCATCCAAATGCTATAACAATAGGATTTTTATTTGGAGCTTTAGGGCAATTCTTAATGATAATAGGACTTATAGTATTCAAGAGCCCAGTATTAATAATAACTGGATTCGTTCCAGTGTTCTTTGACAACGCTACCTTTGCAGTATTTGCAAATAAAAAGGGAGGATTAAAGGCAGCAGCGATTATTCCCTTCATATCAGGTATATTACAAGTATTAGGAGGAGCATTCGCAGCATACTTCTTTGAACTTGCAAAATTTGGGGGATGGCATGGCAATTTTGACTGGGATACAGTATGGCCAATCATTGGAGTAATAATGAAATATGGTAAATATGCCGGCGTCGCTGTTGTAATTCTTTTACTTCTATCTATTCCTCAATTCCAATATAGAAAGAATAAAGATCATTACTTTACAATTGCAGAAGACTATGAGTCATATGCATCAAGCATATCCAAGTAATATATAAAATAGTTCTGGAGGTATAAAAATGTTAAAAGTTATAGCAGCTTGTGGAAGTGGAATGGGTTCAAGCCAGATTATAAAAATGAAAATAGAAAAGATTTTTAAGAAACTTGGAATATCTGTTCAAATTCATCATAGCAGTGTTAGTGAAGCGAAGAACCTTGCTTCAAATTATGATGTTGTATTTTGCTCAGAAGCGCTAAAAGGAAATTTTGCAAATGCCGCTGCAAATGGAACTATAGTAATAGGACTTAAAAATCTTTTATCTGAACAGGAAATAGAGCAGAAGATTATTGAAAACGTTGTTAATAAAAAATGATTATAACTTTATGCATCATCGGAACATTTAATGTTCCGATGATGCATTTATAAAATAAAAAGGGAGCTGAATTTATGAAATTTGAGAAGAAAACATTAGCAGATCTTCATAGATGTTATGCTGTAAGCAGTTTTGATGTTAATTCTGAAAGAAAAATATTTTTTGCAACCGAGGGAGAGGGAGCATGTTATATGTTCTCAGGTTCCGATTTTAAACAATCAACAGTATGGGATGGACCAGGAGGAACTATGTCTATTGTACCTATTCCGGAGAAAAATGGAGATTTTCTTGCTGTTCAAAACTTTTTTCCAACATTCAGATCAGAAAATGCAACGATTGTATGGGGAAAACCCTTGGAAAATGGAGAATGGGATATAAGGACTGTTCTAAGTCTTCCTTATGTTCATCGTTTTGATATATTAACTTCAGGTGGAGTTAATTATTTTATTGGAGCAACTTTGTGTACATCAAAGAAGGACAAGGATGATTGGTCAGATCCTGGCAAAATATATGTTGGTGTGCTTCCTGATGACCTTTCACAGCCAATTAAGCTTACGGTTATAAAGGAGGGATTAACAAAGAACCATGGATACTGCAGGGCTTTATGGAATGGAAGAACTGCAGGAATGGTAACTTGTGAAGAAGGAGTTTTTGCTGTTATTCCTCCAAAATCAAAAGGAGAAGAGTGGACTATTGAAACTGTTTTGGAAAAACCTGTAAGCGATATTGCAATAATTGATATAGATGAAGATGGAATTGATGAACTTATAACTATTGAGGCCTTTCATGGAGGGAATTTCGTTATAAATAAGAAAGTTGGAGAAAAATATGAAGAAATTTATAGATATCCAAAAGAGATGGATTTTGGACATGTAGTATGGGGCGGAATGCTAAGGGGAATTCCAACGATAATAGGCGGATATAGAAGATTTGAAAAGGAACTTTTCTACATTCAATGTGAAAGCAAAAACCCATTAACTTTTAAAACAGGTGTTATCGAAGCTGGGACAGGCCCAAGCAACATTTATGTAATAAATGATAAAGATAGAGATATTATAGTTTCTGCAAATCGTGAAATAGGAGAAGCAGCACTATACTTTGTAACAGATTAATAGAATAGAAGGTGATACTATGAAAGATTACTTACTTGGACTTTATGAAAAATCGATGCCAAATTATCTTTCATGGAAAGAAAAACTTACTTGTGCAAAGGAAGCAGGCTTTGATTTTGTTGAAATCAGCATAGATGAAACCGATGAAAAACTTGCACGACTTAATAGTAAAAAAAGTGAAAGATTTGAAATTATAAAAGATATCTATGAGGTTGGAATTCCAATACGCACTATGTGCTTGAGCGGTCACAGAAAATATCCCCTTGGAAGCTCTAATGAGTCTGTAAGAAAAAAAAGCATTGCAATAATGGAAAAGGCAATTGAATTTGCCTGTGATATCGGCATTAGAATAATACAAATTGCAGGTTATGATGTTTACTATGAGGAATCGAGCAGTAGCACAAAGGAGTATTTCTTAAAAAACCTTAAAAAGTGCGTTGAGATGGCGGCAAAAAAAGGAGTAATACTTGCATTTGAAACTATGGAAACGGAATTTATGAATACTGTCAGCAAAGCTATGCATTATGTAAATAAAATAAATTCTCCATATCTTAAGGTGTATCCTGATGCTGGGAATATTACAAATGCAGCAGTATTATACAATGAATGTGTAATTGATGATATAAAAAAAGGAAAAGGACATATTGCTGCTGTACATTTAAAAGAAACTGTACCTAATAAATTCCGAGAGATTCCTTTTGGGACAGGTCATGTTGATTTTGAGAACATAATTAAAACATCATGGGATTTAGGAGTTAGAAAATATGTTGCTGAGTTTTGGTATACAGGAAATGAGAATTGGATGGATGAAATTAAAAATGCAAGAAAATTTATGGATGAAAAGTTTAAAAGGGCTTTAAATTCTGATATTTTAATTTAAGGAGGCTTTAAAATGCTTGAGAAGATTAAAGATAGGGTTCTGAAAGCTAATCTTGAACTGCCAAAAAGAAATCTTGTAGTATATACTTGGGGGAACGTTAGTGAAATAGATAGAGAAACAGGTTTGGTTGTAATAAAGCCAAGCGGTGTTGATTATGAAAATATGACTGCAGAGGATATGGTAGTTGTTGATTTAGAAGGGAATGTGGTAGAGGGAAAACTTAGACCATCCTCTGATACTCCAACCCATATCGAGCTTTATAAAGCCTTCTCGGAAATTGGAGGAATTGTTCATACTCATTCACATTGGGCGACAATATGGGCACAGGCAGGTATGTCTATTCCAGCTATGGGAACTACTCATGCAGATTATTTTTATGGGGAAATTCCATGTACAAGACCATTAAAAGATGATGAAATACTGGGTAGCTATGAAAAGGAAACTGGTAAGGTAATAATTGAAACTTTTAAAGGGAAAAACCCTATGCATACTCCGGGAGTTATAGTAAATGATCATGGTCCTTTCTGCTGGGGCAAGGATGGGAAAGATGCTGTACACAATGCTGTTGTTTTAGAGGAAGTAGCAAGTATGGCATATCATACAATTGCTTTAAATTGTAAAGACAAAGGTGCGGATAAAATTTTAATAGATAAACATTTTTTAAGAAAGCATGGAGAAAATGCTTATTATGGGCAAAGATAAATATTTATGTTAAGAACCTTTATTTTGATAGAGGTTCTTTTTTTACGAATTACTTGTTTTAAAAAATCTTCTATTATATAATAAACTAAGTAAATTGAAAGGATGGTGGCAGTATGCATATAGCTTTTGAAGAATACTATGCAGCAATAGGCCCTATGAAGGAGATTTTAAAAGAAGTGGGGGCTTCTCTTTGACATACCTGGGCTGAAAAATGAAATAGACGAACTTGAAAATAAGATGCAGCAGGCAGATTTTTGGAACGATATTGAAAACGCTCAAAGAGTTGTTCAAAAGTCTAAGGCATTAAAGGATAAGGTTTCAAAATATGAGAGCCTTTTAAGCAGAATTGAGGATTTAGAGGTTTTAATTGAGCTCTCCGATGAATCTGAGGATTTATCTACCCTTGATGAAATAAAATCAGAAAAGGAAGAAATTGAAAAGAGAATTGAAGAGCTTAGAATAGAAACTCTCTTGTCGGGAGAATATGATAGAAATAATGCAATAATAACTATTCATGCAGGAGCAGGAGGAACTGAAGCCTGTGACTGGGCATCCATGCTTCTTAGAATGTATAGCAGGTGGGCTGTAGCAAAGGGATATACTGTGAATACTCTGGATTATCTTCCGGGCGATGAAGCTGGAGTTAAAAGTGTAACCCTTGAAATTATAGGAGAATATGCCTATGGATATTTAAAATCGGAAAAGGGAGTGCACAGGCTTGTTAGAATTTCTCCCTTTGATGCGGCAGGGAAAAGACATACATCCTTTGCTTCTCTCGAAGTTTTACCAGAGATAACCCCAGAGCAGGATATTGAAATAAGAGCTGAGGATTTAAAGGTTGATACCTACCGCTCTGGAGGAGCAGGGGGACAGTATGTTAATAAGACAGAATCTGCAATAAGAATTACTCATATACCAACGGGAATAATAGTACAGTGCCAGAATGAGCGTTCACAGCATGCAAACAGGGAAGCTGCAATGAAAATGTTAAAGTCAAAGCTTATAGAACTTAAAGAAAGAGCACATAAAGAAAAGATTGAGGATTTGACAGGAGAACTTAAGGATATAGGCTGGGGAAGCCAGATACGCTCCTATGTATTCCAGCCCTATACTATGGTAAAGGATCATAGAACAGGTGCAGAGATTGGTAATATACAGTCTGTAATGGACGGGGAAATAGATGAATTTATTAATGCATACCTAAAATGGCAGGCAGCAGGCGGCAATTAATTTGCCGCCTTAATATTTTTTTGCAGGAGTTTGTCACTTGTCAACTGGGTGGCACTTTTTTTTAAGGTAAAGGGCTGCTCTTATTCCTGCTGAAATTAAAATTATTGCAGAAAATATAAAAGCTTCTACGGGGATATGATGTTTATTATTAAACTGTGAGGATACCATCACTATGTCCCTGTATTTTAAAAATGCCTCGGCTGCAGTATAGACTTCTTTAATTCTTTTTACATCAACGTTTTCTAAAGTGTCATTGGGTGTGTGGATTTTTGTTATGTTGTCGTGAATTAAAGTTACAGCATCTATTCCTGCACGGCAAAGGGGGGCGTGGTCGCTGTTATCATCGTACATTAATTTAGTGCTTACTTTAGGAGATATAATTTTAAAAAGCTGCGATGAAAATTCAGCCCTGCTTTCAAGGGAAAGGATTGAAAGGGGTGCTTTATCAATTGAACCTACCATGTCAAAGTTTATACACTCAGCTCCTTTTATATCTATTGGGGGATTTTCAGTAAAATATTTTGAACCAATAAGACCTTCTTCTTCCCCATTAAATGCTGCAAATATTATAGTTCTTTTTTGATTTGAACTTTTTAAAACTCTCGCACATTCAAGAAGAAGAGCAGTACCAGAGGCATTATCAAGGGCGCCGGGGTATATTTTCCCGTCAGCATCAAATCCAACATGGTCAAAGTGTGCGGATAAAATTACAGGAGGAAGGTTTTTATCGCTTCCTTCGAGTATTCCAATTACGTTGCTTGCATAAACCTTTTTGACTTCAACAGGGCTTTTGATATAAAAGCTGTATCCTAAGGATGAGTATTTTAAAATTTCGTTTAATATGTTTTTTGAAATCATAAGTTTAACTATTCCATCGTCATAGGTTTTTTGAAGCTTGTAGGGAGAGCGGAATCTGAAATTCATGTTGGTTGTATATAACACAGCCTTTATTCCGCTTTTTTTTAATATTAAATCTTGGCTGTATTCAAGGGAGTTTTCACCAAATCCTCCTTCTATTATTTCTATTGTTCCTTCGTTATTGTCTGATTTTATTTTTCCAACAACTTCTCCCTTAACAGATGCTCCATATATAAGCTCCTTAAAATCCTTTCCATATTCATATTCTTTAACTGTTTTGCCGCTTTTATCTATAACCTTTAATCTGCAATCTCCAGTTATAAATGGTACTATTATTTCAAACTTTTGATAGAATGTATTGTTATCTCCTCCTTCTTTTAGCCCTAAACTTTTAAAATATGATGAAATATATTCTGCAGCAAGAGCATTTCCCTTATCTCCTGCAAGCCTGCCTCGATATTTATCGCTGCTAAGTATTTTAATTGTATTTTTAATGTTTTCTGTATTAAAATCCTGTGGGTAAGCAGCTGCAGAGGTAAAAATTAAAAATATAATTATGAAATAAATAGTTTTTTTAATCTTCATTTAATCACCTCGATAAAATATATGCAAATGCTTTTAATATCATCAATTTATTTTTAGTTGAATATAATATTTAATGAAGCATTTTGTGAGGTAAGGTTATGGAGGAGAAAAAATTAAACTCAGATATTGAAAGGAAAGATTGTTGTGATGATAAAGAAGAAAATAATAGAGATATAGATATAGATGAATTGGTAAAAATAGTTGCTCAAAATACCTTTTATGATGAGGCAGAAGGCGTTGAAATAGGAGACTGTTTTAATGAAAATATTTTAAGTTCTGTATGTTATGGCATTAAAGATGGGAAAAAGGTTGCATACTTTCCCTGCGATACCTGCAAAACTAAAAAGGCTATTATTGAAGAGTATAACAGGGTTTGTATAAAGGAATATATTCCTCCGTATATAGATAAGGACTGCAGGGATTATAAAATAGCCCTTGTTATAGAAAAAATAGATGACTGCATAATTGAAAAGGCCTTTACTTACCTTGTATATAGAACAAGCATAGATGAGATATTAAGATGTATAGATGATCCTGAGTGGAAAAAACAGGCAGAAGCTCTTTTGCGTTCCACAGGTTTTAAATGCTTTATAGATGAGAATTTCGGTAAGTTTACTAAACAGAGGATTATAGATATGCTCTTTGATGTTAATTTCTGCTATTTTGATGGGTATTATAAAAGGAATCTTTGCGAAAGCGAATGTGTTTTAATGGTTAAATACTATATAGTTCAGGTTTTAAGAAACAGGATAAAAGAAAGTCTTTATAAAATTGCTAAACTTATAGAGCTTGAGCTTGAATATAAAATTGCAGTAATAGAAAGCGAGATTAGATATCTTATAAAATGTATACTCCAAGAAATACTTATAACCCCTATTCCAGCAGCAAACTATAACATAGAATCCTTCAATAAAATAGGGAGCTTAACGGATATATTAAAGATATTAGACGGTATATCAGGTAAAGAAGGGTGCTGCGGGAAGCATGACCAGAGAAATGATTTCAGGCATATAAGGGATACTATAAGAAAATATGAGAAGGTTATTAGAACGACTCTCGATATATTAAATAAAAAAATTCTCGAGTATGAGAAACTTATAGACCAAAGGGCGTTTATAGTTGGAATTACTGGAATTTGTGATAGAAAAGGCTTGATGACGGAGGGCAGATTTGAAAAATCACCAATTATAACTCCGCCAGTGCCAATAGTTGTAGTAAATCCAATAAAAAAGTAGAATAATTGTATTGCTTATATTATATAAAATATTTATTAAATGTTAATTAGTGATATAATATATACTAAGGAAGGGTATTTGGGGGGATTAAAGTTGCACTATGAATTTTTATTTCTAATAGTAATAGCCTTTGTATATTTTTACTCAATAGAGTTTATTAAATATAGAGAAATAAAATATTTATATGATAGAACTAATGAAATAAATAATACTTTGCTTAAAATATCAGAGGATCTTCAAAACTATGAAGACATAAATAATCTATATAAAAAAATGCTATATGATACTGTAAATCTTATTAAGGGTGCTGACTGCGGAAGTATTCTTATTTATAACAAACAAAAGGATGAGATGGAGTTTGTGGCCGCAATACCCTTTGATTTAAATGAACTTAAAAAGATAAGATTAAAAAGAGAAGAATTATATCTTTACAATACTACAAATCTTAAAGCTCCAGACATAATTAAAAATCCTGCTTACTTTGACAGCATAAACATGAGCGAGGAAAAGTTTCATAAACTAAATTCAAGTCGGGCACTGGATATAAAAGCAACTCTCAGCGCACCCCTATATATAAATGGTGAATTTTATGGTGTTATAAATGTTGACAGTAAAAAAAGCGAAAATGCCTTTTCTGATAAGGATATAGAGCTTATTAAATATATAGCGAGGCAGCTTGAAACAGCAATAAAAAACGCTCTATTAATGAATGAGCTTATTGAAATCAATAGAATAGATAAACTTACCGATGTATATAACAGGCGGTATTTTGAAGAGATTATGGAAAAGGAGATAAAAAGGGCTGCAAGATATAATAATATTTTTTCACTTATAATGATAGACATGGATAACTTTAAAATAATAAACGACAGCTATGGGCATAATATGGGTGATGAAATATTAAGATACTTTGTAGATGTAATAAAACAGAATATAAGGTCTACCGATATAGTTTCAAGGTTTGCAGGGGATGAGTTTATTATAGTAATGCATAGTTGTGACAAAGAGCAGGCACTGCAAAAAATTGAAGATATAAGAAGTTATTTAAAAAATCATACCTACTGCAATATAAGCGTTGAGTTCAGTGCAGGGGTTTGTACCTATTATAAGGGCGCAACCCTTCAAGATATTATAATAAGTGCTGATAACAGCATGTACGAAGAAAAGAGGCAAAGAAAGGGGTTCAGCAGCTGCGTTTATTTTTAAGCAGCTGCTATTTTTTAATTGCTTCTTGCAAAGCTTAAGTTTAAACATTATCATATTACAAGGGAGGTTTTAAATATGGCTGATATAATACAGTCCCTATCGAGGGAATTTAATATTAAAGAATGGCAGGTTAAAAACACAATAGAGCTCATTGATGGTGGAAATACCATTCCTTTTATCGCAAGATACAGAAAGGAAGCAACTGGGGAGCTTGATGATACTATACTTAGAAACTTTTATGAACGCCTTACATATCTTAGAAATCTTGAGAGCAGAAAAAATGAGGTTTTAAGGCTTATAGAAGAACAGGGGAAATTAAACGATGAAATCAAAAAGAGCATAGAGGATGCTGTCAGCATAACTGAAGTTGACGATATATACAGGCCCTTTAGGCCAAAGAAAAGAACAAGGGCTACTATTGCAAAGGAAAAGGGATTAGAGCCTTTATCTTTATTTATAATAAATCAGGAATTTAAGGGTTCTTTAATTGAGGAAGCTTCAAAATATATAAATGAGCAGTTTGAGGTTTTAAGTGCAGATGATGCAATAGCAGGTGCTCTTGATATAATAGCAGAGGATATATCGGATAATGCTGATTACAGGAAAGAAATAAGAGCTATGACCTATAAAGAAGGACTTTTAGTATCAAAAGCCTTAAAAGAGGAAACATCTCCCTATGAGATGTATTATAAATACTCTGAGGCTGTAAACAGAATTGTGCCCCATAGAATTCTTGCAATTAATAGAGGGGAAAAGGAGGAATTTTTATCCGTTAAGATAGAAGCACCGCAGGATAAGATATTATCATTTCTTGAAAGCAATATAATTAAAAGGAGCGGCGAAGAGACGGAATATATAAAATCAGCGGTAAAGGACAGCTATTTAAGGCTTATTGCACCTTCAATTGAAAGAGAAATTAGAAATCTTCTCACAGAAAAGGCTGAGGAGCAGGCTATAAAGATTTTTTCTGCTAATTTGAGAAGCCTTCTTATGCAGTCGCCAATTTCAGGGAAGGTGGTTTTAGGTTTTGACCCAGGATTTAGAACGGGATGCAAAATAGCCGTGGTTGATGAAACAGGAAAGCTTTTAGATACTGCAACTGTTTATTCTACAGCACCTCAAAACGATATTGAAGGAAGTACTAAAATTTTAAAAGAACTCATATATAAACATAATGTAGACATAATATCCCTTGGCAATGGAACAGCATCGAGGGAATCTGAAATATTTATTGCTGATGTTATAAAACAAGTTGAAAATGAGAGCGGCAGGAAGGTTTACTATGTTATAGTGAGCGAAGCAGGGGCATCGGTTTACTCTGCATCGGAGCTTGCCGCAAAGGAGTTTCCAGATATTAATGTATCGTTAAGGGGAGCAGTATCTATTGCAAGAAGGCTTCAGGATCCTTTAGCAGAGCTTGTTAAAATAGATCCTAAATCCATAGGAGTTGGGCAGTATCAGCATGATGTTTCCCAAAAAAAACTTGACGAGAGCTTAAAGGGAGTTGTTGAGGACTGCGTAAACTCTGTTGGCGTTGACCTAAATACTGCCTCTGCATCGCTTTTAACATATATATCCGGAATCAATTCTGCAATTGCTAAAAACATAGTAGAGTACAGAGAAGAGAATGGTAAGTTTAAAAACAGGAGAGAGCTTTTAAAAGTAAAAAGGCTTGGAGAGAAAGCCTTTGAACAGTGTGCAGGATTTTTAAGGATACTTGATGGTGATAACATATTCGACAATACTGCTGTTCATCCTGAATCCTATGAAGCTGCAACAAAACTTTTAGAGGTTTTGGGATACAGCCCTGAGGATGTTAAAAATAGAAAGATAAAGAATATAGATGAAAAAGTTAAGATGAGAGGAATAGAAAACCTTGCAGATTCTCTCAGCATTGGAGTACCTACCTTAAGGGATATAATATCAGAGCTTAAAAAGCCTGGAAGAGATCCGAGAGAGGATGTTCCAAAGCCAATACTAATGTCTAATGTTTTAGAGTTAGAACATCTAAAGAGCGGAATGATATTAAAGGGAACGATTAGAAACGTAGCTGACTTTGGAGCTTTTGTTGATATAGGGGTTCATCAGGATGGACTTGTACACATATCTGAGATATCAGATAAATTTATAAAACATCCCCTCGAGGTTTTAAAGGTTGGGGATATTGTAAATGTAAAGGTTCTTGATGTCGATTTAAGAAGAAAAAGAATATCACTTTCTATGAAGGGAGTATAAGGGGGAAGGACAATGATACTTATTAAAAACGGTACAGTTTTAACTATGGCAGGTAAAACCATTGAAAATGGAGAGGTTTTAATAGATGGCGGAAAGATTTTAAAGGTTGGTAAAAATCTTTCATACAGCGGTGAGGTTAAAGTTTTAGATGCTGATGGAGGCTATATAATGCCTGGAATCATAGACGCCCACTGCCACATAGGTATGTGGGAGGATGCTGTGGGTTTTGAAGGAGCTGATGGGAATGAAGCAACGGATCCAGCAACTCCCCATCTTAGGGCTATAGATGCTATAAATCCTATGGATAAATGCTTTAAAGAAGCCTATGAAAACGGAGTAACCTGTGTTTGTACAGGTCCTGGAAGCGCTAATGTTATAGGAGGAACCTTTACTATTATTAAGACAAAGGGAAAAAGGGTTGATGATATGATAGTAAAGGAACCTGCTGCAATGAAGGTAGCCTTTGGTGAAAATCCTAAATCCACCTACGATGATAAACATCAGATGCCAACAACGAGGATGGCTATTGCTGCAATACTAAGGGATTATTTATACAGGGTAAAGGATTATATGAAGGCAAAGAAGGCAGGGGAAAAGGACGAAGATGATATGCCGGATTTTGATATAAAGATGGAGAGCTTAATTCCTGTAATCGAGGGTAAAATTCCCCTAAAGGCTCATGCTCACAGAGCTGATGATATTTTTACTGCAATCAGAATAGCAAAGGAATTCAATTTAAAACTTACTTTAGATCATTGTACAGAGGGACATTTAATTGCAAAGGAGCTCTCAAAGGAAGGATATCCAGCTATAGTTGGACCATCCCTTACTGAGCGTTCAAAGATAGAATTAAGAGAGCTTACCTTTGAAACAGCATCGGTTCTTTCAAAAGAAGGAGTTAAGATTGCTCTTATGACTGACCATCCTGTAATTCCTGTTCATTATCTACCACTCTGCGCAGCCCTTGCAGTAAAGGCAGGACTTGATGAAAATACTGCACTTTGTGCAATAACTATTAACCCTGCCCAAATACTTGGAGTAGATGACAGAGTTGGTTCTATAGAAGAAGGAAAAGATGCTGATATTGCGGTATTTGACAGGCATCCTCTTGATATACAGTCAAAAACAAAATATGTGCTTATAGATGGAAAAATAGCTTTCGAAAGATAATTGCAGGTAAATCCTGCAATTTTTTTTTATAAAAAATATAAACTTATTTTTTTTTAAAACGATAATTAATATAGATTAAATTATTATTAAAAGGCGTGATGATATGTTAAACAATGAAATCTATAATAATATATTATCTTCCCACTATAGCAAAAACAAAAGAAGTCCGGAATACTATGTCGAATTTATCGAAAAATATCTTAAAAATAAATATAAAAAGATATTGTATTTAAAGGATGAAGTAGTATTAAAGGAAGATATTGTAGATGACTATTTTTATTTTATTGAGAAAGGGAAGGTTGTTTTAACAAAGCAAAATTATTATGGTAAAAAAAGCTGCTATGGATATCTTACTGAAGGAGATTTTTTTGGGTACTCAGCCTTTTCTTATTTATCCGAGGTTGTAGGATATAAGGCCCTTACAAATTGTTATATTTATGCAATAGAAGTAAAAGCTGCAAAAGAATTAGTATCCCAAAGTGAGGAATTTAAAAATGAAGTTCACTATATTTTTGTAGATACTTTAAGAACGCTTACTTTAAGGCAGGGAAGTCTTGCGTCGGGTGAGTGCAAAACTTCCTTTGTGAATTTTATATTTGAGTATTTTAAAAATTATAGTAAAATCGATGAAAAAGGGAATATTGTTGTAAATCTCGACTTAACTCTTTCTCAGATTGCTGAAATACTAAATATGACAAGGGAAACACTATCGAGGATATTAGCTGAAATGAAGAAGGACAAGATTATTGAAACCAAGAGAAAATATATTAAAATACTTGACTTGTCAAGGTTTATTGTGTAGTATAATAAATGAAAAATAAAATCTTCAGGGCAAGGTGAAATTCCTGACCGGCGGTAAAGCCCGCGAGCCGAGAGGCATGATCCGGTGTGATTCCGGAGCCGACAGTAAAGTCTGGATGAAAGAAGATGTAATGCGTATTTTAACTCCTGAAGATTCAGGAGTTTTTTTATTGCATCTGCCCTGACATTAAGGAGGGTTTTTATGACAAACAAAAAATTATCAAAACTAATTAAAGTATCAGTTTTAGGGGCTATGGCCTTTGTGCTTATGTTTTTAGAGTTTCCTCTGCCAATATTTCCAGAGTTTTTAAAAATAGACATAAGCGATATTCCAGCACTATTTGCAGCTTTTTCAATTGGTCCCTTTGCAGGAATTTTAGTTGAATTTTTAAAAAATCTGCTTCATTTAATAGTTAAAAACAGCACAGCAGGAATAGGAGAACTGGCAAATTTTATAGTGGGCAGCGCAATGGTATATGTCGCAGGTATTATTTATAAGAGAAATAAAACAAAAAAAGGAGCGCTAATAGCATTAGTTTTTGGCACTATAGCAATGGGGATTACAGCATCCCTTGGAAATTACTTTGTATTTCTTCCTCTATATGAAAGCGTCCTTGGGTTTCCAATAAAAGCAGTTGTAGGTCTTGCAGCAAAGGTAAACAGCAGCGTAAAGGATATAAACACTCTTATAATATACAGTATACTTCCTTTTAATATACTAAAGGGTATAATAGTATCAATTGTTACTATGCTTGCATATAAAAAAGTATCACCAATACTGCATAAATAATTATTTTTAAAGCCCAAAGTTTATTATAAGCTTCGGGCTTTAAAATTTAGGATTATTAAAAGCATTTTTTAACTATGTTTAAGGCCTCGCCGCAGACATCTTTCTTTGCTGCCATATCATAAAGTATTTCAAAGGCTTTTTCCTTTGGCATTCCGCTTTTGTATGGTCTATCCGATGTTAAGGCTTCGTATATATCGCAAATAGCAAGAAGTCTGTCTTCAAGACTCAAATCTTCTGATTTAAGCCCCTTTGGATATCCTGTTCCATTTGGCTTTTCGTGATGGTTTGAAGCCCAAGAGGCTATATCTTCAAGACCTTTTATCTTTGAAAGTATTAAATAGGTGTAATAAGTGTGGCATTTTATTATAGAAGTTTCAATTTCATCAAGCTTTCCGTTTTTGTTTAGTATATAATTTGGAACTGCAAGTTTTCCTATATCATGAAGCAGAGCGGCAATAGAAAACTTAACTTTTCTCTCATAGCTGAAGCACAGATAATCAGATATTTTTTCAGTAAGCTTTGAAAGATTATAGGAATGTTTAAAGGTAAAGTGGCTGTTATTATCTATTATATCCGCAAAAACTACAGCTATAGATTTTAAATCCTCAAGGCTTACAGGTATATAATCCTTAGGGATGACATCATTTATTACATTTGAGCTGAAGGATAGGTTATCAACATCCCACCAGAACATTTCAACGCTTTGTGCCTTTATAAACAAATCCGTTATAAAGGGAGATAAAATAGTACCCCTTTCTTTTAATATGTAGTCTAAAATTTTTTTCCTTTGGAAATAGTTAGGCTTTGTTTCGTCGTATAAAATCTCGAAAATATCAGCAAGTCTTATAATCTGAGAAATTAAAGGTATATCATCTTTAGAAAGTTTAAAGCAGCCAGTTCCATTATAATTTTCATGATGGTATTTAACAAATTTTGATATATTAGAATCTATGGGGAATTTCTTTAGTATATCTTCACCATTAAGGCAGTGCTTCCTAATAAATATATCATCTCCATGGCATTTATCTATTGATGAGGTAACGCCTATGTCATGAAGAACGGAACTTATATATACATCATTTAAAAAATCTTTATCTTCATTTATAAGCTTTGCTATACAAAGAGAAACATAACAGGTTCTTTTTGAATGGTTAAAGAATCTATGCCTTTCTATTGGTGAAATATTAGATTTTTTATCTAAAAGGCTTTCTTCATAGGAAATGCTGCAGTGGGATAAATCTATTGCCATTGATAAAGATGATAGAAGTTGATTTAAATCAATATTTAACATAAATCCTCCTAAACTTTAATAATTATTTTCCGATAACAATTATATAACATAAAATTTTCGACAAATCATTGCTATATTTTCCATTATATCTTAAAATAATATATAATTCTATTAAGCAAATAAAAAAATTTTGGGGGTGTTAATGTGAAGGGAACAGTTGTATCTACATGGCTGAAAACATGCAGAGAACTATATGGAAATGAGATAGTTGACAAATCTATGGAACAGGCGGGAGAGAGAAGTGATAGAACCTTTTCGCCTTTAGAGGATGTTGAGGATAAAAAAATACATTCTATAATAGATAATATTGCAAAATCAAAGGGAATAACTACATCACAGATATGGAGAACAATTGGATTTAATAATATTATAACCTTTTCAAAGGATTATCCAGCTTTTTTTAAACATGATAATTTATACAGCTTTTTAAAGTCTATGTATGATGTTCATGTAATAGTAGTTAAAAGAATAGCAGGGGCAAAACCTCCAATACTTAACTTAAAGCCTGTTTCAAATAGAGAAGCGATTTTTACATACAATTCTAAAAGAGGCATGTTTGATTACTTTCTTGGACTTATAGATGGCTCGGCTAAATATTATAATGAAAATATAAAGATTGAGGAAATTAGAAAAGACAGTGAAAACCTTGAAATTAAACTTATATTTGAAAAAGATATTTATTTTGTAAAAAACTATAGATTAAATAAATTAATGTCCTTTGGTTTTATAAAAAATATAAATTTAAAGGCAGCATTATTTACATCAATTTTCGTTTTACTATTAAATTTAGCAGCTACTGTTCCGCTAAAATCTTTTAATATTTTTGGAGTACTATCAGCCTTTATAGGTTCTTTTTTATCATGCTTTGCAGCTTTAAGTATTATGAATAAGCCAATGAAGGATATTTTAAAAGAGATAGATATTATAAAAAATCATGAATATGTTGAAAAAGGGAAAATAGTTACTAAGGATATATATGAAGATATATACTGCATTTTAAATGAATATAAGGATCTTGTCAGAAAGGATTTTGTAGGAATTAAAGGGCTTACTGATGAGATGAATACCTTCAGCAATACATTAAAGGGAATAGCAGATAAGATGAATCAGACATCAGGAGAAATCTCAGGGGTTGTTGAACAGGTTGCTATGGCTGCTATGACTCAGGCACAGGAGACAGAAAGCTCAGTTTCTCTTTTAAATACTAATGTTGAGGCTATAAAAACTGCTGTTGAGCTTGAAATGGAAAATAAGGATAAACTTGAAAATGCAGTTGATGGAATTGATATGAGCTTTAAAAATGTTGACAGCACAGCCCAAAAATTAAATGAGGTTTTAGATAAATTTGAAGAGGTTAAAAACAGCGGATTAAATCTTCAAAGCAGAGCTAAGGGAATAACCGATATAGTTAGCCTTGTATCTTCGATTGCGGAGCAGACAAACCTTCTTGCTCTAAATGCTTCTATTGAGGCTGCAAGGGCAGGCGAAGCAGGAAGGGGATTTGCTGTTGTTGCAGAGGAGGTTAGAAAACTTGCTGAACAGTCAAATAATGCTGTAAAAGATATAAACAGCAGCCTTATGGAATTTATAAGCGAAATAGAAAATCTGGTTTCAAACCTTGGGGAGCAGTTTAAAGTTTTAAAGAATGAAAATAGTAATCTTAATGATGCAGTTAACAGCAGCAATGCAGCAAAGGATAAGATAAAGCAGGTGGCATCAGTTATGATAGATACTTCAAATAAACTTGAAGCTGCAACAAATGCAATTTCTGAAGTTTACGGCAAGATAGAATCCCTCGCTGCAATAGCACAGGAAAATTCAGCTTCTTCTCAGGAGGTTAGTGCAAATGTGTCAAGCTATACAGAACAAATAAAGAAACTTACAACAAGCATAGCTGATTTTAACAAACTTACTGAGCAGTTTAAGGAGGATGTAGATATTTATAAGATATAAAAGAACCGCATAGGTTCTTTTATTTTTTGGAATTTAAGGCTAAAATATAGATGTTGATTATTATAGAATAGAGGTAGAGAGTATGATTATAAAAACAACAAGCGTTGAGGAAACTTATGAGCTGGGAATAAAAATAGGAAGGGTTTTAAATAGTGGGGATATCATATCTTTAAACGGAGATTTAGGAGCAGGAAAAACCCAGCTAACGAAGGGAATTGCAAAGGGCCTTGAGGTTGAGGACTATATTACAAGCCCAACCTTTACCATAGTCAATGAATACAGGGGAAGACTTCCTTTATATCATTTTGATGTTTACAGGATTAATGATATAGAAGAACTTTATGAAATAGGTTTTGATGAATATATTTTTGGGAACGGCATATCCATTATTGAATGGGGGGATATGATTTCTGAAATACTTCCAAAGGATATTATAAAGATAAATATAAAAAAGGTAGATGAAAATATTCGTGAAATACATATAGATTCTAATAAACTAAATTTAGGAGGAATAAAATGAGGGTACTATCTATAGAATCATCTCTTAGCGCCGCCGGGGCTGCTGTTATAAATGATAACAAACTTGAGGCGGAAATATTTTTAGATTATAAGCTTCAGCATTCTGTGGTGCTTCTTCCAATGATAGAAAATCTTTTAAAGATGCTTGAGGTAACTATGGATGATATAGATGCCGTTGCGGTATCTGCAGGACCGGGATCCTTTACTGGGCTTAGGATAGGGCTTGCAGCAGCCAAGGGATTAGCACAGGGGAAAGATAAGGATTTTATTGCTGTGTCAAGCCTTGATTCTATAGCTTTTGCGCAAGTAGGATTTGACGGCATTATATGCCCTATTATGGATGCTCTAAGGGATAACGTTTATACATGCAATTTCAGATGGGAAAAGGGAAAACTTATAAGGCTTTGTGAATATGAAGCTCTTCATATAAATGAACTTTTGGAAAAGTTAAAAGATGATAAGGTTATGTTTTGCGGAGATGGAGTTAAAATTCATGAAAAAATAATTAAGGAAACACTAAAGGATAGAGCATATTTTGCACCGCTTTCTACTATGATGCCAAGGGCTGCATTTCTTGGAGAGCTTGCACTTTTAAGGCTTAAAGATGGTGAAAAGCAAAGCATATATACCTTCAGCCCCATATATATAAGAAAATCCCAGGCTGAAAGGGAGTATGAAAAAAGGACAGGTGAAAATCTTGAATGATATAATTTTCAGGGATATGGAGCTTTCGGATATAGATGATGTTTATTTAATAGAGAGATTAAGTTTTACCTCCCCATGGCAAAGGGAGTCCTTTTACAGCGAGCTTACTACAAACAAATGTGCACTATATAGAGTAGCTGTTAAGGATGAAATCGTTATAGCCTACGGTGGTATGTGGGTTATGCTTGATGAGGCTCATATTACAAATATAGCTGTTCATCCAGAATATAGAGGAGTTGGAGCAGGAAGCCTTCTTCTTGAGGATATGATTAATTGCTGCAGGGGAAAAGGTGTACATGCAATGACTCTCGAAGTAAGAAAAAGCAATATACCTGCTATTAATCTTTATAAAAAATATAACTTTATTGAGGTTGCTGTAAGGAAAAAATATTACAGCGATAATAACGAGGATGCTATTATTATGTGGAAATATGATATTTAAAAATATATGGTAATTATTTCAATTATGTAGTATAATTTACTAAATATTAGTTTTGAATTAAGGAGGGGTTCTATGTATATAAGAGCCTTGATGCTCCCAAAGGAAGAGCTTACAACAGTAACACCTGAGGATAGCCTAAGGGTTGCACTGCAAAAGATGAATGAAAAGGATTTTTTGTCCATACCGGTTTTAAAGGATAAGAGATTTCTTGGAATAATTTCAAGGGAAAGAATATACTCTGAGTACTTTGAAGTTGGAGGAGATAGAGATGATTATCTTGACTTTAGGAAAGTAAAGGATTTGATGAGAGTAGATATTCCTTCTTTAAGCCCAAATGATGAAATTGAAAAGGCATCCCATGCTCTTGATATATATGGGGTTCCATTTATTGCTGTAGTTAATGATTACGGAGTTTTTGAGGGTATTATTACACACTATGCTATTTTCAGGCAGTTTTCAGAAGCTCTTGGCATAAATAAGGGACAAAAGATTACAGTTCTTGCCTATGACATACCAGGTCAGATAGCAAAGCTGACGGAGATAATTTCAAGGTTTGGAGGAGACATTATAAGTTTTGTGGTTCTTGATCCTAAGGTTAAAACTGATGTTAAAGAGATAGTAGTAAGAGTAAGATGCAGCAGCATGGTAAGGCTTGTTGATGCCGTAAGGGATGCAGGATTTAGAGTACAGTAAAAGGCACAGTGTATACATACACTGTGCCTGAACGGGGATATTTACCATGGGAAGCTGCTTTTATTTAAATTATTACCACATTTATAAAGTTTATACATAATATTTAGTGCCACTCAGCTAACGAAACAAATTTTTTGTATTGCAGCTTGGGTGGCGTTTTTGCGAGGGGGTGTTTTTATGTTTGATAATATTAGGGGTATTATGGAAAAGCATGACATAAAATATTCTTTAATAGTTAAAAATCTTTCAACAGGTGAAATGCTGAATATAAATGGAGATACCTCTATTCCATCTGCAAGCACTATTAAGGTTTTTATTATGGCGGAGGCTTTCAGACAGGCTAAAGAAGGTAAAATATCACTAAAGGAAAGAATTAAAGTTGATAAAAGTTATCATGTACCCTACAGCATAATATCTCTTCTAAGTGAAGATAATACCTATACAATAATGGATTTAATAACCTTAATGATTATACAGAGCGATAATACTTCTACCAATGTTTTAATAGATATTCTTGGCATGGGTAAAATAAATGATTATATAAAATCCTTAGGCTGCAGCTTAACTGTTCTTGAAAGAAAGATGATGGATTTTATAGCGAGAGATAAAGGACTTGAAAACAAAACCTGTGCAAGGGATTTAACTCTTTTTATGGAGCTTTTATATAAGGGAGAGGTTGTAGATGAGAGCTCTTCTAAAATTATGATGGATATTTTAAAGCATCAGCTCGATACTTCTATGATGGCATATTTTATTCCTGAAGAAGTTAGTATCGCACATAAAACAGGGGAAGTTTCAAGAGTTGACCATGATTTTGGAATAGTTTTTTTAGATAATTTAGATTACATATTTACCATGATGACCTATGATGTAAAGTCTAACAACGATGCAAGGTTTGCAATAGCACAGGTTTCAAAGGAAGTTTATGACTATTTTATTGAATCTTATAAATCATTTTAAGCTTAGGGGGGATATTATGAAAATACAGGATTATAAAATATATCAGGCAGACATTCCTTTAAAAAGGCCCTTTAAAACTGCTCTTAGGACTTTAAAGGTTTTAAGTACTATAATAGTTGAGATAATTACAGATACAGGGGAAATAGGTTTTGGTGAGGCATCTCCAACAGCTGTTATAACTGGGGATACTTTGGGCTCTATAAAAGAATCTATTGAAAATTTTATTTTCCCTTCAATTAAGGGCATGGATATTGATGATTTTGAAAATATACTTTTAAAGATTAATAAATGTATGATTAAAAATTATAGCCCTAAGGCAGCTGTTGATATTGCTGTACATGATTTGTTTTGCCAAAAATATAAAATGCCTTTATATAGATATTTTGGAGGAGCGAAAAAAGAAATTGAAACAGATATTACGGTAAGCATAGGCGATGAAGAGAAAATGGCAATTGAAGCCTTAGAGTATGTTAATAAAGGTTATAGAATACTTAAAATAAAAGTAGGCATTGACAGCAGCCTTGATATAAAAAGGATTCAGGCCATAAGGGATGCTGTTGGCTATGACATTAAGATAAGGCTTGATGCAAATCAAGGATGGAAACCTAAGGAAGCAGTAAGGGTTATAAGAAAGATGGAGGATATGGGGCTTGATATTGAACTTGTTGAGCAGCCGGTTGTATATTATGATTTTGAAGGCCTAAAATATGTGACAGATAATGTTGACATACCTATTATGGCTGATGAATCCTTATTTTCACCCTATGATGCGTTAAAACTTTTGAATATGCGTGCCTGCGATATTTTAAACGTAAAGCTTATGAAGAGCGGAGGACTTTACAATGCACAAAACATTTTAAGTATTGCACAATCCTGCGGTGTGGAATGTATGATAGGAAGCATGATGGAAAGTAAGGTTGGAATTACTGCTGCATCATCTCTATCAGCAGGGAAAAACATTGTGACAAGGTCAGACCTTGATGCATCAACTCTTCTATCGGAGGATATTGCAGTTGGAGGAGTTATAATCGATGGCAGAAATATAAAAATGTCTGAAGATTTTGGTCTTGGAATTAAGAAAGTAAAAAATAATCTTTCTTTATATGAATAATATAGTAAAATATATATAAAATTAAAAATATTTATTCAATTATGGGGAGGGATTTTAAATGAAACTTGAAGGGAAGGTACTGGTTGCACAGGGCGGCGGGCCTACAGCCGTTATCAATCAATCCCTTGTAGGTGCAGTTTTAGAGTCGAGGAAATTTCCTCAAGTAACAAAGGTTTACGGAGCGGTTCATGGAGTTGCTGGAATAATTAAAGAGGACTTTCTTGATTTAACTCAGGAAACAACCCACAATCTTGAACAGGTTGCACTAACTCCATCCTCTGCACTTTTTTCAACGAGGGATAAGCCTGATGAAAAATACTGCAAAGAAATTTTCAATGTTTTAAAAGCCCATGACATTAGATATTTTTTCTATATAGGCGGTAATGATTCGGTTGATACTGTTAGAATTGTAAATGAAAACGCAAGGCTTTCTGATTATGAATTTAGGGCAATACATATACCAAAGACTATTGATAATGATTTAGTAATAAATGACCATACTCCAGGATACGGTTCTGCTGCTAAATTTGTAGCTCAGGCCTTTACTGGAATCAATCTCGATGTTAGAGCTCTCCCTGGCGTTTATATAGGTGTTGTTATGGGTAGACATGCAGGTTTTTTAACAGCAGCATCATCCATTGCACAAAAATACCCTGATGATGGCCCGCATCTTATATATCTTCCTGAAAGGCCTTTTAACATAGAAAAGTATCTTGAGGATGTTAAAAGAATTTATGAAAAATACGGAAGATGCGTTATTGCAGTATCTGAGGGTATTTGTGATGAGGAGGGCAATCCTATTGTTACAAAACTTTTGAATAATGTTGAAAAGGACGAATTTGGAAATGTGCAGCTCTCTGGAACAGGTGCATTAGGAGATCTTTTGGCAAATTATATAAAGAAAAATCTAGGAATTAAAAGGGTTAGAACGGATACCTTCGGTTATCTTCAAAGGTCTTTCTTTGGCTGTGTATCAGACGTTGACCAGCATGAGGCAAGGGAAGTTGGAGAGAAAGCGGCACAATTTGCAATATGGCACAACCTTGACGGCTCAATAACTATTCACAGAACAGGAGACTATTCTGTTGATTATCAGCTGACTAACCTTGAAGAGGTTGCAGGCAAAACAAAACATATGCCCGATGAGTTTATAAACAGCGAAGGTAACAATGTAACTGAAGCCTTCAGGCATTATGTACTCCCGCTTTTAGGATCAGGGCTTCAGCAGGCACACAGATTAAGGGCACCAAAAGTGCCGAAACTTTTGAAGAAGGAGTAGGGAAAGGCTGGCTTTAAATAGAATTTAATATCTATTTAAAGCCAGCCTTAATAATTTGTAACAAATATTTTTTATAGCATTAAAATGAATTATTAAATATAATTATTTTAAGATATAAAATATTTTAATTATTAAATTATTTATACAATTTATAGAAACTTTGCTAAGGATAAGACACTATTTGAAGGAGGCAATATATGAAATCGTTATTTTGTAAAATAAAAAAAGGTATAAAGTTAAAAAGCGTTTTTCAAAGACTTATTATTTCCTATATTGTTGTAATATCTATAATTCTTTTAATATTTACTTTAGTATTATATCAAGGATATAAAAAACAGATGATGGAGCAATCGGAAGATACATCAAAGAAAATATTGAATCAAGCAGAATATTATATTGGGTATACATTAAACTGGGCAAAATCATATATGTACCAGTTATATTTAGATGAGGATGTATATAATTTAATGTTTAATAATAAAAGCCCGTCATTAATAGGAGAGACTAAAATAAAACAGGCAGCTCTAAAACTTCCTTTTGTACAGTCAATATATATTTATAATTATAATACTAATATTATATATACTTCTATTGGTAATTCAGCTAAATATAATAGTTTTTATGATAAAGAAATAATTGATATTATCAAGAAAAATAATGAAACTATGAGCACAAAATTTATTCCTAGGAAAATAGCAATAAGTATAAGTAATCAGAAATACCAAAAAGATGTTTTGTCAATTATGCTTACAAATATTAAATCAACAAATGAAAGCGTTCCATATGGTGCAATAATACTCAATGTGGATGCTGATTCTGTACAAGCTTATTTTAAAGATATGTCTCAAAAAGGATATAATCTTTTTGCAATTGATAGAAACGGAAGGATTATATTTGGTTCTAATACTGATATGTTTTTAAATAACATTTCGTCACAAGGTTATATACAAAAAATATTAAATTCGGATATTGAAAGCGGAAGCTTTTTGAATAAGATTAATGGGAAACCTTATATTATTACATATAAAACAAGTGATAATTTAGGTTTAAAGTTAATAAATATTGTTCCATATGAGACACTTATGGGAACAATTTCTCGAATGATACAGTATATGATAAAAACTTTTATTATTTTATTTATTTTAGCGTTAATTCTTTCTTTTTTATGTTCTGAAAAAATATATTCACCAATTGCTGAAGTAATAAAAACATTAAAAAATTATTATGATGAAAACAATGATTTTGGTGATGCCTTGAAAGAAATAGATAGTACTGATATTGAATATATGACAAAAGCAGTTGATGCAATTATTCAAAAATCTGAAGATGCAAGGAAGCTATCTGATGTTGATGCTAATTTTATAAAAAAGAACATAATAATGGATTTATTATTGAATAAGAAACCTGGTACAGATGACGTTAGAAAAAGATTAATAGAACTAGGAGTTAACCTCGAATTTAAGTATATATATGTAATTCTTATTAAGATAGATAGGTATAAGCAGCTTATACAACAAAAATATTCACAGGATAAAATATTAGCAATAGAAAACAAAGTAATTTTAACAGCTGAAAATGTATGTTCTAAATATTATAAATGTGAAATTTTAAATTTTAATGATAATGAAGTTTGCGTTATTATTGACTACAAAGAAGATAATGAACAAAAATCAATTGATAAAATAATAGAATTAATTAAAAAAATACAGGATATATTATACGATGATAATATTTCCGTTTCAGCCTCAATTAGCAAGCTATCTCATGGAATTGAAAATATTTCAAAGGCATACAACACAGCTCAACATTATATAAATTACAGATTTAAATATGGTTTAAAATCAATTCTATATAACGAGAAAATAAATTCTGATATTACTGCTGAGTATAAATATAATGAAAATAAGGAACAAGTAATATTTAAATGTATTAAGTCTGGAAATATTGAGGAAACAGAAAAGGAATTAGATAACATGTTCAAAAGTTTCATGGAGTTGTCATATAGTGATATGATTATTGCTGTAACTCAGCTTGTAATAAACATTATAAGGGTTATAAATAATATGATGAGAATGAATAGAGAAAGTGTATATATAAATACTGGTGATTTTATGAATAATATGGACAGTTATGAAACAATAGATGATATAAAAAGCTATATAATGGGATTAACAGTATATGTTTCTGAAAAAATGAAAGATAAGAAGAGCTCGAAGAAAAACGATGTTGTAGATAAAGTAAAAAATTATATATTTTTGAATTACACTGATCCATCAATATCTCTTGAAGAAATTGCAGAAAAAATGAAATTATCTCCAAGTTATTTAAGAGTACTTTTTAAGGAAATTGAAGGTAAATCATTGTCAACTTTTATAAATGAAGTAAGGTTTGAGAATGCTAAAAAACTTCTTGAGACAACGGATCTTACTGTAGCTGAAATAGCAGAAAGAGTAGGTTTTTCAAACAATAATTATTTTTATACTGCTTTTAAAAAGTTTTATGGTGTTTCTCCAAATCAATACAGAAGTGGTATATAATCGAAATGTTAAGAAGAAATTTAAGTATTAAGTAGTTTAAAGTTCGGTTGATATAATAAAAATAATATCAGCCGAATTTAATTTTACGATATAAATATTTAGACTTTCGATTGGAAATATAAATATAAAATGTAAATCATAAGAAAAAACATTCAAAAATTAATTAAATTATCAAATTTTAAAGTTTAAAAAATGAAAAAAATAAACATTTCAATAATCTTTAAACTGTAAAAAAAATTAATTATGTTATAATATTTAGACGTTAACACAAAATTCTGAAAATAAACAAAGGAAGGTGATAGCTGAAAAATTAAATATGTTTGTTTTGGCTTTTATTAATAAATTTATTAAAGAGGGGGATTTTTGTATGAAAAAAGTAACAAAAATTTTAAGTTTAATGGTTATTTTAACAATGTTGGCTGTATCATTTATAGGATGTGGTAAAAAGACAGCAGAGCAACAGACTTCAAATAATAATACAGCAAGTAATAATGAAACAAAGCCAATAAAAATAGCCGTTGTATTAAAAGCATTAAATAGTGATTACTGGAAAATAGTACAAGCAGGTGCAATGGATGCAGCAAAACAGCTTGGTGTTGAGGTTGAAGTTTTAGGACCTAATGCAGAGACAGATATAGCAGGACAGACATCAATAATGGAAGACCAGATTATTAAAAAAGTTTCTGCATTAGTTGTTGCTCCGTCTCAACCAAGTGCTGCTATAGCAACATTTGATAAAGCAGCAGAGGCAAATATTCCAGTATTATTAATAGATACAAATGCAAACTGGGATAAGAAATTATCCTTTATTGGAACTGGTAACTATGCTGGTGGAGAAGTTGGCGGCAAGTTTATTGCAAGTAAACTTCAAAAAGGTGATAAAGTTGTTATTATAAGAGGTGCTTTAGGAGACGGGACTCATGATGAGCGTGTAAACGGTGCAAAGAAGGCTATGGAAGATGCAGGCCTTCAAGTTGTGGCTGTTCAACCTGCTAACAGTGATAGAAATATGGGTATGTCAGTTATGGAAAACTTGCTTCAAACATATCCTGATGTAAAAGCAGTATTTTGTTCAAATGATGAAATGGCACTTGGTGCACAAAGAGCAATTATGCAAGCAGGAAAGAAAGGAATAATAACTGTTGGTTTTGATGGCTCACCAGATGCTTTAAAATCAATAAAAGCAGGTGAACTTACAGGTTCAGTAGCTCAAAGCCCATATAATATAGGTAAATTTGGTGTTGAAGCAGCAGTAAAAGTTGCAAAGGGTGAAAAAATCGATGCAAGAATAGATACTGGTACAAGTATGATAACTGCTGAAAACGTTGATCAAGCTCAAGCAGATCTTGATAAAATATTAGGCAAAAAATAATTAAAGATAAAATAAGTGGTGAAGTTGAATCCGGTATTGCATTTAATAGAAATGACAGCAGAGGTTCAACTTTAATCACAATATGGAGATGAGGTGACAAAAAAGTGCAGCCATTTTTAGAACTTAAAGGTGTATCAAAAGTATTCCCTGGGGTTAGAGCACTCGATAACATTAACCTTGAAATACTTCCTGGAGAAGTACATGGTTTGGTTGGAGAAAATGGAGCTGGGAAATCAACACTTATTAAAATTTTAACTGGTGCTTATAAAAATGATGCTGGGAAAATATATATAGAAGGAAAAGAAGCTCAAATAAATGGTCCAAGAGATGCTATGAAATATGGAATTACAGCTATTTATCAAGAGCTTAATACTATTAAAGGTCTTTCAGTAGCTGAAAATGTTTTTTTGGGTAGAGAAATAAAGCAAAATGGAGATAGGGGACTTTTAAATATTAAAGAAATGAGAAAAAAATCTCATGAGTTGTTAAAGGGACTTGGACAAGATATTGATACAAAACAGGATGTTGCTTTGCTTGGAATAGGTCAGCAGCAAATGGTTGAAATTGCAAAAGCATTGAGCATTAAAACAAAACTTTTAATAATGGATGAACCAACTTCAAGCCTTACAGGAAGAGAGGTTAAGGAACTTTTAAGAACTGTAAGAGAACTTAAAAGCAGGGGAATTGCAGTTATATATATATCACATAGGCTTGAGGAAGTTATGGAGATATGTGATAGAGTGACTGTCATGAGGGATGGAATGAAGATTACAACTCTTCCAATTGAAAAAGTTACTGTTGATGAGCTTATAAAGCTTATGGTAGGAAGAAATTTAGAGCAACAATTTCCTAAAATAAAAGTTGAAATAGGAGAGGAAGCTCTAAGAGTTGAAAATTTGACAAGAAAAGGTACTTTCGAGAATATTAGCTTTAATGTAAAAAAAGGAGAAATAATAGGAATAGCTGGACTTGTCGGAGCGGGAAGAACAGAAGTTGCCAGAGCTATTTTTGGTGCTGATGAGATTGATTCAGGTGAAATATATATTGAAAATAAGAAAGTTAATATAAAATCTCCAAAGGATGCTATGAACCTTGGTATTGCATTTTTGACTGAGGACAGAAAAGGTCAGGGACTTGTGCTTGATAATACAATAGATTTTAATGTACATATAGCATCCTATAAAAAGTCTTCAAATGGATTGCTATTGAATTTAAAAAAGCTTAAAGAAACTACGAGGGAAAATATTAAAAAACTTAACATTAATCCGCCAATTGAAAATTTTGTTGCAAGACAGTTAAGTGGTGGAAATCAGCAAAAAGTAGTTATTGCAAAGTGGCTTAATACAAACGCGAGGATATTTATTGTTGATGAACCAACACGAGGTATAGATGTTGGTGCAAAAGTTGAAGTGTATAATATTTTAAATAATCTTATCAAAGATGGAGCAGCAGTAATAATGATTTCTTCGGAACTACCTGAAATTCTTGGAATGAGCGATAGAGTGTATGTAATGCATGAAGGAAGAATAACAGCAGAGATAGATAGAGCTCATGCAACTCAAGAAAATATTATGCTTGCAGCGACAGGAGGTAATTAAATGAGCAATTTAGAATTAAAAAATGTAAAGGCTGAAAGATTTCAAACTACAGATAAAAAATCTGTTAAAAGCTATATTTCAAAATTTGGTTCGCTTCTTGGACTTTTACTTTTATGCATAGCGCTAACCTTTGCTTCGTCTCACTTTTTAACTCTTAAAAATATTATGAACATAGCAAGACAGTCGGCTATAAATAGCTTGATTTCGGTAGGTATGCTTTTAACCATTTTAACTGCTGGTATAGATCTTTCTGTTGGTTCAGTACTTGCATTATCTACTTGTATAATGGGTGTTGCTGTAGTAAAATGGGGGATAAATCCTATACTTGCTATGCTTATGTGTATTGCAATTGGTGCTTTTTTAGGCTTTTTAAATGGTGTTATGCTTACCAAATTGAAATTACCCCACCCTTTTATATCAACACTTGGAATGAAAAATATTGCAAGAGGTCTTGCACTTATAGTTACAGCAGCTTCACCAATATCAGGTTTTCCTAAAGCTATACAATATATAGGTGCAGGATTTATAGGTCCAGTTCCAGTTAGTTTTATACTTGTAATAATCGTTTTTGTACTCTTTTCAATATTCCTAAATAGAACAGCACAAGGGAGATATATATATGCTGTTGGTGGAAACCTTGAAGCGTCAAAACTTTCAGGAATTAATGTGGAAAAAACTTTAATACTTGTATATACTCTATGTGGTCTTATGGCTTCAGTAGGAGGACTTGTATTAACAGGAAGAGTTAATGCTGCATTTCCCCTTGCAGGGCTTGATTATGATCTCGATGCAATTGCAGCTTGTATAATAGGTGGGGCATCTTTTATGGGGGGATCAGGAACAGTTTGGGGAACATTAATAGGTGCAATGATTATGGCAGTTTTAAGAAATGGCTTAAATCTTCTTGGTGTTTCAGCAGATCTTCAAACGGTTGCCATAGGTGCTGTTATAATTGCAGCTGTATATGTTGACGTTTTAAGACGCCAAGCAGAAAAAAAGGCAAAAACTCAAACTGTATGATTTTAAAAATATATTCATATAAAAAACCTGTTATTATTAACAGGTTTTTTATATGAAATTAAATTTTGCAATTATGAAAAGTTCTAAAGTCTTTTGGATACATTGATGTATATTTTTTAAATAGTAAAGAGAAATAGTTTGTATTTTCAATTCCTACATTTGAAGCTATTTCATATACTTTTAAATTAGTACTTAATAAAAGTTCTTTTGCTTTATCAATTCTAACCTTCATTATTTTTTCTGTTAATGTTTGCCCTGTTTTACTTTTATAAAGTCTACTAAGATAACTGCTATTTAAATGCACATGCTGGGCTATTGAAGATAGAGTTAATTCTTTATTATAATGTTCTTCAATATATTTATTTATGATATCTATCAATGAATGGTTATACTGATTTGCTTTATTAGTTTCAGCTATAACAAAATTTATTTCAAATAACAGTATCTTATATATTTCTTCAATATTTTTGCATTGTGATATTTTGGAACCTATTGGCATATGATTTATGAAAGATGAATCGTTTTTAGGAAGAAGCCCTAATAAATATGAAAATAACAGCATGCTAAAGTTTTTAGTATCGCTTATAGAGACATTTTCATTTTTATAGATTTCAAACAATTGCTTTAAATTTTTTGAGGCATTATCATATTCTCCAGATTGAACTGATTTTAAAATGTTATCAAAAGAGGTGTTGATTGAGAATATAATATCCATATCATTTATGCTTTTATGTTGAGTATAAATAAATATATTCTTATCTATATAAAATTTTGTTGAAATGGCCTGTAATGCTTCTTCGTAAGCGATGTTTATATCTTCTATATTATTTTTTAAACTGCTTACACCTAATATAAAATTAATATTAATAAGTTTATTAACTGAATGAATTATTTCATTGCATATATCAGTTATTGTTTGAAGACTTGAATTGTTTTTATTGACATTTATAAAAATACATAGATTTTTATTATTTATAGTAGCAATAAAATGATTATTATTTTTTAAAACTATTGATATAAGATTTTTTAATCCATAGATTTCGGTTTCAACCTTTTTACTTTTTTGTAAATCTTCAAAGTTATTTTCAGAAGCTACCTCTACAACTACAGCGTAATAATTATCAAGTTTAATCTCTAATGAATTTGCTTTATTAAAAATTGTAGAAGTATCTGTAATAATTCTATTAATAACTTTTAAGAGAAAACTTTCACGTAATTCTTCTTTTGTTTTAGAAATTTCATCCTCTAAAACGTTAATTTTTAATGATTTAAATTTTTCATTTTCTATAATTGTTTTAGCTTTATTTATGGCTTCGATTAATTTATCAAAGGATGTAGGCTTTAATACAAAATCAACCACGCCATATTTTATTGCTGATTGGGCATAAGAAAAATCACTGTATGCAGTTAAAATTATTATTTTTGTTGAAGGATATTTAAGATATATGTATTTTGATAATTCAATACCATCCATTTCTGGCATCTTTATATCTGTTATTACTATATCAGGTTTATAAACTTCAAGTTTTTCTGAGGCATCAGTTCCGTTTGCAGCAATATATACTATTTTACAATCAAGATCATGCCAAGGAATAAAATTTGCTAATCCTCTTCTAACGGTAGATTCATCATCAACAATCATAATACTATACATCTATATTTCCCCCTCTATCTTGTGGAATGAAAATAGTTGCTTCTGTACCACATCCAATTGTGCTTTTAATTGATAGTCCATATTCTTCTCCATATATAAGTTTTATTCTTTTGTTTGTATTAAAAAGTCCTATATGAGACTTATATTTACTTTTTATATTATTGATATCAATTTTATTAGTATCAAATCCTATACCGTTATCAAAAATCGAAATAATTACTTTATTATTTTCAAAAATAACCTTTATTATAATTTGCCCGCCTTCTCTTTTTGATTCTAAACCGTGAATAATAGCATTTTCTACAATAGGCAGAATACATAACTTTGGAATATAATAGTTTTTTGATTTTTCATCATCACAATATATTATATAATTTAATCTATCGTCAAATCTCATTTTTTGAAGCATTAAATATGAATTAATTATTTTTAATTCTTCTTCAATAGTAATTTTATCATTTTTATTTAATGCAATACTTGCACGCATTATTAAAGATAGAGATGCAATCATTTCATAAATTTTTTGGTTGTTTGAAAATTTAGCTTCCCAACTAATTGTTTCTAAAACGTTAAATAGGAAGTGGGGATTTACCTGAGATTGAAGAATTGCAAGCTCAGTTTCCCTAAGTAGTAGCTGCTTCTCATATACTTGATATATTAAATAATTTATTTTATCTACTGCGTTATTAAGAACTGTATTTAGTTGGTTTAATTCGATGTATTTTGATGAAGGAAGTTTATGATTAAAGTTACCTTTTTTTAATTTTTCAGCTGTTTCAGTAAGAATTTTAATTGGCTTTACAACTTTTGATGATAAATAAATACCTATAATAAGTGAGAAAAGTATACTAAATAATATTGTAAAAAGATAGTTTTTCATATTGAGCTTTAGATATGAAAAAACTTCATCTTTAGGTACTGCAACAAGAGAATTTAAATTATATTCAGGAATTTTTTTTGTTGCAGCAAGATAGGGTTCCCCATTTATTGAAATTTCTTTTATATTATAAGAATTAGAGGGAATTTCAACTATATCATTTAATTTTTTACTTAAGTTATTCATATCTATATCTGAAAATATCATTCCATCATTATCATATATAATTATTCTTATATTTCTATAGTTTATTAAACTATTATTGATTTGGGAAAGCATCTTAGCATCGATTCCTAAAACTATAGTGCCTAATTTCTCTAAGGTATTTAAATCATAAATATTTCTTGCAAAGTAAATGGTTTGGTCATTAAAATCGGGTGCAACAATTTTTTTCTCGTTTTTTGATGAATATAGAGATAGAGCAATTTTATAATTTCTTTGTGAAGATATTGAAGTAAATGGGTTTCTTGAAATAGAATAATATGTATCTGAGTTTTCAAAAATAAAAACAGATTTTAAAAGTTTTTTATCCCAAGCATAATTAAATGATAGGAGATTTTCAACTTGGCGAGTTATTTCAATATTTTTTTTAGCTTTTAAATAGACATTATTTTTTGAATTTATTGTAATAATTGATCTTATAATTGGATTTGAAATAAAAATCATCGATGTTTTATTTATTATATCTAATTGATTTCCCAAATTATCGCTTACAACCTTTACTGAATCATTTAGGTTATTACTAAGGTTTTTGCTTAAAAGCAAATAAGTATTTTTATATAAATATATATAAGAAAGTCCCATTGGAATAAGTACTATAATAATTATTGTAATTGTAAATTTGTATCTTATCGAATAAAGACATTGATAAATAAAATTGTGAACTGAAATATAAATTATATTTAATATAAATTTAATTTTGTTTAATATTATTGAATACATAATTTCACATCCGTTTATTTAATTGTTGCTAATATAAAAATACCAATAATTTATGCTTTTGTAAATTTTGAAAATTATATAAATAATATTAGTAAAAATAATAAAGAAAAGCAAAATAATTAATGCTAAATACTATATTAATGTTTATAAAATATACTATAAATTTTGAATATGTAAAATAAATAAAAAATTTAGTATATATATTTTATTACTTTTTTTTTATAACAGATTATTATTATATATATAAGATTTAATTAGGAGGGGGAAAAATGAGAAAGAAAATTAAATTGTTAACTACTATCACGCTTTTAGTTATGTTCGTTCTTTCTCTGACTTCATGTGGAAAAAAACAAGACGGACAAACACAAAATAGTGAAAATGCAGGAAAGAATGAACCAATTGTTATTAAATATCCTTCATTTCAAGTAGGAGTAAATTCATACGCTCCAGTTTTAGCAAAAAACATAGAAGAGTTCAATAAAAAATATGAAGGAAAAATAAAGGTAGAAATAGAAGAAATACCAGGAGACCAGGCATATGTTGATAAGATGAAAGTTCTTTTATCAGCAAATGAACTTCCTGATATAGTATATGCAGGAGGATATAATCTTCTTGATCCAGCTCTTGAAAAGAATGCGGTTGTTGATTTAACTCCTTATCTTGATGCTGACCCTGAATGGAAAGCAATGTTTTCAAAGGAAGTATTAGAATTTAATAGTAGGAATGGTAAAATATATTCACTTCCAAATGAAAGACAGGTTATTGGATATTTCTATAATAAGGAGCTGTTTAAAAAGGCTGGTATAAATGAACCTCCAAAAACATGGGATGAGTTCTTTGCAGTTTGCGATAAGTTAAAAGCTGCAGGAATCACACCGCTCTCAATGGATACTCAAGACTCAGGCTGGCTTACATCACTTTGGATGAATTCAATGGTTGGAACAAATGGTGACAATGGCAACAAGCTGTTTAGTGTAAAATATAAATACAAAGAGTTGCAGAAATAAAATACAAATAAAAAAATGGAAAAAAGTCATTGCCAACATCCTCAAAATAAACTACCCTTTAGTTGATGAGGCTAAAGGGGGTAGAAAGGAATGTTAACAATGACTCAAGTTAAGAATATCAAAAAGCTGTACTATAGTAAAGGGAAAAAAGTAAATGAAATTGTTAAAGTTACTGGGCATAATTACAGAACAGTAATAAAATATCTTGAAAAAGCTGATTTTAATCAAAGTTTAGGTAAACAAGAAGGAGATAAAAGAGGACGGCCTAAGAAGATTGAACCCGTAATACCAATAATTAATAGGTG